>NZ_JCAMPD010000012.1:0-173289 GCF_059511845.1 Flavobacterium sp. PLA-DH12
GAACTAAAAGAAGAATTATTACAATATTTATATTACTATAATCACGAAAGACCACATCAGGGAATTGATGGAAAAAAGCCAATTGAAATGATAAATCCGTTACCGAAATAAGTGACTTTTACAATTTCGACGAAGGAGAAATCTTAGCAAGTAACTCCGCAACGAGAATCCAATCTTTGTCGAGCTTCTCGTGGAGATTTCTCCTTCGTCGAAATGACAAAACAAGCGTTGATTGGAATCTGTCACCAAGTGACAACAAATTGCTGAAGGATTTTGTTTAATTTAGAAGTTTAAATTTTCGAATCATGAAAAACGAAGAATTACAAGCCATAGCCTCTCAATTAAAACATCCAACAGGAGAAAAAGGAATCGAAATGGCCAATATGATGAACGAAACGAACATCAATATGACCAAACATTCGATTCAAAATCTGAATATTTCAAAAGAAAATAGAATTCTAGAATTAGGTCACGGAAACGCTGGGCACGTAGAATTTCTATTCGAACAAGCAGAAAAAATTAAATACTACGGACTGGAAATGTCGGAACTGATGTTTCAGGAAGCGCGTCAGATCAACCGAAATTTTGTTTCTCAAAAACAAGCTTTCTTTTCTCTTTATGATGGGAATACAATTCCGTTTGAGGATGGATTATTCGATAAAATATTTACTGTAAATACAATCTATTTTTGGCAGAAACCCGAAGAATTGCTTTCAGAGATTTACAGAGTTTTAAAACCAAATGGAAATTTCTGTTTGACATTTGCAGAAGAAGATTTTATGAAAAAACTGCCGTTTACGCAATTCGAATTTGAATTGTATAGTACAGAAAAAGCGCAGGAGTTGATCAAAAAATCAGATTTTAAAATCGTCTATACAGAAACACAGACTGAAAAAGTAAAAAGCAAAACCGGCGACTTGGTTGATAGAGCTTTTACAACTATTGTTCTGGAGAAGTAGTTGAAATTTTAAACACATAGAAACATAGATTTTTCTTAATTTTAGTTGAGAAGAATTAAAAGAAAAATACATTTTTCACACATAGCTATGTTTGTTTTAAATAAGTGAAACGCCTTTATAGACAAAGAGAACGTTTCTATGTGTTAAAAAATAAAGGTTGCTGAATTCTAAACCCTTGTATCATTATGGAAGTTAAGAAAATCAATTTTTTACAGAGTTACAGCAGCATTTTATGGCTTCTTGGCGGAATTATAACTGGAAGTATTTTTGGATTGGTTTTCGGAGAAAAAGTTTTAATTATAAAACCACTTGGGGATATTTTTCTAAACTTACTTTTTACAGCCATTATTCCCCTTATCTTTTTTACAATTGGTTCTTCGATAGCGAATCTGGAAAGAACGGAGAAATTAGGGAAACTGTTTATCATCATGATTCTAGTTTTTCTAGGGACAATTTTGATATCAGCAATTGTAATGATCTGCGCTGTTTATCTTTTTCCAATTCATGAAGATATTGCTATTGCCAAAGTTCCGTTTGAAGAAGTAGCATCAGGATCAGCAGGAGATCAGATTGCAAAACTGCTTACAGCAAATGATTTCTTTGAATTATTATCTCGAAAAAGCATGCTAGCCTTGATCATTTTCTCCTTTTTAGTCGGTTTTTCCACTTTACAGTCAGGAGAAAAAGGAAATGCTTTCAAAAGTTTTCTAGATTCAGGAAACGAGGTAATGAAACAGCTTCTGAACATCATAATGAAATTTGCACCAATTGGTTTAGGAGCTTATTTTGCTTATCAAGTTGGCGTTTTTGGACCGCAATTGTTGGGAGTTTATGCAAAACCGATGGCAGTTTATTATGCAGCTTGTGTTTTCTATTTCTTTGTGTTCTTTAGCTTATATGCTTTTGTCTCTGGCGGGAAAAGAGCTTTTAAAGTTTTCTGGAGTAATAATATAGCACCGTCATTAACAGCAGTAGGAACTTGTAGCAGTATTGCGACTATTCCAGCCAATTTAGCTGCAGCAGAAAAAATGGGAATTCCGGCTCACGTACGTAATTTGGTAATTCCGCTTGGAGCACCTTTGCATAAAGATGGATCGAGTATGTCGTCCATCTTAAAAATAACTTTTTTGTTTGCCATGTTTGGTAAAGATTTTTCAGATCCGATGACGATTCTTTTAGCACTCGGGATTACAGTTGTAGTTTCAATTGTCGAAGGAGGAATTCCAAACGGAGGTTATATTGGAGAAATTTTAGCCATTACGGTTTATGGTTTTCCGATGGAGCAAGCTTTGCCAGTGGCTATGATCTTGGGGACATTGGTTGACCCAATTGCTACGTTATTAAACGCCAATGGAGATGTAATCTGTTCTATGATGGTTTCGAGATTCTCTGAAAAGACGAAGTGGTAGCTGTTCTTTAAAACAATCAAAATTTTTATTAATCTTCCTTATCCGCGCAATCTGCGCGACATAACTAATACAACAAACTTATGAATTCAAAATTACAGCATGATCTCAACGATTTTGAGAATATCTTAGAAAAAACAAAACAGCACGGAATTGGTTTTCTGAATAATATCGAAAATATTCCAACGTCTAATACCTATTCAATAGATCCTAAAACGGAGCTAAACGATTTAGGTTTAGGATCTATTGAAGCTTTGAAGGAGTTTAATGAAAGATTAGCTCCATTGATGGTTTCTTCGCCAGGGCCGAGATATTGGGGATTTGTTACTGGCGGCTCAACACCTGCGTCTATTGTAGGCGATTGGCTAGCGACTGTGTATGATCAGAATACTCAAGCTGTAAAGGCACAAGGAGGAGCATCGGCATTAATAGAGTTTGAAACCATCAATTTATTATTGCAATTGTTAGAACTTCCTGATTCATTTTTAGGCGGATTCGTTACTGGCGCTACTATGTCAAATTTTACATCTCTTGGTGTTGCCAGACAATGGTTTGGTAAGCAATTCGGGAAAGATTTCGCTAAAGACGGAATTTCAGAAACTGTCAATATTCTAACAGCAACGCCGCATTCTTCTTCTATAAAATGTTTATCGCTTTTAGGAATTGGAAGCCAAAATTATACAACTGTAAAAACAATCGAAGGAAATCGTGAAGCTCTTGATATTGCTGATTTGGAAGAAAATATAAAGAAGTTAGAAGGAAAACCTTTCATCTTGATTTCTAGTGCAGGAACTGTAAATACTGCCGATTTTGACGATTTTGAAGCAATTGCTGCATTAAAAGAAAAGTACAATTTCTGGTGGCATATTGATGGCGCTTTCGGTGGATTTGCAGCGGTTTCAGATAAATATAATCATTTGGTAAAAGGTTGGGAAGGGGCAGACAGTATTACGATCGATTGTCATAAGTGGCTCAATGTACCTTATGAAAGTGCTTTTTATTTAGTTAAAAAAGACCATATAAATCTGCAGATTGAAACATTCCAAAATTCTAATGCACCATATTTAGCTAATCCGCTGGAGAATTTTAATTACTTGAATGTTCTTCCTGAAAATTCACGTCGTTTGCGTGCGTTGCCTGTATGGTTTTCGCTTAAAGCTTATGGGAAAGAAGGCTTTAGAGATATTGTCGAAAATAGTACAGCATTGGCTTTGCATTTTGGAAATGCTCTAATAGAAAATGATTTTGAGCTGTTGGCACCAATTCGTTTAAATAATGTCTGCTTTACACTCAAAGGAGAACACAATCAAGAAAAAGTAAGTCAGTTTTTATCTGTTTTGAATGATACAGGAAAGGTATTTATGACACCAACGGTTTATCAAGGTAAAAAAGGAATCAGGGCTTCTTTTGTTAACTGGAGAACTACAGAAGATGATGTCAAACTTGTAATTGAGGAAATGCGAGAAGTCCTTTCAGAGTTATAAACTTTATAAAAGTAGAAGAGCCTGTTTGAAGGAACAGGCTCTTGACTAACACAAAAAAAACAAAAAACAAGGTATTTAAAGAACGAAATTTTAAATTCGGTATGTAAATGCAATTGTCGCAATACGATTATCTAACTCATATCTTTTATCAATAGTAGTTTGAGCAACTGCAGATTTAATAGTAAAATTGTTGGTATTGAAAACATCGGTAAAATTGAGTTTGATGTTTCCTTTTTTGGCTAATATTTGTTTTGAAATCCCAATGCTGAAATCAAAGAAGCTATCTCTCTGGTAAATTCCAAGATTTGATTTGGACTGATATTGTGCATTTCCTTCCGCTTTCAGAGTTTCAGTTATAGCAAAAGAATTTTGCACGCTTACATTCAAAGTCATCATAGGATCGATTGTATTGCTGTTTAAAATGTCTCCCATAAATTTATTTTCAAAAACATTGAATAAAGTGTTTACAGACCACCATTTGTTTAGCTCAGACGTATTGGTAATATTGATCCCATAATTGTATGATTTATCAACATTTATTTGCGTTGTGACAGTGGTGTTAGTGTCAGGATTGTAATTGTACACTTCCGTGAAAACGTCTTTGGTGCTATTAAAATAAAGAGAAGCCATAAAATTGCTTTTCCATGCATAACCAATTTCCATAGCATGAGTAATCTCTGGAATCAAGTTCGGATTTCCTTGTGAATAGTTGAACGAGTCATCATAAAAACGAAATGGATTCAAATCAAACTGGCTTGGTCTATTAATTCTTTTACTGTAAGATGCATGTGCAGAATGATTACTCGTGAATTCATACTTTAAGGAAAGACTCGGGAACCATTTCAAATAATCATCTTTGTGTTCTTCATTCAATGTTTTCTGATCAATATTGATTGCGGTGTATTCACTTCTTAAACCTGCTTGAATGTTTAATTTTTCTAACTGATATTTGTAGTTGGCGTAAGCCGCGTAAATCTGTTCATTATATTCAAAATGATTGGTCGAATTAAAATCGATAAGCCATTCCTTATTTTCATAGTATTCGTAAACAGATGGATTATCATTATTTTTAATGCTGGCTTTGAAACCCCATTCAATAGATTGTTTTTCCTTGAATGGATTTACAAAATCAAGTTTTCCAGTAAAAACTTTTAACTGAGAAGGGATGTAACCACGTCGGTCATTTACAACAGTAGCATTTGCTGTATTATCTGCGCTTTGAAATTGGTTCGATCTAAACTTTGATGTTTCGTATTCAAAGTCAAAAGACATGTTTTTTCCTTCTGTATTAAATTTATGAACTCCAGAAAAAGCATACGTATAATCATTCCATTTTTCTTTGCTATCGTTATAAGTCAAAGCATCAAAAATGGGCTGATTTGAAGTATTAAATACTGTATTTGTTCCATCAGCCATATTTTCATATCGTCCGATTTTGGCATCTACATAAAATTCCAAATTTGTTTTAGGGGAAACCTCATATTGTGTTCCGATCTTGAAATTATTAGAAGTTAAAGGTTCATCTGTAATTGATGTTTGGTGGTTTTTAGATATAATTTCCTGATGCGTAAGATCTGTATATTGAGTCTGATCGAATTTTTTATGTTCTTCTTCGCCTCTAAAAGTATAGCTGTAATTTCCGAAAACGCCCCACTTGTCCTTATTATAATTTAAGTTGAAGCCAGAATTGGTTCTGTTTTTTCGCCCTCTTCCATAACTCGCAAAAGCAGTGCCTTTTAAGCCCGAAGCATTTGGTTTTTTGAGGATAATATTAATGATGCCCGCTTTTCCTGCTGCATCATATTTAGAAGAAGGATTGGTAATTACTTCAATTTGTTTGATGTTGGAAGAGGTTGTAGCCTTTAGATAATTCGCCAATTCTTTTTGAGAAAGCTGTGTCAGTTTACCGTTTATCATTACAGCAACACCTTGCTGTCCGCGAATAGACAAATCGCCATCCTGAGACACGACAACGCCTGGCGCACGAGATAAGACGTCAAGCGCGGTCCCGCCTTCAGAAACGATGCTGTTTTCTACATTGAAAACAAGACGATCCGATTTTTGAGTATAAAGTACTTTCTTTTTAGTAATCACGATTTCATCTAAAGCATTTATAGCTGTTTCAACAATACTATCTGTTTCTTTTTCTTCTGTCTGTGAATATCCATATACCGAAAAAGCAAGCATCATGGAGGTTATAATTTTTTTCATGCTGTTTTAATTTGACCGATTCTAATCTTGTTTTTTATCAGATTTATTGAAGAACAATTCGTTCCAATTCTTCTGAAAACTTTTTTTGAAGGTTTAACGCTTGATTTAAAACAACTGAAATGCGTTTTTTAAGGATATGGAGTATATGTAACATACTGTGGCATTTAAAATTTGATATGCCAAATATATAACTATTTATAATAAGTCTAAATAAAAATAGAATTAATTTTTCTAGTTTTAACGTAATTTCTTGATTATAAGAAGTGAATAAATAAAAAAAGCGGTTTGTTTTATTTAAAACAAACCGCTTTTCTAACTGTTAACCGTGACTGCGACTGAAAACTTACTTAGTAATTTCTCTAAAAACAGCTTCCAGATTTTTATTTTTCTGATTCAATTGTAATGTTTTTAAACCATTTTCGTTCGCAAAGTCAAAAATAGCTGGGCGCATATCTTTATCTGTAACAAAAGTCAACTCCCATGTCATGTCATGCGTATTAATGTAAGAAGAGATGTTTTCAAGTTTAGCCAAAAGCTGTTCTTCAACTTTGTAATCAAACTCTACTTCAATAACTTGCTCTTTATCTGCAGTAACTAAATGATCTAATTTATTGTCTGCAACAATTTGTCCTTTGTCAATAATTATGACACGATCGCAAATTGCTTCCACTTCCTGCATAATATGTGTAGATAAAAAAACAGTTTTATTTTTCCCCGCATTTTTAATCACATTTCGAATTTCCATTAACTGATTCGGATCCAGTCCTGTAGTTGGTTCATCTAAAATTAAGACTTCTGGATCATGAAGTAGAGCGTTTGCCAAACCAACGCGTTGGCGATATCCTTTAGAAAGCTGCCCAATCTTTTTATGGCTTTCTGGTGTCAGTCCTGTCAGTTGAATTACCTCTTCGATTCTTGATTTGGGGACTTTATAAACATCGGCATTAAATGCCAAATATTCACGAACATACAAATCTAAATACAAAGGATTGTGCTCTGGCAAGTACCCAATTGAGCGTTGTACTTCTTTTGCGTTTGTCATGACATCGTGACCATTTACAAGGGCTGAGCCACTATCGGCAAGTAAATAAGTGGTCAAAATTTTCATCAAAGTAGATTTTCCAGCTCCGTTAGGACCAAGAAATCCCACGATTTCCCCTTTCTCAATTTTAAAAGAAATTTCATTTAAAGCTTTTTGCTCTCCGTAACTTTTTGATATACTGTTTACTTCTATCGACATGACTTTTTATTTGTTACAAAAGTAAACAGAAATAGTCTCTATTGCTAAAAATTTGTCTCCTAAAGTGATTATAAAAAAAACAGCAGCACCAGTATTTCACGGCATCGTTATTGTTAAAGGAATGCTAAAATTACAATAAAACCCAAATCATGAAAAAATTTTTAGTGATGGCTGCTTTAGCTATCTGCAGTTTTGCAAACGCACAAAAAGGAACAGTATTAGTTGGTGGAAACATCTCTTATTCTTCTGAAACAAGAGATTACGGTAATGCTGAAAGAAAATCAAACGAATTTGCTTTTTCTCCAAAAGTAGGTTACCAATTTCACGAAAACTGGACAGTTGGAGGTGAGTTTACAGTTGCTTCTTCAAAAGATGATCAAGGTGTAAATGAATACAAAACTAATACTTCTAGATTTGGTGCATTCGTTCGTTACACTATGCCATTAAGCCAAACTTTCTCAGTATTCGCAGATTTAGGAGCTGGTTTCCAAAACAGAACTGAAAAAGATTACATCGGAGCAAACTACTCAAAAGCTAAAGGAGATGGAATGTACATTGGTGTAGTTCCAGCTCTTTTCATTAACATGAAAAAAGGTTTTGGTCTTAACTTTAGCATTGGAGGTTTAGGATACGAAACATTAAATTATGACAACAACGGTCCAGATGTAAGCAAATTTAATTTCAACTTTGGTAAAACAGCAAGTATTGGAATTTCTAAAAACTTCTAATCTTTAGTTTTATATTCAATTTCAGAGAGCGCTCCAAACGGAGCGCTTTTTTTTATAACCATTTCTTGTTGTTATTTTAATTTCTAAGCTATTTAAGTTGAGTTGTTTTTAATTAATCGTTAAGAAAATAACTACAGTTATGTATTGGTATTTTAATTGTTTGTTGTATGTGAAATCTTAATAAATATCACAAATGAAAAAAATGCTACTTATTCTTGCATTAGCTATGGTTAGCTTTGCAAATGCCCAAAAGGGAACAATTTTAGTTGGAGGAAATATTGGTTATACTTCTTCAAATAGAGATTTTCTAACATCAAATGAAAAATACCGTGATTTTGGTTTTTCTCCTAAAGTAGGTTACCAGTTTCATGATAATTGGACTGTCGGAGGAGAATTCTCGATTGGTTCTTCGAGAACTGAAATTGAAGGTAGAATGACTGGAAAAGCAAATAATTTTAAAGCGGGTGCTTTTTTACGTTATTCTGTTCCTTTGACTGAAACTTTTTCGGTATTTGCTGATTTAGGTGCTGGTTTTCAAAATCAAAAAAGAACTGTCACTTCAGTAGACGCAGAGAACGAATTCAAAGGAGATGGTTTTTACACGGCTATTATTCCGTCTCTTTTTATTAATATGAAAAAAGGTTTTGGATTAAATTTTAGTATTGGAGGTATTGGTTATCAAACTTGGAGTTTTGATAATGAAGGACAAAAAAATAAGGAGTTTAATTTCAATTTTGGAAAAACAGTAAACATCGGAATTTCTAAAAACTTCTAGGTTTAAGTTTTAGCTAAACATGAAAAAGCGCTCCAATTGGGGCGCTTTTTTTTGCTAAAGTTCTTCTGAAAATTAAACTTGAGGTTTAGCCCCGATAGAAGCGGTATCCTTTTTCTGGCTTCTTTAGCCAGGAAAAGATATAGCGTATAGCGGGACAGAAGCTGTTTTGAAAACTAAAATTTTCTGCTTCTAAAAAATAATACCAGCAAAATGTAGCCGAACCGAATCATAACTAATATTCGGCCTCATTTGCTGGCATAAAAAACAAAAATATATTCTAGGTAAAACTATTAAGTAACAGGATTTTCTACTGCAGCTCTCATTTCCTGAGCTGCATTTACCATTTCGATTAAAGCTTTTTTAGTTTCATCCCAATGACGGGTTTTTAAACCGCAATCTGGATTTACCCAAAGCTGGTCAACAGGAATTACAGCAGAAGCTTTTTCTAATAAACGAACCATTTCTGCACTTGATGGAACACGTGGTGAGTGAATGTCATAAACTCCAGGGCCAATTTCGTTTGGATATTTAAAGTTTGCAAAAGCATCTAAGAGTTCCATTTGAGAACGTGAGCATTCGATTGTGATTACATCAGCATCCATATCGGCAATATTTTGGATGATGTCGTTGAACTCGCTGTAACACATGTGTGTATGAATTTGAGTATCGTCGTTTACACCACTTGCAGAAATTCGGAATGCTTTTACAGCCCAATCTAAATATTTTGCCCATTCTTCTTTTCTTAACGGAAGACCTTCACGAATGGCTGGCTCATCGATTTGAATGATTTTGATTCCTGCTTTTTCTAAATCGACAACTTCATCGCGAATTGCCAAAGCGATTTGCGTACAAGTTTCAGAACGCGGCTGGTCATTACGTACAAAAGACCATTGCAATATTGTTACAGGTCCTGTCAACATTCCTTTTACCCATTTTGAAGTTAAAGATTGTGCATATTGAGACCATTTTACAGTCATTGGGTTTGGTCTTGAAACATCGCCGTAAATAACAGGAGGTTTCACGCAACGGCTTCCGTAACTCTGCACCCAACCGTTTTTTGTAAAAGTGAATCCGTCCAATTGCTCACCGAAATACTCAACCATATCGTTACGCTCAAACTCACCATGGACTAAAACGTCGATTCCAGTCTCTTCCTGAAAACGAATAGTTGCTTCGGTTTCTTTTTCGATTAAATCATTGTATTCTTGAGCTGTTAATTCTCCTTTTTTGAATCTCGCTCTCCAGCTTCTTACTTCTGCTGTTTGAGGGAAAGATCCAATTGTTGTAGTTGGAAATAATGGCAGTTTTAAAGCCTGAATCTGACTTTTTCTTCTAATGGCAAACGCGCTATTGCGTTTGTCGTCTGAAGCTGTGATTCCGGCTACTCGAGCTTTAACTTCATTATTATGAATTAATTTTGAAGTTTTACGGTTTTCGTTTGCCTGAACATTTTCTTTATAAGTGGCTGAGTTTTCTAGGTTCACTTCATTTGAAGCAAATTGTTTTAAAAGTACAATTTCGTTGATTTTCTGCTTAGCAAAAGCCAGCCATTGTTTGATTTCGGGAGTTAAGGTCTGATCGTTTGTTTCTAAATCTAAATCGCACGGGCTATGAATTAATGAACAAGAAGGCGCAACTAAAATTCTATTTTTGCCTAAAGCATCAGTGGCTCTTTTGATTAATTCTAAAGATTTTTTAAAATCATTTTTCCAGATGTTTCTTCCGTCAACAACTCCTAAAGAAAGATTTACGTTTGGAGCCAGTTTCCCTGATTCTAAAATATCATCTAACTGAAGCGGACAGCGAACTAAATCTAAATGCAAAGTATCAACTGGCAGAGCCAGAGCTGTTTCTAGATTTTCTCCAAAACAATCAAAATAGTTTGCTAAAATGATTTTAAGTTTTGGGAAACGAGTATTAATTTCGTTATACACTTTCGTGAAAGCACTTCTTTCCTTATCGGTTAAATTTAAAGCTAAGAAAGGTTCGTCAATCTGAATGTATTCTGCCTTTTCTGCTTGTAATTTTTCAAGAATTTCAAAGTATACAGGAAGTAAATTATCAAGAAGATCAATTCGGTTAAAGCCTTCTTCTTTTTCTTTTCCTAACAAAAGATAAGAAACGGGTCCAATTAAAACAGGTTTTGTCTTAATTCCTAGAACATTTGCTTCTTTAAACTCGTTGATTATTTTTTCTGAAAACAATTCGAACTTTTGGTTTTTTGTGAATTCAGGAACTATATAATGGTAATTGGTATCAAACCATTTTGTCATTTCCATCGCCACAACATCTTGTCCGTTCTTTTGAGATCCTCTTGCCATCGCAAAATACAAATCCAGAGCCGAATTGTTTTTTGCTAATTCGTGATAACGAGCAGGAATTGCTCCAAGAGTCAACGTAAGGTCTAAAACCTGATCATAAAAAGAAAAATCATTAGACGGAATTAAATCTACTCCTGCTTCAGCTTGTAATTTCCAGTTTTTAAGACGGATTTCTTTTCCTGTTTCAATAAGTTCGTCAGCAGAAATTTTTTCCGCCCAATACAATTCAGATGCTTTTTTGAGCTCTCTGTTGCTTCCAATTCGTGGATAACCTAAGTTGTTTGTTTTCATTTTTGATTCAGTATTTTTTACTGAACAAATTTACGTTCTTGGTTTTTATAACTTATATTTGGTCTTTATTTCAGTAAAATGCGTTTTTAAAATACTATTTTAAAGATTATTTTTCTGTATAGATGTCTGAAATTAACTTTTGGCAGTAAAAAAAACTATGGAAAATCTAGACAAAACCGATTTGTTGATCTTGAAATACCTTCAAGAAGACTGCAATATCAATACAAAAGACCTTGCGAGTAAATTATTTCTAACCGTTACGCCCGTTTATGAGAGAATTAAAAGATTGGAAAGAGACGGTTATATTACTAAATATGTTGCTCTTTTGGACAAGCAGAAAATGAACAGAGGGATGACTGTTTTTTGTAATGTGAGATTAAAAGAACACGCCAAAAATGTTGGAAGCAATTTTGTTAAAGATATTGTGGCACTTCCAGAAATTATAGAATGTTATAACATAGCTGGAGATTACGATTTTATGCTCAAGATTTTGGTGCAAGACATGGCTAGTTATCAGGATTTTGTAATGAATAAATTGTCTACGATTGAGAATATCGGGAATACCAATAGTATTTTTGTGATGGGAGAAATCAAGCACAGTACTGCTTTAGAATTTTAAAGGAGAAGAAAATCCTAAAATAAAATGTATTTTTGAAGTCTTAAATCAAGATTTAGATCATCAATCTAAAATCTTTAATCATCAATCTAAAATCAAATGAACTGGGAACAGCTATTATCATTAAAACGTCAAGGCGATACAAGCAAAAGATTACGTGTAGAACAAGATGATACTCGTTTGGGATTTGAAGTAGATTATGATCGAATTATTTTTTCTGCAGCTTTTAGAAGTTTACAAGATAAAACACAGGTTATTCCGCTTTCTAAAACAGATTTCGTTCACACACGCTTAACGCACAGTTTGGAAGTTTCGGTTGTTGGGCGCTCGCTAGGGCGTTTGGTTGGAAAAAAAATCATTGAGAAATATCCTTACCTGAAAGAAGTTCACGGTTATCACATGAACGATTTTGGAGCGATTGTAGCCGCAGCTTCGTTGGCGCATGATATTGGAAATCCGCCTTTTGGGCACTCTGGTGAAAAAGCAATTGGAGAATATTTTTCTATCGGAAATGGACAAAAATATAGAAATCAGCTTACAGATAAACAATGGCAGGATTTGATTGATTTTGAAGGAAATGCCAACGGATTTTCAGTTCTTACAGCAAGCCGTCCGGGAATTGAAGGTGGACTTCGTATTTCGTATGCAACTTTAGGAGCTTTTATGAAATACCCGAAAGAAAGTCTTCCGAAAAAGCCAACCAATAAAATTTCTGATAAAAAATATGGATTCTTTCAGTCTGATAAATTATTTTTTGAGGAAGTAGCCAAAGACATGGGAATGATAGCCAATAAATCTGGTGAAGATATTGGTTTCGAAAGACATCCTTTGGCTTATTTAGTCGAGGCTGCAGATGATATTTGCTACACCATTATCGACTTTGAAGACGGAATTAATTTAGGTTTGGTATCTGAAGATTTTGCTTTAGAATATTTGATTAATCTCGTAAAAGACAATATTGGGGTTTCTAAATACAAATCATTAACCACAAAAGAAGACCGTATTAGTTATTTACGAGCTTTGGCTATCGGAACTTTAATTAATGATGCTGTAAATGTCTTTGTTGAAAATGAAGAAGCAATTCTTGCAGGAAACTTTCCGTATGCTTTAACAGACAAAAGCAAATACAAAGCGCAGATGAATGATATCATTAAACTGAGTGTTGAGAAAATCTACCAAAGCCGTGAAGTGATAGAAAAAGAAATTGTAGGTTATCAAATCATTCAAACATTATTGGATAAGTTCATCACAGCATTCAATAATAAATATGAAGGAACGGCTTCAAATTATGACAAATTGATTTTGAAAATGCTGCCAGAGAAACACCATTTAGATAAAACTAATTTATACGAACGTTTATTGCATATTTGTCACTACGTTTCGCTTCTTACAGACGGAAACGCACTTGAATTATACGAAACAATTCAAGGACAGAAAAAGCGTTAAATCGATTCTTCTACAATAAAAAATGCCTCTTTCAAAATTAACGAAAGAGGCATTTTTTATTATTCTTATTTTATTTATTTGAAAGCGTAAACCAGACCAACTCCTAGAACTTGTCTTAATTGCATTCTTGGCCCGTCATTTACCTGAGTTGTTGTTCCTGTAGTTGGATCAACAACATCTTTTTTGGTTTTAATATCATCATCATAAATTAAGTGAACACCGATATTAGCTTTTACATAAGCGTTAACAACAAGATCAAGACGCGTATCATAATCAATATCGACATTTCCGAATTTGTTTAAGTAATCGGTATATAAACTTAATCTGTTTTCGTAAAAAACGTTTTTATAGATTTCGTTTTTCATATAAGCTGTAAAAAGAATACCAAATTCGGCTTTTACCTTTTGGCCATTTTCAATCAATATTTGCTGAGTAGGATCTAATGGGTCTGGTGCGTAAACCGCTTTTTTAACCCCGAAAGAACCTTGGTCTGCAAGATATTGATCAAGTACTAAAGTGGTTTTTAATGTAATAGGAGAGAAGTAAAATACTCTGTTTTTTTCTTTGTTTGAATTCTCTGCTCCGGCTCCTAGAAAGATATAAGCTGGTGCGAAAGGTTTAGAAATGGCAACATCACGGTTTGGATAATTATAACCATCTGTAAATTGTGTGTTGAAATTTAATTTAGAAGAGTAGTACCAGTCTGAAGCAGTATCTTTTCTGAAACCATAAGTAGAGTTAAACTGAAAGGCGTCGTCTGTTTTTCTTAACTCAATTCCGTCTTGTTTATTTAAGCCATATTTTACAATAAGCTCGTTTACCCATTTATGATTTTTCTTGGTGTAGGTTCTTCCAAATTCACCTTTAAATAATCCTGAAATAGAACTTGTTCCCCCCGCGCTCCAGTTTACAAAAGCAATTTCGGAAATGTCAAAACCAACCTGATTCTTTCTGCTCCAGTTGGATGGCGGTTTAGGTGCTTGATTCGGACTTAAAGTTGTTTGTATAATCTGGGCAAAGTTATTAGAAGTACACAAAAGCAATAATAGCAAAAGGGTAGAACGCAATAATTTCATTAGGTAATTTTTTTTTTGGTGTCGCAAAATAATTATTTTGAACCGTTAGAAAAAAGATTTATTAAACTTTTAACGTCAATTTTACACAATTGTTGCAGTTGGTTTACCGTTCCATGTTCGATAAACTCGTCAGGAACACCCATAATTTCAATAGAATTTCTAAAATTATTTGATGCTGCAAACTCCAAAATTGCACTTCCAAAACCGCCATTTTTAACCCCTTCTTCGATTGTAATAATACGTTCGAAAGTTGAAAAAACAGAGTTTAATGTGTTGTAATCTAGTGGTTTAATAAAGCTAAAGTTATAATGCGCAATCTCTTCAGAATTTATTGATTCTTTAAGTGCTTCTATAACATTATTTCCAATTGTTCCGGCCGATAGCACAGCAACTTTCGTACCATCTTTCAGGCATTTTGCCTCGCCCCAGTTTATTTTTTCGTAATGTCCGAAATTTTCTATTTCCCAATTTGGCAAGACTCCTCGGCCTCTTGGATATCGAATTGCGATAGGATGTTCTATTCCTAATTGAACGGTATACAAAATATTTTGAAGTTCAATTTCGTTTAGCGGAGCATAAATAACCATATTCGGAATTGATCTCAGATACGCGATATCAAAAACACCATGATGCGTTGCGCCATCTTCGCCAACTAAACCTGCACGATCCAAACAAAAAATTACAGGTAAATTTTGCAAAGCTACATCATGAATTACCTGATCGTAGGCACGTTGCAAAAATGTGGAGTAAATGTTGCAATATACAATCATGCCCTGAGTTGCCATTCCTGCTGCCAGCGTTACGGCGTGTTGCTCAGCAATTCCAACATCAAAAGCGCGTTCTGGGAATTCATCCATCATAAATTTTAAGGAACTTCCAGATGGCATGGCAGGAGTGATTCCTATTATTTTTTCATTCTTTTTGGCTAAATCTAAAATAGTCAAGCCAAAAACATCCTGATATTTAGGCGGAAGATTTTCTTCCGATTTTAAATGAATTTCTCCAGTTGAAGCGTCAAATTTTCCAGGCGCATGATATTTTACCTGATTTTCCTCAGCCTGCTGCAATCCTTTTCCTTTTGTAGTTACAATATGAAGGAATTTTGGACCTTTTATCTTTTTAAGACGATTTAATTCTTTGATTAATTTAGGAAGGTCATGACCGTCTATTGGTCCTGAGTAATCAAAATTCAAAGATTTAATGATATTATTCTGGCGTGGATTTTTGCCATTTTTAACCGTAGTAAGGTATTTTTTTAAAGCACCAACACTCGGATCAATTCCGATGGCATTATCGTTTAGAATCACCAAAATATTGGCATCAGTTACTCCGGCATGATTTAAACCTTCAAAAGCCATTCCGCTGGCAATAGAAGCGTCTCCAATAACGGCAATATGTTCTTTGTCGAAATCACCTTGTAGTTTAGAAGCAATCGCCATTCCAAGTGCGGCAGAAATAGAAGTGGAAGAATGCCCAACGCCAAAAGTATCGTAAACACTTTCGCTTCTTTTCGGAAATCCGGAAATTCCTCCGATCTGTCTGTTGGTATGAAAAATTTCTCTTCTTTCGGTCAATATTTTATGCCCGTATGCCTGATGCCCAACATCCCAAACCAATAAATCATCTGGAGTATTAAAAACGTAGTGTAAAGCAATGGTGAGTTCTACAACGCCTAAACTTGCGCCTAAATGACCTTCTTTTACAGAAACGATATCAATAATAAACTGACGAAGTTCTTGAGCAACTTGAGTAAGCTGTTCTTCTTTTAAAAGACGCAAATCGGCAGGATTGTATATGTTGGAAAGTAAATCGCTTTTCATTGTAAGGTAAAAAGCAAATTTACGGTTTTAAATTTAATTTTCTTGCGGAGTCTTATTTCAATAAAATAGGCACAGAATATTGCATTCTAACTTTTTTTCCGTTCGATTCTCCAGGCTGCCATTTAGGGCATAAACTTAAAACTCTGATAATTTCTTTTTGTAGTGGTTCTTCAACGGCTGGCGAACATTCAAGAAAAGATACTGAACCGTTTTTTTCTACTGCAAATGCGAGAGTGAAATTAAGTTTCCAATAGTTTACGTCTTCTGGTTTTTTATATTCTTTCATGAAGAAGTTATGAAATTGTTCAATACCGCCAGGGAACTCAGCATTTGTATTTGAGATGGGTTTTAGAGTTGATGAAGAATCATCTTTTTTTACTGTATTCTGTTCAGAGATTTTATTCTTAGTAGATTCTCCAGATACTGTTGGTATAGTTTTCTTTAATTCAACTTGTTCAACTTTTAGCGCAGACGATTGTGTTTGTTCTAATGTCTTTCTGTTTATAGTCGTATCTAAAGAATGTAATTTTACTGCTGTCGTATCTGTGACAACTTCAAAATTGTCAATTTTCGATTTTTTATCTTCTTTGTTTTGGCAGCCGAAAAAAAGTACAGTTATAACCGCAAACAGTATTGGCAGAATCAATTTGTAGTTTGTTTGAACAGTTATTCTATGTTTTCTTTCCATTATTCTATATATCACGATTTAAAAGTAATAAAAAATAAGTTCTAAAACCCTATTTTTGCAAGTATGATAAATCCTTTCACCGACGAGTATTTTATGAAAAAAGCTTTGCAGGAAGCAGAAATTGCTTACGAAAAAGGCGAAATTCCTGTTGGAGCTATAATTGTTGTGGCTGATAAAGTAATTGCAAGAAGTCATAACTTGACAGAATTATTAAATGATGTTACAGCTCATGCCGAAATGCAGTCTATAACCGCAGCGGCAAACTTTCTGGGCGGAAAATATTTAAAAGACTGTACACTTTATGTAACGCTCGAACCTTGCCAAATGTGTGCAGGTGCTTTATACTGGAGCCAGATTTCAAAGATTGTTTTCGGTGCACGCGACGAACAGCGCGGATTTTTGAATATGGGAACAAAATTGCATCCCAAAACTACTGTTGTTTCTGGTGTAATGGCAAATGAAGCTGCAGATTTAATGAAACGTTTTTTCTTGGAAAGACGTAAATAATCGTTGAGTATCTCTACAGTAGTCTGTATCCTTCAACAAAAGTTAAATATTTTTATTTCGGAATTTTCTTCTTAAAATAAGAGGAAAATATTTTACTTTTATCGTAATTTAATTTGTATTTTGGTGTTAAGGCTTTTAGCGCTAAATCGTATTAAATTCTCAATTTGTTAACCAATAACTCTAGATAAAAGTGAAGGCAAAAGGATTATTTCTCGTATTTTTTGTGTTTTTTATTTTTCAATCCTGCGGGCGCAAATCAGCGGCCGATTTTAATTCCGATTTTTCATTATTCAAAGACTACATTACTAGTTTTACTAGCGGTATCGTTTCTGCAGATTCTGATATTCGTGTAGTTTTGGCTTTCGATAAAAACGATTGGAAACCTAATCAGGAATTAGATGACGATTTGTTTGATATTTCGCCAAGTGTTCACGGAAAAGTCATAGCGCTTTCAACAAATACTTTAGCTTTTATTCCAGAGAAAAAACTCAAAATGGGAACAGAATATCAGGTTACTTTAAACTTAGATAAACTGACAGCCATTCCAAAAGAGAAAGAAAAAGAGCTTTCTAAATTCAACTTTACAGTTAAAACGGTTAAACAGGATTTTACCATCAATACTGGAGATATTCAATCTTACAGTAAAGAATATCAATATTTAAACTGTGTTTTGAAAACAGCAGATAATATTGATTTGGAAACGGCTCAAAAACTTGTTGAAGCCAAGCATAATGGAAATAATCTTAAAATTAAGTTTGAGAAAACAAACGGACCTGCAAAAGAGTTTCGTTTTATAATTGACAGTATTCAGCGTCAATCAGAAGTTTCAAATCTAGAAATTATTTACGACGGAAATGATTTTGATATTGAACAAAAAGGTCAAATTGATTTTCCAATTACGAGTATCAACGAATTTAAAGTTATAAAAGTTGAAGTTCCAGACGGAAACAATCAGCAGGTTTTAATTAATTTCTCTGAACCATTAGAAAAAGGTCAGGACTTTGCTGGATTGGTTTCAATTCAAAATACCAATAACTTGAAGTTTTCTACACAAGGAAATTTACTAAAAGTATATTTTACCAATCAAAATGCACCTAAAAAAGCAGAGCCAGTAACAGTTGTTGCACAAGAGCCAGTTGCCGTCGCTGTAGATTCGGCTGCAGTTATGGTAGATTCGGCCGCAGTAGCAGTAGACTCAGCTGCTGCTGTTGTAGAAGATGCTGTAGAATATGTGCCAGATGAGGAACCAGAACAAGTTATTACAGGAGAATTATTGCTAGAAGTCTTTCAGGGAATAGAAAGCCAATATGGTAAAAAACTGGAAAACAATTATAGCGAGAAAATCTCTTTTGATCAGATAAAACCAAATGTTCGTTTTATTAAAAATGGAACTATTCTGCCAAGTTCAAACAATTTAAAACTGAATTTTGAGGCCGTAAATCTGAGTGCGGTTGATGTAAAGGTGTATAAAATTTACAAAAACAACATTCTGCAATTTCTTCAATACAACGAATTAAATGGCGGACAGAATCTCAAAAAAGTAGCGCAGCCAATTGCCAAAACCACTTTAAATTTAAGAGAAAGCACGCTTGTAAATCTGGCAAAATGGAATACGTATGCTTTAGATTTATCTAAAATTATTAAACCAGAACCAGGAGCAATTTACAGAGTTGAATTTGTCTACAAAAAGAAATACTCGCTTTATAAATGCGAAACATCAGAAGGAAATAACGATGAAACGGAGGAAGAAGAAGTTGATGAAAACGACGTAAATTACAGTGGCAACTCTTATGATGATTACTCTTACTATGATGATTATGATTGGAGAGAAAGTGAGGATCCTTGTACAGGTTCTTATTTCTACAATGCCAGAATTGCGACTAATATTTTAGCATCAGATTTAGGTGTTATTGCAAAAAGAGGTGAAAATAAATCGTACTTGTTTGCTGTAAATAATATTGTTACAACTGAGCCAGTTTCAAACGCAAGAGTTGATTTATACAATTTCCAACAGCAAAAAATAGCAACAGCAGCAACAAGTAGCGAAGGAATTGCATCTTTCCAATTGGACAAATTCGCTTATTTTGCAATTGTAACTTTAGGAGATCAGTCGACTTACGTGAAATTAGATGACGGACTTTCACTGTCTGTAAGTAATTTTGATGTTGCGGGAGAGACTTTGCAAAAAGGTTTAAAAGGATTTATTTACGGAGAAAGAGGTGTTTGGCGTCCGGGAGATAATCTGTATCTGTCATTTATTTTGAACGATGCCGCGAATAAACTTCCGAAATCACATCCAATTAAATTCCGTTTAAATGATCCGAATGGTAAAACAGTTTATCAGACCGTTCAAAAAACGAATGATTTAAACCATTATGCTTTTATAGTGCCAACAAACCAAGATGCGCCAACAGGAAACTGGGAAGCAATGGTGAGCGTTGGAGGAGCGAAATTCTATAAAAGCATTAAGATTGAAACCATCAAGCCAAATCGTTTAAAAATTAAGAATACGTTTAGCAGAAAAACACTTTCGGCTTCGTATCCAAATACAGACAATCTAGAAGTAACATGGCTTCATGGTGCAATTGCTAAGAATTTGAATGTAGAAATGCAGGCGAAATTTTCTCAGCAAGCCACAACTTTCAAAGGATATGAAAAATATACTTTTGATGATTTAGCGCGTCAGTTTAGTACAGAAGAAATCAATATTTTCTCTGGAAAATTAAATGAAAGCGGAAAGGCTTCAGTAAATATTCAGCCAAGATTGCAAGGTCAGGCACCTGGAATGTTGCGTGCATCATTCATTACAAAAGTATATGAAGAAGGAGGAGATTTTAGTACAGATGTAATGTCAACAACTTATTCTCCGTACAAAACATACGTTGGAGTTAAAACGCCAGAATTGAATAAGTATAGTATGCTTGAAACGAGAACAAACAATCGTTTTGAAGTGGTTACTGTTGATGAAAACGGAAGACCAAAATCAGTTCGTAATCTCGAAGTAAGAGTTTACAAAGTAGATTGGAGATGGTGGTGGGATTCTTCGAGTGATAATTTATCAAATTACAACTCATCGAATGCAACGACTTCATACAAAACCTTTGTAATCAACACCGATTCTAACGGAAAAGGAAGTTTTCAGTTTGCTTTGACAGATGAAGAATGGGGACGTTATTTAATTCGTGTTGCCGATCAGCAAGATGGTCATGCAACATCTTTGACTGTAAATATCGACTGGCCAATCTGGTCTGGAAAAACAAGAAATAGAGATGCTTCTACAGCCAATATGTTAGTTTTTTCTACCGATAAAAAGAATTACGCAGTTGGAGAAAAAGCGCAGATTTCTTTCCCTTCAAGTGAAGGCGGACGTGCACTAATTTCTATCGAAAACGGATCAAGAGTTGTGCAGACTATTTGGGCTGAAACTAAAAACGGAGAAACAAAAGTGGAGGTTCCAATTACAGGAGCAATGGCACCAAACGTATATTTTAATATTACATTATTACAGCCTCACGCTTCTACCAAAAACGATTCGCCAATTCGTATGTACGGAATTGTGCCGATTGAAGTGGTAGATAAAAACACCATTTTGGCACCAACTCTTAATATGCCAGATGTTTTAAGACCAGAACAGCCGTTTACAGTAAAAGTAGGCGAAAAATCAGGAAAAGAAATGACGTATACAATTGCGGTTGTAGATGAAGGTCTTTTGGATTTAACTCGCTTTAAAACACCAAATGCATGGGATAGTTTCTATGTTCGTGAAGCTTTAGGTGTAAAAACTTGGGATGTTTACGATGATGTAATTGGTGCGTATGGCGGAAAAATAAATCAGATTTTCAGTATTGGTGGTGATCAGGATTTAGGAGGCGGAAAAGCTAAAAAAGCCAACCGTTTTAAACCTGTAGTATTGTATTATGGACCATTTAAATTAGGAAAAGGAGAAACAAAATCGCATGAATTAAAACTCCCTAAATATATTGGTTCTGTTAGAACAATGGTTGTAGCGGGAGATGCAAATACAAGCGCTTACGGAAGCGTTGAAAAAGCAACTCAGGTTAAGAGTCCGTTAATGGTATTAGCTTCGTTACCAAGAAAAATTTCGCCATCAGAAAAAGTAACATTGCCAGTAACTGTTTTTGCAACTGAAAATAAAATTAAAAACGTAACAATTCAGGTTAAAACCAGCAACGGATTGAAAGTTATGGGAAGTGCAGTTCAAAAACTAAATTTTGCACAGCCTGATGAAAAAATGGCCTATTTTAATTTGGTTGTAGGATCCGCAACTGGAATTGCAAAAGTTCAAGTAATTGCGACATCTGGAAGCGAGAAATCAACTTATGATGTTGAGATCGATATGACGAATCCAAATCGGGTTACGAGTACTTTTACAGATGTTGTTTTAACGCCAAATAGTACGAAGACAATTTCATGGAAAACGTTTGGAATTGCAGGGAGCAACAAAGCAAGATTGGAAGTTTCGTCTATGCCATCAATGAATTTGAACGGAAGATTACAATTCTTAATTCAGTATCCGCATGGATGTGTAGAACAAACGACTTCATCAGTTTTTCCTCAATTGTATTTGGGAGATGTGGCCGATATTGATGCGAAACGAAAAGATCTGATTCAGAAAAACATTGCGGCAGGAATTGCAAGATTGGGTAATTTCCAGTTGTCAAATGGAGGAATGCCTTACTGGCAAGGAAATGCAATTGCAGACGATTGGGGAACTTCTTATGCTGGACATTTCTTGATTGAAGCAGAGAAAAAAGGATATGTGTTACCAATTAATTTCAAATCGAAATGGTTAGGTTATCAGCAAAAAGAAGCAAAACAATGGCGTTTTGAGCCGAAATACGGAAATGATTTAGCTCAGGCGTATCGTTTGTATACTTTAGCTTTAGCTGGAAATGCCGATTTATCATCAATGAATAGATTACGTGAAACTAAAGGCATTTCGAATGAAAGTATGCTTCGTTTGGCAGCAGCTTATGTTTTAGCAGGACAAAAATCAGCTGGGCAAAGTTTGTTCTTGAAAACCAGTATTGATGGAAGTTCAGATGAATACAGCTATTACTATTATGGTTCAAGTGAAAGAAACAGAGCAATGGCTCTTGAAACCATGCTTTTATTAGACCAGAAACAAAAAGCATTTGTAACCGCTACAAAACTAGCCAAAGAAATGTCTGCAAATCAATGGATGAGTACGCAGACAACGGCTTATTGTTTGTATGCAATGTCGAAATTTGCTGTGAGCAATGGACCAAAAGGAATCAATATTCAGTTTAGTAAAAACGGAAAAGGAGAGACGATAAATACTGGTAAATCGGTTGCAGATCGCAGTTTGTCTGTGGCTTCTGGAACAAATAGTATTACACTGAAAAACAATAAAGCAAATACCGTTTATGTTCGTGTATTGAACACGGGAATATTGCCTATTGGACAAGAAAATGCTGTTCAAAGTGATGTTATGGCTTCTATAGTTTTCAAAAACAGAAAAGGAAGCGTAATCAATGTTTCAAGAATCAATCAGGGAACTGAATTTGTTGCAGAGGTTACGATTAAAAACCAAAGAGGAGAAAGCGTTCAAAACGTAGCGTTATCACAAATTCTGCCTTCAGGATTCGAAATTGTAAATACTCGTTTTACAGATTACGGAGATGCTGTAAATAACATTGCAGATTATATTGACATTCGTGATGACAGAACTAATTTCTATTTCGGAATGAAGGCCAGAGAAACCAAAGTTTTCAGAATTCTGCTAAATGCGTCGTATTTAGGAAACTATTATTTACCTGGATTGCAATGCGAAGCAATGTATGATAATACTTTCCTAGCCCGAACAAAAGGATTTTGGGTTGAGGTTGTGAAGTAATTTTTTTTGCTACAGATTATACAGATTAGCACAGATTTTAAAATCTTTTTTAATTCTTTAAGCTGTGGCAAAAAAACTTTGAGAACTTAGCAAAAAATGTTTCCCGCAGATTTTGCAGATCAAGTAGATAATATAAGATTTCCTGAATCTGCGAGAAAAAACTTTGTGTCCCGATAGCTGTCGGGATTGCGTAAATCTTTGCGTCTTTGCGGTTAAAAAAATAAGGATTGAAAAATAAAATAAAAGCGTTTCTTCAACGCATCATAAACTGGATAAAAAGAAATAAGATTAAATCAGCAATTGCATTTCTGCTCTTGCTGATTTACTATTTTTCAATACCTCGAACTTTGTTCAAAGAACCATACTCTACCGTTATAGAAAGTAAAGAAGGAGAACTCCTCGGGGCTAAAATTGCACGAGATGGGCAATGGCGTTTTCCAGCTCAGGACAGCGTTCCTGATAAATTCAAGAAATGTATTGTTTATTTTGAAGACGAATATTTTTATAAACATCCCGGTTTTAATCCCGGCGCGATGATTAATGCTTTTAAACAAAATAGAAAAGCAGGAAAAGTTATCAGAGGCGGAAGTACATTGACTCAGCAAGTAATCAGACTTTCCCGTAAAGGAAAAAATAGAACCTATTTCGAAAAAATAATAGAAATTATTCTCGCTACAAGATTAGAGTTAGGTTATTCTAAAAATGAAATTCTTGAAATGTACGCTGCACATGCGCCATTTGGAGGAAATGTTGTGGGATTAGAAATGGCTTCATGGCGTTATTTTGGTGTTCAGTCCAATCAATTGTCTTGGGCAGAAAATGCAGTTTTGGCAGTTTTGCCGAATGCGCCAAGTTTAATTTATCCTGGAAAAAATCAAATAAAATTATTGAATAAAAGAAACCGCCTTTTATTAAAACTGCATCAGGAAGGAATAATAGACAAACAGACGTACGAACTATCTATAGAAGAAGCTCTTCCTCAAAAGCCATACAATCTTCCTCAAATAGCACCGCATTTGTTGCAGAGAGTGGCGAAAAATGAAGAAGGAACAAGAGTAAAAACTACAATTGATTATGCTTTACAAAATCGTGTCAATCAAATTGCGAGATATTATTACAATCAGTACAAGCAGAATGAAGTTCATAATTTAGCTATTTTAGTAATCGATGTTCATAATAGAAACGTAATGAGCTATGTTGGGAATTCTCCAGCAGATTCGGATCATCAAAAAGATGTTGATATTATTGATGCGCCAAGAAGTACTGGAAGTATCTTAAAACCGCTTTTATACGGCGCAATGCTCGATGATGGCGAATTGCTGCCGAATACTTTAGTAGCCGATATTCCAACACAGATTTCAGGATATACACCGCAAAACTTTAATCTGACGTTTGATGGTGCTGTTCCAGCACATCGCGCTTTATCACGTTCGTTGAATATTCCTGCGGTTTTGATGCTTCAGGAATTTACTGTAAACAAGTTTTATGAAGAATTACAGAAATTCAAATTAAAAAACATCAATAAAACTCCTGATCATTATGGTTTGTCTCTGATTTTGGGAGGTGCTGAAAGTAATTTGTGGGATTTATGTCGAACATATGCAAATCTTTCATCAACGATCAATTATTATACTAAAAATAAGAGCAAGTATCGAACTAATGAATTTACCGAACTTAACTACAAAAACGATTTTAAGCCCGATTTTGGATCAGAAACCGATCAGAAGAATATTTTGGGCGCTGGATCAATTTGGTTAACGTATAATGCAATGGAAGAGGTGAATAGGCCAGAAGGAGATGAAGCTTGGAAATTTTATGACAGTTCTCTTAAAATTGCATGGAAAACAGGAACGAGCTTTGGGAATCGTGACGCTTGGGCTATTGGAACCAATTCAAAATATGTGGTCGGAATTTGGGTAGGAAATGCGACGGGAGAAGGAAGACCAACCTTAACAGGAGTAACCAGCGCAGCGCCAATTTTATTTGACGTTTTTAATTTACTTCCAAGGCAAAGATGGTTTGATACTCCGTATAATGATTTAGCCGAAGTTGAGGTTTGCCGTTTAAGTGGTTATTTGGCAAAAGACAATTGTCCGAAAATTAAGCAATGGGTTGCTAAAAAAGGAAAAACGACTAAAGTTTGTCCATATCACAGAACAATTCATTTAGATAAGGCAGAACAATTTCAGGTCAACAGCAGTTGTGAAAGCGTAGAAAATATTGTGACTAAAAATTGGTTTGTTTTGCCTCCTGTTATGGCATGGTATTACAAAAGTCAGCATATCGAATATTTGCCGCTTCCTCCATTCAAAGAGGGTTGCGAAGGAACGCAAACCACTACAATGGATTTTATTTATCCAAAAGCAAACAGCAAAATCTACTTAACAAAAGATTTTAACAGCAATGTTCAGCCAGTGATTTTAAAAGTAGCTTATTCTGAAAGAGATAAAGAATTGTTTTGGTATGTAGATGATGTTTATAAAGCAACAACAAAAACATTTCATGAATTGCCAATTACTCCCAGAACTGGAACACATTACATAACAGTTGTAGATGCTAGTGGAAATGAAATTAGAAGGAAAATTGAAATTGTAAGGGATTAGAGTTTATTGTATGATATTGAGTTTTGTATAAATATCTTTATTTTTAGTAAATCGAAATGAGATTGAAGCTGTAAATCCTTCATAAGTTGGAATCTTTTCTTTATTGTATGGAAACGAATATCCTAAGCCTAAATCTATCATATTAAATACGGTTAAACCGCCTACTGCATAAGCATTCTTAGAGGAGCCGCCAGCTTTTATAAACAGAAGATATTCTGAATTATATGATAAATGTACATCTGGAAGACCATAATAGTTACCATCATAGCTATTAGTAATTCCATATCCCGCACCCAAAAAGAGTTTGTTTTTGCTTTGAGTTAGGCAAAATTCAAGACCACCCGTAAAGAGACTTTTATTAGCAATTGAATAATTCAAATATAGGATAGGCCATTCTGGAATTTTAAATTTTGAGTTATTAGTGTTTTTCTTGTAATTAAAATTGTTGGCGTCAATCATTTTTCCATCAACATTAAACCATTCAGCTTTGCCAATTAAGTATTTAGCTTCATGGTCACTTGAATAGCACTGAAATTGTAACTGATTATTGTCTAGATAATAATCTTTAATTACAAAAAGAGAATCGACTTTTTCTATTTTGTATCCAACGGCTTTTTTTGTGTTTATTTTTACAGGTTTAATTCGGTAATAAAAAGCTGTTTCTTTGTTACTCAATTTCCAATTTTTATTAAAATAAATTGTGTCGTTTTGAGCTGTTATTTTAATTGAAAATAATAGAATGACAACTATGATAACGTATGTTTTCATTTTTAAATTGTTTAATATCCTATAAATTGGCTGTAAACTTTTCTGTTTCTTGTAAATCTTAAATTAAGACTCATCGTAAATCCTTCAAATGCTGGAGCTTTGTCTGGGGTATACGGTAATGAATATCCAAATCCTAAATCTATGAAATTCATTAATGTTAATCCGCCTAATAGATAACTATTTTTGTGTGTTGTTCCAATTTTTGCAAATAAAATAGAGACATTATAAGATAGATGAAGATCGGGCAGACCATAATATTGTCCGTTATAACTATTAGTAACGCCGTATCCAAGACCTAAAAATAATTTTTTAGGAGTTTGACAGTCCAAACAAAATTCATAACCTGCAGTTAGAAGACTTTTATCAGCAATGCTATAATTTATATAAGTGATTGGCGGACTAGGAACTCTAAATGTGCCGGGAGCTGGTTTGCTGAAATCTCTTGAGTAAAGAACTGTTCCGTCTTCTTTGTACCATTTGGCTTTTCCAACATTATTGTTTCCTTCTGTATCTTTTGTGTAGCCTTTGAATTGTAGAGCATTATTTTTTATGTAGTAATCTTTAATAATATAAAGAGAATCTGCATATTGTATTTTTCGTCCAACAGCTTTTTTTGTTTTTATTTTAACTGGCTTTAGTCTGTAATAAACAGCTGAGTCTTTAACAGTTGTTTTCCAAGCTGAATTAAAGAAAATAGTATCATTTTGAGCAGATAGTTTTAAAGAAAGCAAAAAAAGGATAGTCAATAAGCGATTGATTTTTTTTGTTTTAAATAGCGAAAAAAGACTTGTTGTGATTGTCATAAAATTCGATTGAAATTTAGCAAACATACTTCACAGTCAAGAAAGACATGGTTGTAAGAAGTTTTTTTTGTGCCATTATAAGACATGAAAATATTTTGCGAAAAGGCACAAAAAAACCGCCAATCTTTCGAAAGGCGGTTTAGTTTTTTATTCTGTAATAACATTTCCTTTTTTGTCGTAGAAATGGTATTCTAAATACGTGTAAGCGTCACGAGGTATGATTTTCACCCATTTCTTATGTTCAAAAAACCATTTTGAACGTAATGATGGAAAACCTTTACTGAGGTATGCAGCCACAAATGGGTGTGTGTTAAGCACAACTTTATTGTGGGTTTTTAAAAGTCTTTCTAAATCAGCGGTGATCTTATCAATGATTAAAATGGGAGCTTCGATTTCACCATTATGTTTGTTAGGATCTTCTTCTCTGGTTTTGATATTAACTTCTGGTCTTACTCGCTGTCTTGTAATCTGGACCAAACCAAATTTACTCGGCGGTAATATTTTATGTTTTGCTTTATCGTCGCTCATTTCTTCTCGCAAGAAGTCGAACAAAACTTTCCTATTTTCAGGATTAGACATATCGATAAAATCAACTACGATTATACCACCCATATCACGAAGACGAAGTTGTCTTGCGATTTCTGCAGCGGCAATCATATTAACTTCCATGGCAGTGTCTTCTTGGTTGGTTGCTTTATTGGAACGGTTTCCGCTGTTTACGTCTATAACGTGTAGAGCTTCAGTGTGTTCTATAATAAGATAAGCACCTTTACTCATGGAAACAGTTCGGCCAAAAGAAGTTTTGATTTGTCTCTCTATATTGTATTTCTCGAAAATTGGGGTGTCATTTGATTGATAAAACTTAACAATCGATTGTTTTGAAGGAGCAATTTCTTGCAGATATTCCTTCGTTTGATGGTACAACTCTTCATCATCTATTTGAATACCGCTGAAGGTATCATTGAATACATCTCTTAATATCGAAGAAGCTCTGTTAAGCTCTCCTAATACTTTTGATGGATGATGAGCAGTTGGTAATTTTTTACACATTGCAGACCATCTGCCTAGCAGGTTCTGCAAATCTTTTTCTAATTCGGCTACGTTTTTGCCTTCGGCTACTGTACGAACAATAACACCAAATCCTTTAGGTTTGATCGATAGAACAAGTTTTTTTAGACGATCCTTTTCTTTTTTGTCTTCTATTTTTTGAGAAATAGAAACACGATCAGAAAAAGGAACTAGAACGATAAATCTTCCGGCAAGAGAAAGCTCAGCACTTATTCTTGGACCTTTGGTCGATATCGGCTCTTTAACTACTTGAACTAAGACAGATTGATTGGCACTTAAAATATCAGTAATGATGCCATCTTTGTCAATCTCTTTTTCAAACTGAAAGGTTTTTAGGGAGAAATCTTTTAATTTACCTGCGCTTACAAGTTTTATGAATTTCAGCTGAGAAGCTAGATTTGGACCCAAATCGTGATAATGTAAAAAGGCATCTTTTTCGAAGCCTACATTTACAAAAGCAGCATTAAGTCCGGCAACTGGTTTTCTGATTTTGGCAATAAAAATATCACCAACCTGAAAGTTGCTTTTTTCTTCTTCTTTGTGTAATTCAATTAGTTTTCCATCTTTTAATAAGGCAAAATCTACTGCTTCAGAACTAGATCTAATGATTAATTCTTTATTCACACTGTAAATTTTTATCCGTGAATTGGTTGTCGGTTGTTTGTTGATAGTTGTTGGTAAAAAAACCAAAAACCAAAAACCAAAAACCATCAACTTCTACAAGGATGGATTAAACAATATTTTTAACAGGTATTGAACCCGGGGAAAATCAGCAGGCAGTTTGCAGTTCTAAGTAATCAGTAAACTGAATACTAAAATCTGATGACTGAACACTAATCTTCAATTTCAATGAACGTTTAAAAAGAAAAAAGTAGTTTAAAACTACTTTTTCTTTTTGTGGCGGTTAGCTCTCGCTCTTTTTTTACGTTTGTGAGTAGCTACCTTATGTCTCTTTCTTTTTTTACCACTTGGCATATTGTGTCGATTTATGTTAATTAATATTATTTTGCTTCGTTGTTTGTTTTAACCCCTTCTACAAAAACTTTTGCAGGTTTAAACGCAGGAATGTTGTGTGCTGGAATTTTAATAGTAGTGTTTTTAGAAATGTTTCTTCCAGTTTTTTCAGCTCTAGTTTTAACGATAAAACTACCGAAACCTCTAAGGTATACATTGTCTCCAGTTTCTAAAGAAGTCTTAACTTCTTCCATAAAAGTTTCTACTGTTGCTTGAACGTCTCCTTTTTCAAGACCTAGTTTCTCTGAAATCTTCGCTACGATATCTGCTTTCGTCATTTTCTTTCCTATTTTATTTTATAAATGGTGTACTATTTTTTTGAGTTTGCAAATATAGGAATTAAAAAAATAATTAATCAAGCTAATTCGTTAAATTTTAATTACATAAACATTTACTTTTGCAATCTAAGTATTTTGCAATGGATTTTTATAACATATTGATAAAATGGTATTTACAGAACAAGCGTGATTTACCGTGGCGAAAAACGGTCGATCCGTACCAAATTTGGCTCTCAGAAATTATGCTTCAGCAGACACGAGTTGCGCAAGGAATGCCCTATTTTTTTTCATTTACCAAAGAATTTCCTACAGTAAAAGATTTAGCAGATGCTTCAGAAGAGAAAGTTTTGAAGCTTTGGCAAGGTTTGGGGTATTATTCTCGTGCGCGAAATCTTCATAAAACAGCTCAATATATAAGTAATGATTTAAATGGTGTTTTTCCTGATTCTTATAAAGAACTTTTAAAACTAAAAGGAGTTGGAGAATACACTGCAGCAGCAATTGCTTCTTTTTCTTATAACGAATCGGTTCCTGTAGTAGATGGAAATGTGTTTCGGGTATTGTCGCGTTATTTTGATATTGAGTCTGATATTGCACTTCTGGCAACCAAAAAAGAGTTTGCAGCCTTGGCTGAGGAATTAATGCCTAAAGATAATCCTGCAATTTTTAATCAGTCGATAATGGAGTTTGGTGCGTTGCAATGCGTGCCCAAAAGTCCTGATTGTTCTATTTGCGTTTTTAACGAAAGCTGCGCCGCATTGCAAAAAGGAAAAGTAAATATGCTTCCCGTGAAATCTAAAAAACTTAAAGTAAGCAATCGTTACTTTAATTATTTGATTTTAGAAGATGTTTTAGGGAATACGCTAATTCAAAAAAGAACGGCAAAAGGAATCTGGCATAATTTATATGAGTTTCCTTTGTTAGAAACAGAAACTATTGCCGATTTTGATTTGGTTTCTAAAAAAGCTAAGAACGAAATTTTTTCAGATTATACCATTATAAGTATAGAGGATTACAGCGAATCGACCTTGATACATAAACTTTCGCATCAGCACCTGCACATACAATTCTGGAAAATTAAAGTAAAAGAGGAAATTAAAAACGGAGTGGATTCTCAAAAATTAAAAACTTTTCCTTTTCCTATTGCGATATATAATTTTATAGAAAAGCAATAATTTCATTTAAAAAAGTATCCGTTTCTTGTCTCATATGCGTATAGAAGCATTTTTAAAAATATAAAAAAGAAAAAACCACCAATAGCCATTTCGCAAGCCGAGGACGCTGCTTTATGTTGTGCATTTCTTTTTTTTAAATAAATTAAAATGCCTAATAAGGGAATTAAAAATGATAGTATTTTTAAAATAGGATGTAGATCTTTTTCGGATTGATGGCTGTTAAATTCGTAATTCATAAATAAAATTTTAATAAAAATACAGTTCTGTAAAAGTAAGAAAAATACTAAAATATAATTAATTGAATTTGATAAGTTTTAGAAGATTTGTACATAAATGAACGGAATAATTTATCAAAAGTAAATTATTAGTCAATTAGGCTAGGAAATATAGAGTATATAATAAAATAAAAATCTGGATATATAAATTAAGAAAAGCAAGAAATAAATTGCTAAAAAAATGTATCTTTGGGAGAAATACCACCAAAAACTATGAACGGAACATTAAATAAAGTGATGCTTATTGGCCATTTGGGCGATGATGTAAAGATGCATTATTTTGATGGAGGAAACTGCATCGGACGTTTTCAACTGGCTACCAATGAGGTGTATATCAATAAAACGACCAACGAAAAGATTACTTCTACAGAATGGCATAATTTGGTTGTGCGTAATAAAGCTGCAGAAATTTGCGAAAAATATCTTTCTAAAGGAGATAAAATTTATGTCGAGGGAAGAATAAAATCTCGTCAGTGGCAGACAGAAGATGGAACGACAAAATATACTACAGAAATTCAAGTTACAGAGTTTACTTTTCTGACTACCAAAAAAGAAACTGCATATACAAAACAAAACCAAGATGTAGAGTCAGCAAAAAATACTAACTTTGATGCTGCTAATGAAGGGCTTCCGATTAATGATCTGCCTTTCTAATAGATGTCTAACTAATTTTATGCAATTTGGACCCAGAGCCCAGTTTACTTTTTTCTACCAATCTTGACGCCAATCTAATTATTGGTTTCGTCGGAATATTTATTTTGTTATTTCTTTCAGCAATTGTTTCAGGAGCTGAAGTTGCTCTTTTTTCTTTATCACAGCAAGACATAGATGAGACTTTAAACGATAATCTTGCAAAAGGAAAAATTATTTCAAATTTATTAGAGAAGCCTAAAAAGCTTCTCGCTACATTATTGGTTGCCAATAACTTCTTTAATATTGGTGTAGTAATCTTATTTGCTTACTTGGGACAGAATATTTTTGCCAATGTAAGTTCGCCAGCTTTTAAATTTACGCTCGAAGTGATTTTGGTTACTTTTCTTATTTTACTATTTGGCGAAGTGCTTCCTAAAGTTTATGCAAGCAGAAATAGCGTTCGTTTTGCTAAACGTGTTGCTTATCCATTGGCATTTTTAGACAAAGTGCTTACTCCGATCAGTTTGCCAATGCGTGCTGTTACGATATATTTTCAAAATAAATTAGGAAAGCAAAAAAGCAATTTTTCTGTCAATCAACTTTCTCAGGCATTGGAACTTACAGATTCGGAAGGAACTTCAACAGAAGAACAAAAGATTTTGGAAGGAATTGTTTCTTTTGGAAATACCGATACAAAACAGGTAATGAGTCCAAGAATTGATATTTTTGCATTGGAAATATCAGAAACATTTCAAGAAATTTATCCTAAAATAATAGAAACAGGTTTTTCGAGAATTCCGGTTTATCGAGATAATATTGATCAGATTGAAGGTGTACTTTTTGTAAAAGACTTATTGCCTCATATTGATAAAGAAGAATTTGACTGGACTTCTTTAATTAGAGAAGCGTTTTTTGTTCCTGAGAATAAAAAACTAGATAATCTATTAAAGGATTTTCAAAGCTTGAAAAGTCACTTAGCAATTGTAGTTGATGAATATGGCGGAACTTCGGGATTGGTTTCTTTAGAAGATGTTATTGAGGAAATTGTTGGTGATATTAGTGATGAATTTGATGATGAAAATTTGAACTTCTCGCAAATAGATGAAAATAATTTTCTTTTTGAAGGAAAAATAAACCTGAAAGATTTCTACAGAATTGTAGATGTTGACGAAGATGTTTTTGAAGCCCACAAAGGTGAAGCCGAAACATTAGCTGGATTTATTCTGGAGATTTTAGGTAATTTCCCGAAGAAAGATCAAAAAATACCTTTCGAAAACTGTATTTTCACCGTGGAAACAGTTGATAAAAAGCGTGTAAAACAAATAAAAGTAACCATAAATTAAAATGCTTAATAAAATACTTTCAATATCGGCAATTTTGCTTGCGCTAACGGTTATAAGCTGTAAAAATGATGTTTTGCCAAAACCAGCGAGTTATCTGCGATTAGATTATCCAGAAGCAAAATATGTGAATTTTGAAAACACTTGTCCGTTTACTTTTCAAATGAATGAGGATGCTATTATAAAAGGAGAAAAAGAATGCGGTTTTGCAATTACTTATCCAAAGATGAAAGCGACCATTTATTTGACGTACAAGCCAGTAAATGGCAATATTGATAAATTACTACGCGATGCTCAAAAACTAACGTACGAGCATGTTATTAAAGCTGATGATATTCTGGAACAGCCGTACTTAAATCCACAGAAAAAAGTATATGGAATGTTTTACCAAGTAGACGGAAATGCAGCTACAAACTCTCAGTTCTACGTTACCGACAGTACAAAACATTTTTTAATTGGTTCGATGTATTTTTATGCAAAACCAAACTTTGATTCGATTATGCCTGCGGCGAGTTATGTTAAAAACGATATGCAGCGTTTGATGGAAACATTAAAATGGAAATAAAAAACAAGCTGTCTCAAAAGGATGTTTTTTATGAGCTTCAGAGAAGCGAAATATTTATAGTAAAGGGTAAAATGTTTACAGCATAAAGCTCCGGAGGAGTGACATATTTTAATACAACCTAAATATGTCACTCCTGCGGAGCTTTTTTTATTTGCATTATCGTGATTCTATAAATATTTTACCCCGCTGGGGTTTTATCAATAAAGAATGTTTCACCCAACAAAAAAGTTGCCCTTTTGAGACAGCCTGTTTTTATTATTTATGATGTTAATAGGTTTGTTTAAGACTTAAAGTTCGAAACCTTATATGTTTTTCCGTCTCCAGTTTCTTGAACCACTTTTGTCAAAGATTCTGAGTTTTGAATTGTTTTGTCAAAACTTACCGTTGCTGTTTTCTTGTCAAAATCGACAGTTGCTTTTTCAACTCCGTCAAGGTTGGCTAATTCTTCTTCAATGGTTTTAGCGCATCCAACAGCGCAAGTCATTCCGTCAATGGTAAAACTTGCAGTTTGAAGATTTTCAGCTGCGATTGGTTTGTGTTCTTTTGGAGCACTTTTTTCTTTATTTACCACTTCAAGACTTTTGTCTTCTGCTTTTTTACAGCCAACAAATACTAAACCAGCGATTGCTGCAGCGAATAAGATTTTTGAAATTTTCATTATATATAAATTTAAAAATTGCGAATAAGATTCTTGCAAAATTAATAAAAAGAGAATGCTTAGTTCGTAAAATAATTACAAATTTGCAGTAAAATGCGATTTATGGAAACAAAACAGTTAAAGTGGATTTACTTAACTATTCTTTCTCTTATTTGGGGAAGTTCTTTTATTCTGATAAAAAAAGGATTGATAGGCTTAAGCGCTGTTCAGGTAGGATCGTTCCGAATTATTTTTGCTGCTTTGTTTTTGCTGATTGTAGGTTTTAATAGTTTAAAGAAGATTTCGCGCCGTCAATGGAAATTTGTTGCTATAACTTCGCTTTTTGGAACTTTTATGCCAGCGTATCTTTTTGCTATTGCCGAAACCCAAGTAAATAGTTCTGTTGTAGCGATTTTAAATTCGTTAACACCTTTAAATACTTTAGTTTTAGGAATTATAGCGTTTGGAATTCAGTTTCAAAAACGACAAGTTTTGGGCGTTTTTGTCGGACTTGTAGGCTGTCTGCTTTTGGTTTTAAGCGGCGATTCTGCAAGCGGAACTCAAAATTATCTTTATGTTTTATTGGTGGTTATTGCAACGCTTAGTTATGCGATCAACGTAAATTTGATTAAAAAGTATTTGCATGATTTAAATTCTGTAAGTATCACAACAGGAAATTTTGCGGTTTTGCTTTTGCCGGCATTAATCATTTTAAGTACAACCGATATTAGCCAAAAAATACATTTTGCAGAAACGCAGTATTCTATACTTTTTGTGGCTATTTTAGGTGTTCTTGGAACTGGAATTGCCAATATTCTTTTCTTTAAACTGATTCAAATGTCATCGCCTGTTTTTGCAACATCAGTAACATATTTAATTCCGATCGTAGCATTTTTCTGGGGATTGTTAGATAACGAATTCCTGACACCAATTCAATCTGTAGGTGCTTTTATTATTTTGATTGGGGTTTATTTGTCGGCTAAGAAGTGATTTTTTTGAGTTATGAGTTATAAGTTATGAATGGCTTTCGACTCCGCTCAACTTGACAAAGCCTAGTAAATAAAAAAGCTTTGTCAAAGTTTCAAACTTTGACAAAGCCTTAAAATATTAAACACTTAAGAACTTAGTGGCTTAGTATCTCAGAACCTTAGCATCTTAAAGAAAATCTTTCTCAGAAACTCCTTCGTTAATTTTAATATCAGACATTTTGATGTCTAATTCAAAACCAACATTCTGAACTAAGTTAAAAGGAACTTTAACACCTTTTACTTCTTTGTAATCATTGAAATTAGTGATTTGTTCAACTGATTTTCCGCCTTGCTCGCGAACTTTAGATTCGGCAGTTTTTAGGCCTGATTTAACGTCGTAATAATATTTTGTTTTACCATCTTTAATTACGTAAGCATCGCTTCCATTGATTGGTTCGATTCCTTCTACTTTAAGATCAGTTCTTTTTACAAGTTGCAGTTCTTCAAATGGAGCTGCATTAGCTTTCATTTCGGCTAAATCTTCACCTTCAAGGTTTTTTCTCTGGCCTTGCTGTTCAACATATGCGCCTTTTTCATTAACTACCTGTTTCATTAAATTCATTGTTCCCATAGAAAGTGAAACCATCATTTTTCCTTTAGAGTCTAATTTAGAAGTAAAAGTTAATGGAGTAGGAGCCTGCGGAATTGTTGTTGAACCGTTCATGTATAATGTTTTTACGGCTGAAACTGCTTTTTCTCCGCCAATGGCATTGATGTAGTTTTCGAAAACTGTTTTTGCACTAATATCTTTTGGTGCTTCTTTTTTTGTTGAAGGTTTTTCAACTGGATTTCCATATTTGTCGAAATATGAAATCGGAATCTGCAGTTTTTCTAATCCAGGAAGTACATCAGAACCTTTTCCGACAATTACAATACGCATATTATCCAATAAAAAGTATTTGTTAGCAACGCGATAAATATCGTCAGCAGTAACATTATTGATGGTTTGAATGTATTTTTCGTAGAAATCTGCAGGAAGTTTTTCTGTTTCAATGTTTAGCGCATAACGTGCAACAGCTTGAGGTTTTTCAACCTGCATTACAAATCTTCCTATATAACCTGCTTTTACGTTTCTTAAAACTTCTGGATCAACTCTTTCGGTTCTAATTCGTTTAATTTCTTTTACAAACTGAACAACTGCACTATCTGTAACTGTATTTCTAACAGCCGAAGAAGCTTTAAATTTAGTTACATATTTACCGCTTCCAATACTTGAGTTGGCTCCGTATGTCCAAGCGTGCTGCTCACGAAGATTCATGTTTAAATAACTGTTGAAATCACCTCCAAGAATTTGATTAGCAATAACCGCTGGGAAAAAATCTGGATCGCTCATTTTTAAATTTAAAGTATTTACCAATGAGATTTCAGATTGAACTGCGTTTGGAACATCTACAAAATCAATCTGCAAATTTGAAGGATTTGTAGGATTTGGATAAGTGTTTTTTGGAGCACTTTGTTTTTTCCATCCGCTGAAAAGTTTTTCAACAGCCGTTTTAACCTCTTTAAATTTAACATCGCCAATAACGACCAAATAAGCATTTTCAGGAACAAAATAAGTGTTGTAATTGTTTTGAACATCTGCAAGCGTTACGTTTTTTACAGTTTCTTCAGAAAGATATTCTCCGTTAGGATGGTTTTTTCCAAATGCTAAAACATCAACCACTCTGTTTGAAATGGCAGGAACGCTTTTTTCATCGGCCTTTAAACCTTCTAAAAGTTTTGCTTTTTCTTTATCGAATTCTGTTTGAGTGAAATTTGGCTGTAAAGCACCTTCTGCCAAAAGTTCTAAAACACGTCCAGAATATTTTGATAATGTACTAGCATAAGCACCTTGAGAAGTAAAATTGATATTAGCTCCGTAAAAATCAATTTCTTCGTTAAAAGCTTCTTTAGTTGTTTTTTTTGTTCCATTTCCAATCAGACTGCTGGTCAATTCGTCAACCCCTTTTTTATTGCCTTCAGTAAATGGAGCATTGTCTAAAGTAAGCGTGTAGCTCACTCTAGGTAATTTGTGGTTTTCAACAACTAAAACTTTCATTCCGTTTGATAAAACAAAGGTCTGCGGTTTTTTGATGTTGACTACTGGGGCATTTCCTGGTTTGGGTTGTGGACGATCTTGTGCTTGCATAATTCCAGTTAGGAAAATAAGGATTAAAAAAGTATATATTTTTTTCATGATTCGATATTCTTAGTTTTGAGATTTGGCTGTCGGAATATAATCTAAAATCAAACGCTGATTCGGGTTCAAATACTTCTTAGCAACTTCTCTGATTTCTTCTCTTGTAATAGAATGATAGATGTCAATTTCAGTATTGATTAAATTGACATCGCCATACAGAAGATAGTAAGAAGCTAGATTTTCTGCAATTCCCTCTACGCTTGCATTGGCATTTACGTAATTGTTATCGAATTTGTTTTGTAATTTTTCGTAATCTTTTTCAGAAATAAGATCGGTTTGTATTTTTACAATTTCCTCATCTATTTCTTTTAAAATATCATCAATTGTGTATGGAGCCATTGGCAGACCGTAAAGAATATACGTTCCATAATCTTCTTGGCTAAATCCTACAGCACCAATCTGTAGCGCCATTTTTTTGTCGTCAACTATTTTTTTGTAAAGTTTAGAGCTTTTTCCATCACTTAAATAAGATGAAATTAGGTCTAAAACTCTGGCGTCTCTAGTTTTCATTGAAGGTGTTCTGTATGAGGCAACAATCATTGGAATCTGAATGTTCGGATCTTCATAAGTAGCTTTAATGGTTTGTGTGATTGGTTCTTCTGTAAAAGTTTGTTTTTTAACTTCTTCACCTTTTGGAATTGGTCCAAAATATTTCTGAATCCATTCTTTTGTTTTTGCTTTTTCGAAATCCCCAGCAACAACCAAAACAGCATTGTTTGGTGTATAGAATTTTTTATTGAATGCCTGAAATTCTTCAAGAGTTGCGGCGTCCAAATCTTTCATGGAACCAATAGTTGTCCATCTGTAAGGGTGGTTTTTGAACATGTTTTTCTTAACCTCTGCCAGAATATTTCCGTACGGCTGATTATCGTAACGCATTCTTTTTTCTTCTTTTACAACTTCGTTTTGCGTGTCAACACCCACCTTATTTATAATAGGATGCATTAATCTTTCAGATTCCATCCATAAACCAAGCTCTAGGCTGTTAGAAGGAAAAACTTCATAATAATACGTTCTGTCATCAGATGTGTTAGCATTGTTAACTCCTCCATTTGCAGTAACGATTTTCATCCATTCCCCACGTTTTATGTTTTGGGTTCCTTCAAATAATAAATGCTCAAAGAAGTGTGCAAAACCTGTTCGGTCGGGACGTTCATCTTTTGATCCAACATGGTACATTACTGAAGTGATCACAACTGGAGCAGATGGATCATTGTGTAAAATGACATGCAGTCCGTTGTCTAAATCGTATTCTTCAAAAGCTACTTTTTGGGCATGAGCCACTCCGCCAAGCATTAATGCAGCACTTAACATCATTATTGATTTTTTCATAAAGATTAATAATTTTAAAATATCAACAAGAGTAGGTCGACAAGAGTTGATTTTGGTTACATCAAAAATAGTTTTTTTTAGTTATGTATTGCAGAATTGTTTTTAAATAAACACTATTTTAACAATCTTTTACTTTAAATTAATTTTGTTTTATATGCAGAACTGCTTGAAAAACAAGGTTTTTTCAGGTAGAAATATTTTTGCTTTTATAGGTTGCATAGTAAATTATTAGTTGTATATTTGCAACCTTAAAATTCAATAAATCAATTTGATATGTATGCAATCGTAGAGATAGCAGGGCAACAATTTAAAGTAAGCAAAGACTTAAAGGTTTATGTTCACCGTTTAGCTAATGAAGAAGGTTCAAAAGTTTCTTTTGACAAAGTTCTTTTATTAGATGATAATGGAAATGTAACTTTAGGCGCCCCAGCTATAGAAGGTGCTTCAGTAGAAGCTAAAGTGTTACAACACTTAAAAGGAGATAAAGTTATCGTTTTCAAAAAGAAAAGAAGAAAAGGATACAAAAAAAGAAATGGTCACAGACAATATCTTACTCAAATTGTAATTGAAGGTATTACTGCAGCAGGAGGAACAAAAAAAGCAGCAGCTAAAAAAGCGGTTGTAGCAGAAGATGCAGCAGCTACTGAAGAAGTAGAAGCAGCTCCAAAAGCAAAAAAAGCAGCTCCAAAAGCAAAAAAAGAGACTACTAAAGAATAATAACAATATTTAAACTCATACGTCATGGCTCACAAGAAAGGTGTCGGTAGTTCGAAGAATGGTAGAGAATCAGAATCAAAACGTTTAGGCGTTAAGATTTATGGTGGTCAAGCTGCTATTGCTGGGAACATCATCGTTAGACAAAGAGGTTCAAAACACAATCCAGGTGAAAACGTTTACATTAGTAAAGATCACACTCTTCACGCAAGAGTTGCTGGAGTTGTTAAGTTCCAAAAGAAAAGAGATAACAAATCTTATGTATCTATTATTCCATTCGAGGCATAATAATCATAGATTACTTTTTATAAAAAACCCGTTCTGAAAAGATCGGGTTTTTTGTTTTTAACTTAAGACGGTTTAGTTAAAATTTGTATTTGCATGACTGAGGATAATTAGATATCTTCAAACTCTTAAATATTATAAGTTGAAAAAAATAGTCCTATTTGCCCTTTTGTTCTGTATAAGCACTTACGGTAAAGTCATGTCAGATAGTGTTGCCATTCATTTGAGTGTGCTAAATGGTAAGCAGAAAAATGTTTTGTATGAATTTGAAGTTATAAAAAATAATGGTTTCAATACAGATCAGTTTTGGAAGGCGCATAAAAATGAATTTCCTCGTTTAAGTGATAATCTGAGAGACGAATTAGCAAAGGAAGTTTTTCTAAATTCAGATATTGTATATGCACCGCAAAAAGATTCTACGGTGCAATTGTGGATGCAAACAAAATTGCTGACCAATTGGATGTTTTATCTTTCTGCATTTATAGCTATATGTGCTATTGTTGCTCTGTTTAAAAGGTATTGGAGTCTGCTCATTCAGTTTTTAATTCGTCATATTACTCCGATATTAAAGATTTTGTTTTCGCCAGTTTTACTGACTATTGAATTGCTTTTAGTTGGAATAGCTTGTGTAATTTGTGGCTGTATTATTGAGGAATTTGTGCTACGAACTGTAGTGATACATTTAGGCTTGTTTTTGTTATGGAGCCAGTCTACGGCTTTATTTACAAAAGAATATTGGATTAAGAAATATGTTTACGAAATAGAAAATAACTTTTGGGGTAAAGATTCTTGGGAAACCATAAAAACAATATGTTTTCCAGCTTTTATAGTTGCAATTGCGCTTTTATATGTATTGTATAAAGTTTCTACCGATGCTTTTTATAACTACGAAGTGGTTTTGTCGGCAATCGCAGCGGTTTATGCTTTGCCTTTCTGGCGTTCATTAGAAAAGTATATTTATCCTGTTTTATTTCCTTTTTATAAAGAAAATTATAGAGAGAGAAGTGTTAATTCTCTAGCTGCATGCACTGTTGTTGCGATTGTTGTCACAATACTATTTGTGCTGCAAGAAAATCTTATTTTTAGTAATATTATTTCGGCTCTACTAAGTTTATTGATTCTGTCATTTTTAATTTTGTCATTAAAAATGAATCATAAACACAGTTTAAGAAACTATTATTTTATACAATTTGTAACGTTTCTTTTTCTTAGTGCAGTTTTTATGTACGGGTTTTATTTTCAGTTAAACGAAGTTATTTGGTTTGCGATTATAGGATCAACCTTATTTGTAATAGTAAAGTATATGGAAGCTTTTTCTTTTTTCTCAGATTGGAAAAGAGGAAGAGGCTGGGCTTGGAAATTGCTTGGTTTAGCTTTGTTGTTATGGCTTATGGGTAAAGGAATTTTATATGTTTCGAAACAAATATTTATACTCTAATTTTCTGTAAAGGAAAAAACCTTTGTCAAAGTTTAAAACTTTAACAAAGGTCTATAGTGAAAATTGGAATTTAGAATTTCCAGAATTAGAGTTTTATTTATTCGGTATCTTTGGTTTCTTCCAAATCTTCCGTTTTCTTACCGACTTTTACTTTTGGATTATCCTGAGTTCCAGTTACAGTCAATGGAATTCCGAAAATGCCAAAAGGCGGAAGTCCTAAACGCATTTTTAAGTTTAATTTTCCGTCTAGGCTTGTTGTTCCTTCAATTCTTGGTCTAAAGCCTGCGAACTTAAATTTAAAGCGCTCTACAGTTATGATATTGTTCTTAACTGTCGTTTTGATGTCAACTTTAGAAAGATCTGGGTTTTTCATAGATTCAGAATTGGTTTGTTTGCTTACAGCATTAAACATTTTCAAACCTCTTACTTTTACATCTTTTACAGAAAGAGTTCCACCTCCAACAAGGGAAGGGTAAACAGGATCCATATTTCCATTTAAACGGCCTTTTAACTGATAATCTAAAGAAACAATTCCCTGTGCTTTCTCTGCAGCGCTTGCCATTTTTCTGAAAACTTCAATCTCGTTATAAGCTCTCTTGATGTCAAAATCTGTAGCTTTTATGGCGTAATCAAAATTAGCTTTTTGTGGCGTTACAGCTTGGTAATTGGCATTCATGGAAACGTTGCATCCAATTAAATTAAAACCAGTATTTTGCATGGTTAATTTGCCATTTTTCATAGACAAATTTCCAGTTGCATTTTGAAGATTTAATTTGTCAAAATATACTTTTTGAGCGTTGGCAAATAATTGTAAATTTAAATTGGTTGGAATAATTATAACACCAGTCTGAGTGTTTTCAGATGGTTTCGTTTCGGTTTTAGGAGTAGAACTCTGTGTTACTGGTGTGTTTGGATCAACGCTTGACATGAATTCGTCTACATTGATATATCGAGAAGTAACTTTAAAAGAACCTTTTAAAACGCCTGTATTTGTGGTAACGTAATTGATGACATTTTGCAAATATCCATTCATTTTAAAATCAGACTGCCCGTATGCAGCTAGGAAATTATTGAAGGACATTTTATCCTGATTGATTTTAAAAATTCCTTCCTTAATGATGAATTTTTTCGGAAGATATTCAGAAGCTATTCCAATATTTCTTAACTCAAGCGTTCCTTTGTTGTTTAATTTGCTGTAATTTCCTTTTTCGGCATCACTTTGTTTTCCTTTTAAGACTAAATCGGCTTTTACAAAACCATCTAAATCAAGACCTTTTTGCGAAAAGACTTTATAAATTCTGCTAATATCCAATTCACCTTTGGCTTTTACATCATAACTCAAATCGTCAAAATTGCTTAAATCGGCTTGTACAAAAACAGGTTTTCCTTCAAAAGTAAATTGCGTTGGCTGTAAATTTACTTTCAGGTCGGCAAATGTTCCTTTCTGGTTTTCTATTTTCGATTTAATCGTAATGTCAGTAATCGGATTTGGATAATATGGAGTTTTTAAATATCCATTTTCCAAATTAAGAACTCCGTTTGTAACAGGAAAACGCTTGTTCTTTTGGTCAAATATTCCGTTTGTTTTTACGTCGCCAGTCAAAGTTCCTTTCAGTTCAATATCTGGAATTCCAAGCGCTTTAAGTAGTTTTTCAAGATCGATTTTGGCCTTGAAATCAGCATTAATATCTGGTGTGTTTACACCTTTAACCAAAAATTTCGATTTTAAATAATCCTGATTGATATTTAGCGATAAGTTTTTTGCGTCAACAATTACCAAATCTGGATTTAAAGAAGGAACAGTTGTTTTAACATCTAAATTTAAGTTTGAAACCGGAAATGCGCTTTTGTTATAATTGACAAAACCATCAGTTACTTTTACATCCAAATCTAGATCGGGTGCTATATTTTCAGAAGTAATATACTTTCCTTTTAAAGTCAGCAGCAGATTTGTGTTTCCTTTTAATTCGGTTTTAGAAAGCCAAGTAATATATTTTGGAGGTAACGCTGTAAAAACATCATACAGCTTACTGTTTTCAGATTTAATTACAAAATCCATATTATAACCATCTTTCAAAAAATCAAATTTCCCTTTAAAATCGACTAGTAGCTGGTTGATTTTTAGATTGTTTTGTTGAAAAAAGAAAGAAAGTGAGTTGATGTTTACTTTTGTAATTAAATCTGCATCAACCTTTTTATTCATTAAATAAGGTTCATCTTCATAAACAATATTTAATTTTTCGATGTTTGCTTTAGAATATAAGTCAAAAACGGCTTTGTTTAAATCTCCTTTTCCTAAATAGTTAAATCCGTATGCGTCAAAATGGACTTTAGTAGACTTATCATCATAAACAATTTTGCTGTTTAAAATTTCAATTCGTTCCAGTTTAAGCGCGGTATCACTGCTGTCTTTGGCTTTAGAAGCTTGTTCTTGCGATTTGTAAATGTTGTAATTCGCTTCTCCGTTTGCATTTACTTTTACATTTATAAAAGAATCCGATAAATAAATCTGATCAATTTTTACCGATTTGCTGAAAATTAGACTTGCCACATTTATTCCAAAAGAAACCTCTTTTGCGGTTATGAATTTTTCTTTTGTATACGGAGCTGAGCCATTAAGGCTTAAGTTGTTTAAGGTTAAAGTGAGTGAGGGGAAATGGTGGAAGAATGATACCGAAACATCAGAATAATTCAGTTCTGCGCTTAATCTTTCGTTGGCTGTTTTCTTTATTTGTTCTTTAATCTGGTCCTCAAAGACGATAGGCGTTAAAAATAGTAATGCTATAATAACTGCGAAAGTTATTCCGGTATACTTCGCAATTTTAAAAACGATTGATCTCGATTTACTTTTTTGCATAACGAATTTTGGTTTTTTAAATAAAAAAAAATAGAGTTGAAAAAAGAGCGTAATTTATCCGTGAACGGTTTCTTGTTTACCATAATTGGTAATGATAGAACCTTCATATTCAATCCATTCTTTCCAGCGTTTATCAATGTCGATGTTATCTTGATATTTTCTGGCAAATCCTAAAAAAGTAGTATAATGTCCTGCTTCAGAAATCATTAAATCTCGGTAGAATTTAGCTAATTCTTCATCTTTAATATTCTCCGAAAGCACTTTAAAACGTTCGCAGCTTCTGGCCTCAATCATTGCAGAGAATAATAATCGGTCGCACAGAGCATCTCTTCGGCTTCCGTCTTTTTTCATGAATTTAAAAAGCTCATTTACATAATGATCTTTTCGTTCACGTCCTAAAGTAAGTCCGCGCTGCTTTATAATGTTGTGAACCATCTGAAAATGTTCTAGTTCTTCTCTGGCAATTTCTAGCATTTCTGTTACCAATTCTTCAATTTCAGAATTGTAAGTAACGATACTAATCGCGTTTGAAGCCGCTTTTTGTTCGCACCAAGCATGATCCGTTAAAATTTCTTCGATATTTGACTCAACGATATTTACCCAGCGAGGGTCTGTAGCTAATTTTAATCCCAACATAATTTCCCAGCATTTAGATTTTGCAAAATTAGTGATTTTTTACGTCCGAATATCTGGAAGTTGGGTGCAAATCCGCGGAAAAAAGCATTATTTTGTAATATGAAACAAAGATTATGAATCAAATCAAAAAACTTTTAATTATTGGGTTTGTTTGGCCCGAGCCAAAGTCTTCTGCAGCAGGTGGAAGAATGATGCAATTGATTTCTATTTTCAAAGAAAATGGATTTGAAATTACATTTGCAAGTGCGGCTCAGGATAGCAATTTTATGGTTGATTTGTCTGAATTTGGAGTAATAAAAAAAAGCATCGAACTTAATTCTTCAAGTTTTGATAATTTTGTAGCCGAATTAAATCCAGATGTTGTCTTGTTTGATCGCTTTATGGTCGAAGAACAATTTGGATGGAGAGTAATTGAAAAGTGTCCGAAAGCAATTAGAATTCTAGATACTGAAGATTTACATTGTTTAAGAACTGCAAGACAAAAAGCCTTTAAAGAAAAACGAAATTTTGAAATTCATGATTTGTTGTCTGAGGAAGTGGCAAAACGTGAAATTGCCAGTATTTTAAGATGTGATTTATCTTTGATTATTTCAGAGTTTGAAATGAATATTCTGAAAGATATTTTTAAAATTAATCAAGATTTACTTTTTTATCTTCCCTTTTTGGTTGATGAAATGAAAGAAGAAGATTTGTTAGAATTGCCTTCTTTTGAAAACCGAAGTGATTTTGTTTTTATTGGAAATTTTCTTCATGAACCAAATTGGAATACCGTTCAATATTTGAAAGAAGCAATTTGGCCTTCTATAAAAAAAGATTTTCCAGAAGCGGTTTTGAAGGTTTATGGTGCTTATCCTTCGCAGAAAGTATTGCAGTTGCATCAGCCTAAAAACGGTTTTTACATTATGGGAAGGGCAGAAGATGCCAACGAAATAGTAAAAAACACAAAAGTGGTTTTAGCGCCAATTCGGTTTGGAGCAGGATTAAAAGGAAAATTATTAGAAGCTATGCAGTGCGGAACGCCAAGTATAACCACTTCAATAGGTTCCGAAGCTATGCATGAAAATTTGCCTTGGAATGGTTTTATTGAAGATGATCCAGCTGAATTTGCTAAAAAAGCGATTGAGCTTTACCAGAATGAAAATCTTTGGAAACAATCACAAAAAAACGGAATCGAAATCATTAATAAATGCTATCAAAAAAGCGATTATTCAGATAAATTGATTTCATTGATAAATTCGCTTTTGGTTGATTCAAAAAAACATCGTCTTCATAATTTTATGGGTAATTTGCTCCAGCACCATGCGTTCAAAAGCACAATGTATATGTCAAAATGGATTGAAGCAAAGAATAAATAGTCGCAGTTTTCAGTCACAGTTTTCAAGTCTGTAGTTACTGAAGACTGCGACTGAAAACTGCGACTCTAAACTAAGCTTCCATTTTACCAAATCCTACCGTTTCGCGATAAATTTGAGGTGAAACATCAGCGTTTGTTTTAAAGAAACGACTGAAATAATGTTCGTCTTCATAACCTAATTCGTATGCAATTTCTTTGACGGTTTTGTTGGTTAAATAAAGTTCTCTTTTAGCTTCAATAATGATTCTTTCCGAAATTAAATCGGTTAAGGTTTTGTTGAAATAATTCTTAGACAATTTTGCCAATGCTTTCGGAGAAATATTTAATAATTCGGCATAATTTCCAGCTGAGTGTTTGGTTTTAAAATTCAGTTCAATCGCATCTTTCAAATTTTGAAGAATTATAGGTTCTTTTGAATCTGGAACTGATTTCATTTCTTCTAATTGTTCTGTTTTTAATCTCGAAGCGGTAATTAAAAAAATCTTCAAATAAGAAATAAGCAATTCATATTGCGCCAATTCAGCATTTTGAATTTCGGCTTTCATTTGATCAATAATCATATTAAAAGTTTGCGAAGCTTGTTCTGTAACCTGAACATACGGCGGTTGATAAATATTATTGAACAAAACACCATTGCACGAAACTTCTTTTTGATGCATGTGAATGCAATAAAAATCGGGATGAAAATGAATCGCAATTCCTTCAATTGGCTCATTTACACAAAGCATAAAAGGCTGATAAGGCGAAAAGGCGAGAAGTGAGTTTTCTTCAAAATGATGTTCTGCAAAATCAGCTTTTACTTTGCCTTTTCCTTTAGTTACCCAAATTAGAGAGTAATAATTGTTTCGCTGCAAATGATCAAAATGACTATTGTCTTCAAAAGGAAGAATCTTAAAAGCTAAATTTCCATTCTGCGGATTGATTAAAGTAAAAACATTTTGAGAACTCATAAATTGTTTTGTTTTTTGAAAGTATAAAGATAGCCATGAAATAAATCCACAGCTATCTTTATAAATTGTTTTTTGTTATAGTGAATATGTAGATTTTGATTAAACTGTAGGAAAGTCAATTTCAGTATTTGCTACATTGTTAAAGTAGTTTGTTAAAACGTTTAATGCTACATGACCAATAGTTTCTGCAATTTCAGCGTCAGAAACTCCTGCATTTTTGGCTTTGTTTACATCTTCATCATTTACCAAACCACCTTTGCTGATTAATATTTTTGCCAATTGTAAAATAGCTTCTGTTTTCGCGTCAGCAGAATTTCCTGATCTTGCTGCTTTTAAAATTGCTGGATCTGCTTTTACTAATTTCTCTCCAATAAAAGTATGTGCTGCTAAACAGTAATCACAAGAGTTGCTTTCTGAAACTGCCAGAGCGATTAATTCTCCTGTTTTTGCACTTAGTTTTCCGTGGCTCAAAGCTCCGCTTAAGTTTAAATATCCTTCAAGAACTGCTGGGGAATTTCCCATTGTTTTCATCATGTTTGGTACAACGCCCAGTTTTGCTTGAACTGCGTTGAATAAATCTTTAGTTTTTCCTGTTACTTCTTCTGGGTTTAAAGCTGTTAATCGTGTCATTTTATTTAATTTTTAAAGTTGTTATTTGTTGTTGTCTTTTGACATTACAAAGTTGCGACGATTGAAGATTTTAAAACATGGAGAATGTACGCTATGTGATGGATAATTTTCCCTGCTAGTTTTTTAGGAGCTATTTCCCGCTATTCGTTCCAATCTTTTGTGCCGAACCCCGGCACAAAAGGATTTCCACTTCTATTGGGGCTAGGACTCTCGTTTTTATAAGATTGTTTTTCAGTAGTTTGCCATCCTGGCGAAGGAAGGATCGCACTCAGAAATTCTGCAAACAATTAACACAATCTTGTCATTTCGACGAAGGAGAAATCTTCGCGAGTAACTCCGCAATGATAATCCGATCTTTGTCGAGCTTCTCGTGAAGATTTCTCCTTCGTAGAAATGACAAATAAGGCGTAAAAAAAAGAGGCTGTTCCTAAAGAACAGCCTCTTTTTAGAGTTATAATCTTGAAAAAACTATTTCAAAACACTTGCAGCATCTTGAATAGTCGTTGCGTGATAACCAGATTTAGCTTTATCAAAAACTTTTTTAGCCCAAACTTTTCCTTCTGGAGTTTTAACCATTTCTTTATAAAGCATCATGATAGAGCCAGTTCTGCTGCTTCCAATTAAAAATTGTTCAATTGCAGGATCGGCAGCTTTATATTGATGGCGAATTGCTTGAACGAACCATTGGCGTTTAATGATGAAATTACCGCCCTTAGTAAAGTTGAATTCTTTATCGATCGCTTCCATTTCTTTTACGGTAATATCAGCAGGAAGATGGTCAATAAAATGCTGTTTTTCTGCGGTAGTTGTGATTTTTTTGCTCAAACCTGCAACGCCGGTTTCTCTCCAGCTTTTTTGGATTGCGTCAATAGCGTCAAATTCTGCTGAGCTAACAGGAACAATGTTTGATGGAATTCCTGGTTTGTAAATCCAGTTGTCTAATTGGATTTTATCTGCTAAAGCTTTGTCTCCCTTGATAAGATTTTCGTTTAAATACTTTACAAAATCTTCTGTTGTGATAGATTGGAAAGCATGAGAATCGAAATAGTTTTTAATAAACGGATCGAATTTATCGCGACCAACTGCATTTTCGATAACTCTTAAAAAAGAATATCCTTTTACATAAGGAATCATGCTGATTCCGTCATCAGGATTTCTTCCTGTCAGACTAACTTTTAATCTTGTATCTGGATTTGTATCTCCGTATTCAGCAACATTATCAACCAATTCTTTATTGGTGATAACGTTTTGCATATCAAATTCTTTTTTGCCAAAAATTGCTTCTCCAATTCTGTGCTCAACGTAAGTAGTAAAACCTTCGTTTAACCAAATGTCATCCCAAGTAGCATTTGTGACTAAGTTTCCGCTCCAGCTATGGCCTAATTCGTGTGCTAGTAAACTTGTAAGCGAACGATCTCCAGCAAGTACTCCTGGAGTTAAAAAAGTCAAGTTTGGATTCTCCATTCCGCCATAAGGGAAACTTGGTGGCAAAACCAAAACATCATAACGTCCCCATCTGTATGGTCCGTATAATTTTTCAGCAGCATTTACCATTTTTCCTAATTCAGCAAATTCATAAGCAGCGCTTTTTAGAACAGATGGTTCTGCATAAACTCCAGTTCTGTTGTCGATTGCTTTAAATTCGATATCTCCAACTGCGATTGCCATTAAGTAAGACGGAATCGCTTTGTCTTGTTTGAAAGTATAAACTCCGGTATCATTTTTCTTCTGCGGATTTACAGCGCTCATAACGGCTAATAAATCTTTAGGAACTGTAACTTTAGCATTATAAGTAAAACGAATTCCTGGCGAATCCTGACACGGAATCCAGGTTCTAGACCAAACGCTTTCTCCTTGAGAGAAAACAAAAGGTTTCTTTTTGTCTGCAGTTTGCTCTGGTTTAAGCCATTGTAACGCAACGCCATCTTTAGTTGTGTTGTAGTAAATGTTTACTTTAGTTGTGTTTGGCTCGATTGTAATGTGAAGTGGTTTTCCATGAAATTCCGTGTCTTTTCCAAGCTCGAATTTGGTTTCTTTTTCTTCGTCGCCTAAAGTTACTTTTGTAATATCTAAAGTGTTTTCGTCGAAAATAATTTCATTTCCTTTACTGATGTTGTCAATTGTCCAAGATGCTTTTCCTGAAATAGTTTGCGTGTCAAAATCAACTTTGATATCAAGATCAAGATGTTTTGCAACAGCAAGTTCTGGTTTAGAGTAACTGTGTTCGTCTGTAATAGTAGCTGTTTTTTCTGTTTGCTCTTTTTTCTGGCAAGCAATTGCTGTCAGAAATAAAGCGACAAGAATTAGTTTCTTCATTTTGTGAGGTTTTGAATTTGAAGATGAAAATTAAACAAAAAATCCCGTTTTGAATAAACAAAACGGGATTTAATTATAAAATTAACAACGATTACGCCAACATTGTAACTGGGCTTTCGATGTATTGTTTTAATGTTTGTAAGAACTGAGCTCCAGTTGCACCGTCAATTGTTCTGTGGTCGCAAGCTAATGATAACATCATTGTGTTTCCAACTACAATTTGGCCGTTTTTAACTACTGGTTTCTCAACAATTGCACCTACAGAAAGGATAGCCGAGTTTGGTTGGTTGATAATTGAATTGAATTCAGTAATACCAAACATGCCAAGGTTAGATACTGTAAAAGTACTTCCTTCCATTTCTTGTGGTCCAAGTTTTTTGTTTTTAGCTCTTCCAGCAAGATCTCTTACTGAACCGCCAATTTGAGATAAACTCATAGCGTCAGTAAATTTCAATACAGGAACTACTAATCCGTCTTCAACAGCTACAGCAACACCAATGTTTACGTGGTGGTTGATTATAATTGCGTCTTCTTTCCAAGTAGAGTTGATTTTTGGGTGTTTTTTCAATGCTAAAGCACAAGCTTTGATTACCATATCGTTGAAAGATACTTTTGTATCAGGAACGCTGTTGATAGCAGCTCTAGCTTGCATTGCTTCGTCCATGCTTACCTCGATCACTAAGTTGTAGTGAGGAGCAGTGAATAAAGATTCAGAAAGACGTTTTGCAATGATTTTACGCATTTGAGAGTTTTTAATCTCTTCTGTGTAAACTTCACCAGCAGGAACAAAAACTTTTGGTGCAGCAGGAGCAGATGCTTCTTGTTTAGCAGCTGGTGCAGAAGCAGCAGTTTGTGCTTGAGCAGATGGAGTGAAGTTCTCGATATCGCTTTTCACGATACGTCCGTTTTCTCCAGAACCTTTAACTTGAGATAACTGGATTCCTTTGTCAGAAGCAATTTTCTTAGCTAATGGAGAAGCTAAAATTCTTCCTCCATTTGAAGCTTCAGCAACAGCTTGTGGTGCTTTTTCAGCAGCAGGTGCAGCTTTTTCTTCTGCGGCAGGAGCACTTGCGGTTGCAGCGCCTCCAGCAGTAAAGTTATCAGCAACTCCAGAAATATCAGTTCCTGCAGGTCCGATGATAGCTAATAAGCTGTCAACTGGAGCAGTGCTTCCTTCTTGAATTCCGATGTATAATAAAGTTCCAGCATTGAAAGACTCAAACTCCATTGTAGCTTTGTCTGTTTCAATTTCTGCTAAAATATCTCCTTCAGCTACAGTATCGCCAACTTTTTTCAACCAAGTTGCTACAGTACCTTCAGTCATTGTATCGCTCAAACGTGGCATAGTTACAACTATAACACCTTTTGGTAATTCAGCAGCAGCTTTTGCAGGAGCAGCAGTTTCAGTTTTTGCTTCAGCAGCAGGAGCATCCGCTTTTGGAGCTTCGGCAGCAGGAGCATCACCACCAGCTAAAAGAGCAGAAATGTCTTCTCCTTCTTTACCAATGATTGCTAATAATGAATCAACAGGAGCAGTTTCTCCTTCTTGAATTCCGATATGTAAAAGAGTTCCTTCGTTAAAAGATTCGAACTCCATTGTTGCTTTGTCTGTTTCGATTTCAGCTAAGATATCACCTTCGCTTACTTTGTCGCCTACTTTTTTAAGCCAAGTTGCTACCGTTCCTTCAGTCATAGTATCGCTCAAACGAGGCATTGTTACTTTAATCGCCATGATATTATAATTTATGAGGTGTAAATGGATAGTCTTCTTGTGCGTATACTACATCGTATAGTTGTTGTAAGTCTGGGTATGGAGATTCTTCAGCGAATTTCGCACACTCTTCAACTAAGTCTTTAACTCTTTGGTCAATTACTTCGATTTCTGCTTCTGTAGCATATTTTTGATCCAAGATTACGTCAAGAACTTGCGTAATTGGGTCGATTTTTTTGTACTCTTCAACCTCTTCTTTAGAACGGTATAATTGTGCATCAGACATAGAGTGTCCTCTGTAGCGGTACGTTTTCATTTCAAGGAAAGTTGGTCCGTCTCCGCGACGCGCTCTTTCGATAGCTTCGTGCATTGCTTCAGCAACTTTTACAGGGTTCATTCCGTCAACAGGCCCACAAGGCATTTCATAACCTAAACCTAATTTCCAGATGTCAGTGTGGTTTGCAGTTCTTTCTACAGAAGTTCCCATTGCATAACCGTTGTTTTCAACGATAAATACAACTGGTAATTTCCATAACATAGCCATGTTGAAAGCTTCGTGAAGAGAACCTTGTCTAGCAGCACCATCACCAAAGTAAGTCATAGTAACACCGCCAGTGTTGAAATATTTGTCTGCGAAAGCAATACCAGCTCCTACAGGAATTTGAGCACCTACAATTCCGTGTCCACCGTAAAAACCGTGTTCTTTAGAGAAAATGTGCATAGAACCTCCCATACCTTTAGAAGTTCCTGTTGCTTTTCCTAAAAGTTCTGCCATTACGTTTCTAGGATCAACTCCCATACCAATTGGCTGAACGTGGTTTCTGTAAGCAGTAATCATTTTGTCTTTGGTCAAATCCATAGCGTGCAGTGCGCCAGCTAATACAGCTTCTTGACCATTATATAGGTGTAGAAAACCTCTAACTTTTTGTTGAATGTATAATGCTGCAAGTTTGTCTTCAAACTTTCTCCAAAGTAGCATGTCCTCATACCACTTTAAATATACCTCTTTTGTAACTTCTTTCATCTGAATTCTTTCTTTTGCTAAAGTTGTTTGTGTTATCGATTATTGTGCCTGTAACGCAAAATAGTTTCCTCCCACAAATTTGCGCCCGAAAGGTCGGGATGCAAAAATAAGACATTACATTTAAGAACTAAAATTAAAACGATACTTTTTGGCTTTTTTTTACAAGAACTTTTTGTCGAACATCAATGGGAGCAAATTTTTTAGGGATGATGATTTGTAAATTTCACCAATTTCTCCCATAAAATAGATTTCAATAGGGGTGTCTTGTTTTATTTCGTATTCTGCTATTGATTGTCGGCACGATCCGCATGGCGGAATAGGGGCAGTAGTTTGATTGGTGTCTGACGCAGCTGTAATTGCCATTTTTAAGATTTTAGCTTCTGGATATGCACTTCCAGCATAAAAAATTGCAGTTCGTTCAGCACAAAGTCCAGACGGATAAGCGGCATTTTCTTGGTTAGAACCTAAGATCACTTTTCCGTTGTCTAAAAGTAGTGCTGCTCCAACTTTAAACTTTGAATAAGGTGCGTAAGCTTTTTTTCTGATTTCGACAGCTTGATTCATTAAGTCCTGAATTTCGGCTGGAAGTTCATTTAAATTATCAAATATTGTAAATGAAGTGGTTATATTGATTTCTTTCATTTGTTTGTAAGGGAAAAAAAATCCAAATTCCTAAAATGCCGGAATTTGGATTGAATTATTTTTATTTTAAACGTTCTCTTTAATAAGTTTCGTATTTGTCTCCAAAGTTAAACGTTAAAGAGAAACGAAGCGTGTTTTCTAAAGGATTTTTTATTTTAGAAGCTGAGAATAGGTATGAAACATCAATTTTCATAATGTTGTATTTAAATCCTGCTCCTAAAGAGAAAAATTGTTTAGCGCCTTTTTCTGGGCTTTCATGATAATATCCTAAACGAAATGCGAAAGCATCTTGGTACATGTATTCTCCGGCAATGCTGTAAGTTACCTCTTTCATTTCTTCTTTAAATCCGCCTGGAGCGTCTCCAAAAGATTTAAAGATTCCCTGAAACCATCCGATATCATTATAGTTTCTGTAACCAATATCGGTTGCTTCTTGTTGTGATATGTCTTCTGGATCATCAAAGTCTCCATCGCCATTTACGTCTACAGGTGTTCCAATGCCTGGAGGAGTTGGAACTAAAAGTTTAGTAAGTTCTGCGCTTAAGGTAAGTTTGTTATAATCGTCAAAAATAAAATCAAATCCTCCACCTAATCTTAAATTGGCAGGTAAGAAATTTGAGCTTATATCATCATGGTCATAACTGATTTTTGGTCCCATGTTTTGAAAGTTGATACCTGCTCTCCATCTCCCATTGAAATCTTGATAAGCAATTTCTTCTGATTGATAAAATGCAGCCACATCTACTGCAAAAGATCTTGCAGATGTAGCATCAACTTCTTCTGAAGCGACTTTTAAATTTGAGCTGATAAAACGTCCTGCAACTGCCATCGAGAATTTTTCGCTTAATTTTAATGAGTAAGATCCGTCTAAGGCAAACTCATTCGGGTTTACTTCTCTTACAGCTTCATTTGGGTCTCCAGTGTATCTTAATTCGATACCTCCGAAACCAAAATAACGAAAACTTCCTGCAAAGGCACTTTTTTCGTTGATTTTGTTGTAATACGTAATCTGTCCTAACGAAATATCATTGGCAAGATCTGTTAAATAAGGGGTGTAACTGATGGAAAGGCCTTGTGCGTCTTCAGAAAATGCATACTTAGCAGGATTCCATTGTTGTGAGAAAACGTCGGCAGAAGTAGCGACACCTTGGTCTGCCAAACCTGCTGCTCTAGCATCGGCAGCGACTAATAAAAATGGTACTCCGGTAACAATAGGTCTTGATTCCTGAGCCCTAGAATTGTAAATACTAAAAATACAAATTAATAAAAGTGATAGTTTTTTCATTTATGGGACTAGTGTTTTTGGTAGTGCAAATATATATAATATTATAGGATGACAAGCTTTTCGTATTTTTCTGCTTTTTTATTTGTTAAATTAGATTTTACAGTCAGTTTGTAAATGTACACTCCTTTTCCGATTCTGTCGCCAAAATCATCTCTTCCGTCCCATGTTATTTCTCTAGATAAAAAGCCTTCTGTTGTAACGGTTTGGTTTTTTGTCCAGACAACTTTTCCTGTAATAGTCATTACCTGTACTTGTACATCTAGTGGTTCGTATGGTCTGTTGTGCGAAAACCAAAATTGGGTATAAGTCGAAAAAGGATTTGGATAATTAAGAACGTGCGATAGTGTCAGAGAATCGTCTCCTACAACTGTAAACTGAATTTCGCTTGTAACAGGATTGTTGTAAACATCCCAAGCGGTAAAACTTATGGTGTGCAGTCCAGGAGCTAAATTTCTAAAAGGAAAACGTAGATTTCCGTTGGTATAATCGTCCAATTTTGTTTGATAATAATCATTCAAAATGTACGGATTGCTTACGTCTCCATCTAAAATAGCGACAATATCGTGTCCGATTCCGCTTGCTGTATTAATTCCATTTTCATCTTCTAAGAAAGCCAAAAGAAATGGCGATTCATTAGTAATTCCTCCAGATACAAAAGTTTCATCGTTCATATATAACTTCACTTTTGGACTAATATTGTCCTGAGGTGCATTTTCGTTAATTCCTCCAATTTTAATGGTGTTGTTGTATCCGGTTTGGTTTTCTGCAACCTCATTTTTTTTCGAATAAAAGCTGATCCTACCGTAGTCAACAGGAATTCGGATGTCTCTAGGGACAACAAAACTGAATTCAAATTGTCCATTGGTAACAGATGCATTTCCTCTAAAAATAGTTTCTCCTAAAGTTTTAAATTGCATTGGAGGACTAAAACCATCATTATTTAAGGTTGTGTTTGTAATTAATTTATCGAAAATGGCTGTGGCTAATTCTCCGTTATAATTGCTTAAAAGCGTATTGTTTTCGTCTGTGATTTCGCCAGAAATTTTAATTTTTGATAATGATTTTAAATCAGGAATTGCCTGCGAAATCACAATGTCATTTACTTTTGTTAGATTAATTCGCGGTTTCGGAATAGCTAGCATTAAAGCTGGATCTCCAATGCAAAAAACAACATTGCTGGAAGAACTTGGGTTTTCGTTTTTAGATATTCTTAATGATTCTGCAATACTATTGTATTGATTTGAACCATAAGAAAGAAGGTTTTTACTGATTGTTTTGTTGAACTCTTCTGCATTTGTTTGTCCAATTTCACGAACTGTAGTCAGCATTGAAATTGCGCCGCCTTTAGGGTTCCAATAGACATATTCTCCGGCTGTAGGCCTTGTTGGATCGTCAAAGCGAGAAAATTCACATGTAATGGTAATGAATAGCGGATATTTATATTGATTAGTAAGATTTTGTCCGTCTGATTTCTCCCAAATTCTCTCGCTGGCTAGTCCGTCCTCACCACCGTGTCCTAAATAATTAAATATTAGAGCACCTTTTTCAAAGGCATTAAAAAAATCGGCTCTTGCTTTTGGATATCGCGATCCGCCTGCTGAAGCTTCTTGTGTGTAAGCATCTAGAAAAATTTTGTCAATATTAAAAAAAGGTTTTTCAGTTGCTATTAGATCTGCAAGAGCATTTTGATTTGCTTGCAAGGTCTGGTCTCCAGCTTTGTCGGAATCATCGCTAATTAAAACAACATTGTTTCTCCAGTTTCCGTATGATTTTGTGTCATAGTATTCAAAAACTTTGTTGACCATTTCCTGTGCTTGAGAATTGTCTGAAACCAACATTCTTCCAACTGCAATATCAATTCCGGCAAGTGATGGAATGATAACACCTTCATTGGCATCCATAAGGCCGTAAAAATCATCCGAGGCAAATGAAGCTTCGCCTACAGTATTGCTTATTAGAGATTGATATATAGGTACGATATTGGTGTTGTTTGAAATTCGATCTTTATAATCAAAAGAAGCATCTCCAAATAAGTTTAAGTAGCGTATTTTTTTTTCTGATGATGATGCGTTGTCATAAATATATTTAATACAATTTCTAATAGCGGCAATATCTTGTTTGCCAGAAGAAAATTCTTGATAGATATTCTCTAGTGCAATAACTTTTACATTTAAATTGGAATTTGTTCGATGAAAACTCGCAAGTCTTTCGGCTTGAGAGACTAATGTTTTTGGAGTTACAATAACATAATCGATATCCTGAAAAGCATTTTGGCTGTTTCTGAAAAGTGTTCCTTTTAAATTTTGATTGGCAATTTTTGACTGATTCTCTTTTAATGGAACATAATAATCGGAAGGGTCAAGGGTAGTGTATTTTCTAACTTCGCCAAGATTAGCTTTAAAGCTAAAAGCATTCTGATTGGCATTCTCTATTTTAGATATATTATATAGGTCTGTAATATCCCAAATTTGAGTTATCGCCGATGCATTTCCAATATTGTAATTGACAATTCCTGCTGTTGAGCCAGCGGCGTTATATTGAAACTGAAATTGTTTACCTGTTCCCAAAAGTTGTCGCTTTGCTGTTAGATTGATGTAATCTAAGTAGCCTTTCGAGCCAGGAACACCGCTATTGTTGTAGATAAGTTTTATTTTGATATTGTCTGCTCCAGTAAATCCAGTATTTGAAAGTTTTCCTGTTGTGTATTTAGTATCAGAATTCGCGATTAAAGAAGGGAAATTTATAGATCCTATATTTTGTCCGTTTGCTGCTATTCCAAATGAAGTAGTGGTGAACGATGCTGCCGCTGCACTTATCTCTATCTTTACGGGAACAGAAGTGTCTAGGTTTGGAAAACTAAAGGAGAATTCTTGCTCTTGATTAATATCAAAAGATTCTCCAAGCCATTGACGACCTAGATGAACTATGTTGGTTTGATCGATTTCATGGTATTGATAGTCATCAAACGTGTTCAGCTCTAAAGTGCTGTTTCCTGTTGGTTGATTTAAGTTTTGAATCCTCTTTCCGTCGCCTCCAGATGTTGTAATATAATAATAGGACTTGGTGTCGTATAAATTTAAATTGGTCTGGCTTTCTGAATTCCAATTATCGGTGCCTTCAGCATAAAAAAGAATGTAATCTTCGTTGTTGAAAACACCGTCATTTTCGCCATTTATTTGTATTGCGTTTTCGGTTAAATCATCAGGATAATAAGTGTTATTGGCTAGGGGAAGCATTCGTCCGCCATTTCCATATATTTTTATTCTTCTGGGATCAATTTTCGAAGGGTCGAATCCTAAACTTTGCAAGAAAGATTTGTCTATTTTGTAAACGCCTGATTTCTGAATGTAAAATCGATACCAATCTCCAGAAGCTAAAACAGAATTTATAATTGCAGCCGATTTTTGAAATGAAGAAGTGGATGCAGTTCGCGCTGTGGTATTGCTGATAAAGTAAGAAAAAGATTTTATACGTTTATAGCTGTTTCCTTCCTTAATTATAGGAGACAAAGACAAGAAAGAATATCTCAGATCCCTTGCATTTGTCACTATTATCGATTCATTAAGCTTTTCGGGGATATTTTCGGGTGTTAAATCTCCTAAATCAGCTCTGGAAATAGGTTCGTAAGAGATATTGTTAATTTGTACAGAGCTTCCGTTTGAGACGTTAGGAAGGTTAAGGTTTTGCAGTAATGTTATGCTTTTTTTTGTAATGTCGAAGCGAAAACTGTTTCCTAAGAAGTATGGAATTGTGATTTTATTTTCGCCATAATTTACCTCTTTTTTGTTTTGCCAGTCTATCGTTATCGTCCCATTTGACTGGGAAAACAGGAGAATTGGAACTAAAAAAAGACAGGTAAGAAATGTTTGTTTCATCGTTTAAAAAGGCGAAATTTAATTAAAAAATAATTAGTAAGTAAAAATATAGTATTTCATGTTATAGTAATAATAAAAAGTATATTTTTGCGTTCGTAACTAAAGGTTATTTTCTGGTAAAAAACAGCTAAATAAAATTATTAGAACAGATGTTGCCAATTAAATGTTAATTATTATATTGCAGCACCTAAATTTATCACCTAAGAATGAGTATGAAAGTAAACAAAATTGTAGTCTTGCAGTTAATGATGTCAATGGTATTGATGTTGGGCACGGCTAGTTGTAGCAAAAAATCGAGTTCCACTCACGCTTCTAGAGCTACTGGCTGGGATGTAGATAGTCAGAATGGAACTGCTGCCAGAAATGCAGGAAAAAAACAACAGGCTGGTCCTGGTTTAGTTTTTGTTGAAGGAGGTACGTTTACTATGGGTAAAGTACAGGATGATGTTATGCACGATTGGAATAACACACCAACTCAACAACACGTTCAATCATTCTATATGGATGAAACCGAAGTTACGAACGGTATGTACTTAGAATACCTAGAGTGGTTAAAGAAAGTTTTCCCACCAACAGAAGAAAATTACAAAAATATTTACGAAGGAGCATCTCCTGATACATTAGTTTGGAGAAATCGTTTAGGATACAACGAAACGATGACTAACAACTATTTAAGACACCCTTCTTATGCTAATTACCCTGTAGTTGGTGTTAACTGGATTCAAGCAGTTGAATTTAGCAAATGGAGAACTGACCGTGTAAACGAAGCAGTTTTAGAGAAAAACGGATATCTTAAAAAAGGAGCTAAAACGACCGATGTTAATGCTGAAAATGCATTTAATACTGAAGGTTATTTAATGTCTCCAAGTACATCACGTGGAGCAAGCGATGAGATTGTATTAAAGAAAAATCCTAGCGGAAAAAGAACAAAAGCAGGAGAAGAAGAGAAAAACGTATACGCACAACGCTCTTCAGGAATTATCTTGCCAGAATATAGACTTCCTACTGAAGCAGAATGGGAATATGCAGCTGCAGCTGATGTTGGACAAAGAGAATATAATATCTACAAAGGACAAAAGAAATACCCTTGGTCTGGAGATTACACACGTTCTAACAAACGTAAAAACAGAGGTGATCAATTGGCTAACTTTAAACAAGGAAACGGTGATTACGGTGGAATTGCAGGTTGGTCAGATGACGGAGCAGATATTACAAATGCTGTGAAAAGTTATGCACCAAACGATTTCGGTCTTTATGATATGGCAGGAAACGTTGCAGAATGGGTTGCCGATGTTTACAGACCTATTATTGATAACGAAGCAAATGATTTCAACTATTACAGAGGAAACCAGTATGCTAAGAATAAAATTGGTAAAGATGGTAAAGTTGAAATCGTTACAACTGCTACTATTAAGTATGATACTTTAAGTAACGGTAAAGTAATTGCAAGAAACCTTCCTGGAGAAATTGCTCAAGTGCCAGTTGATGAACAAGAAACTTATTTGAGACAAAACTTCAGCACAAGCGACAATATCAACTACAGAGATGGTGATAAACAATCTTCAAGATATTTTGATTTTGGTGATTCAGAGTCTGGATCTAAAGCAGATCAGGCAATGTACAACTCTCCTAAGCACAATGTTACAACTGACAGTTTAGGAAAAATGATCAGAAAGTATGATAACTCTAGTAAACGTACTACTTTAATTGATGATAAAGTAAGAGTTTACAAAGGAGGTTCTTGGAGAGACAGAGCTTACTGGTTAGACCCAGCTCAAAGAAGATATTTCCCTCAAGATATGGCAACTGATTACATTGGTTTCAGATGTGCAATGTCTAGAGTAGGATCAAAATCTGAAAAAAGAAAATCTCCTAGAAACTAAGATTTAGGAATTCTAATAATAAAAATTCCAAATTCCAAAAGCTGAATATTCAGTCTGGAATTTGGAATTTTTTTATTGTTTTTTTTCTACTTTTATGACTTATTAAAAAATATATAAATGAATATTAAAGACATTCATAACTTGTTTTTACAGTGTAGTTCTCTATCTATTGATACCAGAAAAATCGAAAAGAATTCGATGTTTTTTGCCATTAAAGGAGAGAATTTTGACGCTAATACATTTGCCAAAGAAGCCTTAGATTTGGGAGCTTTATTTGTTGTTATAGACAATGAATCTTATTTTATTGATGACAGGACTATCTTGGTAGAAAACAGCTTGCAAACGCTTCAGGAATTGGCAAAATTTCATAGAAGTTATTTAGGACTTCCAATTGTTGCTTTGACAGGAAGTAACGGAAAAACGACGACAAAAGAATTAATCAATGTTGTGCTTTCAAAAAAGTTCAAAACAAAAGCGACCATTGGTAATTTAAATAATCATATTGGTGTACCGTTGACTTTGCTTTCTTTTACAAAAGAAACAGAAATCGGAATTGTTGAAATGGGGGCCAATCATCAAAAAGAAATCGAGTTTTTGTGTCAGATTGCACAGCCTGATTATGGATATATAACCAATTTCGGAAAAGCCCATTTAGAAGGTTTTGGGGGAGTTGAAGGTGTGATTGCTGGTAAAAGCGAAATGTATCAATATCTTTCAGCAAATCAGAAAACAGTTTTTGTAAATCTAGAAGATCCTATTCAAATAGAAAAATCAAAAGGAATTAAGGCATTTACTTTTGGGGTTAAAAAAGAAAATGCAGATTTAAATATTCAAAATATTACAGCAAATCCATTTGTTGCTATTGAATATAATGATTTTACAATAGAATCTCATTTAATCGGACTTTACAACGCGAACAATATAAATGCAGCTGTAGCCATTGGAAAATATTTTGATGTAAAAGAAAGCGATATAAAAAGCGCTATTGAAAACTATATTCCTGCAAACAATAGGTCTCAAATGATGCAAAAAGGTTCAAATGAGATTATTCTAGATGCTTACAATGCCAATCCTAGTAGTATGGCGGTCGCGATTGCTAATTTTCTTCAATTAGATAAGAAAAATAAAATCATGATTTTGGGAGATATGTTCGAACTTGGAGATGAAAGTCTTTACGAGCATAAGGTTATTATCGACTCTTTAGCTGATCAGAAACAGGCCCAATGTTTCTTATTAGGAAAATCTTTTTATGCTAATAAGATTTCGAATGAAAATATTCAGTTTTTTGAAACATTTGATGCTTTTGCTGAATTTTTAAAAACCTTTACATTTGATTCTAATTCAATATTAATAAAAGGTTCACGAGGTATGGCCTTAGAACGAACATTAGATTATATTTAAAAAAAAGGCCATTCAATTGAATGGCCTTTTTTTTATTAAATACTCATTAAAAACCCGATTAGATTTTCTTTCTTATTTAGGCCTAATTTCTTTCTTAGACGATAACGTGCCAATTCAACTCCGCCTGTCGAAATGTTCATAATTTCGGCTATTTCTTTCGTTGACATATTCATTAACAGATAAGTCGACAAATCTAATTCTCTAGGAGAAATGGTAGGATATTGCCCTTTTAATCGCTTTAAAAACTCAAAATGGACGTTTTTAATGTGTTTTTCTAGGTCTTTCCAGCTTTTATCTGTATTTACTTCTTTTACAATGCTTTTATGCAGTTTGCTAAATTCTGCTTTGGTGGTGTCATCTAATATGGCGGTATCTATATCCTTCAGTTTGTGAATAATTCCATTTAAGACTTTGTTCTTTTTTACTACTTGTAAAGAGTTGTTTACCAATTCTTTATCTTTTGCTAAGATTTTAATTTGAAGCTTATCATTTTTCAGCTTTTCAATTTCTTTTTCTAAATCATGCTGTTCATGTCTGATTTTGGATTCTTTTTCAAGATACAATCTTCTTTGTTCGATAGTTTCATAATACCTGTTTTTTCTAATCTTAAGTTTGATTCTAACAGAGATTAGATAAGCGCCGAGTAAAATGAGTATCAGGTAAAATAAATAAGCCAAAAAGTGTCTGTACCAAGGTGGAGATACTGTAAATTCAACTTCAGTAATGTTTGACTCTATGCCATAACTATTTCTGGCTTTTAATTTCATTACATAATTGCCCTCTCTTAAGTTGGTGTATTCTTTTATTGCAGTTGATGACCAGCCACGCCAGTTCTCTTCAAAAGGTTCTAGTTTATAGGAATACATTACGTTTTCCTGATTTTCATACGTTGGTGATGCAAAAGTAAATTTGACACGATTGTATTTATAAGGTATGCTGTATGATTCTAGCTTACTAGTCAGATTTCCAGTTAAAATAGTATCTCCAGGATTCGTAAAACTTTCAATAAAAGCTTTCGGTTTTGTCATAAACGTGTTCGGAATGGTCGAGTTGTAATGCGCCAAACGATCGGTTAATCCGATAAAAATATTTTGAGGATCTATCGCGTTCACCGAAATGTAATTGTTTACCAAATTCCCTGTTAAATTGGAGAATATGGCTTGTTTCTTAGTGAAAGTTCCGTTTTTATTTTTAACTAATACACCAAGGGACTCGTTGAATGCGTACCATAAGTTTCCTGTAGAATCTTCAATTAAGGTATTGATAGTTGGGATTCCGTTGAATAGATTTGTGATTTTTTTATCTTCAAAAAATGTTTCCTGTTCTACAGAATATCTGTAAAAATGATTTTTTACTTGAAAATAGACTTTGTTATTTATGCTTTGAAGGCTATTTATTCCTTTGAATTTATCTGAAATGTTTACGTGTTTTTTAATGAAGTCAAACCTTTGTAAATCTTCTGATAACTTTACTTGGTATAAGAAAGGATTTTTCTTTAGCCATAAATAATTTGCATCTATTTCTATAGAAAAATTATTGGTGGTTTCATCAAATCCTTTTACTTGATGCAGGTAATCATATCCACTGGCAGATCGTTTAAAAACTGAGAATCCGTTATAGCTTTCGCCTATTATATAGTTTTCGTGGTCAGGTATTTTTTTGAATCCAAAATATCCTTTATTATCGAGTATTTTTGATACTCTATTGTTCTCAATAATTAAGGCTCCACTATTACTGGCGCAAATTAATACGTTATTTATGACTTGAATATTCCAAACTTGCGAGATCGTCCCTTCGACTCTTGTAAACGGACTGTCTTTAAACGAACTTCCCCAAGGATGATAAAATAACCCCTGATTTGTAGCCACATAAAGATTTCCGTTGTGAGTTGTCGAAGCATAGACCGTCCCTATATTGTAGCTGTAGTCAAAATAAGAAAAAGGCGAATTTTCATTAATAAAAGTGATACCGTTATCCAGCCCAAGCCAGATATTGCTTTTTTTGTCAACAAATGAAGCTAAGATTGTATTGTTCTGAATTCCTTTTTGTCGGTTTAGATGTTGGATTATTTTCCCGTTTAAATCGCAGATAATTGCTCCATCTAATACAGAATTAAGTATTATAAACTTGTTTTTGATGATTGATCCGCCTAAGGATGTATTTTTCTTTATAAATTCGTTTGCTTCCGTTGCCCATGGTTTGATAATATCATTTTCAGAGACAAAAAGACCCTTTTCTAAAGTGGCATACAATAATCTGTTGTTAGATAATGGAAAAAGGGACCAGATTTCCTTGTCATTAAAGACAGTAGTGCCTTTTATTGCTGTAAGTTTTCTGTTTTTGTATTCAAGAAGACCAAGAGTTTTGTCCTGAAAATACAAACGATTATTGACCAAAAATGAAAACTGAAATTTATGAGGAGCAGTAAGAGTCGTAACTTTTTCATTTTTTAGAAAAAATACTTTGCTGAAAGATTGAAATATAACCTCTCCTTTAAAAATATGGATTCTCCAAATAAGATTGATGTTTTCTTTATCTATTGGGCTTAATAGATTGTAGAGAGAATGATATTTTAAAATTCCCTTTTCATCATTTTTGAAATACCCAAATTCATTATTTCCACCTACAAATATTCTTCCTAAAGCATCAATTTTTAGGCTTCTAATCTCAGATTTGTTTGGTAATGAATATTTATGCCAGTTTGAACCGTCAAATTGAATTAAACCGCTATTGTTTGCAAAATAAATGTTTCCATTTTTATCTTGATCAATACTCCAGTTTTGAGTTCCACCTTTATACTCTGATCTTTTATAATTTTTTATATCTGGAATTCCAATATTTTTTACCTGCGAAAAACTTTTAAATTGTAAGAAAAATAATAAAATTAGTGCAAAAGGTCTAACTATGAATTTCATAAAATTTTAAATATATTTTTAATATAAATGGGTTATTTTGATTTTTTATTGTTGATTTATCAATCAGGATAAATCCAGTTTTTTAAATTATTTCTAATTTATAACACAATAGTTGCTGTTAAACTAATGTAATATACGTTTTTTTTAATTAACATTTTTATAACATTTTTTTTAAAAACTAAATCATTGTAAATTAATTGATTGTAAAATTAATGTTGTGTTTTTTTAGAATATTAAAATTTAATTTGAAGTGTTTTTGTAAATAAATTTAATCTAATACTTATTAAAATTTAACATTATAATTGCATCAAATTACTAATTAATTAACCAAAATTTTTAGAAAAATAAAATTAACAAAATTATTTATTTTTTGTGTTTCGTTTTTACTGCTTTTTACTTAGGACGTGACGATAAATGGAATCATTACTGACGAAATTGGATTACCTGTCTCAGATGTTTAGACGACCCATTTTTTGATTTAATTTCACAGCTCCATTTGTGAATTTTTTTTCTGCGATAGCCTTTTTTACAAGTTTTTTACAACTTTAAAACAAATTCTTTGGATTGCTTTAGCGATTCTCTTCTTTCTGTCTTTTACTGCTTTTGCTAATTTTATAAGTTCTCCCCTATGATATAACCAAGTTTCAAGTTTTGAATGTTTCACTCTAAAATGGGTTAAGTTGGCAATTTTCATAAAAAGATGCCTTTTTTTCAATTTTACAAGGTGAAATGTAGGCTTTAATATGCTTAATAATATATAATTTTATAAGTTATTTCTTGTAATAATATAAAAAATAAGATTTTTCTTCTGTTAAAAATTATTGCTAATAATGTAAAAAAAGTAGGCTAAAAATATCATATTCTCTATTTTTTAGATTTTGTGGAAAAAGGAGTTTTTTAGCTTGTAATTATTTGTAAAATAGCTGTTTATATGATGTTGGTTACTACTACCACGTTGTAGTTTTAATAATTTTTCACAAGATATCGAGGCAAAACAATAGTGTAGTGTTATTTTTAAATATTAACTTTTCTTTAGTACTATTTTTTATTTTCTTTAAATACTGATAATTAGATTTTTATGTTTTTTTTGATGTGTTTTTATAATATTATAAATTTCAATTTGATGTGTTTTTGTAATGATTTTTAGATATGAAAAGTAAAAATTTAGTTTTAGTATTGCATCAAATTACTAATTAATTAACCAAAATTTTTAGAAAAATGAAATTAACAAAATTACTTGTTTTTTGTATTTCATCTTTATTATTCTCGGTTATAGCTGTGGCTCAGGATGTCACAGTAAATGGAATAATCAATGATGAAAATGGTTTGCCTGTTCCAGGTGCAACAGTTTTATTAAAAGGTACTACTAAATCTACTGCGTCAGACTTTGACGGAAAATTCCAGATTCAGGCTCCTTCAAACGGATCATTAACAATTACTTTTATTGGTTACTCTACAGTAACAGAAGCAGTAAACGGAAGAACAAAAATTACAATTCAATTAAAACCAGAATCACAATCTTTAAATGAGGTTGTAGTTGTTGGATATGGAACTCAAAAGAAATCTGTTGTAACAGGTGCAATCTCAAGTGTAAAATCAGCTGATCTTGAAAAAGTACCAAACGGAAGAGTTGAGCAAGCTTTACAGGGTAGAGTAGCAGGGGTTTCTGTTGCTGCAACTTCTGGAAGTCCTGGTGCGGCGTCTAAAGTTCGTATTAGAGGTATAACTACTTTTAGAGAAGGGGGAAATGATCCATTATGGGTAGTTGATGGAATTGCTGTAGATGCTGGTGCAGTTGGTTTTATTAATCAATCTGACATTGAGTCTATCGAGGTGCTTAAAGATGCTGCTTCTGCGGCAATCTATGGTACTCGTGCTGCTACTGGGGTTATTTTAGTAACTACTAAAAAAGGAAAATCAGGAAAAATTTCTGTAAACTATAATGGTTTTGCAGGTATATCAGCTCCAGCTAAAAAATTAGATATGTTGAATGCGACTCAGTATGCAACTCTTATGAATGAAAAATCTTTGAATGATGGTGGTGCTATTAAATATCCAAATCCAGCGGCTTTCGGTAAAGGAACAAATTGGCAAGATGCAATTTTTAACGATTCTGCATTCAGATACACTCATGAATTAAGCATTAGCGGTGGTGGCGAAAAATCTACTTTCTATGCTTCTTTTGGAATTCAAGATCAGCAAGGTATTGTTGTGACAGATATTTCTAACTATACAAAGAAGAATTTCCGATTAAACTCAACACACAAAATTTCTGATTACTTTACTTTCGGACAGACTTTTGGATATACACACCAAAAAACAAAAGGAATTGGTAACGTAAATAACGAGTTTGGTGGACCTTTAAGCTCTGCAATTAACTTAGATCCGCTTACTCCACTTGTAGTTACTGATCCTGCTGTAGCAAACTCAGGTTATTACACAAACCCAAATGTTGTTAGAGATGCAAATGGAAATCCTTACGGAATCTCTTCTCTAGTACAACAAGAGATGACAAATCCTCTAGCTTATACTCAAACTAGATTAGGAGGATTTGACTGGTCAGACGATTTTGTTGGTAATGCTTATTTAGAGGCTAACATTACTAGTCATTTAAAATTTAGAACAACACTTGGTGGTAAGTTAGCTTACTGGGGGAATGAAATGTTTACTCCAGTTAACTTCTTAAATCCAAACATGAAAGCTGACAGAAATAACTACAACCAAAATAACGAAAAAGCACTTTCTTGGACTTTGGAAAATACATTGTCTTATGCTAACAAATTTGGAGATCATAATGTAAGTGTTTTAGCTGGACAAGGTGCTTATGTAGAAAATATTGGTAGTACTATCGGAACAACAATGTTTGGTCTTCCAATTACAAGCTACAAAGATGCTTCTTGGAATTTTGATATTCCTCAAACTGATAGAACAACAAGAACAAGCGATAAAGTAGAGCACAAATTAGCTTCATTGTTCTTACGTGCTAACTACGATTACATGGAGAAATATCTTTTTACAGGTATCGTTCGTCGTGATGGATCAACTCGTTTTGGTGAAAACAATAAATTTGGAGTTTTCCCTTCATTCTCTTTAGGATGGGTAGTTTCTAAAGAAGGTTTCTGGAAAGAAAACAATGTGGTAAATACTTTGAAATTCCGTGGAGGTTACGGAGTGGTAGGTAATGATAACATTGAAGAATTTAAATATAGAGCTACAGTTGTAGGAGGTTACAATTATACTATTGGAAATTCAGGAAGTATTACAACTGGATACGGAAACTCTACTTTGCCAAATGCAAACTTAGGATGGGAAGAAACATCTCAAACTACTGTAGGTCTTGACGCAAAATTATTCAATGATTTTTCTCTTACACTTGATTATTACAAAAAATCAACAAAAGGAATCTTAAGAAACGTTGTAATTCCTGGATATGTTGGAGCAACTGATGCACCTTCTGCTAACATTGCAGATATGGACAATAGCGGTTTGGAGGTTGAATTAGGGTACAAGAAAAGACTTGGAGACTTTAATTTAGGAGTTAATGCAAACTTTGCTTACTTGAAAAACGAAATTACTTACGTGGGTTCATCTACTAATTTCATTGTTGGAGATGCTACATTCCAATCTATGGGACCTGTAACAAGAACACAAGTTGGACATTCATTTAACGAATTCTACGGATTTAAAACAGCTGGAATTTTCCAAAATGAAGCTGAAGTTGCAGCATACAAAAATGCAAGTGGAGGTTTAATTCAGCCAAATGCTAGACCTGGAGATTTCCGTTGGGTAGATTCAAATGGAGATGGAGCTATTACTGAAGATGATAAACAATTCTTAGGAACAAATATTCCTAAATATACTTTTGGTTTCACAGTAAACTTAGACTACAAAAACTTCGATTTTATGGCATTTACTCAAGGAGCTGCGGGAAGCAAAATTTTCCAAGGTTTAAGAAGATTAGATGTACTTAATGCAAACTACCAAACTAAAGCTTTAGAGCGTTGGGTTGGAGAAGGAACTTCTAACGATTACCCAAGATTGACAAATAATGACCCAAATAAAAACTACACAAACATGTCTGATTTTTACTTGGAAAATGGAAACTACTTACGTTTAAAAGTGGTAACTCTTGGATACACAATGCCAGTTAGTTTATCATCTAAAATTGGAGCAGATAAATTACGTTTTTACCTAACAGGAGAGAACTTAATCACTTTTACAAAATATACTGGATTTGATCCAGAAATTGGAGGCCAAGTTTTTGGTATAGATAAAGGAGTTTATCCGCAAGCAAGATCTATTCTGTTTGGAGCTAACGTTCAATTTTAAAAAAATTAAAGAATCATGAAAACGATAAAATTTAAATATATTTATATAGCTGTGGCACTGGCAGTTCTAGGATCTTGTTCTGAAGATTTTGTGACCACTAATCCGGAAGGAAAATTTGATACAAGTACTTATTTTTCTAACGAGCAGCAATGTTATGCTGCTTTAGTGGGGGTTTACGATCCATTGAGAAAAAATACAGGTGGTTTCGAAAACTTAGTAGCAATGCTAAATGCTGGTTCTGATGATTTTTATGCTGGTGGAGGTAGTTCTACAGATGGAACTGGGATTCAAAATTTCTCTACACACTCACTTTCTTCAATAACTATTCCAGCAAGTTACTGGAACGATCATTACCAAGGTATTTCTAGAGCAAATCTTTTGTTATTTAAATTGCCAGCAGCTAATATGAATGATGGAGTTAGAAAGAGATTTACTGCAGAAGCTAAGACATTACGTGCGTTTTACTATTTTAATTTAGTAAGAATGTTCAAAAACCTTGCTTTAGTTTTAGAGCCGTTAACTACAGAAACGATCTATAATCCAGAGCAAGTTGCACCAGAAGTAATTTATGCTCAAATCGAAAAAGATTTAACAGAAGCTATTGCAGATTTACCAAATACTGTAGTGGCAGATACTGAATCAGGAAGATTTAACAAAGGAGCAGCTCAGGCGCTTTTAGGAAAAGTGCTTTTGTTTGAAGGTAAAAAACCTCAAGCAGCGGCAATTTTAGCAGAAGTAAATGGTACTCCAGGGGGGACAAACCAATATGGTAATAAATTACTAGATAAGTTTAGCGATCTATGGGTAACATCAAACAAATTTAATGCTGAGTCATTAATCGAAGTATCTCACAGTAGTGCAGGAAACTCTGATTGGACTTTCTGGGGCAATGGTAGAGACGAAGGTAACTCTTTAAACATCATGGTTGGACCTAGAGGATATTCTAGACCAAAAGGCTCAGATGCACCAGATCTTCCAGCAGGATGGGCTTTTAACGTTGCAACTCAAAAATTATATGATGCAATGCAAGGCGATCCACGTAAGGATGCTACAATTCTTGACTTAAAAGCATTAAAAGCAGCTGGAAAAGCAGATTATATTCCTGCTTATCAAGACACAGGATATTTCTTGAACAAATATCTTCCAAGACAATCAGATGTTAGTACAGGTGGTGGTAACTCTGAGTTGAACTACAAACAAAACTCTTATGTAATTAGACTTGCAGATACTTATTTGATGGAAGCAGAAGCTTTAGGATCAGGCCCAAGAGCTCAAGCGTTACTTGACGCAGTGAGGGAAAGAGTTGGATTACCTTCAGTTCCTGTAACATTAGCTGCTATCAAGCATGAAAGAAGAATGGAATTAGCAGGTGAAGGACATAGATTCTTTGATTTAGTAAGATGGGGAGATGCAGCGGCTGCATTATCTGATAGAGGTTTTGATGCTGGAACAGATGAGATTTTCCCAATTCCGTACACAGAACTTAATGGTACTAAATTGAAACAAAATCCTAACTATCAATAGTCTTACTAATTAACCAAAACAAAGAGAAATGAACCTAAATATATATTTAAGAAAAAGTGTATACCTAATGCTAGCTTTAGCATTAGGAACACTAAACAGCTGTAGCGAAGAAGTTAATGAAAACCCTCTTGTAGCTACAAATGTAGATCCTTCGTTTACAATTACACCAGTTGCAGGTGCTATGAATACTTATCTTCTTACAGCACAGCCAAAAGGAGTAATTCTTTCGCAATGGGATCTAGGCGATGGTGCGAGTAATGGAAAAATGAATCAAGTAATTTCTTTGCCTGATGCTGGAACATATACTATTACGCACACAGCCGTAGGAGCAGGAGCTGCAATGGCATCTTCTTCTCAACAGATTGTTGTTGCACAAACAGATCCTGCAAAAGGAAACTTAGTGCAAGGAGGAACTTTTGCAACAGCTGCTGATGTAGCTAAATGGACTAGCGCACAATTAAGCCCATCAGGCGCGGCTTTTTGGACTTTTGCTAATAAAAGTGCTACAATTTACTCACCAGGAGGATGGGCTCAGGAAGGTATTTATCAAGCAATCGAAGTTGTAAAAGATAGAGAATATACTATCGATATGACAATTTCTTGCCCTAGTGGTTTAAAAGAAACATTTTTTGAAGTTTATGCAGGTAAATCGGTACCAAAACCAGGTGTTGAGTATAAAGAGAACCTAGTAATGGGTATTGGTACTTGGGATGGTTGCGGAGTATCTAAATTTGCTGGAAAATTATCTGGAATTGGATGCAAGAAAAATGATGCAACTGGGACAGTTTCTAATGTTGTTAAATTCTCTGAAAGCGGTACAATATATCTTTTAATCAGATCTGGAAGTAACGCCACAGGTAATGAGCCAATTACTATCACAAAAGTTGAGTTCAGAGGAAAATAAAAAGTTAAGTTAAGTTTAAGTTTAAGTTTGGTTGTAAATAGCCCATAATCATTATGAGTATGGGCTATTTTTTAAATCCTTCATAGGTAGAACTCGATTTTGATTTCTTCTAAACTTCAATTTAAAAACATAATAATTGGAAGCGAATGAAAAAAAATAGCCTAAAAATTTTATGCCTTTTGTTTTCAGCTGCTGCATTTGCACAGCAGCCAAAAACAAAAAAAGAGTTTACAACCAACGGCAAAAAAATAACCGTTTACACTACCGCAGAAAACTCTAAATTGCGATTAACCACCACAGATAATTTGACTTTTTCTGCCGCAAAACAGCCTTTAGAAACTGAAACTTCTGTTTTTGTACAGCCAGCTAAAAAATTTCAGACTTTTATGGGAATCGGTGGAGCTATTACAGATGCGAGTGCCGAAATATTTGCAAAGCTTTCAAAAGAAAAACAAGCAGAATTCTTAGACGCTTACTACGATCAGCAAAAAGGAATTGGCTATTCTTTGCTAAGAACAACAATTCAAAGTTCTGATTTTAGCAGTGGAAGCTATTCTTATATCGAAGAAGGTGATAAAGAGCTGAAGACTTTTTCTATTGATCATGATAGACAATATCGTATTCCTTTAATAAAACAAGCGATACAGAAAGCTGGAGGAAAATTGACAACTTACGTTGCGCCTTGGTCACCAAATGCTTTTATGAAAAGCAATAAAAATGTATTAAAAGGCGGTACTCTACTTCCTGAATACTATCAGACTTGGGCAAATTTTTATGTAAAGTTTATTAAAGCTTATGAAAAAGAAGGTATTCCAATCTGGGGAACTTCTACGCAAAATGAGCCAATGGCAGTACAGACTTGGGAATCTTGTATTTACACAGCTGAAGCTGAAAGAGATTTCATCAAAAATTATCTTGGACCAACTTTGAAAAAAGAAAACCTTGGCAATAAAAAAATTATTGTTTGGGATCATAACCGTGATTTGATGAATTATCGTGCCAACGTAATTTATTCTGATCCTGAAGCAGCAAAATATGTGTGGGGAATGGGATTTCACTGGTACGAAACTTGGTCAGGCGGAGCACCAATGTTTGATAATGTTGGAAAAGTAAATGAAGCTTATCCTGATAAAAAATTGATGTTTACCGAAGGCTGCATCGAAAAATTTGACGCATCAAAATATCAATTTTGGGGTAATGCAGAACGTTACGGAATCAATATGATTCATGATTTTAATAACGGAACAGTTGCTTGGACAGACTGGAATATTCTTTTAGACCAGTTCGGAGGGCCTAATCATGTTGGGAATTTCTGTTTTGCACCAATTCATGCAGATACAACGACAGGAGAATTAATCTACACACCATCTTATTATTACATCGGACACTTTTCAAAGTTTATCCGTTTAGATGCTGTGCGAGTAAGTACTGCTGTAAGCAAAAGCGCTTTATTGAGTACCTCTTTTTTAAATGCTGACGGAACCATGGCAACTATTGTCATGAACCAATCAGCAAACGATCTTACTTATAATTTGATTATTGGAGATCAAAAGGCAGAAGTAAAAATTCCGCCACACGCTATACAAACACTTGTTTATTAATATTTTGTAGTAAAGTAATGAAGAGGACTAATTTGAATCATCCATCTTAGTCTTCTCTTGCTTTTAATTTTAAAACGATTATTTAAGCAACATGAAAGTTACCTCTCAAATATTTTTATCAGCCTTTATCTTAATGCAATTAAGCTGTTTTACTTCAAAAATGACAGCTCAAAAAAATAATAAAATAAAGGTTTATACTACTGCCGAAAATACCAATTTGAAATTGTCTCTATCAAATGATTTAATTTCAAAGAACAACACTACACAACAAAAAACATCAACAGTATCTATTTTAGTAAATACTGAAAAAACAGACCAAACTTTCCTCGGAATAGGAGGCGCAATTACAGATGCAAGCGCAGAAGTTTTTGCAAAATTATCGCCTAAAAAACAGCAGGAATTCTTAACTGCTTATTACGATAAAAATAAAGGTATTGGTTATACTTTGGCAAGAACAAACATTCACAGCTGTGATTTCAGCAGTGACAGCTATACTTACATTTCTGAGGGAGACAAAGACCTAAAGACTTTTAATATTGACCACGATCGCAAATATAGAATTCCATTAATCAAAAAAGCAATTAAAACAGCCGGCGGGAAACTAACCTTATTTGTCAGCCCTTGGAGTCCCCCAGCTTTCATGAAAGACAATAACGATATTTTGCACGGCGGCGTTTTGTTGCCTGAGTTTGCTCCTGCTTGGGCATTGTATTATACCAAATTCATAAAAGAATATGAAAAAGAAGGAATTCCAATCTGGGGATTAACGGTTCAGAACGAACCAATGGCAAAACAAAGATGGGAATCTTGTATTTATACTCCAGAAGCAGAAAGAGATTTTCTTAAAAATCATCTTGGACCAACTTTAGAAAAAGAAGGACTGGGTTCTAAAAATGTTATTATTTGGGATCATAACAGAGGAGATATGCTAACTAAAAGAGCTAATCTCGTTTTCTCAGATCCAGAAGTTTCTAAGTACGCATGGGGAATCGGATTTCATTGGTATGAAACGTGGAATGGTGGCCCGCCTCAATTCGAGTCTGTGGCAAAAGTTCACGAAGCATTTCCAAATAAAAATCTGCTTTTTACAGAAGGATGTATCGAAAAATTTGATGCTTCAAAATATCAGTTTTGGGGAAATGCAGAACGTTACGGAATCAACATGATTCATGATTTTAATAACGGAACAGTTGGTTGGACAGACTGGAATATTCTTTTAGACCAAAATGGAGGCCCAAACCATGTTGGAAATTTCTGTTTTGCTCCAATTCATGCCGATACTAGAAAAGATGAATTAATCTATACTCCAATGTATTATTATATTGGACATTTTTCAAAATTCATTAGACCAAATGCAAAAAGAGTATTAGAAACCGTAAACGGAGAATCTTTACTAAGTACTTCTTTTAAAAATTCTGACGGACAATTGATTACAATCGTAATGAATCAATCTGAAAATGCAGTTGTTTATTCTTTAGAAAATCAGAAAGAAAAAACAACCATTACAATTCCGGCACATGCTATACAAACCATTGTATATTAATTGCCATACTAACTAAAAAACCACATAAAATGAAATTTAATCTAAAGAATACCATAAAAGCATTTTTCTTTTTGGCAGCTGTAATGGCTCAAGTAAAATGCTCTTCTTCAAGTGATCCGGTAGAAAACCCACCCGTAGATCCGCCAGTGGTAAATCCGCCAGTAGTGGTTACAAACGATGTTGATTTTTGGTTGACCAAAGGAAATCAAAGTGTTTTATTGGCCAAACAATCGGGAACATTAGGATTTGGCACAACAGCAAATGCATATGCTAATATTGAAGTTAATGCTACTCAAAAATATCAGACCATTGATGGTTTCGGTTATACCTTAACAGGAGGAAGTGTCGACGTTATAAACCAATTAAACCCAACAAAAAGAGCGGCTCTTTTACAGGAATTATTCGGGAATGGGGAAAACTCAATTGGAGTAAGTTATATCAGAATCAGTATCGGAGCTTCAGATTTAAATGCAACTCCTTTTACTTATAATGATCTTGCGGCTGGAGAAACAGATTTAAATCTAGATAAGTTTAGTTTAGAAAAAGACAAAAATCTAATTGCTATGCTAAAAGAAATTATAACAATTAATCCTAAAATTTTAATCTTATCAACTCCGTGGTCTGCACCTATTTGGATGAAAGATGTCGCTAGCTTTAAAGGAGGAAAACTGAAAACAGAATATTACGATGTTTACGCTAAATATTTTGTAAAATATATTCAGAAGATGAAAGCTGAAGGAATTACAATTGATGCTGTAACTCCTCAAAACGAGCCTTTGCATGACGGAAACAATCCAAGTATGTATATGTCTGCAACCGATCAGGCAAGTTTTATTAAAAATAGTTTAGGACCTGCATTTAAAACTGCAAATTTAAGCGTGAAAATTATTGCTTACGATCACAATTGCGATAATCCAAATTATCCAAAAGCAATCTTGGCAGATGCAGATGCTTTTCCTTTTGTAGACGGATCGGCTTTCCATCTTTATGCTGGAGATATTAGTGCGTTAACAAACGTTTTCAATTCTTACCCAACCAAAAATGTATATTTTACAGAGCAATGGACTTCTTCTGATGGGAAATTTGAAGGCGATCTAAAATGGCATCTTCGAAATGTAATTATCGGATCGATGAGAAATTATAGCAAAAATGCCTTAGAATGGAATGTCGCAAACAATGCAAATTTTGGACCTTACACAGATGGAGGTTGCAACATGTGTAAAGGGGCTATTACTATAACGTCTAGTGATAGTTTTGAGCGTAATGTAGCGTATTATATTATTGCACATGCTTCAAAATTTGTTCCAATGGGATCTATTAGAATCGAAAGCAATTCTGGAGGTAGTTTGCAAAACGTGGCGTTTATCACACCTTCAGGTTCTAAAGTTTTGATTGTTGAAAATGATGGTTCTGCAACAGAAACTTTCAATATTAAATTTAACGGGAAATGGGTAACAACTTCGCTAGAAGCGGGATCAGTTGGAACTTATACTTGGAAATAAATTTAGAGACAATTCGATATGAAAAAAATAATTTTAACAATACAGCTTCTAATTTCGATAGCTTCTTTTGGGCAAGGTTTCTTGCACAGAGACGGACAAAAAATTGTTGACGGTAATGGCAAAAATGTTCTTTTAAGAGGTTTAGGCCTTGGCGGATGGATGGTGCAGGAAGGTTATATGTTAAAGACACAGCCATTTGCAAGTCCGCAATATCAAATAAAACAGAAAATTCAAGATGTAATTGGTGAAGAAGGAACAAAAGAATTCTATGCTGCCTATAAAGCAAACGGAATTACAAAACGAGATATAGATTCTCTGGCAAAATGGGGTTTCAATTCTATTCGTCTTCCAATGCATTACAATCTGTATACACCACCTATTGAGCAAGAAAAAAATGGTGAAATCACTTGGATAGAAGAGGGGTTTACCATGACCGATAATCTACTGAAATGGTGTGCAGAAAATAAAATATATCTGATTTTAGATTTGCATGCCGCTCCAGGCGGACAAGGAAATGATGCTGCAATTTCGGATTTTGACACAACAAAACCAGCACTTTGGCAGAGCGAAGCCAACCAGAAAAAAATGATTGCGCTTTGGAAAAAATTGGCTTCTCGTTACCGAGATAATCCTTGGATTGGAGCATATGATATTATCAACGAACCGAATTGGAATTTTACAGGATCAAACAAAAATGGTTGTGATGAAAACTCAAACGGACCTTTAAGAGATTTAATGGTTGCTGTTACGAAAGCCATTCGTGAAGTCGATACCAATCATTTAATTTTTATTGAAGGAAATTGCTGGGGAAATAACTACAACGGAATTTTTCCTCTATGGGATGATAATTTGGCTTTAAGTTTTCATAAATATTGGAACTATAATGACAAAGCTTCTATCGAAAAGATGCTTGAGTACAGAGAAAAATACAATGTGCCAATCTGGATGGGAGAAAGCGGAGAGAATTCTAATGTCTGGTTTAAGGATGTTTTAACTTTGGTTGAAAGCCATAATATTGGTTGGGCATTTTGGCCAATGAAAAAAATAGACAATATCGCAGGAGTAGCTTCTGTTACCAAAATTCCTGAATATGATGTTCTGTTGAAATATTGGAAAGACGGCGGACAGAAACCATCTCCAGAATTTGCAAAAAAGACCTTGATGAAAATGGCAAACAATTACAAAATGGAAAACGTAACTGTTAAGCCAGATGTGGTAGATGCAATGTTCAGACAAGTACAGACAGATGATACAAAACCTTATAAGAAGAATGCAGTTCCTGGTAAAATTGCGGCAACTCATTACGATTTAGGAACCAACGGAAAAGCATATTCAGATACTGATTTTGTAAACTATAGATCGGTAACTGGAAAAGACGATCAATGGAATCGTGGCAACAGCATGAGAAATGATGGAGTTGATATTTTGCCATGCAAAGACAAAGATTCAAATGGTTACCAAGTTTCATTTATCGAAGATGGAGAATGGACTCAATATACTGTCGATGCAAAAGAAGGAACTTACAATGTTGCGATTCGTTATTCTAGCGAAAAAGCAGAAGGAAAATTATATCTAGAAATAGATGGAGTAAAATCAAAAGAAATTATTCTTCCTGTTACGGGAGGAAATGAGAAGTGGAAAACAATTGTTTTATTGAATGTTGCATTGAAATCAGGTTCAAATAAAGTGAAAGCTGTATTTGAAAAAGGAGGTTTTAATCTGAATTATTTTGACTTTGTCACGAACAAAACAAAAAAATAGCAGAAAATAATATTTGTCTTGATATTCAATTTATTAACTAAACCATTTAAATAATAAAAAGATGAAAATAATCAATCTCGCAAATAGAGCAGGAATATTTACTTTATTACTATTATTTGTATTTCAGTCTTGCAGCAGTAATAATGATACAAGAGAAACTCCTGTAGAAGTAACTCCCGATAAAATTTCATTACAGGTTGTTGTAGTTGGAAAAACTGCCGAAATGCCAAATGGAGACGGAAGCGGAAAAATTAATTTAAAAATTGACGCTCCTAATGCAAAGTCATATAAAGTTGTGGTAAACAATGAAACAAAAGAGCTTACCACCAGCAATTTTTCATATGAGTTTACACAGCCAGGAACAAAAAGCTATACGATTGATGTTACGGCATTTAATGGAATAAAATACACTAATACTTCTACAACCGTAAGTGTTTTCGTAGCCAGAAAATTAATCTGGTCAGACGAATTTAATACAGATGGAGCGCCAGATACTTCAAAATGGGGCTATGATTTAGGAAATGGAAACGGTTTTGGGAATAACGAATTACAATATTACACAAACCGCTCTGAAAATGTAAAAATCGAAAATGGACTTTTAAAGATTACAGCAATCAAAGAAAGTTATCAAGGAAGCCAATATACTTCGACAAGAATGCTGACAAAAGGAAAATTTTCTTTTAAGTATGGAAGAGCAGAAGTTCGTGCGAAATTGCCAGTTGGCGGCGGGACATGGCCAGCTTTTTGGCTATTGGGAGACAATATAGAAACGGCAGGATGGCCTTTGTGCGGAGAAATTGATATTTTAGAATCAGTTGGGAACAATCCAAATGTAATTCATTCATCATTGCATTCTCCGGGACGTTCAGGAAATACACCAGACACCAAAACAACAACAGCTCCAAACTCAACAACCGAGTTTCATATTTATGCCGCTGAATGGGATGCTGAAAACATCAAATTTTTTGTAGACGATAATTTATTTTACACTTATAAAAACTCAAGTACAACTCCGTTTAATGCCAAATTCTTTGTGATTCTAAATTTAGCAATGGGAGGAAATTTTGGAGGAACAGTAGATCCAAATTTCAAAAATGCAACCTATGAAATTGATTATGTAAGAGTATACAATTAACATAACTTTTTAATAGATTTTTTTCTTTAAAGTCACGTAAACACTAGCTTTACAAGATTAAAATTTTTTAACATGAAAAAGATAAACAAACTTGTTTTTGCAGTAATGCTGCTTTTAACCGTGAACTCATTTTTTGGTCAAAATTTAAAAATAATGACCTATAACATTCGTCTGGATGTTGCCTCAGATGGAGAAAATGCATGGCCAAAACGAAAGGACTATTTTACATCTCAAATCGGGTTTTATAGTCCAGATATTTTTGGAGTTCAGGAAGCAACACCAAACCAAGTTTTAGATATTGCATCGGCTCTGCCAAATTATAGCAGATTTGGAGTAGGAAGAGACACAGGAGGACTAGGAGAGGCTTGTACGATTTACTATAAAAAAGATCGTTTTAAAGTAGAACAGTCTAATACGTTCTGGTTATCTGAAACTCCAAACGTAGTTTCAAAAGGATGGGATGCAGCCTATAACAGGGTTTGCACTTACGGACTTTTTAAAGATTTAAAAACTAAAAAATTATTCTGGGTTTTCAATCTGCACTTAGATCATATTGGTGAAGAAGCGAGAGTGAAAGGCGTACAGCTTGTTCTTTCTAAAATTAAGGAACTAAACACTAAAAACTATCCAGCTTTTTTAATGGGTGATTTCAATTCAGAACCAGATACAAAACAGATTGCCGAAATCAAAAAAGTAATGAATGATACTAGAGATGTTTCAAAAGAAAAACCTTTTGGACCTTCAGGAACTTTCAACGATTTCAAACATAATGAACCCGTAACAACATTATTAGACTACATTTTTATCTCAAAAAATAGTGGTTTAACTGTTCAAAAACACGCAGTGTTAAGTGATTCTAAAGATTTAAAATATCCGTCAGATCATTTGCCTGTCTTAATAGAAATAGATTAAAAATGAAAAACATCAACAAAAAACTTCAAATCCTAGTTTTGCTGCCGCTAATTGTGATGCAGTTCAATTGCGGATCTTCAAAAAGTGTTACTGCCAATTCTGGAAAAGTAGAGTCTTGGATTACTACTACAGATGAAACTTCAAAACTAAAAAAACAAACTGACTTAGTTTTTAGTTCAGAGACAAATTCAAATCAGACAATCGAGATTAATCCAGCAGAGAAATTTCAAACCATCGAAGGTTTCGGATTTTCATTAACGGGCGGAAGTGCTCAGGCCATTAAAAAACTGGATAAATCAAAAAGAGAGGCCTTGCTTCAGGAATTGTTTTCTAGAAAAAATGACGCAATCGGTTTAAGTTATTTAAGAATCAGTATTGGAGCATCAGATTTGAATGAAAAAGTTTTTTCGTATGATGATATGCCAGAAGGCCAAACCGATTTAAAATTGGAACATTTTAATCTTGGTCCAGATTTAGACGATGTAATTCCGGTTTTAAAAGAGATTTTAGCCATAAATCCTAAAATTAAAATAATGGGTTCACCATGGTCGCCTCCAGTTTGGATGAAAGATAACGGAAGCTCAAAAGGTGGAAGCTTACAGCCAAAATACTATGAAGTTTACGCTCAGTATTTTGTAAAATATATTCAAGCAATGAAATCTCACGGAATTGTTATTGATGCCATTACGCCTCAAAACGAACCATTGCACCCAGGAAACAATCCAAGTTTGTTAATGCTGGCAGAACAGCAAGCTGACTTTATTGGGAATCATTTAGGTCCCGCTTTCGCGAAAGCAGGAATCAAAACCAAAATTATTGTTTACGATCACAACTGCAACAAACCAGAATATCCTTTGACGATTTTAAGAGACCCAAAGGCAAATCCGTTTGTAACAGGATCGGCTTTTCACTTATACGAAGGAGATATTAGTGCTTTGACTACTGTGCATAACGAATTTCCAAATAAAGATTTGTATTTTACAGAACAATATACAGGATCGGGAACCAATTTTGAAACAGACTTAAAATGGAGTGTGAAAAATGTAGTAATTGGTTCTATGAGAAACTGGAGTAAAAATGCACTTTCTTGGGGATTGGCAAATGATGAATTCTATAAGCCTTTTACGCCAGGAGGATGCTCAACTTGCAAAGGAGCTTTGATGATTGATCAGAACCAAAATATCAAAAGAGAAGTAGGATATTATATTATCGGACATGCTTCTAAATTTGTTCCAGAAGGTTCAGTAAGAATTGGAAGTAATATTGCGGGAAGCTTATACAATGTGGCTTTCAAAACTCCATCAGGACAGACCGTTTTAATTGTAGAAAATGATGGAGCTTCAGTTGCAACATTTAATATTAAATACAACCAAAAACAAACCACAGCCACTTTAAACGCTGGTGCTGTAGCAACTTACGTTTGGTAAACAACTTAAACATATGAAAAAAACAACAACAATTATGCTGTTTATGCTTTCGCTTTTTGCGTCGGCACAACAGACAATAGATCAGAAAGTCAATGATCTGTTGAAGAAAATGACAATCGAAGAAAAAATTGGACAGTTAAATCAATATACTGGCGACAATCAGGCAACGGGTCCAATTACAATAAACCCAAACAAACAAGCTGAAATAAAAGCAGGTTTAATTGGTTCGATGCTAAACGTAATCGGAACAAAATATACCAGAGGATACCAGGAATTGGCGATGCAGTCAAGACTTAAAATACCGTTGTTATTTGGACAAGACGTTATTCATGGTTACAAAACTACTTTTCCGCTTCCATTAGCCGAAGCGGCAAGTTGGGATTTGCAAGCAATTGAATTAGCAGCAAGAGTTGCGGCAACAGAAGCTGCAGCAAGCGGAATTCACTGGACATTTGCTCCAATGGTCGATATTAGCCGTGATCCTCGTTGGGGACGTGTAATGGAAGGAGCAGGAGAAGATACTTATCTAGGTTCTAAAATTGCTTACGCAAGAGTAAAAGGTTTTCAAGGAAACAAATTGGGAGATTTAAACTCAGTTATGGCCTGCGTAAAACACTTTGCTGCTTATGGAGCCGGAGTTGGAGGAAGAGATTATAACTCTGTAGATATGAGTGAAAGAATGTTGTGGGAAACCTATTTGCCACCATTTAAAGCGGCTTTAGACGCTGGTGCAGCAACATTTATGAATTCATTTAATGATATTAACGGAATTCCAGCAACAGGAAATGTGCATTTGCAGAGAGATATCTTAAAAGGAAAATGGAACTTTCAAGGCTTCGTAGTTTCAGACTGGGGATCAATTGGAGAAATGGTAGCACATGGTTACTCTAAAGATCTTAAAGAAGCAGCTTATTCAGCTATTACTGCAGGAAGCGATATGGATATGGAAAGTAATGCATACCGTAAGAATTTGGCAGAGTTAGTAAAAGAAGGCAGAGTTTCTATAGATTTGGTTGATGATGCAGTAAGACGTATTCTTCGCAAGAAATTCGAATTAGGATTATTTGATGATCCTTACAGATATTCTGATGAAAAACGTGCAGAAAAAGCATTAAACAATCCAGAGCATAGAAAAGCGGCTCTTGAAGTTGCGGAGAAAAGTATTGTATTATTAAAGAATGAAAATCAGACTTTGCCAATTTCTAAAAATGTAAAGACAATTGCATTTATTGGACCAATGGTTAAAGAATATAAAGAGAACATGGGTTTCTGGTCTGTAGAACTTCCTGAAGTTGATTACAATAAATGGATCGTTTCGCAATGGGATGGTTTACAGAATAAAGTGGGTAAAAACACTAAATTATTGTATGCAAAAGGTTGTGAGATCGAAGGAACAAACAAAGATGGTTTTGCAGAAGCTGTTGCAACAGCGAAACAAGCAGATGTTGTAATCTTGAGTATTGGAGAAAGACGCGACATGAGTGGTGAAGCAAAAAGCAGAAGCGACTTGCATTTGCCAGGTGTCCAAGAAGATTTAGTAAAAGCAATTCAGGCAACAGGAAAACCAGTTGTCGTTTTGATAAACGCTGGAAGACCTTTAGTTTTTAACTGGACAGCAGATAATGTTCCTGCTATTATGTACACTTGGTGGTTAGGAACTGAAGCTGGAAATGCAATTGCAAATGTTTTATTTGGAGATTATAATCCGTCAGGAAAACTGCCAATGACTTTCCCTAGAGAAGTTGGGCAGGTGCCAATTTATTACAATCATTTTAGTACAGGAAGACCAGCTAAAGATGAAAACTCAACAAACTATGTTTCAGCTTACATCGATTTGAAAAACTCTCCAAAATATCCTTTTGGATATGGTTTAAGCTACACAACGTTTGATTATTCTGGTTTGAAATTATCATCGACTAAAATAAAAAGCAATGAAACAATTAAAGTTTCTTTCCAATTGAAAAATACAGGAAAAGTTGCTGGAGAAGAAGTGGTGCAATTGTATCTGAAAGATAAATTTGGATCTGTAGTAAGACCAGTTTTAGAATTGAAAGATTTCCAAAAAGTGAAATTAAATGCAGGAGAATCTAAAACAATCGAATTTACAATCGACAAAGAGAAGCTTTCTTTCTATAATGATAAAGTAGAATGGGTTGCTGAACCAGGAGATTTTGAAGTTATGATTGGAGCTTCATCAGCAGATATTAAATTAAAATCAGATTTTGAATTAGTAAATTAAATTAAAAACGGGGCTTCTTTTTGAGCCCCGTTTTTTTTATCAAAATTATTTTAGTCGTTTCTTAAAACTGTATTTCAGCATATTCATTAAACCTTGTTCGATAATATCGATTCCAATTCCATAATTGCTGTCGGCGATTTCATGATGTGCATTTCTAAAATCTTCAAAATCTTCACTTGGAATTTCTAAATTGATCAATGGTTTAAAATCGATATAAATAGACGCGCCATTTTTGTTTACTTTTTTGCGGCTTGTAAAACCAAAATATGGATTTGTAATAGTGCTTTCTTGAATAGTATATTTTTCTTGAGTATCTATTTTCTGATCTGTCGATAAGTTGATTTCGTATTTTTCGTTGTCAAAATTATGCCAGAACGAAACATCGCTGTGTATAAAATCGCGTGCTCCATTTTTGACTACATTTCGATCAAAATACATTAAAAAACGGTTCTTCTCAGCATCAGTAAAATATGGATTTTCAATTGACGTGTTGTACATAATCGTAAATTCATTTAGCTTTTTATCATCACTCACAATCTCAATTGAAGCATCTTTAAAAATAGTTCTAATATCACTTCCGTTTCTGTCGTTAGAATAATTTAAGGCATAGAATAAGAAATTATTCCAGCTGTCAATTATTTCTCTTTTATTCGTGTTTTTAAAATATTTACGCATATAATTGGCACGATTTCCTTTGTAGGTCGAAACCAATTTTAACTGTCCTAAGTTATTTTGAGCGCTGAAATCTGCTTTTTCAGTTATACCATAATATGGAAATTTATACGGTTCTTTAATCGCTAATTTCTGATTTGGTTTTACTTCCAAATAATGCATAAAGTAGATATAACCGCGGTTCTCAATCAATCCAAATTCATCTCTAGAAGTAGCATCAACAAAATAAGTTTGGCCTTTGTAATTGATTTTTACAATAACGTGATTAAAAGTCAATAACGAAGGAAGATAATATTTAATGTAATGGTCCGAATTAAAGTTTACCAATACCACAGAAGAATCAACATTGATATAATCCAGAACCACTTTCAATAAAACCGATTTTGCCTTACAATCACCTTGTTTATTTTCATAAGTTACAGATGGCTCTTGTGGTTTGTGCCCGTTCATTTCGTCAGCATTAAAAACATAATACACATGATTCTGTACATAATCAATCGCAAATTGCAACTTCTCATCTTGATCTGCAATGGCATCGAGCTTTTCAACAAGATTTGGAGCAAATTCTTTTAGAGAAGCTTTATTGTATATTTCTTCATAAAGCGGAGAAATATAATTAGATAAATCAATCCAATTACGATCTGTTGCAAAATCAATAAAAGGAGCAATTTCTCTATTAACGTCAAAAGAGTTAATGTAATTTTCTTTGTCAATAACAAAACGCTCTCCTTTTTTCAGGTGATTGATTTCGGGTGCTATAACATTTCCCTCTTCATCTCTATAGAATGTCTGTTTGTAAGCGATTGTTTCTTTTCTATCATTGATAAAAGAAAACTTATACTTTCCGTAAGCCCAATAAGAACTTGGCGTTACATACACATATTTAAGAAACTCCTTTCTCATAAAATCGCGATCTGTAAAAACCTTTGTGCGAGAATCTTCGGTAATTAAAACATCATAAAGGCGTAAATCTTTAATCGTAATATTTACTTTTTTATTACTGCTCAAAATACCGCCTTCACTCTGATTTTCGCTATCCAAAACTTTAATTTTAGTATCTGGAATTTTGTCAATCAAAACACCATCTCTCAAAACACTGATTCTGTGTATAACATAAGTTTCGTTTTCTTCAACAACAACATCTCTTACTGATGCACTTTCAAGATTTCCTGGTTCATTAAGTGTATAGGCTACGCAAGCATATTCACTATTTTCGGTATCGCTTGTGTAATAAATTTTATCTAAGAAATAGCAAAAATCACGTCCTTCGTCAACTTGTTTATTAGAGAAATCGGATTCTTTTATATATTCAATAAGCTGATGATCGTCAATTGAGGGAGCCCAATTTTCTGGTTTTTGAATTTTATAACTTTCTGATTCAATGATATTTTCCATGATTCTTTTTATAGGTGTATATTCTTACTTTGAAAACGGCTAAAATAACTAATAAAAGTTCATTTTTTTCTATAATCGTGTGAAATTTGTAATAAAAAAAGCCTCACTAAAAGTGAGGCCACATTATAAATTATAAATAGGGACAAGGTTATTTTATAACAGTATTTACAAAATCCATGGCGCCAATTCCTTTATAAGAAGCATACAAAGCTTTGTCAAACGCTTCTTGTTTTGCTTTTTTGTTTTTTGCATCAGTTTCAACAATCATCTCGTTGAAAATTCTTTCTTGCTCTTCACTATATTTCAAGGAAGCTTCTAAGAGATAGGCTTTAGAAACAAACCCAAAAGAATTTAGAATTTTACTTCTAATCTTTTGATTAAAATTTTTTAAAGTATTGGCATTCATGATGTTCTACATTTAATTTCTACACTCACTTTGAAGATAAATGGTAGCTTTGTATTATTTTTCTTTGTCTTTTGATTTCAATTATAACAATTAAAACCATTAATGTGTTATTATGACGCAATGTACTTATTTTTTTTAAATTTGATTTTAAATTTTCGTTAAAATTGTGGTTTAAACACTTCTATTTTAATTGAAAATCATCTCTTTAGAAAAACACTTGAGTTTTATAAAAATGGAGTAAATTGCAACGTTATTAAAAGAAAGAATTTATAAAGATTTTTGATGTTAAAAGACATTATAGATAATAACGAAAATTACCAGCCTGGACTTTCCATCGATTGTGTCATTTTTGGTTTTCATGATAATCAATTAAAAGTTTTATTGATTAAAGTAGAGCGAGCCAATAAATGGTCTTTACCTGGAGGATTTATCCCCGTTGATCAAGATATAGATACTGCTGCTATTACAGTATTGAATAGCAGAACCGGTGTTGACGGTGTTTTTTTAAGACAATTTGCAACCTTTGGAAAGGTAGATCGTAACAAACAGCATTTTGATAAAAAAACATTGGAGTACCTTAAAATCGAAGAGGCAAAAGGGAAATGGCTTATGCGCCGTTTTGTTACGATTGGCTATTATGCTTTGGTCGATTTTTCGAAAATTCTTCCAAATCCAGCAAACCGACATGAAATAGTAGAATGGATTGACCACAAAGAAGTTCCTGAACTTATTTTAGACCATCGTGAAATTCTGGATAAAGCCCTAAATACTCTAAGAATCGAATTGAATTTAATGCCAATAGGTTATAATTTATTGCCAGAAAAATTTACAATTCCAGAATTACAAAAATTATACGAAACGATTTTGGACAAAAAGTTGGATCGCCGAAATTTTTTAAGAAAAATAACCAACATCGGAATCCTTAGAAAGCTCGATGAAAAGAAAAGCAATGTAGCCCATAAAGCTCCAAACCTATATTCCTTTGATAAAGAAAAATACGATGAAGTTCTTAAAAACGGACTGAATCAAGGTTGGTAAGAAATAATAATTTAAAATGTACGGTTATGATTTCAATTGAAACCTTTAGAAAATTAGCGTTATCATTTCCAAATGCAACAGAGGAACCTCATTTTGAGAAAACTTCTTTTCGAATCAAAAAGAAGATTTTTGCCACTTTTGACGAAAAAAATAATCATGCCGTTTTAAAATTAACCGAAATTGACCAGTCGGTTTTTTGTGCGTCAAGCGAAAAGATTTTCTATCCAATTCCAAATAAATGGGGAAAACAAGGTTGGACAATCGTCGAACTTTCAAGAGTAAGGCCCGAAATGTTTGAAGATGCCTTGATACGATCTTATGAAACTGTGGCTTCACAAAAGAAATGAAATTGCTATCTCACAATCGTTCTAAAAGTCAAATTAACCCTCGCTTTTTGTGTAGTTTTTGTTGGAGGAAGTCTGTGAAGCCAATGCGTTTGCGTTTCATCTTTCATAACCAATAAGCTTCCGTGTTCCAGAATCATAGAAACCGTTTCTTTTGACTCTTTATGTTTGAAAGCAAATTTGCGTTCGGCACCAAAACTTAAAGAGCCAATTGCGCCGTTTTTCTTTAAATCTTTTTCGGCATCGCTGTGCCAAGCCATTCCTTCTTCTCCAGTATGATAAAGATTAAGCAGGCAGGAATTGAAAGTTTCACCGGTTTTTTCTTCAATGATTTTTTTTAGTTTCAAAAGTTCTCGCGTCCAAGGCAAAGCTTTTTTTGTTGTATTCGAATACGTATATTCAAATTCCTGATCGCCGTACCATGCCACTTTTCTTTTGGTTAAAATTAATTTTCCAAAGATTATCGCTTCATCATTTTTCCATTCAATTGTATTTAATAAAATATCACGGTAGAAGTCGGCTTCTGTTCTCGAAAATAATTTTCCGTAATAATTCACCGTTCCATCTTTCGGAAGAAGATTAGTTGTTTCGTCTATTTGAGGATTAAATAAGTCCATTTTTCCATTTTTGATATTCTGATTTCATGCAGTGACCGCAAGGTCTGAAACCATTTTGTATGGCATCTTTTTCAGAAGAAAAGAAAACCCGATTCTCCCGTTTCATTCTTTTTCCCGAAGAACATTTTAGTGTTCCGTAGATCTTTAATTTCTGGTTGCCACCGAAACAAATTTCGCCTTTTTTAATTTTATTTCGCAGTTCTGAATCTGAAATTTTACTATGCTTGATCATAATTAAATTGTTAAAGATTTATTTCTCGCAAAGTCGCAGAATCGCAAAATTTTTTCTCATTTTATGTCATTTCGACGAAGGAGAAATCTTCGCAAGTAACTCCGCAACAATAGTCCAATCTTTGTAGAGCTTCTCGCGAAGATTTCTCCTTCGTCGAAATGACAAACTCTTTAGGAACTTTGTCAAAAAACTTCGCGACTTCGCGAGCAAAAATCACGAAAGGGCATCATGAAAAATAATTCCCAACGTAAAACGTTCACCCGAATGCACTTCGCTTACACCATGTTTCATATTTACACGATAATACCCTTTTGTACCTTTTACAGGCCTGAAATTGGTTGTGAAAACGAGAATATCTCCTTTTTTAGGTTTTAAAACAATCGCTTTAGATTGTGCTCTAGGAGTTTGTTGCGTTAGAACAAATTCACCGCCAGTAAAATCTTCATCAGGTTCATTTAGAAAAAGTACAATTTGGATAGGAAAATAAACATCGCCATACAAATCCTGATGTAAAGTATTAAAGCCGCTTTTGCCGTATTTTAAAATTAAAACTGTAGCCTTCAGCTGATTATTATCATGACACTGTTTTAGTAAATCTTCATGTTTTGCTGGAAAAACAGTATCAATATTTAAAACTTTCATCCAAGCATTTGCAATTGGAGCCAATTTTGGATAAATCGAAGAACGTATATTTTGAATTAAATCTGGAAGCGGATAATTGAAATATTTGTATTCGCCCAAACCAAATCGATAGCGTTCCATTACAACTGTTTTTCGGTATATGGATGGATTGTCATAATCGAATTTTAGATCTTCGCATTGTTCGTTATTAAGCACTTTTGGAATAATTGCAAATCCATTTTCGTGCATAGATTCAGTGATGCTTTCCCAGTCTTGAGAAGCAATTTTGGATTGTATATTTTGCATAGTAATTTAGATAGAGATTTTTTTTCGCCACGAATTCACGAATTAAAATAATTCTATACGCATAGATTTTAAGAATAATTCGTGAATTGCTTCGCCTGTTCGCTATCGCCCGAGTCGTAGCAGAAAAACTTATAGATTTATTTGCGCACCTTCCCAACCAATAATGGCTGTTTTTCTGGTATTTCCCCACATATAGCCACCAAATGTTCCCGAAGATTGGATAACACGATGACGCGGAATAAGAAATGCAACGGGATTACTGCCAATTGCAGTTCCAACCGCTCTAGATGCATTTGGCTTTTCAATTTGTTGTGCAATTGTTCCATAAGTAGAAAGTTGTCCCATTGGAATTTTTAATAAAGTTTCCCATACTTTCAGCTGAAAATCGGTTCCTTTTAAATGCAACTTAATTTCAGATAATTTGCTCCAATCGTTCTGAAAAATAAATAGCGCATTTTGCTGTGCTAAGTCTAGTTTTTGGGTAAAAGAGGCATTTGGAAATTTATCTTTCAATGCAATAAGTCCGGTGATTTCATCTTCTGCGAAAGCCATAAAACAAACGCCTTTTGAGGTCGATGCAACAATAATATTCCCAAACGGACTTTCGGCAAAACTATAATTGATAGCTAGATTTTTTCCGCCATTTTTATATTCTGCAGGCGTCATTCCTTCAATATTAACAAATAGATCATGCAGTCGACTAGTTCCTGAAAGCCCAGTTTCGTAAGCTGTTTCAGAAATTGTTGCCTGATTTTCTTTGAGTAATTTTTTGGCGTGTTCGATACTTGTAAATTGCAAAAATTTCTTCGGACTCGTTCCTGCCCATTCACTAAAAAGTCTCTGAAAGTGAAACGGACTTAAATGTACTTTTTCTGCAACTTCATCAAGATTGGGTTGATCTTTAAAATTTGCTTTGATATAATCGATTGCTTCTGCAATACGGTTATAATTAATGGTTTCTTGCGTGTTCATTTTTCTTCCATTTTTATAAGGCAAAGATCGATTGGTTTTGGCACGTATAAAATCTGAAACTTGCTTTGTTTTTTTGTTTCGGGTTTCAAGTTTCAGGTTCCAAGTTAAGTTGGAACCTGGAACTTGAAATAAAATTTTACAATTCTTTTTCCATTTTAAAGTTAATTAATTCAACGCCCAAGCGAATATTTTTCTGTGCTGCTTTTGCAACAAATCCTTTCTTTTCAAAAAATGGTTTTGCAGTAATACTAATATCTGAAGTTATGGTTTTTGAATGATGTTTTCTAGCTTCGGTTTCTAATTCGTTTAGCATTTTATCAGCAATTCCTTGTCGCTGAAAATCTTTATGAATGTAGAAGAAATCAATATAATTTCCATCTTTTAAGGTTCCAAAACCCGCAATTTTATTTTTAATGATAGCTAATAAAACAAATTGTGTTTCTATAACAGCAGTCCAGCGTTCTGTATTTTTTACACCAGAAATCCAGGCTTCTATTTGAGCTGTATTATAATCGTTTTTGCAGACAGATTGTATGGTTTCGATATACAATTGCTGCATTTCGGTAAGGTCTGAGATTGTAGCTTTTCGAATGTCCATGTTTTTTATTTTTTTGCTAAAAGAAGGCTAAGAGCTGATTAAGGTATACTTAGCAGTACTCTGATTTCCGGTAATATCAAAAAGTTTTAATGATAATCCTTTTTTTAAATCTCGGCTTGCGGTAGCTGCAGAAATATCCTTAAAAACATGCATATAATCTTTTCGGGTAAATTCCTTAATTCCTAGAGAATAAAAATACTCTAACCGGTCAATGTCTTTTATTGTTCTGTTATCGTAATTAAGGAGATTTTCCAATGATTTATTTATTACATCCAGCATATACTCAATAAAATAAGTTGATTTACCACTTCTATCACTCATAGCCAGAGATTTGTAATAACTGTCTTGTGTTTTACTTATCAATGTCTCAAAAGGCAAAAATTCGAAAACAGGGTATTGTTCCATTAGAATAACAGTCTGCCATAATCTTCCCATTCTGCCGTTTCCGTCTAAAAATGGATGAATAAATTCCATTTCATAATGGAAGACACAACTTTTTATTAAAGTTAGTTCATCTTTGTTTTTTAAATAGTCAAATAAATCATTCATTAAAAAAGGAACATTCTCGTAAGGTGGAGCAATATGTGCAACTTTTGTGCCTTTTACAATTCCAACTCCTTGTTTTCGATATTTTCCAGCATCAAGAACGAGGTCTTTCATTAATAACTGATGAGCACTTAAAAAACTTTTAGAAGAAGTTGATTTATATTTACCTAATTGATCGTAAACCTCGATTGCATTTAGAACTTCTAAGACATCTTTTTGTGGGCCAATTACTCTCTTGTTTTCAATTAATGCAGTAATTTGTTCTTCTGTTAAAGTGTTTCCTTCAATTTGTAATGAAGAATGTATTGTTTTAATTCTATTCTGTTTTCTAAGTTTTGGAGACTGCTTGTCAAGGTATAAAGTGTTCAACGCTCCGATCTTTTCAGATATAGAACTTATTAATTTTAATATGATTGGAGTAATGTCATAAGGTGGTTTCATGATAGTATCATTTGATACTATCAAAAATAATATTTTTTGATTTAATGCGCTGTAGTTTTAGAAAAAACATTAATTACAATCACACCAATAATGATTAAACTTAACCCAATAATAGCAGGTAAATCTGGAATTTCTTTGAAGAAAATAGCGCCAATTGCGGTAATTAATACAATTCCGACTCCAGACCAGATGGCATAAGCAAATCCGACAGGAATGGTTCTGATGGCAAAACTCAAACAATAAAAGGCACCACAATAGCCAATAATGGTTATGATACTCGGAATAAGTTTGGTAAATTCTTCAGACTTTTTTAATGCCGATGTTGCAATGATTTCAAAAACTATAGCGATAAATAAAAATAAAAAATTCTTCATGATTGTCGTTTTTTACAAAGTTAAGCTTTGTTTGAAACGGACGGGAATTTATTTATCGAATATGAATTTCTGTTTCATTATTTTTTACTTCATCAAAACAATCAATGCATAGCATTTTAAAATCTGCTCTGGCTTGAAAAGTATCAGTCCATTCTTCTCCATTATCAAGAAGCCATTGTTCACAATCTCCGCACCAAGCAATTTGAGGAAGATCTTCCTCGGCTTCTGAATAATAAAAACCTACTTTTTCTTTAGAGTCTGTTGCCATTGCAATATGAATGCAGCCAAAAGTCATTTCTTTTGTGCCGTGTATTTCGCATAAAACTTTTTCGATCATAATTCTTTTTTGCTTTATTATGAGTTCTGGAGTTTCAAATTTAAACTTTAAATTTTAGAGTCGTGAATAGTATGGTAATATTTAAGGTTCTTGGTTTACGTTTGCGTGAGGGATAGGAGCTAGCTACCAAAGTAGCGCGGATAGCCCGACATAATTTAAGAAAAGGCCCAATGTACGCAAAGCATATTGGGCCTTTTTTTAAAATTATGGCACGCCCTGATTAATTTTAGATATCTCTTTTAAGGATTGAATGATAATCCTACGCTAAAAAATAATCTTACCTTGTCGATATTGTTTATCCATGACGTATCAAAATGAATTGGCCCTAAAATGGACTGATAGGAAATCGCTGCGCCTCCTGATATTACTAAGCTGGTATCGATGTTGTTATCCCAATTTCCTTTTGGATTAAAGGCATGCTTTATATAATCGTTGAAGGTGTCAAAACCAACAGAAGCGATATTGAAGTGGGGAGTCAGGTAAATTTTCCCGATTAAGTTTATTTGAGATCCAAGTTTGAGGCCCATATATTGTGTAACATTAAGTTCGTCTTCATGAAGTCCTGCAAACGAGAAGCGATTGCTTCCAGAACTTGGAATAATACCGCCTATGAAATATTTTGCCGCGTAACCAAATCCTGAAAACGGAATATCATCATGTTTAAGTTTATCCTGAAAAATAAAATAAGAGTCAAATCCTATGATTCCTGTAATTTTCTTTTTTATAGCTAATCTCTTCTCGTATGTTAAACCAAATTTGGTGTAGCCATTCGTTGAGCCAGAAACGCGTGTTTGGTCTGGATCAGAAAAAGCAGCGTCGATATCGGTAAGAAATGATCGTGCTATATTCGATTTTATAATTGTCCCTTCTGTGGCAAAGAAAACTCGATCCATGTCATTATAAGAATAATGCAGGTTGAATTCTATATTATTGAAGTTGTAATTGTTGATGCTTACAGAGTTTGGATTGTATTCTCGATCATATTTAGGTTTTAGATTGGTGTAGCTATAATTTAAACCAAAGCCTAAATAGCTTTTTAAAGAATTTATATTTCTGTTTACCTCATTGTTGAGTTCAAAAGAATTATAAAGTATATTGTCTGATGCTTTCCCATTTATGTAGATTTCTTGGCGCAGAAAGGCTCCATAAGCTTCAGATATCCACCACCATTCTCTATGCTTTCCAAAATTTTTCTGATAATTGATTCTTGCTTTTGGCTGTTCGGCAATATCTACCGTTAAAAGAAGACGAGAGGCGTCGGCAAGAACATTTCTTCCTGTGTAGTTAAAAATTATTCCGACACCTCTGTAAGTGTCATAATGCACTGATGTGTTTAGCTGGTTTTTGGCACGTTCAAATCCGAACAATGTAATGCCTAGTTTATCTTCGTCTTTAATGAAATAACTATACGTAATCTCGTCAAAAAGATTGGTTCCCATTGCTCTATTAATTCCTGCAATTAAGTCTTTAGTGGTATATTTTACATGAGTTTTTAGATTTGCCCTTCCGACAACCAGCGGCATATTTTCGGGACTTATTTTTTTGTATACAATTGTATCTAGAACAAACTCATTGGGCATATTGGGCAATTTATGAGTTCGCTGCTGAAATCCTTTTAGCTTTTCTGAAAGCGCAATTAAAGCCGGAAGATTTTGATTTGTGGCAATTTTACCGTCTTTGTAGATTTCGTTGCTATTGGCAAAATCGGCAGTAGAGAAGCGCAGATTAGGTAAATGATCGACCAATATTGTACATAGATCGCGGTTTGCAGGATTCTTGATGTTACTCGGAAACATACTGGTCTGCATTAATATAGTCATAAGATTGTTTAGCTTATCTACGGGTTCCATTCCGCCTCCGACATCACTTCCAATAATAATATCGGCACCCATTTCTTTGGCAACATCAGTTGGGAAGTTATTTAATACTCCACCGTCTACCAAAACTGTTTTTCCGTAAGGCATTGGTTTGAAGATGGCAGGCAGCGACATACTGGCGCGCATGGCGTAAGATAAACTTCCTTTGCTTAAAATAACTTCTTTTCCTTCGACCAAGTCTGTAGCCATAGCTCTGAAAGGAATCGGGAGACTGTCAAAATCTTTAACATTGTAGACAGGGAAAGTTAATTCAGAAAGATATTCTCTTAGATTTTGATCATTTAACAGAGAACCAATGCTGTTAAGTTTCCCGTCTTTAACACCTATTCCGACTAAATACCGTTGAAATTCTCTTTTTTCTTCGGCACTTACAGCTCGTAATGACTGCCCTCCGCCTAAGAGCTTATCCCAATAAATATCTTTAGTGATTTTTTCTATACTGTCACCAGAATATCCCATTGCATACAAACCACCTATTATACTTCCCATACTGTTTCCAACAATAAGGTCTGGAACGATGTGAAGTGAATCTAATTTCTGTAAAAGAGGAATATGTGCAATCCCCTTTGCGCCTCCACCGCTTAGTACTAACACAACTTTAGGCTTTTTTTCCTGAGAAAAAATAATTTGCGGGAGACTTAGTAAAAATAAGAAGACGAGTAAATAAGATGTTTTTTTCAATTTTTTACTATTTAAGTATTTGATAAATAGATTCTTATTCTGGTTATTAAAAGTAAGCAGATATTTATAAAAGTACAATTTTTTGATAGAAATGTTTTTTTACTGAAGTGTAAAAATAAATAAACCTCACATTTATGCGAGGCTCTGTTGGTATTATTAGTTTGATTTTATATTTTTTAAAAGAGCTTTGTTTATCTCTTCTTGTTTTTGCTTTCTTTCTTGATCTTCTTTTTCCTTTTTCTCGAGATCTGCTTTTTTTGTTAGCGAAATTTCCATTTCCTTTTTTAAATCCGTCACTTTTTTAGAGCTTGCTTCTAGATCAGTTTTGGATTTGTTTAGCTTTTCTTCCGATTTTGCTATTTGTTCTTTGGTTTTCTGAATGTTTTTTTGAACATCACTATTTGTATTATTAGGAGAATTTTCAAGTGCAGCTAATTCGTCTTGTTTCTTTTTCAAATCAGCATTTAATTTAGCATTTTTTTCTTCTAGCTTTTGTTTTTTCTTTTCTTCATTGTATAATGTTTTTTGGGCTTTTGAGCTATGATTGTGCAATTGATTGGACATTGCTTGCTGAGACCAGTTATTTTCGTCTCTTAATCGCTCACTTGCCCATTTTTGATTTTGTGCATTTATTTGTTGATGCATTTGCATTCGCTGGTCAATTTGTGCTGAAGCAAAAAACGGCAATATTAGTATCAGGATTGTAAAAAAATATATTTTCATGATTTGGGTTTTGGTTGGTTTTGGAATCCAAATATATTTAAAAATTATTCAAAATTATCTGATTAATTTTAAAGCTTTATTGAAATTTAAGCTCTGGATAGAAACAAAAAAAGAAACCCGACAGATTTTTAAAACCTGTCGGGTTTGAATATGTAATCGAAGAAATCTAAAATCAGAAATCTTCAATCTAAAATAGATTTAGTATCTGTAGTACTCTGGTTTGAATGGACCTTGAACTTCAACACCAATATAAGCAGCTTGATCTTCTCTTAAAACTTCAAGTTCAACGCCTAATTTTGCTAAGTGTAAAGCAGCAACTTTTTCATCTAAATGTTTTGGTAACATGTAAACTTCATTTTTGTAAGCTGCGCTGTTGTTCCATAATTCGATTTGTGCCAAAGTTTGGTTTGTAAATGAGTTACTCATTACAAAACTTGGGTGACCTGTAGCACAACCAAGGTTTACTAAACGACCTTCAGCCAAGATAATGATATCTTTTCCGTTGATGTTGTATTTGTCAACCTGAGGTTTGATTTCGATTTTAGATGCACCGTGGTTTTTGTTCAACCAAGCCATATCAATTTCGTTATCGAAGTGACCAATGTTGCAAACAACAGTTTTGTCTTTCATTTGCTCGAAGTGCTCTCCAAGAACGATATCTTTGTTTCCTGTAGTTGTAATGATGATATCAGCATTAGCAATTACAGTGTTTAATTTTTTAACTTCATAACCGTCCATTGCAGCTTGTAAAGCACAAATTGGATCGATTTCAGTAACAGTTACAATAGAACCAGCACCTCTGAAAGAAGCGGCAGTTCCTTTTCCAACGTCACCGTATCCACAAACTACAACTCTTTTTCCAGCTAACATTAAGTCAGTTGCACGACGAACAGCATCTACAGCAGATTCTTTACATCCGTATTTGTTGTCAAATTTAGATTTAGTAACAGAGTCATTAATGTTGATTGCAGGCATTGGTAAAGTTCCAGCTTTTACTCTCTCATAAAGTCTATGAACACCAGTTGTAGTTTCTTCAGAAAGACCTTTAATTCCAGGAACTAATTCTGGGTAACGATCGATAACCATGTTAGTTAAATCTCCACCATCATCTAAGATCATGTTTAATGGTTTTCTGTCTTCACCAAAGAATAAAGTTTGCTCAATACACCAGTCAAATGATTGCTCGTCAAGACCTTTCCAAGCATATACAGAAATTCCAGCAGCAGCAATAGCAGCAGCAGCTTGATCTTGAGTAGAGAAAATATTGCAAGAAGACCAAGTAACTTCAGCACCAAGAGCAATTAAAGTTTCGATTAAAACTGCAGTTTGAATTGTCATGTGTAAACATCCAGCGATACGAGCACCTTTAAGAGGTTGTTCGTCTTTATATTCAGCACGAAGCGCCATTAAACCTGGCATTTCAGCTTCAGCTAGTTCAATTTCTTTTCTTCCCCAAGCCGCTAGAGAAATGTCTTTTACTTTGAAAGCCACATATGGCGTAGTCGTTGTACTCATTTATAGTATATTTGTATTGTAAAATTTTTTGCAAATTTAAGGAATAGCTTTTGAATTTTACTAATTTCTCTCAGATTTGTGAAATCTTTAATTTCTTAATCTTTAGAACATTAGTTTATAAAACGATTTAAACCATATAAGTGATATAAGTTCATTTAAAAAAGATTCTGAAACTATTACCTTTGTCGCGAATTGCTTATATTTACTAATGCATTCTTTAAACCAACAGTTATATTTTCTTAAATGACTTATATGGTTTAAAATTTACCACCAAAAATTTATAATTAATCATTTACAATTTATAATTAAAAAGTAATGCCTTTATTTCAGACCATACAATTCAATGAAACGACTAAAATTTTAATTTGGGAAATAACCGAATCTTTTGATGAATTGTACAGTAGAGTAACGTTGAAAGAAAAAACACAGCGCAGACTGGACGGAATGAAATCGCAAATGCATCAGCGTGCTTTCTTGAGTGTTAGAATGCTGATTCAGGAAATGGGTTTTACTGATAAAGATCTGCATTATGATGAATTTGGAAAACCATATTTTGATTGTGATCATCATATCTCAATTACACATTCTTATCATTTTGCGGCCATCATTATAAGCAAAGAAAAGGTTGGAATTGACATGGAATTACAGCGTGAGAAAATTCAAAGGATTGCAGATAAATTTACCGATTACGAATGCAGGTATTTAGAACCGAATTCTACAGAAGAATATATAAAAAAGCTTACCGTTATCTGGGGAGCCAAAGAGGCGATCTTTAAAATAAGAAATGAAAAAGGGATAAGTTTTAAAGATCATATTAATGTAAACAACTTCTCTTTAGGAGAAACCCAAACGCAGGCAAGTCTTCATTTTGATGATCTCATAAAGGATTTTGATGTGCACTACGAAGAAATCAAATCAGATAATTTTGAGGGAACTTTTACTTTGGTTTATGCTTTTGAGAAATAAAATGTCAATTTAAAAATTCTAAGATTTAGATATTTAAACTTCGCTTTCTTTCTGTCGATGCTGAAATATACTCATGTATAAAAAAGTACTCATTTTTCTGGCGCGTCTTTTTAATGTTTCGGCGTTTTCGCCTTCAAAATGTTCATCAATGGTTTGAGACCAATGATTGAGCCAGATTCCGAATTCGTTTATAGTGATTTTTTCATCAAAATGAGCATCAACTTCATTGTGTACAGCGTGAGGATTTCCTTTGTATTTGCGAACGCCAAATAAGTTAGTTTCCCAAAAATCAGTCAGCTTCTCGAGGTGCGCATCCCAATCAGAAATCATTTCATTAAAATAAAAGCCGATTTCTCGATCGGCTCTTATTTTAGCATAAAATTGATGTACTAAAAAAGATACATCAGCTCTATTTTCTATTTGTTTTTTCATAGAATAAAACTATTCAAGAATATAAAAAATACGCTTAAAAGTGTGCTTACCATAATCAGGTTGAAAACTACTTTATGTTTCATTTGTGCTAAGATAGATGTATTTGCGAAAACACAAGCTAAAACAATAATTCCTAGCTGAATCATCTGTGGAATTGAAGTTCCGTTTGATAAAACGTACATAGCTGCAGCGCCTCCTAAACAGCTTTGTCCAATTACTGCCATTGCAGCAGAACCCATATAGTTTCTATTGAAAATGTCGAATGTTGTTTGATATAGTGTCATGGTATTCAGTTTTTTATATCAACAAAATTACATCCACAATGGCGTTTCATTTTATGATTAAAATCATAAAACGAGAATTTTTTTATCTGTATACTTTTCGATTAATAATCTTCAATTCACCTTTTTTTTCCAATGCTTTTATCGTTCGAATAACGGTTTCAACCCGTAAACCGGTTAAATCTCCAATCTGCTGTCTGGTAAAGTTGATAAGATAACCATTTTTATCTTTTTGAAAATTGAAGTAAGCAATTCCGTGATCTATTAATTTCAATACACGATGTTCTGGTTCATGGGTAGAAATTTCGGCAGCCATAACCGATTTGTAATACAATCTCTGCGCTAGATTTTCGATTATTTGAATACTCACTTTTGGATTTTCTTCTAAAAGCCTCATGAAGTTTTCTTTTGGAAGAATAAAAAGCTCGGTATTTTCTACAGCAATAGCATTTGCTGGATATTTTTGGTTTAAAAATAGTGGTGGTTCGCCAAAAGATTGTCCGTTATAAAAAATACCTTGAATAAATTCACGGCCATCATCATTATAATTGCTCATCTTTACTTCACCAGAAATAATCTGATAATAGTGTGATGGCAGATTTCCTTCTTCAAAAATAATATCATTTTTATCAAATGATTTTTTTACGACACCGTACTTTTCTAGTAATTCGACTGTAATCATAATGTATTGTTTACGTTACCAAAAGACATTGAACAAATATAATTTATTCAAAATAGTTCTTCTACATTAAAAATCTTTTACTTTTACACCCCGTATGCAAGAACAAATACTTACTATTAAACAACAGATTTTAGAAGCTAAAAGCAATGGCCAAAAATTACTGGCAGTGCTTTTGGATCCTGATAAAATTGTATTGGAAAATGTCAATCATTTAATTGAAAAAATTAATGGTTCGCCTGCAACTCACATTTTTGTAGGAGGAAGTATTGTTCAGAATAACATTTTGGAAGAATTGATTTCGGGGTTAAAGCAAAAAACGAATTTACCTGTTATTTTGTTTCCTGGCGATCCTTCACAGATTTCGCCGCAAGCCGATGCAATTCTGTTCCTATCGTTATTGTCTGGCCGAAATCCCGATTATTTGATAGAATATCAAGTTCAGGCTGCTCCAATTCTTAAAAAAACAAATTTAGAAGTTATTTCTACGGGATATATTTTAATTGAAAGCGGTAATGAAACTGCCGTTGCTCGTGTAAGTAAAACAAAACCTCTAAGCCGCGAAAATCTTGATTTGGTTTTGGCGACGGCTCAAGCAGGTGAAATGTTAGGAAATCAACTTATTTATTTAGAAGCGGGAAGTGGTGCTAAACAACCTGTTCCAGCAGAAATGATTGAACTGATTTCTCAAAATATTGAAATTCCTGTTATTGTTGGCGGAGGAATTGTAGATTTGCACGGAATTCAAAAAGCCTATCAAGCTGGCGCAGATTTGGTTGTTATTGGAACTGCCTTTGAAAATAACAGTCGTTTTTTTGAATTATAAATGTCAAATACCACATTTTCATGATAGATTTTTTTTTAGAAAGTTATAAAAATGCACCGCTTTGGCACATTGCTTTGGAGTTTCTGGTATTTGTCTGCGGAATTTTAAGTGTATGGTTTGCTAAAAAAGAAAATATCTGGGTATATCCTACAGGATTAATTGCAACGGCAATATCGGTCTATCTGCTTTATATTGCCGGTTATGTGGGAGACATGATTATTAATGCTTATTTTTCTATAATGAGTATTTATGGATGGTATGTCTGGGCAAAAGGAGGAACTGCAGAGGATAATCTACCAATTACCCGTACAAGTTTTAATGAAAAAATAATCGGAATCTTACTGTTTATTGTGACTGTTTTTGTAGTTTTCGGGATTTATAAATATTTTGGATACGAAATTCATAAAGACAATTATGTTGATATGATTTCATCTGGAATATTTTTCGCAGGAATGTGGTATATGGCCAGAAAAAAAATAGAAAACTGGACACTTTGGATTATTGGTGATATTATTGTTGTGCCTCTCTATGCTTATCGTGGCTTAGGAATGTTGTCGCTTCAATACATAATTTTTACAATTTTGGCTATTTCAGCTTATTTAGAATGGAGAAAGATCTTAAACAGCAAAAAACAAATATCATAAAAATTGCTTTGTTTGGACCTGAAAGTACAGGAAAAACAACCTTAGCAAAACAGCTTGCAGATTATTATGAAACCGAATGGGTTCCTGAATTTGCACGCGATTATTTGCAAGAAAAATGGGAAGAGAATAAGCATATTTGTGTAGCTGATGATATGATGCCAATTGCTTATGGTCAGACTGCATTGGAAAATGAAAAACTGGCCAATGCAAATAAATACTTGTTTTGTGATACCAATTTGATGGTAACCAAAGTGTTTTCTGAAATGTATTATGGTTTTTGTGATCCGCTTTTAAATGAAGCAGCATTAAAACATGAATACGATTTGTTTTTCCTGACCAATATTGATGTTCCTTGGGAAAAAGACGATATTCGTGATACTCCAGAAGGAAGAGAAACGGTGTTTTCTGTTTTTAAACAGACATTAATAGACACAAAAAAGCCTTTTATAACACTATCAGGAGATAAAGAAACACGTTTAGCAAAAGCAACAGGTATTATTCATGAACTGACTTTGGCTAAACAAAAAGGATTTACGTCATCAGATTTTGTTCAAATTTATGATAGAGGAATCCCTTTTGAAAAAATTCTAAAACAGCTTGAAATTCTTGATAACGGAATTGCTAAAAGTAACTTAATAAGTCCTGCAACGATTGAAAATGGAATTTTAAGTTTATCTGAAAAAGATTTTGAAGATAAAGCTGTTTTTTTTGATAAACAGAAAGAAAATTTAAAAATTAAAAAATTTGTTCCTGCTTCTGGTGCGGCAACAAGAATGTTTAAATTTTTGAATGCATTTTTAAATGATTTTGATATTCAGAAAGAAACTATTAATGCTTATATAAATAGAAAAAAAGACAAAGAACTTGCCATTTTTATTATCGGAATGGATAAGTTTCCTTTCTTCAAATGTATAGATCAAAAGTTAAGAGAGATTTATCCTGATTTTGAATCTCTTGAAAGAGATTACAAGAATTATTATTTTATAAAATCATTGTTGTCTCCTGACTATTTTAATTTTGCAAATAAGCCAAAAGCAGTATTGCCATTTCATTGGTATGAAACGCATATTGCAACTCCAATTGAAGAACATTTAAATGAATGTATACATTATGCTACTTCAAATAAAGTCTCTAATTTGCATTTTACTGTATCAGAAATTCATCAGAATTTGTTTTATAAAGGTGTTGATGAGGTTATAGGGAAGATTGAAGAGCCATCAGGAGTTAAAATTAATATTGGTTATTCATATCAAAATAAAAGCACAGACTCCATTACTATTGATGAAGAAAATAAATTAGTAAAAGATAAGTATCATGATTTAATTTTTAGACCTGGGGGACATGGTGCTTTGATTGAAAATTTAAATGATCTTGATGCAGATGTAATCTTCATTAAAAATATAGATAATGTCATTCAGAATCATATTGATAAAATTACACTATACAAAAAAGCATTGGCAGGTGTTTTAATAGAAATACAGCAGAAAGTTTTTTCTTATTTAAAAGCAATTGATCAAGATGATATCAAAGAAAATCATTTAGAAGATATTGTTTTGTTTTTAAAAGAAGAGCTAAATGTCGAGATGAGTAATGACTTCAGTAAATTTACTTTTGAAAATAAAATAAACAAAATCAAAGAACTATTAGATAGACCAATTCGTGTTTGTGGAATGGTGAAAAATGAAGGAGAACCTGGAGGCGGACCGTTTTGGGTAATGAATGATAAAGGAGTGAATTCTCTTCAAATTGTTGAAACCTCTCAAGTAGATTTGACAAGTAAGAAGCAACAGGCAATTTTAGCTGAGGCAACACATTTTAACCCTGTAGATTTAGTTTGTGGTATTAAAAATTATAAAAAAGAGAAATTCGATTTATTGCAATTTGTAGATCAAAAAGCGGGTTTTATTGTTGAAAAAAGTGTTGATGGCAAAACAGTAAGAAGCTACGAATTGCCAGGTTTATGGAATGGATCAATGGCCAATTGGCTAACTGTTTTTGTTGCTGTTCCTTTGATTACTTTTAATCCAGTAAAAACAGTAAACGATTTGTTAAAAGCGGCTCATCAGCCACAATAATATGGATACAGACAAAATAATATCAGAGTTAAACTTTAAAGCCGTCCGCAGTAGTGGATCGGGCGGACAAAACGTGAACAAAGTTTCGTCAAAAGTGGTGCTGAATTTTGATCTGAATACTTCGCAAGCTTTATCTGAAGACGAAAAATTACTTTTACAGGAAAATATAGCAGCAAGATTAACTTCTGAAAATATCCTAATTTTAAATTGCGATGAAGATCGAAGTCAGCTTAAAAACAAAGAAATTGTAACCAAACGATTTTTGGAAATTATCAAAAAAGGACTTTATGTTCCTAAAATTAGAAAAGCTACGAAAGTTCCAAAAGCAGTAATTAAAAAAAGAATCAAAGACAAAAAGAACATTTCTGATCTAAAACAATCTAGAAGAAAACCGAACATCGAGTAAAATTCCAAATTCCAACAACTAAGGTTAATGTTGGAATTTGGAATTTTGATTTCAATCTAGTTGAATTTTTGGAATTTGGAATTTTCAATATTGGAATTTAACTTTTTAACATTACATTTGCACTGTCTCAAAGGGGTGCTCCAAATAACGAGCTGAGATCATACCCAAAGAACCTGAGCGAGTAATGTTGCTAAGGGATAACGACACTATCGAGCGTGCACACTTTATTTTGTCGTGAAACACATTTATTAATTTAACAAAAGAATAATTCCCCCTTTTATTCGTAATTCTTTACGAATGAAAACTATTTTTGAAGGTACTAAGGTACTAAGATACAAAGGTTCTGAGGTTCAAAAAATGAGCAGAACCAAATCTATTTTCTTTTCTCTATTTTCTATTTTCTTTTCTCTTTTCTCTTTTGCACAACAGCAAGATTCTACCAAAGTGAATCAGCTTGATGATGTATTGGTTTCAGCGGTTCGTGTTACTTCAAAAACTCCCGTGAGCTTCAGTAATATGGATAAAAAGGAAATTAAATATAGAAATCTAGGTCAGGACATTCCTGTTTTAATGAATTATCTTCCTTCGGTTGTAACAACTTCAGATGCAGGAAATGGTGTTGGTTATACTGGGATTCGAGTTCGTGGAAGTGACGCAACACGTGTAAACGTAACCATAAACGGAATTCCGTATAATGATGCAGAAAGTCAAGGAACGTTTTGGGTAAATATGCCTGATTTTGCTTCTTCTGTAGAAAGTCTTCAATTACAGCGCGGAGTTGGAACATCAACAAATGGAGCAGGTGCTTTTGGTGCCAGTTTAAATATGCTAACAGATAGTTATGCAAGAAAATCGACAGGTGAGATTTCAAGTTCTGCAGGATCATTCAATACAATTAAAAATACCGTAAAGTTTAGTACAGGTTTATTAAATGATCATTTTGAAATTGCTGGGCGTTTGTCTACAATAAAAACACACGGGTATATTGATCGTGGAAGTGCCGATTTAAAATCATACTTCTTGCAGGGAACTTACGTTGGCAAAACCACTTTGATTAAAGCATTGGTTTTTGGTGGAACTCAAAAAACGTATCAATCTTGGAACGGAATTGATGCAGAAACGCTTAATACAGACCGTACTTTTAATTCTGCTGGAATGTATACAGACGATGCTGGAAATGTACATTTCTATGATAACGAAACCGATAATTACAATCAGGATCATTATCAATTGCATTGGAGTGAATCGATTTCTGATAAATGGAGCACAAACCTGGCATTTCATTATACAAAAGGTAAGGGGTATTACGAAAATTATAAAGAAGATGAACCCGTTGAAGGCTATGGACCAATTAAACCAACAAAAACAGTTGAAGATGACAATGGAAATTTAGTTCCAGTAACAGATTTGATTCGTCAAAAATGGTTGGATAATGATTTCTACGGAACTACTTTTTCTGCTAAATATGTAACAGAAAAACTAAATGTTATTTTAGGTGGCGGTTGGAATAAATACGAAGGCGACCATTTTGGAAAAGTAATCTGGGCGCAATATTCAGATCAGTCAGCGTTAGGAGCTCATTATTACGATGATTATTCGTCAAAAACGGATGGTAATGTTTTCGTGAAAGCAAATTATCAATTCACAGAAAAATTAAGTTTCTACGGAGATTTGCAATACAGAAATGTGAAATATAAAGCAAATAGTAAAGAAACTGGTTTAGTAGATGATAATTTTAATTTCTTTAATCCGAAAGCTGGTTTGAACTATGCTTTTAACGAAAAAAACACTTTGTATTTTTCTTATGCGCGAGCAAATCGTGAGCCAAATAGAACAGATTATGAAGGAGGAAATGTAAAATCAGAAAAGCTAAATGATTTTGAGTTAGGATGGAGATTCAATTCAGAGAAATTTCAATTGAATTCGAATCTGTATTATATGGGTTATAGAGATCAATTGATTTTAACGGGAAGGTTAGACGATGTTGGAAACCCAATTCGTGCCAATACAGAGAAAAGCTACCGTTTAGGATTTGAGTTCGATGCCACAATTGCACTTTCTGAGAAATTTACATTAAGACCAAACTTTACGTTGAGCAGCAATAAAAACGTAGATTTAGCTGTTGATGGAGAATTTTACGGAACTACAAAAATTGCCTATTCTCCAGAAGTAATTGCTGGAAACGTTATTGTGTATAAACCTATGGAGAGATTGTATCTTTCGTTACTGCAAAAATATGTTGGAGAACAATACATGAACAATATTGAACTTCCAGCAGCTAAATTGGCAGATTACTTCGTAAACGATTTTAATGCATCTTACGAAATAAAGCCAAAAACGATTTTCCAATCGATAACGATTACAGCTTTGGTAAATAATATTTTCGACAAGAAATATGTTTCAAATGGAGCAATGTGGGATGTATATCCATACTATTATCCGCAAGCAGGAACAAACTTCTTAATTGGTTTGAGTTTGAAATTCTAATTAAGAGAAGACGCAAAAAAAGCCTGAAAATAATTTCAGGCTTTTTTGTTTTTAGTTGTATACATGAACCACGGTCCCAGAAGATTCGACACGATATTGTTTCATCGGATACTCTTTTCCGCCAAGTCCTGTAAATAAATTATATTGCGTTTTATCGCAAGAACATACAGCATAAATTCCGTCAATTGTCATTGCAGTGCACGAAGTTAAGGCTTGATTCGGACAAGCTGCATCAAAAGCGGTATAAGTTCCTTCTCCAGTTTTCATTACAATGATTCCTTTTGCACCAAAATTGGCAACGTAAACTGGATTACTCGGATATATTAATTTGTTATAAGTTGGAAGATTAGTGTCCAGATACGCGTTTATCGAATAGTTAGGAATGTACGGATTGTTATTACTTCTATTATTGTCACTGCAAGAGAATAAAACAGCTGTAAATGCTATAAAGAACCAGATTTTTTTCATTATTTGAATAAGAATTAGTTAAAACAAAAATAATTTATTTAGATTTGAAATCTATATGATTAACATATAATTATGTACTATTAAAAATTATAGTATATTTGTGGTAAGAAAATCCCGTCGCGATGGGATTTTTTGTATTTATATAAACGATGAAGTTATGAGTAAAGTATCTTATTATACAGCAGAAGGATTAAAAAAATTAAAAGATGAATTGGAGCATTTAAAAAGTGTAATGCGTCCAAAGGCATCTCAAGATATTGCAGATGCAAGAGATAAAGGTGACTTGTCTGAAAATGCAGAATATGATGCAGCAAAAGAAGCGCAAGGTTTATTAGAAATGAGAATTTCTAAACTTGAAGAAGTTTATGCAAATGCAAGATTAATAGACGAATCTCAATTAGATGTTTCTAAAGTTTTGGTTTTATCGAATGTAAAAATCAAAAATCAAAGTAACGGAATGGAGATGAAATATACTCTTGTTGCAGAAAGTGAAGCAGATTTAAAAACAGGAAAAATCTCTGTAACTTCTCCTATCGGAAAAGGTTTGCTAGGAAAATCTGTTGGTGAAGTAGCTGAAATTACAGTTCCTAATGGAGTTTTGAAATTTGAAATTCTTGAAATCTCAAGAGACTAAATTTAGTTTAACCGTTTAATCGTTAAATCGGTTAAACGATTAACCAAATAAACGAATAAACAATGAGTACAATATTCACTAAAATAGTAAACGGAGAAATTCCAGCTTACAAAATCGCTGAAGATGAAAACTATTTAGCATTTTTGGATGTAAATCCTAATGCTAAAGGACACACGCTTTGTATTCCGAAACAAGAAATCGATAAGATTTTTGATATGGACGAAGAACTGTATTTAGGTTTAATGAAATTTTCTAAAAAAGTGGCAGCAGCTTTAGAAAAAACAGTTCCATGTAAAAGAATCGGAATAGCAGTTGTTGGACTTGAAGTGCCTCATGCACACGTACATTTGATTCCGTTAAACCACATGGACGAAATGCGTTTTATTGATAAAGTTTCACTTTCAAAAGAAGAATTTGAAGCTTTGGCAAAAGATATTCAATCAAATTTATAAGACTTCGATTTCGATCAGTCTAACAAAAAAGATGACTAAAGTGCAGTAAAAATTATTACTGCACTTTTTTATTTAATGAAATCTGAAAAGTAGTTCCTTTACCAATTTCAGAATTCAGTACTTTTATTTTCCCATTGTGATATTCCTCGACAATTCTTTTAGTTAAAGAAAGTCCAAGTCCCCAACCACGTTTTTTAGTTGTAAAACCAGTTTCAAAAATGGTTTTAAATTGTTTTTTAGGAATTCCGGTTCCAGAATCTTTAATGTTGATTTTTACAAAATTAGCATCCTGTTCAATGTAAAGATCTAAGGTTCCTTTTCCTTTCATGGCATCAATAGCATTTTTAACTAAATTTTCGATAGTCCAGCTATGCAGCGTTGGATTTATCATAGCTAGAATAGGTTCGTTTGGAGCTTGAAACGAAAACGCGACCTGCTTAGAAAAACGAGATTGCAAATACTCATAAGCCGTTTTTGTTTCTTCTACAATGTCGTGAAGTTCTAAAACGGGTACAGAACCAATTTTAGAAAAACGATCAGTAATAGTTTGCAAACGTTCAATATCTTTTTCGATTTCAGTGCTAATTGATGGATCAATATCTTCGGTTTTTAATATTTCGACCCATCCAATTAATGAAGATAGCGGTGTTCCAATCTGATGTGCTGTTTCTTTTGCCATTCCTGCCCAAAGTTTGTTTTGGGTTGCCATTTTGGTACTTTTATAGAAGTTGTAAATTAAAGCAATGCATAAAAATATAATCAGCAGCAACGCAATCGGATAATATTTAAGTTTGTTTAATAAGGAAGAGTTTCCGTAATATAACGTCTGATATTTCCCTGGAGCATATTCGAAAGTGATAGGCTCATTTTCATTTTTCAGCTTATTTAAGAACGCAGTTCTTTTTTTCTTGTCATTAAGAATTTCATCAGGAACATTTACTGCACTTACTACTTTATCATACAACATTATTATACCTGGAATAGAAGTATTATTGTTGAAAATCTGAAGAGGAAGTTCGACATCAGTATTCTCATCGGCGTTAACGATTGTAATTTGCGCTTTCACAAAAAGGTTCATTTTCAAACGTTCCTCGTTTTTAAAAATTTGGAAGAAAGTGTAAGTGTTCCAAAGAATTAGAGAAATGATTATAAAACATACCGAAATAATAATCCAGCGGGTTGTATTTGTTCTTTCAGAAAAAGACATATCAGTTTTTTTGAGGTATAAATATAACGAAATATACACATTTTATATTTTGCCAATGTGGAAAGATTTTTCGTTTTTATCTGCAAAACTATTTCTTCTAATTAAACCATTTCAATACTTTTGTAGCTGCTAAAATGAGATTCTGTCTAAATTTTAAAGTATGATCAGCGTTAACCCAAAAGAGATTCCAACGGCCAAATTGCAAGGCTATCTGCAGAGTTCAATCGGACCGAGACCTATTGCTTTTGCAAGCACAATTAGCGAAACTGGAGTTCCAAATTTATCTCCGTTTAGTTTCTTTAATGTGTTTAGTGCCAATCCGCCAATTTTGGTTTTTTCGCCATCAAGACGTGTTCGTGATAATACCATTAAACATACTTTAATCAACGCTGAAGCAACACGAGAAGTGGTAATAAATGTCGTTAACTACGATATTGTGCAGCAAACTTCTTTAGCAAGTACAGAATATGGGGACGGAGTAAATGAATTTATTAAAGCTGGATTAACTCAAATTCCTTCTGATTTAGTAAAACCATATCGCGTAAAAGAATCTCCAGTTCAGTTTGAATGCAAGATTACGCAGATTATTCCGTTAGGAACAGAAGGAGGAGCAGGAAATTTGATTTTATGTGAAGTTGTTAAAATTCATATTGACGAATCGATTTTAGATGAAAACGGAGCAATCGATCAGCATAAAATTGACTTGGTTTCAAGACTTGGAAATAATTGGTATTCAAGATCTAATCAAGGACTTTTTGAAGTGGCAAAACCCCTGACAACATTGGGAGTAGGCGTAGATGCGATACCAGATTTTGTAAAAGAAAGCACTGTTTTTGATGGGAATGATTTAGGAAAATTAGGAAATGTTGAAACCTTGCCTACAAAAGAAGAAGTTAGTATATTTGTGAAAGAAAATTTCGCAGTCAAAGGAGTTTTAAGCTCAGACGACCAGAAAAAAGTACATTTAGAAGCCAAAAAATACTTGGATAGTGGCGATGTAGAATCGGCTTGGAAAGTGCTTTTAGCTAAAAAATAAAAAAATAGAAACAATAATTAATATAGACGAAGATGGAAGTTACAGGAAAAGTAAAAGTGGTTAACCCAGAGCAGCAAGTTAGTGCCTCATTCAAAAAAAGAGAGTTAGTTGTTACTACTGAGGAGCAGTATCCACAACATATTTTAATCGAATTTACACAAGATAAATGCGATTTGTTGAGTAGCTATAAACAAGGAGATGCAGTAAAAGTTTCTATCAATTTAAGAGGAAGAGAATGGGTTAATCCACAAGGAGAAACTAGATATTTCAATAGTATTCAAGGTTGGAGAATCGAAAGATTAGCAGCAGAAGGACCTGCACAAGGAGCTCCAATGCCAGCAGCAGAAACTTTTGCTCCAGCAACAAACTTAAATGAAGACGAACCAGACGATTTACCGTTCTAAGAGTCTAAAATTCAATTTACTAAATTCCAAATTCCAATTCATTCTCGTGAATTTGGAATTTGGAATTTTATTTTTGATTAAAAAAGCAAAAATCTTACTCATAGTTTTGTCATTTCGACGAAGGAGAAATCTTCGCAAGTAACTCCACAAAGATTTGTTTTTCATACGGAAATAATAAGATTATGAAACATTGGTATTTGGAATTTTATTATTGGAATTCAAAAATTGATTATTTAAAATGTATTATCTATTCAACGATTTATTTTTTCCGCCAGTCACAGAAGCAGATGAAGAAGGTGTTCTGGCAATTGGAGGCGATTTAAGTTCAGAACGTTTGCTATTAGCTTACAAAAGCGGTATTTTTCCTTGGTTTAATGAAGGAGAGCCGATTCTTTGGTGGGCGCCAGATCCTAGAATGGTATTGTTTTTTGATGAATTGGTGATATCCAAAAGCATGAAAAAGATTCTCAACAAGAAAATGTTTAAGGTCACTTACAACAAAAATTTCAGAGAAGTAATTTCAAATTGCCAGCAGATAAAACGTGAAGGCCAAAATGGGACTTGGATTTCTGATGAAATGATAAATGCGTACTGCAAATTGAATGAAGAAGGAGTTGCAAAATCAGTTGAGGTTTGGCAAGATGATGTTTTGGTTGGCGGTTTGTATGGAATTGATTTAGGAGATATTTTTTGTGGAGAAAGCATGTTTTCTAAGGTCTCAAATGCTTCAAAAACAGCTTTTATTGCTCTAGCGTTGTATTTGAAGAAAGAAAATTATAAATTATTGGATTGCCAGGTTTATAATCCGCATTTGGAGAGTTTAGGCTGTAGAGAAATTGATCGTGAAGAGTTTATGTCCATTTTAAAAAGTAAATAGAAAATGAGTGCAATTTACAGTGTAAAAGAAATTTATATTTATCCAATAAAAAGTTTGGCAGGAATCAGTCTTGAATCTGCAAAAGCTGAAGAAATGGGGTTTGAAAACGATCGCCGTTGGATGCTCATTGATACAGAAAATCAAATGCTTACACAAAGAGAACATCGCATTATGAGTCAGTTTTATCCGCAGATTGTAAATGGAAAAATCAGCATTACTTTTCAAGATCAAAAGCACGAATTTTCTGTTGATGAGCATTTAGAAAATGTAATAGAAGTTAATGTTTGGGATGATAAAAGTGAAGTGGTTGAGGTAAATCTTGAAACTTCAAAATGGTTCAGCCAGCATTTGGGTTTTGATTGTAAATTGGTTAAAATACTCAAAAATGGAGCTCGTAAACATGAAAGTTCTAAATTAAAAGAAACGTTCAATGTGAGTTTGGCAGATGGTTATCCATATTTAATGATTGGATCTAAAAGCTTAGATTTTTTGAATGACAAATTGGATGAAAAAATTACCATCAAAAGATTTCGCCCAAACATTGTCGTAAGCACCGAAAATCCTCATGAAGAAGATGATTTTAAGACTTTTGCGATAGGAGACGTTCAATTTAAAAACATAAAACCTTGCGGAAGATGTGTTATGGTAAACAATGATCCGGAGAATGGACGTTTGAAAAAAGAACCTTTAAAAACTTTAAGCAAGTACAGAAATGTAGATAATTCTGTTTTATTTGGAACCAATATTGTGAGTTTGAATTCTGGAATTATCAGTGTTGGCGATGAGGTTATTTTCTAGAAATTCAGTTTTATAAAATTCCAATTTAGAGTATTAAAAATTACCAATTCATTTTTTAAAGTTGGTAATTCTAAAATCAATTTTAAGGTTTCGTGCGCCATCATGTTGCCTATAATTCCTGGCAGAGTTCCCAAAACACCATTCAAATTGCAGTTCGGAACATCTTTTGGATCGGGCATTTCAGGAAATAAATCTCTAAGATTTTTACTTCCGTTATGATTAAAAACTGCAATCTGACCTTCAAATTTTAAAATACTTCCGTAAACTAAAGGTTTATTAAGCTGAACACAAGTATCATTGACTAAATAACGAGTAGAAAAATTATCGGAACCATCGACAACAATATCATATTGCTGAATGATTTCTGATGCATTTTCAGCAGTTAATTTTTCATTAATCGCAACAGCTTCAATAAGCGGATTTAGTTTTGAAACAACATCTTTTGCGACAATTGATTTATGATTACCAATTTCATTTTCGGTATATAAAATCTGCCTGTGGAGATTATGAATTTCAATTGTATCAAAGTCCATAATGCCGATAAAACCAACTCCTGCAGTTGCAATATATTGTAAAATTGGACAGCCTAAACCGCCTGCTCCAATTACTAAAACTCTAGCTTTTTTTAATTTTTGCTGACCTTCATCGCCAATTTCAGGCAGAATAGTTTGTCTGTTGTAACGTAAAAATTCTTGTATAACACTCATTTTTTTAATTGTGAATTGTGAATTGTAAAATGTTAAATTTTCAAACTTGAAACTTGAAACTTGAAACTTGAAACATTTCAACTATAAGCCTTGTTCCAATCTTTCCAAACTGGTTCATAACCTGCATTTTTTATAATTTTTGAAATTTCTTCTGCAGAACGTTCATCGCTGATTTCAAATTGCTCCAAAGATTGCGGATCAACAACGTAACCGCCCGGATTTGTTTTAGAACCAGCACTCATACTCGTAACTCCAATCGGAATAATGTTGTTTCTGAATTTCTCGTTTTCGCGAGTTGAAATCGAAATTTCTAAATCCTCATTCCACAAACGATAAGCGCAGATTAATTGTGTCAAATCTTTATCATCCATAATAAAATTGGGTTCGATAATACCTTCGGCAGGACGCAGACGCGGAAAAGAAACAGAATATTTGGTCTGCCAATATTTCTTTTGAAGATAATCTAAATGTAAAGCATTGAAGAAACTATCAGTTCGCCAGTCTTCCAAACCTAACAAAACACCTAAACCAATTTTATGAATACCCGCAGTTCCAATTCTATCAGGAGTTTCCAGTCGATAATCAAAATTTGATTTTTTTCCTTTGGTATGATACTTTTTGTAAACTTCCTGATGGTACGTTTCCTGATAAACTAAAACTGAATAGACTCCCGCATCATGCAAACGCTGATAATCTTCTGTAGAAAGTGGCTGTACTTCGACAGAAATAATAGAGAAATCTTTTCTAATTAAATCGATTGCATTTAGAAAATAATTGATATTTACAGTATAATTTGCTTCGCCTGTAACCAATAAAACATGATCAAAACCAGTTTTTTTTAAGGCTTCAACTTCCAATTTTATTTCAGCATCAGAAAGGGTTTTTCTTTTGATTTTATTGTCTAAGCTAAATCCGCAATAGGTGCAAATATTTTGGCATTCGTTGCTTAAATATAATGGAGCGTACATTTGAATGGTTTTTCCGAAACGTTTCTTGGTAATTTCATGGCATTTTTGAGCCATTTGCTCTAAATAATTTTGAGCAATAGGAGAAATTAGAATCAAAAAATCATCGAGGTTGTATTTGGTTTTAGCCAAAGTACGCTCAACATCTTTTGATGTGGTTTTATATATTCTAGATTGGATTTTATCCCAATTGTATTGTTCAAAAATAGATTTAAATGTTTTCATGGTTATTAACCGCAAAGTGCGCGGAGATTTACGCAAGGTTCGCAAAGCTTTGCGTTCTTAGCGCTTTTCTTTGCGAACTTTGCGGTTAAATTTTTATTCATAAAGAAAAGAAGTCAATGGGCTAGAAGCTGAAGCATAACTTTGCTGATTGGCAACTTTAGCTTCAAAAGCTTTTCTTCCTGCAATGACAGCTTCTCTAAAAGCCTCAGCCATTAATTTCGGATTTCCAGCAACGGCAATTGCGGTATTCACCAAAACTGCATCGGCACCAATTTCCATTGCTTTTGCAGCATCAGAAGGTGCTCCAATTCCAGCATCTACAATAACAGGAACAGTACTTTGTTCAATGATAATTTCTAGGAAATCTATTGTTTTAAGACCTTTATTGCTTCCAATTGGTGAACCCAAAGGCATTACTGCAGCAGTTCCCACGCTTTCTAAATGTTTGCACAAAACAGGATCGGCGTGAATGTACGGAAGTACAATAAAACCGAGTTTAGCCAATTCTTCTGTTGCTTTTAAAGTTTCAATCGGATCTGGCATTAAGTATTTCGGATCAGGATGAATTTCTAGTTTTACCCAATTGGTTTCTAGAGCTTCACGTGCCAGCTGTGCAGCGAAAACAGCTTCTTTGGCATTTCTTGCTCCCGAAGTATTGGGTAACAAATTGATATTTGAATGATTTAAATGTGATAAAATAGCATCTGTGTCGGTTTCAAGATCGATACGTTTTAATGCTACAGTAACCAATTCGCTTTCTGAAGCTAAAACAGCATCTTCCATTTCCTCATTAGAACCAAATTTCCCAGTTCCGAGGAACAAGCGGGATTTAAAGGTTTTATCTCCTATATTAAACAATGATGTCTGCATATAATTTTTCGTTTAATTGTTGAATTAATTTTTCTTTTTCATCACTTTCAGTTATGATTCCAGATACGGCAATTCCGAAAATCCCAGTTTCCATTAACGGACTTAGATCGCGTAGTGTAATGCCCCCAATAGCATAAACAGGAATATCGATTTTATTTTTTTTCAATTTTTGAAGAATCTCATAGTAACCTGATAACCCCAAAATTGGACTCAGTTTTTCTTTTGTTGCCGTAAATCTAAAAGGCCCCAAGCCAATGTAATCGCAACCGTTTTTTACATGATTTTCAATATCTTCAAAAGTATTGGCAGTTCCTCCGATAATTTTGGTTGAGCCTAAAATTGCTCTTGCTTCATCGATTTTTGTGTCAGTCAGTCCTAAATGAACGCCATCAGCAGCAATTTGTTCTGCGAGATGTAAATCGTCGTTTACAATAAAATTCGCGAGATATTCTTCGCACAAAGGTTTTACCGCTTCCGCTAAAGTGAAAACGTCTTTTTGGTTTTGGTTTTTAAATCGCATTTGTATCCATCTGCAACCAGTGTCAAGTGCTTGCTGAATGTTGTACAATTGTTTTTCGACTGTTTCGCCTTGAGAGATATATTGTAATTTGTTATACATAATGATATCCAATTAAAGTTGTAGTTGAGCTTAGGTAGTTTTCAATATAGATTTTAGCGTTTTTGCAGGCTTCAGATACGGTTTGATTTAGAGCTAAGTTTGATGCAATTGCAGATGAAAGAACACAGCCTGAACCATGTTTCTCGGAGCAATTTTTATTTGAAGGAGTTAATTCTAAGATTTCATTTTCTAGAAATAAAAGATCAGTTCCCAATGCTGTTTTGTTGTGACCTCCTTTAAGTAGAATACGAGTTGGGATGTGGTTTTCTTTCCAATAACTTTTCAAATCAGTATCAGGGAATAATATTGCCATTTCATCATAATTTGGTGTGATCAAATCGATTTTTGAAAGTATGTTATGTAAATTCATATGGCTTTCGATATTCATAAATTCAAATTTAGTAGTCGATTTTAAAACTGGATCCCACACTATTTTTGTTGAAGAAGAAAGTTGTTTTATGGTTGAAACAATTCGGTTTAAATCAGGTAAAGAAGAAACAATTCCAATTTTCACAACGCTGATTTTATAGTTTAAAAATAAAGTTTCGATCGAGCGAAGTATAAAACTCAAATCAGTCCACTGAATGTCATAAAACTGATTTTCAGTCTGAATTGTATTAGCCGTTGAAATTGCAAAACCAGTAACTTTATGCTGTTCAAATGTCTTGATATCAGCCAAAATTCCAGCGCCTCCAGATGGATCTAAACCTGCGATTGTGAGTACGAAAGGGCGATCTGCTGACATAATTTAAATTGTTTTAACGGATTTTTGTTATTCCAAATGCTTCCTAAAAGTGCCACATCGTCAAAACCATTTTCTAGGGTTTTTTGAATGTTTTCTGCATCAATTCCGCCTAAAGCGATGATTTTTGTGTGTTGATTTGTTCTTGACTTTAATGTTTCAAAAAGATTCATTTCTGGATGATAATTTTCCTTCGAAATACTTTTAAATACAGGACTTAAGAACGCATAATCAAATTCATTTTCTAACGAATTAAAATCTTCGATAGAATGCGTTGATGTTGAAATTGATTCTGATTTAAACCTACAAGGTTTTGTAAACCTTGCAGGAAATTTTTTTCTCTCTTTCTCAGAAAAATGAAATCGGTCAATACCAAGATCTTCGGCTAACTGATGATGACTGTGCAAAACCAGATTAGTACGAAATTCTAATTTTATCTGATCAATAAACTTAGCCATTTCTACTTCTGAAAAATCAGGTTTCCGAATATGAAGAAAAGGCAATCCTTCTTCCAATAAAGAATTCAGCATTTGAATTTCATCTTCAATAAAAAAAGGATTTGTAATCACAATCATAATTTGTAAAATGTTTTTTGTGAGATGTAAAATGTGAAAAATCAATGCATTTCACATTTTACAAATTTCATCTCACTATATGTAAATCTCTTTCCCTTGTTCAATAAATTCCTCTGATTTCTCTTGCATTCCTTTTTCCGCTGCAGCGACATCCCTAATTTCTTGAGATATTTTCATAGAACAGAATTTCGGTCCGCACATCGAACAGAAGTGCGCGACTTTTGCTCCATCGGCAGGAAGTGTTTCATCGTGAAATTCTCGTGCTGTATCTGGATCAAGTGCCAAATTAAACTGATCTTCCCAACGGAATTCAAAACGAGCTTTGCTCAAAGCATTATCGCGATATTGTGCTCCCGGATGACCTTTTGCTAAATCGGCAGCATGCGCAGAAATTTTATAAGTGATCACACCATCTTTTACATCCTTTTTGTTTGGTAAACCTAAATGCTCTTTTGGAGTTACATAACACAACATCGCACAGCCGTACCAGCCAATCATAGCCGCTCCAATTGCCGACGTGATATGGTCATAACCCGGTGCAATATCTGTAGTTAAAGGCCCTAAAGTGTAAAATGGCGCTTCATGACAATGTTCCAATTGTTTGTCCATGTTTTCTTTGATCATGTGCATTGGTACGTGTCCTGGCCCTTCAATAAAGACCTGAACATCGTGTTTCCAAGCAATTTTTGTCAATTCGCCTAAAGTTTCTAGTTCCGCAAATTGAGCTGCATCATTGGCATCTGCAATCGAACCAGGACGTAAACCATCTCCAAGAGAAAATGCAACATCATATTGTTTCATGATTTCGCAGATTTCTTCAAAATGTGTGTAAAGGAAGTTTTCTTTATGATGAAATAAACACCACTTTGCCATAATAGATCCGCCTCGGGAAACGATTCCAGTAACTCGATTGGCAGTTAAATGAATATAACGAAGCAAAACTCCTGCATGAATTGTGAAGTATGAAACACCTTGTTCTGCTTGTTCAATTAAAGTATCGCGGAAAATTTCCCAAGTCAAATCTTCTGCAATTCCCTTTACTTTTTCCAGTGCCTGATAAATTGGCACGGTTCCGATTGGAACAGGTGAATTACGAATAATCCATTCTCTGGTTTCATGAATATTTTTTCCTGTTGATAAATCCATAATCGTATCAGCTCCCCAACGACAAGCCCAAACGGCTTTTTCAACTTCTCCTTCAATGCTTGAAGTCACGGCACTGTTTCCGATATTGGCATTAATTTTTACCAAGAAATTGCGTCCGACGATCATAGGTTCGCTTTCTGGATGATTAATATTGTTTGGGATGATTGCTCTTCCGCAAGCAACTTCAGAGCGCACAAATTCTGGAGTGATTTTAGTTTTTGGAGTATTGGCGCCAAAACTATGACCACTGTGTTGGCATTGCATTGCCTTGGTTTGTTCGTTTAAAAGTTCAATACGTTGATTTTCGCGAATAGCGATATATTCCATTTCTGGAGTAATAATGCCTTGTTTAGCGTAGTATAACTGTGTTACATTTGCGCCTTTTTTAGCCCGTTTTGGCTGATGCAAATATTCAAAACGAAGATGATTCAGACTTTCATCTTTTAATCGGCTTAAGCCATAATCTGAGGTGATTTCATTTAAAACTTCGACATCATTTCGGTCAAGGATCCAACTTTCGCGTAAGCGTGGCAATCCTTTTCTAATATCAATTTCGATATTTGGATCTGTATAAGCTCCAGAAGTGTCATAAACCGTTACAGGAGGATTTTTTTCTATTCCGCCGTTCGAAAGTTTAGTGTCGCTTAAAGTTATCTCGCGCATTGCTACTTTTATCGGATGAATTTCTCCATCGATATAAACTTTTTTAGAATTCGGAAATGGGGTTCTTGATATTTGTTCTTCGTTTGTCATAGCTTGTATATTGTAAAATGTAAGATGTAAGATGTAAGATGTAAGATGTGAATTGTAGAGGCGTACTGCAGTGCGTCTACGCCCGGTATATAATTGGAATTTTATTCTATCCTCCCTGCGTAGCAGAAATAATCAGAATTTCGTCAGTTTCTTGTACGAAGAATTCGTTCCATTTGAGTTTTGGAACAACGGTATTGTTAACAGCAACAGCAATCCCGTTTTGTTTGTGCGGAATTTCGAGATCGAGCAATGATTGAACGCTAAGCGATTCAGCATTGAATTGTTTGGTTTGTTGATTGATTTTTAGTTCCATTCCTTTTGAGTTTAGTGTATAGATACACCTTAGGAATGGCTACAATGACGCATAGAAATGCGTTCAAGAAGTCATCTTACTTTTCCCTACGCTAGTATGAGCTAGATCAGGTTCAGAGGGTAAAATCTCAGCCTGCGCGATGCAGACACCCCTAAAGTGTGAAGCAAATGTAATAAAATTTTGTTTGAAAGTTCTAAGTTTCCGGTTTCAAGTTCAAAAAAACTGAAAACTGTGACTGAAAACTGCTGTTATTTGCCTTTTCGAGTAAAGCAATCTTCTACATGATCATTGACCATTCCGGTTGCTTGCATGTGAGCATAAATAACAGTTGAACCAACAAATTTGAATCCGCGTTTTTTTAAATCTTTGCTGATTGCATCAGAAATTGGAGTGGTTGCTGGAACATCTTTTAAAGTTTTCGGCTTATTATCAATTGGTTTTCCGTCGGTAAATTTCCAGATATAATCAGAAAATGTTCCAAATTCTTTTTGGATTTTCATAAAAGCCTGAGCATTTGTGACAGCAGAGTTGATTTTAAGTTTATTGCGAATAATTCCTGTATCCTGCATTAATTCTTCGATTTTATCCTCAGAATAATTGGCAATCTTTTTATAATCAAAATTATCAAAAGCTGTTTTAAAGTTTTCTCTTTTGTTTAAAATAGTAATCCAGCTTAGTCCAGCCTGAAACGTTTCTAGAATTAAAAACTCAAAAATAGTTGGATCGTCATAAACAGGAGTTCCCCATTCTTCGTCATGATATTTTTTATATAAATCGCTGGCAGAACACCAGCCGCATCTTATTGGTTCCATTTTTTGTAATTCTAATTTATCTTCCAATTTGCCAGCTATATCCTTTTACACTCGGAATGTAAGCCGAACGTCCAATTATAACTAGGTCGTTGTAAACTTTTCTGTTGTATTTAATGCCAATTGCATTTCCAGAAGTGTACATTTTATTGGCCTTAAAAACCACTCTCATTTTACCGTCTTCAAGTTCTGCATCAGATACTTTTTCGACAAACCAAGTAGACTGCCATTTTACGGCCAATTCGTTTTCGGCTGTTCTTGTGACGCTTTTTACGAGTTTAACAGCTTCTTTCGGGATTTCAAAATTTTCGGTCAATTGCTTTTGGCTTAAGGTTTGGCCTAGTTTGCATTTGTCGAATATCTTGCGAAGGTTAACAAAATTAACTAGTTTGTCATTTGCCTCTTTTTTTATATCAACAGGTTTTTCTGTTTTGTTTAATAATTCTGGCGACGCAGTTTTAATTTCAATTTTGTTTTTCACAGCAAAAGTATTTTGTAAACTGTTTTTTTGAGATTCAATCTCTCTTGAAGCGGTAATGCTTTTGGATGAAATTTTAGGATTCTTTTTTATAGGTACTGGCGTTAACCTATTAACAGATTGAATGACTTTTTTTGGCTGTTTTTTTTCGTCATTGCCACAGCTTAAAAAGAAATAGGTAACAGAGAATAAAATAAGCAAGTAATTTTTTTTCATGACCTAAATATGTTTTTATTTTTTATCCTTTGTGTGCAGGATCTTCGTCCAAATATTTTTTAATCAGATGATGTCCTAAATAAATTGCTGGAGTTAATAAAATAGCAATTGCTAATTTAAATGTATATCCTATTAATCCCGAAGATATAAATGTGTCAAAATCAATTTTTCCTGGAAGCCAAAAAGCAATTCCGAGAACAATAAACGAATCAAACAATTGTGAAATAACAGTAGAACCAGTAGTTCTTAACCATATTTTCTTTTCGCCAGTTCTGTTTTTAAAAAACCAAAAAATCCATACATCAATCAGCTGAGAAGCCATGAAAGCAATTAAACTTCCAATGATAATCCACATACTTTGGCCAAAAACAGCTTCAAACTGACTGTCATTTACTGGGCTGATTCCTTTTGCGGCGGGAATAACAATTGCCATAAAAAGTATCAGAAAAGCATAAGCAATCAAACAGGCTGTAATGAAAGAAAGTTTTTTTACGCCTTTTTCGCCAAAATATTCATTAATCAAATCGGTAGTTAGAAATACAACTGGCCAAGGCAAAATTCCGATACTCATTACAAAAGGACCAATTTGAATTAGCTTTCCTCCAATTAACTCAGCCACAACGGCATTGGTAATAAATATTCCTGCTAAAATTACAAAAACAATTTCTTTTCTGGTTTTAAACATGTTATTTTTAAATTGGTATTTCAAAAATAAACTATTTCTTTTTAAATCTTAGAAGCAGATTAATTTTTATAATCTGTTGGCATATGAAGTTTGCTCCCGATTGGTTAATTTTGAGATTCTGTTGCTCTTTTTTCTGTTTGAAATTTTGCACAGAATTAATTAATGTATTTGTTATGAAGACACCAATAGAGTTAGATAATTCATTGCTAAAAGATTGGTCTGGTCCTTATGGAGGCATTCCAGATTTTACGGCATATAAAATTTCAGATTTTAAACCCGCAATAGAATTTGCGATCAAAGAAAAATTAGAAGAAATCGATGCAATCGCGAATAATTCACAAAAACCTACATTTGAAAATACCATTGAAGCTTTAGAACTTTCGGGTACAAAATTAGATCGAATTCATGCGGTTTATGGTATTTATAGATCTAATCTAAGTACTCCGGAATTTAATGTTGTTGATACCGAAATGTCGCCAAAATTGGCAGAGATCAATGATAAATTATATCAAAATAACAAACTGTTTTCTAGAATTGAAGCCTTGTATAAATCGGATGAAAAGAAGGATTTGTCTAAGGAACAGCAACGCGTGCTTTGGCTTTATTACACTGACTTTGTTAGAGAAGGAGCGGAGTTAGAAGAAAAGGATAAAGATAAAGTAGCTAAGATCAATCAGGAACTGGCAACGCTTTTTACCGCTTTTAGTCAAAAGTTATTGGCAGAAGAAAACGATCAATATATAGAGTTAGAGACAGAAGCTGATTTTGACGGTTTGCCTGAGGAATTTAAGAATGCGGCAATTGCAGAAGCGAAAGAAAGAAATTTAAAAGTTTTAGGATGCATTGGCAATACAAGATCTTCAATTGAGCCTTTTTTAACTTTTTCAAACAAAAGGAATTTAAGAGAAAAAGCTTTTGATATTTTCGTAAAACGTGGCGATAATAAGAATGAAAATGACACCAATGGAACCCTTATATCTATTTTAGGATTAAGGGCAGAAAAAGCGAAGACTTTAGGTTTCGCAAATTTTGCTGAGTGGAGCTTGTCTAACAAAATGGCTAAAGATCCTCAGAAAACATTAGATCTGATGCATTCAGTATGGAAACCTGCAGTGGAGAAGGTAAAAAAAGATGTTTCGGATATGCAGGAAATGGTGGATAGAGAAGGGGGTGATTTTAAAATTCAGCCTTGGGATTACCGCTATTATGCAGAAAAAGTACGGAAAGCAAAATACGATTTAGACCAAAATGAAATCAAGCAATATTTGCAGCTGGAAAATTTACGCGAAGGAATGTTTTGGACAGCTAGTGAATTGTTCAATTTAGGTTTTAAACAATTATTTGACCTTCCTGTTTATCATCCAGATGTTCGTGTTTGGGAAGTGAACAATAAAAATACAGGAGAGCCAATTGGCTTATGGTATTTTGATCCGTATGCACGTACAGGAAAGCGTTCGGGAGCATGGATGAATTCACATAGAGACCAGCAGAAAATAAAAGGTAACGTGCTTCCTATTGTGTCAAACAATTGCAATTTTATTAAGGGAAATAGCGACGAAGCTGTTTTAATTTCGTGGGATGATGCTACAACTTTATTTCATGAATTTGGACATGCTTTACACGGATTATGCTCGAATGTAACTTATCCGAGTCTTTCTGGGACTTCAGTTGCGAGAGATTATGTGGAGTTTCCTTCTCAGTTACTGGAGCATTGGTTAGCGACTCCAGAAGTGTTGAATAAATTTGCGCTTCATTATAAAACTAAAGAACCTTTATCGCAATCATTGGTAGAAAGAATAGGAAAAGCAGCCAATTTTAACGAAGGTTTTGCAACAGTTGAGACAATTTCAAGTTCGTTTGTAGACATGGAGCTACATTTAACGACCGAAACAGTCGATCCGCATGCATTTGAGAAGAAAATCTTAAGTGAAATTAATATGCCGTCTGAAATCGTAATGCGACACAGGATTCCGCAGTTTGCTCATATTTTTTCGAGCGATGGGTATGCAGCGGGATATTACAGTTATTTATGGGCAGATGTGATTAATGCGGATGCATATGAGGCATTTTTGGAAGGAAAAGGTCCTTTTGATAAAGTGATTTCTAAACGTCTTTATGAAACTGTTTTAAGCGTTGGAAATACGATTGATAATGAGGAGATGTATGAGAATTTTAGAGGTCATGCGCCACAATCTGACGCCTTGATGAGAGCAAGGAATTTTCCAATTGAAAGCTAAAAATAAAAAAGCCCGAATAAATAAATATTCGGGCTTTTTAATATTGAAAATAATATATTAACCTAAAGTAACTCTTTTGAAACCTGTAATTTCAACATTGAATCCTTTTACGTAATCACCAACTTTTTTACTGTCATCTTTGATGAAGTTTTGATCTAAAAGAGCTTTCTCTTGATCTAAAGTAGTGTTGTCAGAGATAAAACGTTGAACTTTACCTGGAAGAATTTTATCCCAGATTTGCTCTGGTTTACCTTCAGCTTTTAATTCAGCTTTAGCATCTTCTTCAGCTTGTTTGATAACCTCAGGAGTTAATTGAGAGAAAGAGATGTATTTAGGAACATTTTTTAAAGTTTTTCCTAAACGTGCAGCTTCTTCATTGTCCTTTTCGATTACAGCAATACGAGCAGCAAGTTCAGATTCAACGAAAGCAGGATCAAAATCTTTGTAAGATAATGTATCAGCTCCCATAGAAGCAACTTGCATAGAAACGTCTTTTGTTAAAGCTTCAGCGTTAGCAACTGGAGCAGAAATTGCAGTTAAAGCAGCAATTTTATTAACGTGAACATAAGATCCAACGTAAGCACCTTCTAAAATTTCGAAACCACCGATTTCGATTTTCTCACCGATAACACCAGTTTGCTCGATTAATTTTTCAGCAACAGTGATTCCGTTGAAATCAGAAGCTAAAAATTCTTCTTTATTAGAGAAGTTGATAGCTCTTTCAACTAAATCTTTAGCTAAAGTTACGAAAGCTTCATTTTTACCTACGAAGTCAGTTTCGCAGTTTAAAGTGATGATAGCTCCTTTAGTATGGTCAGCATTGATAAAAGAAACAGCAGCTCCTTCAGAAGACTCACGGTCAGAACGGTTAGCAGCAACTTTTTGTCCTTTTTCTCTAAGGATTTGGATAGCTTTATCGAAATCTCCTTCAGCTTCAACTAAAGCCTTTTTACAGTCCATCATTCCGGCACCTGTAGATTGTCTTAATTTATTTACGTCTGCAGCAGTAATTGTTGCCATAATATTTTAAGTTTTAATATGTTTTTAAAAGTAAAAAATTCCAGCTTTTAAATCCCAAACTCCAATTTTAATAAATTATCAACATAACGTTTTTAATTTGGCTTGGACTTTGGAATTTAAAATTTGGAATTTAAATTTTGATTTATTCTTCAGTTGCAGGAGCAGCAGCTTCAGCCTCAACAGCAGGAGCTTCTTCAGCAGCTTCAACTTCTTTTTCAGCACCTCTGTCAGAAAGACCTTCGATTACTGCAGTAGTCACTAAAGATAAAATTTTGTCAATTGATTTAGAAGCGTCATCATTTGCAGGAATCACGTAATCAACCTCTCTTGGGTCAGAATTCGTATCAACCATTGCGAAAACTGGAATGTTTAATTTTTGAGCTTCTTTTATTGCGATGTGTTCAGCTTTGATATCTACTACGAACAATGCTGCAGGTAATCTAGACATATCAGCAATTGAACCTAAGTTTTTCTCTAATTTAGCACGTAGACGATCAACTTGTAAACGCTCTTTTTTAGATAAAGTGTTGAAAGTACCATCTTTCTTCATTTTATCAATAGAAGACATTTTTTTAACTGCCTTTCTGATAGTTACGAAGTTAGTCAACATTCCACCTGGCCATCTTTCAGTGATGTAAGGCATGTTTGCAGCTTTTGCTTTATCAGCAACGATGTCTTTTGCTTGTTTTTTGGTAGCTACGAATAAAATTTTTCTACCTGATGCAGCGATTTTTTTCAAAGCTTCGTTAGCCTCTTCAATTTTAGCTGCAGTTTTATATAGATTGATAATGTGAATACCATTACGCTCCATATAAATGTAAGGAGCCATATTTGGATCCCATTTTCTAGTCATGTGTCCGAAGTGAACACCTGCTTCTAGTAATTCTTTTACTTCTATTTTGTTTGCCATTTTTGTACTAGTTTACGTTCTGTTGATTAGCAATGTATAAATGGCGATTTCTCTGGCTTTATACATTTAGATGCTAAACTATATCCTACCTCGATAGGAGAGCAACAATAACTGTGTTTTTTAATTTCAATAAATAATTGATAATGTCTTGTCCCATTTGAACAAGACAGGTAATATTAACGTTTAGAGAATTGGAATCTCTTACGAGCTTTCTTCTGACCGAATTTCTTACGTTCAACCATTCTTGGGTCTCTTGTTAATAAACCTTCTGGTTTAAGGATTCCTCTGTTTTCAGCGTTAACTTCACACATTACGCGTGCCAATGCCATTCTTACAGCTTCTGCTTGACCAGTTGTACCACCTCCGTAAACGTTTACTTTTACATCAAAGTTACCAGCGTTTTCTGTCATAGAAAGCGGTTGTAAAACTTTGTACTGTAAAGTTGCAGTTGGAAAGTAAGTTGCGAATTCTTTTTTGTTTACAGTGATGTTTCCAGTTCCTTCAGAAACGTATACACGTGCAACAGCGGTTTTTCTTCTACCGATTTTGTGAATAACTCCCATTACTTAAGATCATTTAGGTTAACAGTTCTAGGTTTTTGAGCTCCGTGTTTGTGCTCAGCTCCTACAACAACATTTAGATTTCTAAAAAGTTCTGCTCCTAATTTGTTCTTAGGTAACATACCTTTTACAGCTTTTTCTACTAATGCAGCTGGATTTTTAGCTTGCAATACTTTAGCAGTTAAAGTTCTTTGTCCTCCTGGGTAACCTGTATGACGCATGTAAATTTTGTCATTCATTTTTGTACCTGTAAGGTTAATTTTTTCTGAGTTGATAACAATTACGTTATCTCCACAGTCAACGTGCGGTGTGTAACTAGGCTTGTACTTACCTCTTAAGATCATTGCAACTTTAGAAGCAAGACGTCCTAAGTTATGACCGTCAGCGTCAACAACAATCCACTCTTTAGTTACAGTGGCTTTGCTAGCTGAAACTGTTTTGTAGCTTAATGCGTCCATAATATTATTTTAATTAAACATTCCATCCCCAATAAAGGGGATGCAAAAGTACAATTAATTATTTTAAAACCAAATACCTGAAAAGAATATTTTATATCCTGAAAATCAGGGGTTCAGTTTTTTAATTAATTAATGAATAAAAAACCGCCTCCACAATAATGTCAAGACGGTTAAATATTTAAAGAAAAAAGTAATTATACAATAAATATATTGGCGATGTCTACAACCTGCTGAGTTGTAAGTGGCTCATCATAAGCTTCTGAGCCTGCTGCAGGCCCAAAAGCAGTTGCTGTATTAAATCCAGCCTGCATGGTTACCCCTTCGCCATCATAAACTGCTTGTGTAGCTGCAGGCATGCCAGCGCCTCGTTCGGCATTAGAAATCCATCCTTTTAAACCTCTTAGTCGTCTAACTTCAGAGGCATGGCGTGCTTCAACAGAATGAATCTGAAGTGCAGCAGTCAATAAATCGGGTGCGGTTATTAAGTTTGCAGCTTGTCCTTTATATGCTCGAACTCCAGTATCTTCAAAAGCTTGTGCCAAAGCTAAAAATGTCGGATAATCATGAAAAGGATCAAAAGCGCCTCCAACAGTAAAGTCAAAAGTTGGTTTAGGAACGAAATTGGCACTTGCTGTACCGCCTAAACCTGCAATTAAAAATTTAACATGATCAGATTCGTGCGCCGCTATTTGCTGAAATACTTTTAAATCACGCCCGCCATTTTCAGAAGCCGGAATTACGCCAGAATCTAAAGCCATGGCGTAAAATTCGTTTTCAAGATATTCTAAGGTCAGCGCAAATTGCAAAGCTCCAATAGGTGTTGCCGGTGTTGCTGTAATGTCTTTTGCGAAAGCTTTATTGGTGAGAGCTGACAATCCGAACGGAATTGATGCTAAAGCTAAATTTTTTCCAATATTCCCAAACTGTGAAAAACTGTCTCTTCGAGAACCAATGCTATTCATTAAATTATCATCAGTAAAGGATTCTATAAATTTTAAAATGTTCATAATTTCTAAGTTTTAGCGGTTAAGATTAAGGCAAGTATTTAGCTGTAAATTTTGTGGTAATAAAACCAGCAGCAATCGGTAGGATTTTAGATGGATCTTTTGCGTCATCTAAACCTGTTGACATATTTACAATATCGTCTCCGGCAAAATCTTTCGAATTCGGATTGATTAAACTTCTTATTGCGGCCGCATGTCTGGCTTCAACTGAAACAATTTTTCCGGCTAATAATAAGTAGTCTGCTGTTTTAATTAATCTTCCTGCTCCGTTATAAGCGGCAACGCCAGTATCTTCTAGTGCTTTTGCAGTAGCTAGAACTTCGGTGCGGCTGTTAAAATTTAAAGAACCATAATTAAAGGCTAAAGAAGGAAGTAATTGCGAACTTGGATCGGGAAGTGCTCCATTTAATGCAGCTTTGAAGAAATCTCTGTGAACAACTTCGTGATGGTATAAATCAGTCAAAACTTCGCGTTCAAGACTACTAAAGACAGTGTTGAAACTGCTAGAATTTACTACTTTAGTATAAAAGTCGGCTTCTAATTGTTCTAGAGCATAAGCATAGGTTAATACTCCAAAATCTCCGGAGCCTAAATCAAAAACACCATTTCTTACTCCTGGCAAAGAAGTGTCTGGCATATCATTGTCGTTATCATTATCGCTACAGCCAGCCAAAACCAGACCTGTGGTCATTAATGTTAATCCGCTGAGCTTAAGAAAGCTCCTTCTGCTATCCAGTGAAGGGTTAACTTCATGAATTTTAACTTCGTTTTTCATAATCAAGTTTTTTATTAGGTTAACAACATTGGTTTTTTAGTTAACTGGTATTTAGTTATTAACGAAATTTTAGTAAGAGCGGTTTTAAAATCTCTGTTTAATTAAATATTATTTCGAAATGACTTATATTTTTAAATACTAATAGCTTGTTTTTGTTTTATTTTAGGTAATTCTACTATATTTGTATTAATTACATAAAATTCAATTGGATGAAAGCTAAAGCAACTCTAAAACAAATTGCGAAAGAACTTGGTGTTTCTGTTTCGACTGTATCTAAAGCGTTGAATGACAGTCCAGAAATTAGTGAACAAACGAAGGTGAAGATTAAGGAGTATGCCAAACTCAAAAACTATAAGCCGAATGTCATTGGTTTGAATCTAAAGAATCGTAAAACAAAAACGATTGGAGTAATTATTCCGAATATTCTAAATTCTTTCTTTGCGAAAGTTTTTAGCGGTATTGAGAAAGTTGCCGATAAAAAAGGATATAATGTAATTACCTGTATCTCTAACGAATCTTTAGAAAAAGAAATCCACACGCTTGAAATGTTAAGCAACGGAACTATTGACGGATTTATTCTTTCGGTTTCCGAAGAAGCTCAAAAGCTTCAAGATTACAATCACTTTTCAGAAATTATTAATGATGGAACGCCAATTGTGATGTTTGATCGTATTGCTGATGAAGTAGACTGTGATAAGGTTGTTGTAGATGATTTCGATTCAGCATTAAATTCAACACAGCATTTAATTAATCTTGGATGTAAAAATATCGCTTTAATATCTTCTGTAGATAATTTGAGTGTTGGAAAATTAAGAGCCGACGGATATTTGAAAGCTTTAAAAGACAATAATATTCCGGTCAATGAAAAAATCATTCTTCGTACCGATTCTGAAGATGATATGAAAAGTAAAATTGATGCAATTTTTGACAATAAAATTGACGGAATTTTTGCCTTGGATGAAAATGATTCGGTTGCAGCTTTGCGAGTAAGTTTGAAAAAAGGATATAGAGTTCCGGAAGATATTTCGATTATTGGTTTTGCAGATGGTATTTTGGCTTCAAGACGTTTATCGCCAAGTTTGACTACGGTAAGTCAGCATGGTGTTGAAATTGGAGAAGTTGCCGCAAAAAGATTAATTGAAAGATTGGAAGAGCCGGAAGGAACGGTTTCTGAATATGAAACGATTGTCATCAAGACAAAATTGAAAGAAAGAGAATCTACTAGAAAAGTATAAAATAAAAGAAGCCATCTGTAACGGATGGCTTCTTTGTTATAATGAATACGGGAATTTAGGATTTTTGTACTTTCTTAATTTCTCAAAAGGAACTAAAAAAGGTTCTTCGCAAGATCTTGCTGCTCTATAAAAAATAGGAGTAAATTCGATTCCCTTTTCGGTATAACTCCAAGACGGAAAATCCCAATATTCTTCATTGGTGTAATCACAATAATCATCTTCATTTTTTGGTTTTTCAAAATGTTCCTGAGAGTTAAGTACAGCCAGTAATTTTGGTGCAAAATAAGTGCTTCTGTATTTTGAAAAAGCATCAAAATTATTCTCTTTGTCGCCAGTTACACTTTTGTCAAAAGCTAGAATATCATCAATTCCATATTGTTTTCCGTTGTTTAAATCAATAAGATAACCGCTACTTCCAAAATCGGGATGAGCGCCTCCGCAGTCCCAAAACATCGAAACTTGGAAACCTAATAAATCATTATTCAGAAAGTTGATTGTCGTATTTCCTTCAATGCCTTTTCCTTGGCTGTATTCAAAACTAGAAGCGCAATTAAGCTGAGATAATGTATTTTCAATATGTATGCTTTCTAAGATCGGATTAATCAAAGCCTTGTTTTTTGCTGTAAAATCGTTTCCTAATCTAAAAAAATCAGAATCGCAATGTTTTTCAGAATACCAAACAAATTCTTTATTGTTGTAAAGTGTGGTTTTCTGTTTTTTGAATTCAAGGAATTTGTATTTTACGAGATTAAGACGTTCGTCGTCAAACCTAATTTTGAGATTTGATTTGTAATTATCAAAATTTACTGGTTCAAGATGAACAGCCAATTGTTTTTCTTTAGCATCATACCATAATCCATCAAAATTATTGCCCGATTTTTTCAGATAGAACTTTTCAGTAATATTATCACCAGGCTTAAAATAGAACGTAAAATTATTATTGTCCTTTAATTTTCCTTCCAGCTTAATATCTTTTAATGAACTTTTATAGAAATATACAGCATTGAGATTATTCTCGTTATCTGAGTTGTAGACTTGAACAGTCATGAAAATAGTGCTTTTGCCTAAAGTTCCTTCTAGATAATAAATTTTGCTCTGACAAATTGCAATTGTTGAATAAAGCAGAAATAGGTATAAGAAATATTTCTTCATTTTACTTTCTTTTAAATCTTTAAAGGTTGTTATAAAAGTTGTAAATGTAGTAAAAGTAAAATTCTTACAATGTTGTTTTTGATGAATAAAAAAACCGTTCAATTTTGAACGGTTTTTTTAAGTATGAAGAATAATTTTTTAGTGCGCTTCTAACCAATCTTTACCCATTCCGAGTTCAACTTCTAAAGGAACTGACAATTTGAAAGCATTTTCCATTTCGTGTTTAATCATAGGCTGGATTTTTTCGAGTTCATCGTTGTGAACATCGAACACAAGCTCATCATGTACTTGTAGCAACATTTTTGATTTCCAGTTTTCGTCACGAAGTTTTTTGTGAATATTAATCATTGCAATTTTAATCACATCGGCTGCGCTTCCTTGAATTGGTGCATTTACAGCATTTCGTTCTGCAGCGCTTCTTACAACGGCGTTGGCAGAATTAATATCTTTTAAATAACGGCGACGACCTAAAATGGTTTGTACATAACCTTTTTCACGTGCAAATTCGACTTGTTCTGAGATATAAGATTTAAGACGAGGATATGTTTTATAATAAGCATCAATCAATGCGGCACTTTCACTTCTTGATAGCGAAGTTTGATTACTCAAACCAAAAGCAGAAACACCATAAATAATTCCGAAGTTTACTGTTTTAGCGTTGCTTCTTTGTTCGCGAGAAACCTCTTCTAAGGCAACATCAAAAACTTTTGCAGCGGTAGCTCTGTGAATGTCTTCTCCGTTTTGGAAAGCTGCAATCATATTTTCTTCACCACTCAAAGCAGCAATAATTCTCAATTCGATCTGCGAGTAATCGGCAGAGATTAAAGTATGGTTTTCATCTCGAGCAACAAAAGCTTTACGAATCTGGCGCCCTCTTTCGGTACGAATCGGGATGTTCTGCAAGTTCGGATTGTTAGAACTTAAACGTCCGGTTGCGGCAACCGTCTGCATATAATCGGTATGAACGCGTAAAGTTTTTTTGTCTACCTGTTCTGGTAAAGCTAGAATGTATGTACTCTGTAATTTTACCATTTGACGCCAATCCAAAATTTGTTTTACAATTGGGTTGTCATTGGCCAAATAAGTCAAAACTTCTTCGCCAGTTGCATACTGTCCCGTTTTGGTTTTCTTTTGCTTAGCGCCGCCAATTTTTAGTTTGTCAAACAAAATATCTCCTAATTGTTTTGGAGAAGCCAAGTTGAATTTTTCACCAGCGGTTTCATATATTTTTTCTTCTAAAGCTTTGATTTCAACTTCCATTTCAGAAGACATTGCTTTTAAGAAATCTACATCCAAACGAATTCCTTCCGTTTCCATATCGGCCAATACGCTTACTAATGGAATTTCGATTTCGTCAAATAATTTTTTAGTTTCTGTTTTATCTAATTCTGTTGTAAAGATTTCTTTTAATTGTAATGTAATATCGGCATCTTCTGCAGCATATTCTTTAATGTCTTCTAAAGGAACATCACGCATGTTAAGCTGATTTTTCCCTTTTTTACCAATTAAAGTTTCAATAGATTTTGGAGAATATTTCAAATACGTTTCTGCTAAAATATCCATATTATGACGCATATCTGGATTAATCAAATAATGCGCAATCATGGTATCAAAAAGTTTTCCTTTTACAGTAACACCATAATTAGAGAGGATTTTTAAATCGTATTTTAAATTCTGTCCGATTTTCTCAATGTTTTCATTTTCAAAAAACGGAACAAATTTGTCTACTAAAGCTTTTGCTTCTTCCTGACTTTCTGGAAACGGAACATAAAATGCTTTTCCTTTTTCGTAAGAGAAAGACATTCCAACCAATTCTGCATGTAAAGCATCGATTCCTGTGGTTTCAGTATCAAAACAAACTGAAGTCTGTTTTTGTAAATTCTGTAAAAGCATTTTAATGCCTAAATCGCCTTGAATGGTTTGGTAAAAATGCTCTGTGTTTTCTAAAGTGTTATAAAACGAAGTTCTTTCGATTTCAGCATTTTCTCCATTCGTATTTCCACCTCCAAAAAGATCAAATTGGTCTTCGTTTTTAGGTTGTGCTTTTTTATACAATTTGGCATCAGGAGCTGGAGCAGCAGTTTGAGCGCCATCAGTTTTAAACAAATTGTCAAATTGCTCTGCCATTCTTCTAAACTCTAATTCTTGAAAAATAGCATCTGTTTTTTCGATATCTGGGCGAGAAAGTTCGTAATCATCTTCATTAAAAGTTACATTACAATCTGTGATAATTGCGGCCAGTTTTTTAGAAAGAATACCTTTTTCTTTATTCGCTTCAATATTTTCTTTCATTTTACCTTTTAGTAAATGCGTATTTTCTAAAAGGTTTTCCATTGTTCCAAATTCTTTTAGGAACTTTTTAGCGGTCACTTCTCCAACGCCTGGTAATCCTGGAATGTTATCAATTGCATCACCCATCATTCCAAGAAAATCGATTACCTGTTCAGGCCTTTCAATTTCAAATTTTGCCAAAACTTCAGGAACTCCCCAAATTTCGATTCCATTACCCATACGGGCAGGTTTATACATAAAAATGTTTTCAGAAACTAACTGGGCAAAATCCTTATCTGGAGTCACCATGTAGACTTTGTAGTTTTGTTTTTCTGCCTGTTTCGCAATTGTTCCAATTAAATCATCGGCTTCACAACCTTCAAGTTCAATAATTGGAATGTGCATGGCTTTTAATAATTCCTGAATATATGGAACAGCAATTTTAATTGCTTCTGGAGTTGCATCTCGATTGGCTTTGTAATCAACAAACATTTCAGTTCTTACATGACTTCCGCCTTTATCAAAGGCAACAGCCAAGTGATCTGGTTTTTCTCTTTTAATAACATCCAAAAGTGAGTTCATAAAACCCATAATTGCAGATGTATCCATTCCTTTTGAGTTGATTCTCGGGTTTTTGATAAAAGCATAATAACCACGAAAAATTAGTGCATAAGCATCTAGAAGAAAAAGGCGTTTTTGAGTTGACATATTAAAAATATTAGTCTGTAAAAATAAACAATTGGGTTTTAAAAAACGATTCAGTTCTTGAAAATTAATTTTGTTTCACCATATAAGTATTATAAGTCTATTTTAGTAGAGACGCACCGCAGTGCGTCTCCTCGGTGACTTGAATAAAGCTGAAAAACGATTATTTAATTGACCTTATATGGCTCTTGGAATAAAAAAAGGTCCCAGCGTTAATATCAAGTTAAATTTTTTTATTCAGTGATTTCTTCATTTTCTCTTCATGTTGCGAAAGTAATTTTGATCTGTAAAATAAAAGGTTATTAATTCTTAAATCTTAGAAATCATGAGAAATTTATTAATGTTACTAGTAGCAGTTTTAGGAACAAGTGCAATGGTTCACGCATTTCCTGCAAAAGATGGAAAAGAAGCTCCGGCGAAAGAAGTAAAAGCAACAAAACATCCTAAAAAAAGCAAATCAGATCAAAAAACAAAATCAGTGAAAAGTGAAGCGCCAAAAACAGAGGCAGCTAAACCAGAAACTGCAAAAATGAAAAAATAACAAATAATTAAAAAAATAGAAATCATGAAAAATTTATTTATTGTATTGGCAGCAGTTTTAGGAACGAGTGTAATGGTAAGCGCTCAAACAACTCCAGCTCAAGCAGCACCAACGAAAGAGGTAAAAGCTACAAAACATCATCACAAGGGAAATAAAAAAGCAAAAGCTGAAGCTCCAAAAGAAGAAGTAACGCCTGCAAAATAAGAATTGCTCTCGTTTTGTTTTCGAAGCATTGTAATGAACGAAGGCAAAACAGGAATAATGATTATGAGAATGCGATTGAAGAAGCTGATGAAGAAATTTATCAGCTTTTTTCATTAGTTAATTTTTTAATAATGTGTAGTTGAACTTTTGAGAATTGATTAATTTTAGTAATGCTTAAATGCCATGTGTATGAATATTTTAATTGTTGAAGATAATAAAGAACTTGCTGTAGAAGTTTACGATTTTTTGTGCAATGCTGGTTATATCTGTAAAATTGCAAATAACTGTGCTGAAGCTTTGGAAGAATTTGGAAGCAATGATTACGATGCCATGCTATTGGATTTAGGTTTGCCTGATGGAGACGGTTTTGAAGTTTTGCAGACGATTCGAAAAACAAAATCAAAGATTGCTGTAATTGTACTTACAGCGCGTGGAGAATTGGGTGACAGGATTAACGGACTTCATCTTGGAGCCGACGATTATTTGACAAAACCTTTTGCTTTGACAGAATTGGCAGCAAGGCTGTTTGCTGTAATTCGTAGGATTCATGGTTTTACTTTAAACAATTTAAGCATTCATGGTTTTCTGCTGCAGCTTCAGGATTATAAAGTGAGCTTTAATGAAACTCCGTTAAGTCTTACCAAAAAAGAGTTTGATATTTTTCAGTATCTAGTTCTCAATAAAAATCGAGTGATTACAAGGTTACAATTGACCGAACATATTTGGGGCGATATTCTGGAAGTGAATTCAGATTCTAATTTTATAGATGTTCATGTTCGAAATCTGAGAAAGAAATTAGATAAACATACGACTATAGATTGGTTTGAGACCGTTCGTAATGTGGGTTATCGTATAAACGAATAAAATTATTCTTGTGAAAATAAAACATCAATTAGCCATTTTTAATGCCATGACCAGACTGCTGGTCATTTTGATTTTATGGCTGATGCTTCCTATTTTGGTAGAAAATGTGGTGTATCATCATATTAATAATAGTCTGCTGGAGAAAAAGAAAAAGTTTATTGAGCATCTTAATCAAGAGGAAATCAATGATTTTATAGAGAATCCAGATGATACGACAGAGACCTTTTCTGAATTTTCGACACTTCATAGCGAGTTTTTAGTGCTTTCCAGAATGCCAATAAAACAGCATCAGAAGAAAACAACTTTTACCAATGAATATCGCAAGATTGAAAATGAAGAAAGCGAATACAGAATATTACAACATCATTTTACTTACGAAGGACAAGATTATCAGCTTGAAATAGGAAGCAGTTTAAGCGAGGTAAACGATTTAACTTTTGTAATAAAGCTTTTTATTATCATTGTTTTTGTTATCATTCTATTTATTACTTTTTTGGCTGATACTTTTTACATTGAATATCTTTTAAAGCCATTTTATAAAATTATTGATACGAAGATTAGGCGTGTAAACGAACCTGAAATGTTTGATCATACTCCGATAAAAGCGGCTTCAAGAGACTTTAGGGAATTGGATTTTGTTTTGAATCAAATGATGGATCGTATTGCCGAAGTTTTTAAAAAAGAAAAGCAGTTTATTTCGAATGTTTCGCACGAGCTTTTAACTCCGATCGCATTGCTTAAAAATAAACTTGAAAACTTGCTACAGAATGAATCTTTAGATGATAATGCGGTTGATAAAATTGCGGGATCTCTAAAGACGCTGGATATGCTGAAAAAAATTATCAATAATTTATTGCTGATTTCCAGAATAGATAATAATCAATATGAGTTGAATGAAGAGATTAATCTTCGCGAAATCGTTTCTGATTTACAGGAAGACCTTCAAGATCGTATCGATGATAAAGAAATTCAGTTTCAAAATAGGATGCAAAACGCTTTTGTTTTCATTGGAAACAAAACTTTAATTCATATTCTGATTTATAATTTAGTAACCAATGCCATAAAATATAATAAACCACAAGGAAAGATTGTCATTGAAGACGGTTATGATGATAATCATTATTTTATTTTGGTAAAAGATTCTGGCATTGGAATGGATGAATCGCAACTAGAAAAAATATTCAGCCGTTTTACCAGAATAAGTTATGATCAGGAAGGGCAGGGCTTAGGTCTTGCAATTGCTAAGAGTATTGCTTCTTTTCATCATATAGAAGTTACTGTAGAATCTCAATTGGAGCAAGGTACTTCTTTTAAATTATGGTTTCAAAAACACAATTAAAAGTTAAAATTCTCTATAAGACTTATTCTTCATTTTGTCTTCATTTTGTGGTTATACCTTTGACTTATAAATAATGAAAATAACAATCAAAAAATTTAAAGTCATGAAAAAATTAGCAATTTTAGCAGTAGCAGTTTTAGGAACAGTTGCAATGGCAAGTGCACAAACAACTCCAGCACCAGCAAAAACAAAAGAGGTGAAAACTGAAAAACAAGATAAAAAAGCAAACAAAAAAGCTAAAGGAGAGAAAAAAGCAGAAGCTGCAAAAACAGAAACTCCAAAAGCAAAATAATATAAGATTTTTAAGTCTTAAGATTAAATAGTTTTAAAGGTTGGTAGGTTAAAGCTGGAAGAGACATCTTTCGGCTTTTTTATGTTTTACAGCGTTAAATTTTTTATAATAAAAAGAAATAGAATTTTCATTCTTTGTTACTTTGTTTAAAACTATATATTAAATGATCTTTCGTTTTATAATTCTATGCGCTCTTTTATTATTTATTGAGTTCTATTCATATCAGGCTTTTCGAACTTTAATCAAAACACGCTGGGTTTTGATAAGCTATCAAGTTATAAGTTTACTGGTCTTAGTCTTTATTATCTATTCTTTTTCACAAGTTGATCGCTCTGTTGGTCAGACTAGGCAATTTATGTTTACCACAGGTTTGATGCTAACGGTATATGTGCCTAAAATTTTGCTTACATTAATAATGTTTGGTGAGGATATTTTTAGGATAGGAGCAAGCATCTTAAATTATTTTGTTTATAATACTCCTCGAAAAGAAATGATGCCTGACAGGCGAAAGTTTGTTAGCCAGATCGCTTTAGGGTTGGCTGCAATTCCGTTCCTTTCTATTATTTACGGAATTTTTGAAGGGAAGTATAATTTCAAAGTAATCAAACAAACTGTATTTTTTCCTGATCTTCCAGATGCTTTTGATGGTTTTAAAATTACACAGATTTCTGATGTTCACAGCGGAAGTTTTGATAATCCGGAGAAAATAAATTATGCCATTGATTTGATCAATGAACAAGAAGCAGATTTGATTTTGTTTACGGGAGATATTGTAAATACGCATGCTAAAGAAATGCATCCTTGGCTGGAAACTTTTAGCCGTATTAAAGATTATAAATATGGAAAATTTGCGGTTTTAGGAAATCACGATTACGGCGAATATGTGACTTGGCCTTCTGAAAAAGAAAAAGACGAAAATTTTAGGGCAATTAAAAATTTGTATGGCCAAATTGGTTTTAAATTAATGCTGAACGAACATACTTATATTCAAAAAGGTGATGATAAAATCGCTTTGATTGGAGTAGAGAATTGGGGAGTGAATTTTAAGAAAGCAGGTGATTTGAATAAAGCTTCAAAAGATGTGGATCAGGACGATTTTAAAGTTTTAATGAGCCATGATCCAAGCCATTGGGATGCCGAAATTAAAGATCACCCAAAGAACTTTCATCTGACTTTCGCAGGCCACACGCACGGTATGCAATTTGGAATTGAGATTCCAGGCTATTTTAAATGGAGTCTAGCGCAATACATTTATAAACAATGGGCGGGATTGTACGAAAACGTCGGAAGATACGTTTATGTTAACCGTGGATTTGGTTTTCATGCCTATCCAGGACGAGTTGGAATTATGCCTGAAATAACAGTAATTGAACTAAAAAAAGGCCGTAATGTCGGTTAATTCGTTAAAAATGCTACATTTGTATAATATTTATTTCTTTTAAGAGATTTAAAAAACTTAATTTTTTGGTTTTATGTCAAAATTTGGAGAACTAATAAATGCTCAAGTTCCAGTGTTAATTGATTTTTACACAGATTGGAATGAATCTTCAGTTTCTATGCATCCTGTTATTAAGGACGTAGCCGCTGCGCTTGGCGATAAGGCCAAAGTAATCAAAATTGATGTAGATAAAAATCAGGAACTAGCAGAAGCACTTCGTATTAAAGGGCTTCCAACTTTAATGATTTACAAAGAAGGGCAAATGATCTGGAGGCAATCTGGAGAACTTGATGCCAATACTATAATTGGAATTGTTCAGGAACAATTTAACGTCTAAATAACTTCTCTTTTTGATGTTATTTAGTGAATAATGTCAAACTTATATCCATTTTCTTTTAAAAAATGAAGTGTTCGAGGCAAAGCAAATCTTAGATTTGGAGAAGCTTTAATACTGTCATGAAAAACAATTACGCTGCCAGATTTTACATTTTTGGTTACATTTTCAAGGCATTTTTCTGGAGTAATGCTTTGATCAAAATCTGCGCTTAAAACATCCCACATAACTATTTTGTAGCCTAAACTTCTAAGAATTTTAGATTGTGCTTTTTTGATTTTTCCATAAGGAGGACGGAATAATAAGCGATGAGGAGCTTTTTCTTGTTCATCTAAAACAGCAGCACAGTTTTTTACATTTTCAATATAATCATTTGTGTGGATTTTCCATCCATTCACATGATTCATGGTGTGGTTGCCAATTGAATGTCCGTCAGTAATTAACTTTTCAAATAAAGCCAGATTCGCTTTAATATTTTTTCCGATGCAGAAAAAAGTAGCTTTTGCATCAAATTTTTTTAATTCAGATAAAACCCAGTCTGTAATTTCTGGAGTTGGGCCATCATCAAAAGTGAGGTATATTTTCTTTTCATTGTTAGGAATGTCCCAGCAATATTTAGAAAACACCTTTTTAATAAATGCGTTAGTTTTTACCCAATAGAAGCTCATTTTGAATTAAAATTGTATTAGTACGTATAAAATTAAAAAATGCAGCGCTATTTATCAAACAGCGCTGCATTTTTTTAATAAGTAAGATTTTCGTATATTATTTATTCTTTTTCACGTCCAAAACGCTCAAAAACATTTACGTAAGTGTTAAATGTAGTTTTGTGTTGGTTGTAAAAAGCAGTGTCTTTATTATCATCCATTACATGTAGCAAGCTTCTGTAACGCTCAATATCTGTAATAATATCTACAGCTAAATCAGTTTGGTCAGAAGGAGTCAATGTGCTGTAATAGTTTAGATTCTCTTTGTATTTCTGAACTAGTTTATTTAAAAGATCTTGCGCTTTGGCTTTCTCTCCAACTTTGTAATAGCCATCAGCAAAAGCTTCAACTAATGAATAATACCCATATTTGTCCAAAGGCATTTTGGTCATTGCTAAATTGATTACGTTTTTAGCCTTGTCAATTTTGCCTTCTTCAATAAGCTGATTCATTAATCTAGAAAGATTAGTACGGTAAGTAATACTGTTTCTTCTAGTTTCAGGATCATGATAAATATTTCCATTGCTATTTCCCCAATCCCATTTCATTAAAATATCGTACATTTTATCTGCATCAATTTGTCCCATATCTAATGGTCCGCCATCTTTAGAAGGAGTATTTTTTACTGGAACTAATTTATAAACCATTCCGTCCAATTGCAGATAATCTTTTAACCATAAATAATCTTCATCATCAAAAGCACCACCGCTAAAGTAAATTGGTCTCTTCCAGTTGTTATTTGCTAAAATATCAAGCATCATTAAACGGTTTTTGTATAATGCGCTTCCTTTGATGTCAATATCTAAGTAAGGAACAATAGAATCGTAATATTTAGGATTAACTACTTTATTCTGAATAATAGTGTTTTTATCCACATTTACTCTAATCTTGTTCGTTGGATAGAAATGAATGGTTTGCCCATTTTGTAAACCAACAGTCGATTTAGGGTTTTTAATGAAATCGATAAAATCTTTAATGTTCCAACGTGTATCAATTTTCTGAATGTACGCCGTGTAATCTAAATTATCCCCGACATATTGACTATGTACGAAAGAAATTGGCAACGGATTTGATTCGTAAGACTTCGCTTTCATTTGATCAATGTACCAGTCTGTCATAAATAAACTCGTATTTACAATCTTAACATCTGTTCTAAAATGCTCGATTTCTTGAGCATACCAAAGAGGGAAAGTGTCGTTATCTCCAATCGTGAATAAAATAGCATCTTTATCGCAAGAACTTAAATATGCTTTTGCCATTGCAACTGCTGTATATCTTCCAGATCTATCGTGATCATCCCAGTTTTGAGAAGCCATCAAAATTGGTGCAGCCAATAAACTTCCAGCAATAACTACTGGTCCAGCAATTTTTGGAGCCAGATATTTGTATAAGCTTTCATAAAGCGAATAAACACCAAATCCGATCCAGATGGCAAAGACATAGAAGGAACCTACAAGAGCATAATCTCTTTCTCGAGGCTCAAAAGGTCTTTCATTTAAATATATTTTTAGTGCAATTCCTGTGAATAAAAACAAAGCCAAAAGAACATAGAAGCTCTTTAAATCTTTGTTCGCATGGTACATGATACCAATTAAACCTAAGATAAAAGGAAGAAAATAATAAGCATTACGTCCTTTGTTGTTTAAAACATCTGTTGGCAGATTGTCTTGAGAACCTAAATGAACAGAGTCTAAAGCTTTGATTCCGCTGATCCAGTTTCCATCCAAATTATCATATTTACCTTGCTGATCATTTTGGCGTCCAACGAAATTCCACATTAAATACCTCCAATACATGTATCCAAATTGATACTCAAACATAAAACTGAAGTTGTCTGCTGTAGATGGTTTTTCGATAAGTAAATATTCGCCGTAGCTTCTTAAGAATTTTACGTAACCTTCGTTATCAATTTGTTTTTGAGCGTAAGCTTTTCTAAACTCAGAAACTGTTTTTTCAACCTCATTACGCAATTGAGCAGTAGCTTTGTTGTACTCATCTTCGCTTAATTGGCTAGCATCGATTCCGTATTTTGCCAAATCTTCATCATAATTATGATTTGGATCGATTCTGAATTTCGGAGGATTTGTAAAGTTGATATAGTTTTGAATGTGACCTGTTTCTGTGCTCCACATTCTTGGCAGAATTGCTTTCTGATTGTCATCAGAATTTTGTTCTGCATTTTTATAATTATTGGTAATAATGTATTTACCTGTTTTATAATCTCTTTCGTAGTTTGGTTTTTTGTCTAAATAAGGTGTTTTAGCATCAAGACCAGCGAAAAGTTCAGTGTATTGAGGGCCATAAAACAAAGGATTTACTCCATATTGCTCACGATTATAATAAGCTAAAACCTCAGTAGCATCAGATGGTTTGTTTTCGTTAATAACTGTGTTAGCGTTTGCACGAACAGGTAGCATTAACCAAGTTGAGAAACCAATTAGGATGAATAAAATACACAATATAATAGTGTTGTAGAATATTAAGCCTTTTTGTCTTGTATATTTTAATCCAAAATAGAAGAAAGCAATAAATAATAATGCTACAAAAATAGTTCCTGAATTAAATGGAAGTCCCATGCTGTTTACCATGAAAATTTCGGTTTTTCCGAAAAATGCCATAGTCAATGGAAGAAGTAATTTAAAAATAAATAACAAGATTCCAATAACGACTACATTGGCAATTAGAAAGTTTTTGATCGTAACTTTTTCGTAGTGTTTGAAATAGTATAAGAATCCAATAGATGGAATAGTTAAAAGAGCCATAAAGTGAACTCCAAATGAAAGACCGACAACCAACGAAATAATTAAAAGCCATTTGTTTCCTTTTGGTTTGTCCATGTCTTGCTCCCAGCGTAAACCAAGCCAGAAAAGCAATGCAATTAATAAAGAAGCCATTGCATAAACTTCGGCTTCTACAGCATTAAACCAAAAACTATCTGAAAATGTATATGCTAAGGCGCCTACAAAAGAACTTCCTAAAATAACAATCGAATTGTTTTGGTCAATCTCAGCAAAACGAGTTACAATCTTTTTCAAGATCATAGACGATGACCAGAACATAAATAATATGGTAAATGCACTAGAGAAAACAGACATCATGTTAACCATTAGAGCCACATGCTGAGCATCTATTGCAAACATGGCAAAAAATGCACCCATCATCTGGAAAAGCGGAGCTCCCGGCGGGTGACCTACTTCGAGTTTAGCTGCGGTAGCAATATATTCTCCGCAATCCCAAAAGCTCATTGTAGGTTCTACTGTTAATGTATAAGTTATTAAAGCGATTGCAAATGCAAACCAACCAATAATTGTATTCCATTTATTGAAATTGAATTGTGCCATATTTAGGTGTTAAAAATTTGAATGTTTTTCTATCCTACAAAGAAAATGTTTTTTTGCTTAAAGAAACGAGCATTAACAAAAAATTCTATAATTCTATAAGTGTAAAGTAATATCTTGGCAGTGAGGTGTTTTTGAAGTTGAAGCGTTTTTTAATGTGAAAAAAATCAAAAAAAATGATTTTTTTTGTTCAAAAAGTTTGCACAAACTAAATAAAGACTTAAATTTGCACTCGCTTAACTGCACTGCTGGTCTATGGTGTAATGGTAACACTACGGTTTTTGGTGCCGTCTTTCTAGGTTCGAGTCCTAGTAGACCAACAGAAAAGTCTCTCAGAAATGAGAGACTTTTTTTTATTTAAAAAAGTTTCGTTTAAAATTTGCATAAATTAAATAAAGTTTTAATTTTGCACCCGCTTAACCGCACTGCTGGTCTATGGTGTAATGGTAACACTACGGTTTTTGGTGCCGTCTTTCTAGGTTCGAGTCCTAGTAGACCAACAGAAAAGCCTCTCAGAAATGAGAGGCTTTTTTTATGCTTTAAATTCTGGCTGTTTTTTAACCGCAAAGTGCGCTAAGATATACACAAAGTACGCAAAGATGTTTTTAGGGTATGTAAAATCCGTAAAGTGTTATAATTTGTAAAGCCTTCTTTTGTTTTAAATATAGTCCGTGGTTTTAACCACGGGAGATTTATTGCGAAAAATGTATTCTGGGAGGTCTATTGTGGAAGGTTCTATTTATGATTTAAAGAAGAAGGAACGATTCCGAATTTCTTTTTAAATGAAAATGAAAAATGTGAAAGATCTTCAAAGCCAACTCCAATATATACTTCAGATGGCGGATTTCCTTGGCTAATTAAATAATAAGCTTCTTGAAGTCTTTTGTTTAAAAGCCATTTTCCAGGCGTTTGCTGAAATACTTTTTCGAAATCTCTTTTAAATGTGGCTAAACTTCTTCCTGTGAGATAAGCAAACCGCTGCATTTGAACATTAAAGTGGAAGTTTTTATTCATAAAGGCTTCTAGGTCAATTTTTCCTGGCTCGTTAAAATCAAATAATAGGTCTTTTAGTTCTGGATTTATTTTTAGTAAAAGATGAATGGCTTCTTTAATTTTTAAATTGAATAAAGCCTCGTTGTTTTCTTGTTCTACTTCAAGGTAAGAAATCAACGATTCCATGAAAGATTTGTAAAGTGGGTGAGGAGCTAATGAAAACATAGCTTCTGAATCGGATTTTTTATCTGATTTTAAATTGTATTCTTTGCTGATTTCTCTTAAAATTTCTTGATCGAGAAAAAGGGAAATCGTTTTGAATTCTCCTCCTGCTGGTGGAATTTTAGTAAACTTAGCTAAATGGTTTCGTCTGCTGAAACGGAAGTCTCCAGGTTTTGAATGAAAAGTATTTTGATTGTCTATAACAATCATTTCGCCAGAAATCTGATAGCTAAAAACATGTTCGGGTATAAAATGTTCGCCCTCTCGACTGCGAGAGTAATAGCAGGAGTAGAGTATTTTTGGCTTTGTATATTGTTTTGTGCTCATATTGTAAAAATACTAAAATCTGGAAATCTTTAGATGTAAAGACTTCCAGATTGATGAGGGTTATTTTGGCTGAATTAGTGCTCTTGGTTCTAAGTAGGCATCTAGGCCAAGTGTTCCAAATTCACGTCCGATTCCTGATTGCTTAAATCCGCCAAAAGGAGCCATTGGATCGTGACCGATTCCATTAACTTGTACACGACCAGCATTAATTTGTGAGGCGACGTTGTAAGCTCTTTTTAGATCTGATGAACTTACGTATGCTTGTAATCCGTAAGTAGTGTCATTGGCGATTTCAACTGCTTCTTCTTCTGTTTTATAAGTGATGATGGATAAAACAGGACCAAATATTTCTTCTCTTGCAATTCGCATTTGATTCGTTACGTTGATTAAGACTGTTGGTTTAACAAAATTTCCGTTTTCTAGTCCTTCTGGTTTTCCTAATCCACCAATTAGTATTTCGGCACCTTCGTTGATTCCAATTTGAATATAGTCTTGAACGCGGTTAAACTGTTTTTCGCTAACCATTGGTCCGACTGCGGTATTTGGATTTTTAGGATTGCCAACAATGAAGTTTGGGATTGTTTCTTTTATAAGAGATTTTACTTCGTCTAATTTGTCTTCTGGAATTAATAATCTAGTTCCAGCAATACAAGCCTGTCCGCTATTCATAAATGCTGCTCCAAGTGCAAGCGGAATGGCTTTTGAGAAATCGGCATCGTCTAGAATAATGTTTGGAGATTTTCCGCCAAGTTCAAGAGTGACTCTTTTCATGGTGTTGACAGCTTCTTTTGCAATTGTTTTTCCAACATTGGTTGATCCTGTGAAAGATATTTTAGCAATGTCTGGATTTCTGCTTATTTCGGCACCAACAACTTCGCCTAATCCATTTACGATATTAAATACGCCTTTCGGAAGATTTGCTTCATGAAGACATTCAGTAATTAATTGCGTTTGTTGTGCGCTCATTTCGCTTGGTTTAATTACGGTTGTGCATCCTGCTACAATTGCTGTAGATAATTTGCTGCTGATAAAGCCATTGCTTGAGTTCCATGGAATGATAATTCCCACAACGCCGATAGGTGCCATTTGAACTTCAGATTCTCCCATTGTTTTAATAAAATCGTATGAATTAAGGAGATTTATTGATGAGTCAAAACCTTTTAACATGTAGTCGTAGCTTATACTTGCAAATTGAAATGTGCCTCCGTATTCCTCTACCATTACATTAATAAAATCGTCTTTTCTTTTTTCGATAGAAGATTTAATGTTTTTGAGGTATTGAATTCTTTCTGAAACTGTTGTTTTTGAGAAAGTTTTGAAGGCGTTTTTTGCTGCTTCGATTGCTTTTTGGGTGTCTTCTATGTTGCCTAAAAGGGCCTTTCCTAATTTTTCGTTTGTTGTGGGGCTGATAAGGTCAAAATATTCTGTTCCTTGTGGAGTAACAAATTCTCCATTAATGTAAATTTTGTCTATTGTTTTCATTTTGTTCTTTTTTTAATGAATTTTTATTTGACAAAGTTCTGTATTAAATGTACTTATGGTTTTGTTGTGAGGCTCAGATGAACTTTGTTGAAAAGCTCATTTTTTTTACATTTTTATAAAAAAAAGCTTCCCGTTTGAGAAGCTTTGAAAAGTAAGGTGAATTATGTTAGATTTTTAATGTTATAACGGGTTTGATGGCATGATTAACTAAGCCTTCGCTTATGCTTCCGTTGAAGAAGTGTGCGAAACCAGTTCTTCCATGTGTGCACATTCCGATAACATCGGCATTTATTCTATTGGAGAAATTTATAATTCCTTTTTCAATATTGGTGTCGTTGTAGATTTGAGTGGTGTAATTAGTGATGTCAAATTCTGCGACAAAATCACTCATTGCTTTTTCGCTTACGTGAGTTGGCTTGAAGCTGTTGGGTGTGCAAATGGTAACTAAGTGTAATTTTGAATCAAATAGCTTGGTAAAATTTAAAAGTTTTTCAAATGGTTTTTTTGCTTCTTCAGAGAAATCAGAGGCAAAAACAATATTAGAAGCATTAAAATTTGGAATATTTTTCTTGATGACTAAAACGGGTATTTCGGAATTTCTTACTACTTTTTCGGTATTAGAACCTATTAATAATTCTTCGACTCCAGAAGAGCCATGAGATCCCATGATAATTAGATCAATATTGTAATCTTTGCTTATTTGTGTAATGCCGTGTATTGGTTTGTCCATTTTTACAATCTCGGTTACAGGGATTCCTTTTAGGTATTCTCTAGAGGCAACTTCATCGAGAGTTTCGTTGGCTTTCTTCATAAAAAGCATCGTTTCGGGAATGCTTGCTCCGCCTACTATCGCATCGTTTGATTGCTGTGGCAATTCAAGCATGTGAAGAAGAATGATTTCGGAATTGTTCTTTTTTGCGATTTGAGAGGCAACTCCTAAGGCGTCTTCTGCGTGTTCGGAGAAGTCGGTAGGTACTAAAATTCGTTTCATGATTTTGAGGGTTAAAATGGGAATAATTCTGTGTTTTTAATACTCTTATAAAGATATGGAATTATTTTAGAGCAATCAATTTATTTGATTTATAAAAAAAACACTATATTTGCACTGTTATTTATTAAAATCTAAATAATGAGGGGACTAAGTGTCCCCTCTTTTTATAAAATTATGACATTTAAAGAAAAAGTAAACGGATTAATTACAGAAGCTCTTCTGGAAAAACCATCAGTCTTTTTGGTTGATTTGGCAGTTTCGGATTCTTTTAAAATTAGTGTTGGTTTAGACGGAGATAATGGAGTGGCGCTACAAGACTGTATTGACATTAGTCGTGCAATCGAGAATAATCTGGATCGTGAAGAGCAGGATTTTTCGCTTGAAGTAGCATCGGTTGGAGTAGGAACTCCTTTGAAAATGATAAGACAATACAAAAAAAATGTTGGTAGAACGTTGATTGTTACCACAAATACAGAAAAAATTGAAGCAGAATTAGTAGAAGCTAATGATGTTTTTATAATTTTGTCTTGGAAAGCAAGAGAACCGAAAAAAGTAGGAAAAGGAAAAGAAACAGTTCAAAAAGAGCAACAAATACCTTATACAGAAATTAAAGAGGCAGTTGTTACGGTAACATTTTAATTTTAATTAAAAAATTCGCATGGAAAATTTAGCATTAATCGATTCATTCTCAGAGTTTAAAGATAATAAACTTATTGATCGTGTAACGCTTATGGCAATTTTAGAGGACGTATTTAGAAATGCATTAAAGAAAAAATACGGTTCAGATGAAAATTTCGATATCATTATTAATCCTGATAAAGGGGATATGGAAATTTGGAGAAGAAGAGTAATTGTTGCCGATGAGGATCTTGATTTTGAAAATGAGGAAATTACATTGACTGAAGCAAGAAAGATTGAAGCGGATTTTGAAATTGGTGAAGAGGTTTCTGAAGAAGTAAAGTTGATTGATTTAGGAAGAAGAGCTATCTTAGCGCTTCGTCAGAATCTTATATCTAAAATTCACGAACACGATAATACAAATTTATACAAACAGTTTAAAGATATTATCGGGGATATTTATACAGCAGAAGTACATCATGTGCGTCCAAGAGTAGTTATCTTGGTTGATGATGAAGGAAATGAAATTGTGCTTCCAAAAGAAAAACAAATTCCATCTGACTTTTTCCGTAAAGGAGATAATGTTCGTGGAATCATTGAAAGCGTTGAATTAAAAGGGAATAAACCTCAGATTATTATGTCTAGAACTTCAGAAAAGTTCTTGGAAAAATTATTTGAGCAAGAAATTCCAGAAGTTTTTGACGGATTAATTACTGTGAAAAACGTAGTTCGTATTCCGGGTGAAAAAGCAAAAGTAGCTGTTGATTCTTATGATGATAGAATCGATCCAGTTGGAGCTTGTGTGGGAATGAAAGGTTCTCGTATTCACGGAATTGTTCGCGAATTAGGAAATGAAAATATTGATGTAATCAATTATACAAACAATATTCAATTATTTATAACAAGAGCTTTAAGCCCTGCAAAAGTTTCTTCTATCAAAATTGATGAAGATAACAAAAGAGCTGAAGTGTTCTTGAAATTAGAAGAGGTTTCTAAAGCAATTGGTAGAGGTGGTCACAATATCAAATTAGCAGGTCAATTGACAGGTTATGAGCTAGATGTTATTCGTGAAGGAGATGTTGCCGGTACTGTTGCAGATGAAGACGATGTTGAATTAACAGAGTTCTCTGATGAGATCGAAGAGTGGGTAATTGAAGAGTTTGCAAAAATAGGTTTGGATACTGCAAAAAGTATCTTGAAACACGACGTAGAAGATTTAGTAAGAAGAACAGACTTAGAAGAGGAAACTATTCTAGATGTTATGAAGATACTAAAAGAAGAGTTTGATAATTAAGCAATAGCTTACATCTGCTCTAACAACACAACGAAAAAGGTAATAATAAAAAGGTTATATGTCTGAAGAGAGAGTAATAAGAATAAACAAGGTTTTAAGGGAATTAAATATTTCGTTAGAAAGAGCTGTAGATTATCTGAAAGATAAGGGAATTGCTATTGATGCAAATCCAAATGCAAAAATTTCTGACAGTGAATTTAATATCCTTCAAAGCCAATTTGCGGGCGATAAGGGGAACAAGGAGGCTTCTAAAGAGGTTGGAGAAGAAAAAAGAAAGGAAAAAGAAGCATTGCGTGTAGAGCGTGAAAAAGAAATTGAAGACAAACGCAGACAAGAAGAAGAGCGTCAAAAACAGCAAGAAATAATTAAAGCAAGAGCAGTTGTTTCTGGTCCTGTACAAGTTGGTAAAATTGACTTGAATCCAAAAAAACCTGCGATTACTCCTTCTGAGGAAACAGCTAAGGTTGAAGAGCCAAAAGTTGTTGCTGCGCCTGTGCAGCCAGAAAAACCTGTTCAGAATGAAACAGTGAAATCTGAACCAGTTGTTTCAACTCCTGTTTCTGAAACAAAAAAAGAAGAACCTATTATTACTGAGAAAAAAGAAGTTAAAGCAGAATCTAAAGTTGCTCAGGAGCCAATCGTGTCTACTGATCCGACAACTTCAGAGGAAACTATTACTACTCAATATCAAAAGCTTACAGGAACAACTCTTACAGGGCAGACAATTGATTTATCTCAATTTAATAAGCCTAAGAAAAAGAAAGAAGATCCTAAAGCGGCTCAGAATAAACCTGGGACTCCTGGAGTTGGTAATAATAACAACGCAAATAAAAATAAGCGTAAAAGAATTGGTCCAAAGCCGGGTACACCTGGTGCGCCAAAGCCTGCTACAGGTAATGCGCCTGGTACTCCAAATCAAAATAAGCCGGGTCAAAATAACAATGGTGGAGGTTTTAATGCTAATAGAAGCCAAAGGCCAGGTTTTGTAAAAGGAAACCGTCCTGCAATTGTAGCTAAAGTTGAGCCTACAGAAGAAGAAGTAAAAAACCAAATTAGAGAAACTCTTGAAAAACTTCAAGGTAAAGGAGGAAAATCTAAAGCGGCAAAATATAGAAGAGATAAAAGAGAAACGCACCGTCAGAAATCTGATGATGAGCAAAGAGCGCTTGATGAAGGAAGTAAAACAATCAAAGTTACTGAGTTTGTTACTGTAGGTGAAATTGCAATTATGATGGATGTGCCGATTACTAAAGTAATTGGAACTTGTATGTCTCTTGGAATCATGGTTACCATGAACCAGCGTCTAGATGCTGAAACATTAACTATTGTAGCAGATGAATTTGGTTACGATGTTGAATTTATTACAGTTGATATTGAAGAAGCAATAGAAGTTGTAGAAGATAGAGAAGAAGATTTAGTAACAAGAGCGCCAATTGTGACAGTAATGGGTCATGTTGACCACGGTAAAACATCTTTACTGGATTATATCCGTAAAGAAAATGTAATTGCTGGTGAGTCAGGAGGTATTACACAGCACATTGGAGCGTATGGAGTTACTTTAGATAATGGTCAAAAAATCGCATTCTTAGATACTCCAGGTCACGAGGCGTTTACTGCGATGCGTGCACGTGGAGCTCAGGTTACCGATATAGCTATCATTGTAGTGGCGGCAGATGATGATATCATGCCACAAACAAAGGAGGCGATTTCTCATGCACAAGCTGCGGGAGTGCCAATTATATTTGCAATCAATAAAATTGATAAACCAAACGCGAATGTTGATAAAATTAAAGAGCGTTTGGCTGGTATGAATTTACTTGTTGAAGATTGGGGTGGAAAAATTCAGTCACATGATATTTCTGCAAAAGTTGGAACAGGAGTAAAAGAATTATTGGAGAAAGTTTTATTGGAAGCTGAAATTTTAGATCTAAAAGCAAATCCAAATAAAGCGGCTCAAGGAACTGTTGTTGAGGCTTATTTAGATAAAGGAAAAGGATATGTGTCTACTATCTTAGTACAACAAGGTACTTTGAAAATTGGAGATTATATGCTTGCTGGTAAGCATCATGGTAAAGTTAAAGCAATGCATGATGAAAGAGGGCATACGGTATTAAGTGCTGGTCCTTCAACTCCTGTGTCTGTTTTAGGTTTGGATGGAGCAGCAACTGCAGGTGATAAGTTTAACGTTTTTGAAGATGAGAAAGAAGCAAAACAAATTGCATCTAAACGTTCTCAATTAATGCGTGAACAATCTGTACGTACTCAAAGACATATTACGCTTGATGAAATTGGACGTCGTATCGCTCTTGGCCAGTTTAAAGAATTGAATGTTATTCTTAAAGGAGACGTTGATGGATCTGTTGAAGCATTATCGGATTCGTTCTCTAAACTTTCAACAGAAGAAGTTCAAATCAATATCATTCATAAAGGTGTTGGAGCAATTACAGAAACCGATGTTAACTTGGCTTCTGCATCAGATGCAATCATTATTGGATTTAATGTTCGTCCTGCTGGAAATGCTAGACAGCTTGCTGATAAAGAAGAAATCGACATTCGTTACTATTCTATTATTTATGCCGCTATCGATGACTTGAAAGATGCGATGGAAGGAATGTTGGCGCCAGAAATGAAAGAAGAGGTTTTAGGAACAGCTGAAATTCGTGAGATTTTCAAAATTTCTAAAGTTGGATCAATCGCCGGATGTATGGTAACTGATGGTAAAATCTTGAGAGCTGCTAAAATTAGAGTTATTAGAGATGGAGTTGTAGTTCATACAGGTGAGCTAGTCGCTTTAAAACGTTTCAAAGACGACGTGAAAGAAGTAACTAAAGGTTATGATTGTGGTATACAGATAAAAGGATTTAATGATATTGAAATTAATGATGTTATTGAGTCTTACCATGAAGTAGCAATCAAAAAGAAATTGAAATAAGATTCAATTAATATATTTAAAAGTCTCAATGTGAATTGGGACTTTTTTTTGTGTTTATAAATTTGAGTTGTGATGCTTTAGAATGTTTTGAGGCAAGTGTGTATTTTTAGTTTGTGTGAATTTTAGTAAGTTGAATAAAAATTAACGTAATATGAAAAATAGACTCTACTGGATAATTGTGTTTATTTGCTTTTCTGCTTTGTTTTTTGCTCAAGAAGTTATAGAAAAAAGCAGTTTCGCCTGCTGGTAATACCTTAAAAAAGGATTATTGCGGAGAAGAGGTTTTAGGTGCTTTTATTAATGGTGTGATTACTGTAGCAGATCAGAAAAGATTTAAAAGCTACAAATAAAATGGAAAAAGTTGTTGTTAGGGGAGAGGTAATGGGTGTTTGTCCTAAAAAAGGATACTGAGTAAATATAAAGGCGGCAGACGGAGCGTCTTTCTTTGTTAAATGAAGAGTTATTCGTTTTTTGTTCCTATAGCATTAAAGGTTAGAAATTTGGTTTTAGGGGCTGGTACAGAACGAAAAATAACATCTGTTGAAGAGTTGAAGCGTTATGCAAAAGATGCTAAAAAATAAAGCAGGAATAAATGCTGTTAAAACCCCTAGAGAAGAAAATCGTTTTTTGGCAGGCGGAATTAAAGTTATAGATTAGGTTAGGAGGTTGTAGTGTAAAGTTTTTGGAATTCTTGAAATCTATAGCAGATTGATCTTTGTTTGATATGTGGAGATGTGGTATTTTAAAGGCAATAAAAAAGCGAGAAGTAAATCTCGCTTTTTTTGTTTTTCTACGTTTTACTTTCCGGGCTTAAGTAGGAAAACGCTTTTGTATCTTTTTTTAATTTCTGCCAAATTTCTCTCGGCTTCTATTCTGGTTTTAAAATTTCCAACAATTACTTTGTAATTAGGTGTGCTGAAAATAATCGTTCCGTCAATATTTGAATTTTCTCTTTTAAAATCAGATAACGTTTTTTTTGCCTCGTCGCTTTTACCGCTAAATATTTGAATCCTATAAGTGTCATTTGTATTTATTGACGTGTTAATTTTGCGTTTCTCATTAAGTAACTGCTCAAATTTAGGGTCTTGGTTCAATGTTAAATTTTGGTCTTGAGCATTAATATTGTGTGCGAAAGCAATCGTTGTAATTGTTAATAAAAGGTTTTTTGAAGGGCTTAAAATTCTCATAATGTGATGGTTTTTATGCAAAAATACTATTTAAAGTTTGAGTGTGAAATTTTAATATTATTTAGAATTGATATAAATTGATAATTAAGACTATTTTAAGGTTTTGAGAATAGTTCATAAGTCGTATTTTTGTGCAAGTTTTAAAAGAGGGTATAGGTTTTTACTGGATTTAGTACAGAAAAAATCATACCAAAAATTAGTAGACAATTATTTATACTATATGAAAAAGGTGGGTAACCATAATTCGATCTCAAGAAAATTGCTGTTTGGCTTATCGCTAACGTTAATTTTCTCCCTAACTTCATTTGCTCAAGATGCTGCTGCTCCGGCGGCGCCTGAGGCTGCTGCGGCTGCTCCAGCTGCAGGAGGCGGTGATCCAGTAAAAGGGAAGGAACTTTTTAATGCAAATTGCGCTGCATGTCACAAATTAGATGCTAAATCAACTGGTCCTGCTTTAAGGGGAGTTGCTTCTAAGCATGATATGGCTTGGATTTACAAGTGGGTGCATAACAGTTCTGACATGATTAAGTCAGGTGATGCTGTTGCTGTTAAACTTTTTGAGGAAAATAACAAAGCTGTTATGACTTCGTTTCCTCAATTGTCTGAAGGAGATATTGATAATATTATAGCTTACACTTCTGAGCCTAAGGCTGAACCAGCTGCGGCTGCGGGAGGTGCTGCAACTCCTCCTGGTACAAGTGTTCAGGACGGTGCTATTTCAAATAACATTATTTTAGGAGCTCTTGCTCTTGTAATGGCTATTTTAGTTGTGATGTTGTTTATGGTAAACAAGGTTTTAACTAAAGTTGCAAATAAAAATGGTATTGAGGTTGCTCCAAAAGAAGCAAGACTTCCAATCTGGAAAGCTTTCGCTAAAAATCAATTCTTGGTTTTAGTAACTGCAATTTTCTTGCTTTTAGCTAGTGGTTATTTTGTTTATGGGTACTTAATGCAAGTAGGTGTAGATCAAAATTATGAGCCAATTCAGCCAATTCACTACTCTCACAAAATTCACGCTGGTGATAATGAAATCAATTGTAAGTATTGCCACTCTGCTGCTCGTGTAAGTAAAACAGCTGGTATTCCTTCTTTAAATGTTTGTATGAACTGTCATAAAAACATTTCAGAGGTTGCAGAATCAACTGCTACTCCAGAGTACAGCAAAGCTTTCTACGATGCTCAGATTCAAAAATTATATGATGCTGTTGGATGGGATAAGACGAAACAAGCTTATACTGGAAAAACACAGCCTGTAAAATGGGTTCGTATTCACAACTTGCCTGACTTTGTTTACTTCAACCACTCTCAACACGTTTCTGTTGCAGGTATTGAATGTCAAACTTGTCACGGACCAGTGCAAGAATTTGAAATTATGAAGCAGTACTCTAAATTAACAATGGGATGGTGTGTTGATTGCCATAGAAAAACTGATGTTAAGATGGAAGGTAACGCTTACTATGACAAAATTCATGCTGAACTTTCTAAAAAATACGGTGTAGAAAAATTAACTGCAGCGCAAATGGGAGGTTTAGAGTGTGGTAAATGCCACTATTAATCGATTTATTAAGATTTTAATATATATATACAATGTCATCAAACAAAAAATACTGGAAAAGTGTTGAAGAGCTAGAAAATAGCTCTATTGTTGAGGCGCTTAGAAATAACGAATTTGTTGAAGAGATTCCTACTGATGAGTTTTTAGGTAATGCAGAAGCTTTAGCTACATCAGGAACTTCACGTCGTGACTTTTTAAAGTACGTAGGGTTTAGTACAGCGGCTGTAACATTAGCTGCTTGCGAAGGTCCTGTTCACAAGTCTATCCCTTATGTATTACAACCAGAACAAATCATTCCTGGTGTTGCAGATTATTATGCAACTACAGTTTTTGATGGATTTGATTTTGCTAATCTTTTGGTGAAAACTCGTGAGGGTCGTCCAATTAAAATTGAAAACAATACAATTGCAGGAGCTAAGTTTTCTGCAAATGCTAGAATTCATGCCTCTATCTTAGGTTTGTATGATAGTACTCGTTTAAAAGAGCCAAAAGTAGATGGTCAAAATTCTTCTTGGTCAGCTGTTGATTTGAAAATCAAATCTAGTTTAGCAGATGCAAAAGCTAAAGGCGGACAAGTAGTGTTATTAACTAATACTTTAGCAAGTCCATCTACAGAAAAATTAATTGCTGAGTTTATTGCAAAAAATCCAAACGCTAAGCACGTTGTATATGATGCAGTTTCATCATCTGAGGCTTTAGATGCTTTTGAATCTGTTTATGGTCAAAGAGCTTTAGTTGATTACGATTTTTCAAAAGCTTCTTTAATTGTATCTGTTGGAGCTGATTTCTTAGGAGATTGGCAAGGTGGAGGATATGATACTGGATATGCACAAGGACGTATTCCTCAAAACGGAAAAATGTCTCGTCACTTTCAGTTTGAGTCAAACATGACATTATCTGGAGCTGCTGCTGATAAGCGTGTTCCAATGACTGTAGCTGCTCAAAAGCAAGCTTTAGTTCAAATTTATAATATTGTTGTAGGTGCTTCTGTTCCTGTAGCTTTAGAAGGAAACTTTAAAGCTGAAGTAGTAAAAGCTGCACAACAGCTTAAAGCTGCTGGTTCAAAAGGAGTTTTAGTATCTGGAATTGAAGATAAAAATGCTCAATTATTAGTTTTGGCTATCAATCAAGTATTGGCTAGTGAAGCTTTTAGTACTGCTGGAGCTAGACAAATTAGAAAAGGTTCTAATGCTGTAGTTGCACAGTTAATTAAAGATTTGAATGCAGGCAGTGTTCATACTTTAATTATGAGTGGAGTTAATCCTGTTTACACTTTAGCTGATTCAGCTTCTTTTGTATCTGGATTGAAAAAAGTTAAAACGTCTGTTGCTTTTTCATTAAAAGAAGACGAAACTGCATCAATTGTTTCAATTGCTGCGCCAGCTCCTCACTACTTAGAATCATGGGGAGATCTTGAACTTACAAGCGGAACATATAGCTTAACTCAGCCTACAATCCGTCCTATTTTCAATACAAAACAATTTCAAGATGTTTTATTGTCAGTAAACGGTGCTGCTGGTACTTATTATGACTACTTAAAAGCAAATTCTGGAGCTTATACTGCAGGTGCTTCTTGGAATAAAGTATTACATGATGGTGTAGCTGTTCTTGGATCTACAGCATTATCTGGAGGCGCTATTGATGCTGCTACAGCTGCAAATGCTGTTGCAAAATCTAAATCTGCTGGTGAGTTTGAATTAGTATTATATACTAAAACAGGACTAGGAGATGGACAACACGCTAACAACCCTTGGTTACAAGAGTTTCCAGATCCAATTACAAGAGTTTCATGGGATAACTACGTTACAGTTTCTAATGCAGATGCTAAAAAACTTGGTTTATCAAACGAAATTGTTGCAAATGGAGGTTTGAACGGTAGTTATGCTACAATTACTGTTGATGGAGCTAAATTGGAGAATGTTCCAGTTATCGTTCAGCCAGGTCAAGCAGTTGGAACTATCGGTCTTGCTCTTGGTTATGGACGTAAAGCGGCTCTAAAAGAAGAAATGCAAGTAGGTTTAAATGCTTACGCTTTATATAAAGGTTTCAATAATGTTCAATCAGTATCTATTGCTAAAGCTGGTGGTGTTCATGAGTTTGCTTGTGTTCAAGGTCAGAAAACTTTAATGGGTAGAGGAGATATTATTAAAGAAACTACTTTAGAAATATTCAATACTAAAGATGCTGAACATTGGAATGAAAAACCAATGGTATCTTTAGATCACCAAGAAGTTGAGGCTACTACTGTAGATCTTTGGGAATCATTCGATCGTACAACAGGGCACCACTTCAATCTTTCAATTGACTTAAATGCTTGTACTGGATGTGGGGCTTGTGTTATTGCTTGTCACGCAGAAAACAACGTTCCAGTTGTTGGTAAAGCAGAGGTAAGAAGAAGCCGTGATATGCACTGGTTGCGTATCGATAGATATTATTCTTCTGAAAGCACTTTTGAAGGTGATAACGAAAGAAAAGAGGGAATCGCTGGTTTATCTAGTTCATTATCTACATTTAATGAAATGGAAAAAGCTGGAGATAATCCACAAGTTGCATTCCAACCTGTAATGTGTCAACACTGTAACCACGCACCTTGTGAAACAGTTTGTCCTGTTGCTGCAACTTCTCACGGTCGTGAAGGTCAAAACCATATGGCTTACAACAGATGTGTTGGTACTCGTTACTGTGCAAACAACTGTCCATATAAAGTACGTCGTTTTAACTGGTTCTTATACAACAAAAACAGCGAGTTCGATTATCATATGAACGATGATTTAGGCCGTATGGTGTTAAATCCTGACGTTAACGTACGTTCTCGTGGTGTTATGGAGAAATGTTCTATGTGTATCCAAATGACACAAGCAACTAAATTGAAAGCTAAAAACGAAGGCCGTCCAGTTAGAGATGGTGAATTCCAAACAGCTTGTTCTAGTGCTTGTTCTTCAGGAGCGATGATATTTGGTGATGTAAATGATAAAGAAAGTAAAGTTGCTAAATTAGCGGCTGACGAAAGATCATACCACTTATTAGAGCATGTAGGTACAAAACCTAATGTGGTTTACCATGTTAAAGTTAGAAATACTTAGTAAAATTATTAATTAAGAAACAATATAAAGGATTATGTCGTCTCACTACGAAGCACCCATTAGAAAACCTTTAGTTATAGGTGATAAATCTTATCACGATGTAACTGTAGATGTAGCAGCACCTGTTGAGGGACCTGCAAACAAGCAATGGTGGATTGTATTTTCAATCGCATTAATAGCCTTCCTTTGGGGGTTAGGTTGTATAATTTACACCGTATCTACCGGTATCGGAACATGGGGATTAAATAAAACAGTTGGCTGGGCTTGGGATATTACTAACTTCGTTTGGTGGGTTGGTATTGGTCACGCCGGAACATTAATTTCTGCGGTATTATTACTTTTCCGTCAACGTTGGAGAATGGCCATCAACCGTTCTGCTGAAGCAATGACTATTTTCTCAGTAGTACAAGCGGGTCTTTTCCCAATTATTCACATGGGACGTCCATGGTTAGCATATTGGGTATTACCTATTCCAAACCAATTTGGATCTTTATGGGTAAACTTTAACTCACCTTTACTTTGGGACGTATTCGCGATTTCAACGTATCTTTCAGTATCATTAGTTTTCTGGTGGACTGGTTTGTTACCTGACTTTGCAATGCTTCGTGATAGAGCTATTACTCCTTTTAACAAAAGAGTTTATTCTATCTTAAGTTTTGGATGGAGCGGTAGAGCAAAAGACTGGCAACGTTTTGAAGAAGTATCTTTAGTATTAGCTGGTTTAGCTACTCCACTTGTACTTTCTGTACACACGATTGTATCTATGGACTTTGCTACTTCTGTAATTCCTGGATGGCATACAACAATTTTCCCTCCATACTTCGTTGCTGGAGCGGTTTTCTCTGGATTCGCGATGGTAAACACATTGTTGATCGTTATGAGAAAAGTATCTAACCTTGAGGCATACATCACATTACAGCATATCGAGTTAATGAACATCATTATTATGATTACTGGATCTATTGTAGGTGTAGCTTACATCACTGAGTTATTTGTAGCTTGGTATTCAGGTGTAGAATATGAGCAATATGCATTCTTAAACAGAGCTACTGGACCTTACTGGTGGGCATATTGGTCAATGATGACATGTAACGTGTTCTCTCCTCAGTTTATGTGGTTCAAAAAATTAAGAACTAGTATCATGTTCTCATTCATTATTTCGATTGTAGTAAACATCGGTATGTGGTTTGAAAGATTCGTAATTATTGTTACTTCTTTACATAGAGATTACCTTCCATCTTCTTGGACAATGTTTTCACCAACATTTGTTGATATTGGAATTTTCATTGGAACAATTGGTTTCTTCTTCGTATTGTTTTTATTATACTCTAGAACATTCCCTGTAATTGCTCAGGCAGAGGTTAAAACAATTTTGAAAGGAACAGGAGATAATTACATTAGAGAAAGAGCAAACAGTAAAGATTCACATCATGAGTAATAAAGTTATATACGCCATTTATAATGACGATGACGTTTTGATGAGTGCAGTAAAGAAAACTAGAGCTGCTCATCATCATATTGAAGAGGTTTTTACTCCATTCCCGGTTCACGGATTGGATAAAGCCATGGGATTAGCACCAACAAGATTAGCAATATGTGCTTTTTTATATGGATGTGTTGGTATTTCTGTTGCAACAACTATGATGGGGTACATCATGATTCATGACTGGCCACAGGATATTGGAGGTAAGCCAAGTTTTAGCTTCATCCAAAATATGCCTTCTTTTGTGCCAATTATGTTTGAGATGACTGTGTTCTTTGCAGCTCACTTAATGGTAATTACTTTTTATATGAGAAGTAGATTATGGCCTTTTAAAGAAGCTGAAAATCCAGATGTAAGAACAACTGATGACCACTTTTTAATGGAGGTTGCTGTAAATGATAACGAAGCTGAATTGGTTTCTTTCTTTGAAGGAACTGGAGCTGTGGAAGTTAAAGTAATAGAAAAGAATTAATTGTAGCTATGAAAAGGATATATAAAATAACACTTTTAGTTGGTATAACTATTTTAGTTTCATCTTGCCACAATAATTCGGCACCGAACTATCAGTATTTCCCAAATATGTATGAGTCTGTTGCTTACGAGCCATATTCAGAAGCAAAAATATTTAAGGGAGGAAAAGAAGGACAGCTTCCTGTTGCAGGAACTATCAATAGAGGTTTTGAACCTTATGAATATGAAAATTCAACTGCTGGTTATGAATTAGCAAAAGCTAATTTAAAATCACCTTTGACAGAAGAAGAGAGAAACTCTGGAAAAGGGAAAGAACTTTTCGAAATTTATTGTATTAGCTGCCATGGTGCTGCTGGTAACGGTAAAGGTAAATTGGTTGAAAGAGAGAAATTTCTTGGAGTACCTAGCTATAAAGACAGAGAGATCACTGAAGGAAGTATCTTTCATGTTGAGACTTATGGTTTAAATGCAATGGGTTCACATGCAAATCAATTAAGTGCTCACGAACGTTGGTTAGTTGCTGACTATGTTCTGAAACTAAAAAGCCAATTATAATTGTTGAACAAACTGATCGTAATAGATATGTATACATTTTCAAGTAAATTAAAAACTTTTTCTATCATCTTAATGGCTGTTGGTCTATTAGGAATTGGGTATGGTTTTTTAAGTGCACCAAAAGATATTCAAGAAGTTGAAAAAATACTTGCGGCAGATGAACATGGTTCTCATGGCGCTGCGCATGAAGAAAAAGCGGAGGCATCTCATAAAGAGGCTGGTCATCATGAGGCTGCTGAAGTTGCACATGACTCTCACAAAGGAGCTGAGCATGCAGAAGTTTCTGGTGCAAATGAGCACGAAAAACATTTAGAACACGTATTGCACCAATTGCAAAATAAGCCTTGGTCTGCTGTATATGTAGCTTGTATTTTCTTTTTACTGCTTTCAATGGGAGTTTTAGCTTTCTATGCTATTCAACAAGTTGCGCAAGCAGGTTGGTCTCCAGTTTTGTTTAGAGTTATGCAAGGTATAACTGCTTATTTACCAGCTGGTTCTATAATCTTCTTTATACTTTTAGTATTATGTGGATTACATTTTAATCACATCTTCGTATGGTTAGGAGAAGGCGTAACTGATCCTAAAAGCCCGAATTATGATGCCATCATTGCTGGGAAATCTGGATATTTAAACTTTCCTTTCTGGATCGCTAGAGCTTTTATCTTTTTATTAGGATGGAATATCTACCGTCATTTTTCTAGAAAAAACTGTTTGGCACAAGATGAAGCTAATGACGATCTTTACTACAAAAAGAACTTCAAAGCATCTGCAGGATTCTTAGTATTCTTTATCGTTTCTGAGTCTATTATGTCTTGGGATTGGATTATGTCTTTTGATCCACACTGGTTTAGTACTTTATTTGGATGGTATGTATTTGCTTCTTTCTTTGTAAGCGGTATTACATCTATTGCATTAGTAACAATTTATTTAAAATCAAAAGGATATTTAGAGTATGTAAATACAAGTCATATCCATGATTTGGCTAAGTTCATGTTTGGTATTAGTGTATTCTGGACTTATTTATGGTTCTCTCAATTTATGTTGATTTGGTACGCTAACATTCCAGAAGAGGTAACTTATTTTGTGACAAGAATTCAATTATATAACCTTCCTTTCTTTGGAGCGGTTGTTATGAACTTTGTTTTCCCATTATTAATATTAATCAATACTGACTTCAAACGTCTTAACTGGGTTGTTGTTATGGCTGGTATTGTAATATTATTAGGTCATTATGTTGATTTCTTTAATATGATTATGCCTGGTACTGTAGGAGACAAATGGTTTATTGGAGTTCCTGAAATTGCATCGATTCTTTTCTTCTTAGGTCTATTTATATTTGTTGTATTTACTGCATTAACTAAATCTCCTTTGCTTGCAAAAAGAAATCCTTTCATTGAAGAAAGTAAACATTTTCATTATTAATATTTAAAGAAGTAAACAGATGACAAGTTTGTTGGTAATTATAGTTTTAGTTTTATTAGCAGTTGCACTATGGCAATTGACGAAGATATTTGATCTTACTCAGGTAGGAACTTCTTCGGATGATTCACAAGTTGCATCTGATAATGATAATAATATTCAGGGATATATTATGTTTGGCTTTTTGGCTTTCATTTATATATTTACTATTTATGGTTTACTAAAATGGGGTAATTTGGCACTTCATACTCCTGCTTCTGAGCACGGACTTTTAGTAGATAATTTAATGAATATTACTTGGGTTTTAATCTTTATAGTTCAAGTTATTACACAAGGTTTGCTTTACTGGTTTTCTTTTAAAAATAGAGGGAATAAAGATAAAAAAGCATTGTTTTTTGCAGATAGTAATAAATTAGAAGCAATCTGGAGTATCATTCCATCTGTTGTTTTAGCTTGTTTAATTCTTTATGGATTATATGCTTGGAATAACATTATGTTCGTTGATAAAGATGAAGATGTAATCGAAATTGAATTATATGCTCAACAGTTTAAATGGACAGCAAGATACGCTGGGCAAGATAATGTATTAGGAAAAGCAAACGTACGTTTAATTGAAGGAGTAAATACATTAGGAGTTGATATGTCAGATCCAAATGCTCAAGATGATATCGTAGTTTCAGAATTGCATATTCCTAAAGGTAAAAAAGTTCACTTTAAAATGCGTTCTCAGGATGTATTGCACTCTGCTTACTTTCCTCACTTTAGAGCACAAATGAACTGTGTTCCTGGTATGGTTACTGAATTTGCTTTCGTTCCAACTTATACAACTTCAGAGTACAGAGAGTTACCATTTATGGTAGAGAAAGTAGCGCACATCAATAAACTTAGAGCTGAAAAAAGTGCTGAGTTAGTTGCAAAAGGAGGTACAGCTTTAGATCCTTATACATTTGATTATTTATTATTATGTAATAAAATCTGTGGAGCTTCTCACTATAACATGCAGATGAAAGTTGTAGTTGATACACCAGAGGATTACAAAAAATGGTTAAGTGAAAAAACTACTTTAGCTCAGGATATTAAAGCTGCAAAAGCTGCTGAAAAACCAGCTGAAGGAGCTGCACCAACTACAGCAGATACTGCTGCAAAAGTAATTGACACTGTTAAAACTGTTGTTGATACTGTTAAAGCGGCTGTAGCTAAAGTTGCGATGAAATAATATTATTAAGAAAATTTAAAGTACAAATATATGTCAGCAGAAGCGCACGGTCACGATCACGGACACGATCACGAGCACGAACATCATCATAAAGACACGTTCATTACTAAATATATTTTTAGTATTGATCACAAAATGATTGCTAAACAATACTTGATTACTGGTATTGTTATGGGAGTAATTGGGATTGCAATGTCCTTGCTTTTTAGAATGCAATTAGCGTGGCCAGAAGAGTCTTTCAAAATATTTAATGTTTTATTAGGAGATAAATTTGCACCTGATGGTGTAATGGCAAATGATATTTATCTGGCTTTAGTTACAATTCACGGTACCATCATGGTATTCTTTGTACTGACGGCAGGTTTAAGTGGAACGTTTAGTAACTTATTGATTCCGCTTCAAATTGGAGCACGAGATATGGCATCTGGATTTATGAATATGATTTCATACTGGTTGTTTTTCTTATCTGCAGTTGTAATGTTATGTTCATTATTTGTTGAGGCTGGACCAGCATCTGCAGGATGGACGATTTACCCTCCTTTAAGTGCATTGCCGCAAGCAATTCCAGGATCAGGAACAGGTATGACATTATGGTTAGTGTCTATGGCGATTTTTATCGCATCTTCTTTGATGGGATCTTTAAATTACATTGTTACTGTACTTAACTTAAGAACTAAAGGAATGTCTATGACTAGACTTCCTCTTACAATCTGGACATTTTTTGTAACAGCTATCATTGGTGTTATTTCGTTTCCAGTTTTATTATCTGCAGCGTTACTATTGATTTTTGATAGAAGTTTTGGTACTTCATTCTTCTTATCTGATATCTATATTGCAGGAGAGGTTTTACACTACCAAGGAGGTTCTCCAGTATTGTTTGAGCACTTATTCTGGTTCTTAGGTCACCCTGAGGTTTACATCGTAATCTTACCAGCGATGGGTCTTGTTTCAGAAATTATGGCTACAAATGCTCGTAAACCAATTTTTGGTTATAGAGCGATGATTATGTCAGTTCTTGCAATTGCATTTTTATCTACAATTGTTTGGGGTCACCACATGTTTATTTCAGGTATGAATCCTTTCTTAGGATCTGTATTTACTTTTACAACTTTATTGATTGCAATTCCGTCTGCTGTAAAAGCATTCAACTGGATTACAACTTTATGGAAAGGTAACTTACAATTTAACCCTGCAATGTTATTCTCTATCGGAATGGTTTCTACTTTCATCACTGGAGGTTTAACAGGGATCATTTTAGGAGATAGTACTCTAGATATTAACGTTCACGATACATACTTTGTAATTGCTCACTTTCACTTAGTAATGGGTATCTCTGCACTTTACGGAATGTTTGCTGGTATTTACCACTGGTTCCCTAAAATGTACGGAAGAATGTTAAATAAAAACTTAGGTTATATCCACTTCTGGGTAACTGCGGTTTGTGCTTATGGGGTTTTCTTCCCAATGCACTTTATCGGATTAGCTGGTTTACCAAGACGTTACTATACAAATACTAACTTCCCATTATTTGATGATTTGCAAAATGTGAATGTTTTAATTACAACATTTGCTCTTGTAGGAGGTGCATTCCAGTTAGTATTCTTATATAACTTCTTTAGCAGTATTTTCTACGGTAAAAAAGCAGTTCAAAATCCTTGGAAATCTACAACTTTAGAGTGGACAACTCCAGTTGAGCATATCCACGGAAACTGGCCAGGAGAAATTCCTCACGTATATCGTTGGCCGTATGACTATAGTAACCCAAATCACGATGTAGATTTTGTTCCTCAAAATGTACCAATGAAAGAAGGTGAAGAAGTTTTACACCACTAAAAAATAATCAAAGGCTGTCAGAAATGACAGCCTTTTTTGTATAGTTAAAGTTTTAATCGTTCAGTTTTGCTATTTTACAAACTGATTAGTTTCCATATCTTTGTAGGATGAATGAAAATCTAGATCCTACTACTAAAGGATATAACTCAGAAGAGTTAGATCTTGAGAAAAGATTGCGTCCGCTGTCATTTGATGATTTTGCTGGGCAAGATCAAGTTTTGGAAAATTTAAAAGTCTTTGTTGCCGCAGCCAATCAGCGTGGCGAAGCACTTGATCATGCACTTTTCCATGGTCCTCCAGGTCTAGGGAAAACTACTTTAGCAAATATCTTAGCAAATGAATTGGAGGTAGGTATTAAAATTACTTCTGGTCCAGTATTAGATAAGCCGGGTGATTTGGCTGGTTTGCTAACAAACTTAGACGAGAGAGATGTTTTGTTTATTGATGAGATTCATCGTTTGAGTCCAGTTGTTGAAGAGTATTTGTATTCAGCGATGGAAGATTTCAAGATTGATATTATGATTGAATCGGGGCCAAATGCTAGAACAGTTCAAATCAATTTAAATCCTTTTACTTTGATCGGAGCAACAACACGATCAGGATTACTGACCGCCCCAATGCGTGCCCGTTTCGGAATATCTTCGCGTTTACAATATTATACCACTGAACTTTTAACTACAATTGTTGAGAGAAGTGCTTCCATATTAAAAACACCAATTGATCTGGAAGCAGCGATTGAAATTGCTGGCAGAAGCCGTGGAACTCCTCGTATTGCAAATGCATTATTAAGACGTGTTCGTGATTTTGCCCAAATTAAAGGTAATGGAAGAATTGATATAGAAATTTCAAAATATGCCTTAAAAGCACTTAATGTAGATGCTCATGGTTTGGATGAAATGGATAATAAAATATTACTGACCATTATCAATAAATTTAAGGGAGGTCCAGTTGGACTTTCAACTTTGGCGACAGCTGTAAGTGAAAGTAGTGAAACTATAGAAGAAGTATATGAACCATTTTTGATTCAGGAAGGATTTATTATGAGAACACCTCGAGGTAGAGAAGTTACCGATAAGGCTTATAAACATCTTGGCAAAGTAAACATAAATAATCAAGGAGAGTTGTTTTAATACTGATAGAAATGTCTATAGGTAAAAAATATAATTATCCGCTAAAACTCTCTATTTTTAGATTTTTTGTTGATGCCGAAGGTGTTCGTAGAAACCCGATTCCGTATCATAGAAAGTATTTTGAAAGGTTAGGAGATTCTTTTTCTATAAGAATTGGAAAAAGTAGACACATTATTTTATCTAGAGATAATGATGTTGCTCAATATATACTACAGAAGAACCATAAGAACTATCATAAATCGAAGTTTCAGTCTGTTTATTTATCTAAATATTTGGGCAAAGGCCTGCTAACTGTTGATGGCGAATTTTGGCTAAAACAAAGAAGACTTATTCAGCCCGCATTTCATAAGCAAAAAATGAATCAGCTAGTTGAAAATATGAAGATTACGATTGTTTCTGAGCTGGAAGGTATAGTACTGAATAAGAAAGTCGATCTTTTTCCAGTAATGAGCAAATTAGCTTTTAATGTTGTCGCAAAATCATTATTTCAATTTTCTATTGAAGAGGAAAAGTTAGATAGGATAAAATATATTATTGAAGCAGTTCAGAATTTTCTAATTAAAGAAATTAGATTGCCACATAAAGGATGGTGGTTTTCTATTAGTGGCCAAGTAAAAAAACATCTTCAATTGGCTGAAGAAAATAATAGAATCATTAGAGGAATTATTGAAGAAAGAGTTGCTTCGAAGAATGAAGTAAACGATTTGCTTAACATGCTATTAGAAACTCGTTACGAAGATACTGGCGAAGGAATGTCAATCGAGCAGTTAATCGACGAAATAAAAATTCTATTTATTGCGGGACATGAGACAACCGCCAATGCTTTGACTTTTACATTACAATTATTAGGGAATCATGCCGATGTACAGCAAAAAGTTTTTGAAGAAATTCTTAAAGTTGAATCAGAAAGCGATGATGTCGTAGAACAGCTTCAGAAGATGACTTATATAAATGCGGTTTTGAACGAATCGATGCGTTTATATCCGCCGGCTTGGATTACAGATAGGCAAAATGTAGAAGACGATTCTTTAGGTAGGTTTAATATAAAAAAAGATACTTTAATTGGTGTTTCTTTTTATGAGTTGCATCGAAATCCGAAATATTGGGAAGAGCCTGATCAGTTCAATCCAGATCGTTTTTTAGGAGAGCAAAAAAAGCATTCCATGCAATATTTTTACCCCTTTGGAGCAGGACCAAGAATGTGTATTGGTGCTGGTTTTGCCATATATGAAATGTGTTTGGCGATTTCTTATATTGTTAAAAAATTTAAAGTTGTTTCAGTAGGAAATACGGTCAATTTTAATCCGTTAATTACTTTGAAACCTGTTGGTATTGAAATTGTTTTTTCTGAAAGATGATGATTAATGCTAAAGAAAAATATTCGAAATTTATAAAAGAGGAAGCCAAAAGACTTGGTTTTCTTTCTTGCGGTATTTCTAAAGCAGGTTTTTTAGAACAAGAAGCACCTCGTCTTGAAAATTGGTTAAAGAACAATCATAATGGTCAGATGGCTTATATGGAAAACCATTTTGATAAACGACTAGATCCAACTTTATTAGTAGATGATGGTAAAAGTGTTGTATCGCTTTTATTAAATTATTATCCAGATTCTACGCAAAACAGCGAAAGTTTTAAAATTTCTAAATACGCATATGGGCAAGATTATCATTTTGTAATTAAAGATAAATTAAAAGAGTTTCTCCATTCTATTCAAGAAAATATCGGTGAAGTTTCTGGACGTGCTTTTGTCGATTCAGCGCCTGTTTTAGATAAAGCCTGGGCAGCGAAAAGCGGGTTGGGCTGGATTGGAAAAAATAGTAATTTGATTACTCAAAAAGTTGGCTCTTTTTACTTTATTGCCGAACTTATCATTGATTTAGAACTAGAATATGATCATGCTGTTACAGATCATTGCGGTTCTTGTACTGCCTGTATTGATGCCTGTCCCACACAGGCAATTGTAGCTCCCTATATTGTTGATGGGAGTAAATGCATTTCTTATTACACTATCGAACTAAAAGAAAATCTTCCAGAAGAAATGAAAGGAAAATTTGATGAATGGATGTTTGGCTGTGATACCTGCCAAGATGTTTGTCCATGGAATCGATTTTCTAAACCACACTCAGAGCCTTTGTTTAATCCTAATCCAAACTTACTTTCCTTTACCAAAAAAGACTGGTTAGAGATTACAGAGGAAACTTTCCGTACAGTTTTTAAAAATTCCCCAATCAAAAGAACAAAATTCGACGGCTTAAAACGTAATATTAATTTTTTAAAATAGAAATATTGTGTCTGGAGTATTTAATGTAATTATCTTGTTTTTAGATGGTTATAATTTTGTATGTAAATAAAAACTTATTTTTAATAGTTATGGTTTCTTACAATTTTATCAGTATTTTTTGTAAGAATTAGATTTATTCGTAAAATTTTAAGATTTTTTTACTACTTCATAATCAAATTGTTACAATTTTAGCATATTTAGCGAGTTGAACATTTGTTAAAAATTGTTGTTTAACGACTTTATATGCATTTTGTCGGTATAATGATGCTCGATTTCATTCCGCGATATACTTTCGCGCTTTCCAAATCTACTTAATTTAAAACCAGAGAGACTTTTATAGTCTTTATTTTACTATATGGCAATGGTCTGCATAATGTCTTTTTTATGTCTTAGTCTTGAAAAAACTGTTTTAAGTTTTTTTAAATCCATTTTATATTTTTTCACGTATCTCACCAATATGCTAAAAATGATCATCCGTTTTTTAGCATCCAAAATTTCTGTTCCACAAACACAAGTCGTCTATGCGTAACTTTACTTTTTGTAAGTCTGGATTTTTCAGGCTAATTCTTTTTATTTTATTTGCCACATTACCAATAGTTTCATTTGCACAAGTATGTGGAACTCCTGGAGTTGATGGCCCCGTTGCAGTATCAAGTTCTGTGAATACTTACTATCCGATTACAGGGAATATTACTTTAAATGCAGGAGCACAATCTATTCTGTTGGCAGGAGTGCCTGCAACAGATCAATATTCGAATAATTTTGGTATAACTCCAATTTCTGCTGGAGACTTGATTTTAATTATTCAAATGCAAGATGCAACGATAAATTATACAAATACAACTAGTTATGGTTCTGGTGCGACAAATAGTGGCCCAGATTATATTGGAGGAACTGGATTTACATCTCTTGGCAACACTGGGGTTTTTGAATATGTAATTGCAACAAATAATGTACCCTTGACGGGAGGAAATTTAACGTTTAAAGGTACTGGTAGCAATAATGGTGTTTTGAATAGTTTTTATAATGCCAATGCTACGACAACACGAGGAAAGAGAACATTTCAAGTAGTGAGAGTACCTCAATACTCTAATTTAACCCTTACAGCCAATATTACTACACCACCGTTTAATGGAGTTGCCGGTGGTATTATTGCTTTTAATGTTTCTGGAACATTCAATTTTAATGGTTTTAGTATTGATGGTAGTGCTAGAGGGTTTCGAGGAGGATATAGTCCAAAAGCAAATTCGGGTATTAACGATTCTAAAACTTATGTTGATGATTCTTCAAAAAGTAATGTTTCTGGAAAAGGAGAAGGAATAGCTGGTACTCCTAAATATATGTGGGATGGCTTTAATCAGGTAGCAAATACAGTGGAAGGAATGCCAGGAGGTTCTTCGGGAAGGGGTGCTCCTGCCAATGCAGGAGGAGGAGGTAATGATCACAACACTGGTGGCGGTGGCGGTGGTAATGGCGGATTTGGTGGTCTGGGAGGAGCTGGCTGGCAAGGAGGAGGAGGAGATCTCATTTCTAATAATCTTACAGGAGCAGGAAGACCAGGATCAAAATCGTATTCTACAATTGAAAAATTTCCTAGGCTTATTATGGGCGGAGGTGGAGGTGCAGGAGATGCTAATGATGCCTCTACTGGAGTAAAAGGTGGTGTTGGAGGGGCAATTATTCTTATTAATGCCGGGAACGTTTTAGGAAACGGTACTATTTATGCCAATGGAGGAAAAGGAGCACCAGGAACTTATGCTAATTCACCAGATGGTGCAGGAGGAGGAGGAGCTGGTGGAACAGTTTTATTGAATGTATCTAATAATAGTACAGCGAATATAAAAATAGAAGCAAATGGTGGTGCTGGAGGAAATACTGAAAATGACGATAACAATGAACATGGACCAGGTGGAGGTGGAGGTGGTGGAATTATCTGCCATAATGTTTCAAGTACAGTAACCATTACGACTAGTGTACTTGGTGGCGCGGCAGGTAAATCTAATGCGGGAAAAGGAATCAATCATGGTGCTGTAGCTGGAACAGTTGGCTATGTATCAACTTTCACAGTTGCAGATGTACCGCCAAATCTTCAAGTTAATGCAAATTGTTTCCCAGTTCTTGAGACAAAAGCAAAAACATTATCTACTATTGCCGTTTGTAATGCTATTGATGAAAAAGTTTCTTATGAAATTGAAATAAAAAATACTGGAGCAGGAAATGCTGCTGGGGTGATGTTGGATTTTAGTTTTCCACCAGGTATCGAATTTGATTCAGCTACGGCAATTTATTCTACTGGAACTTCGGGTCCAGCTGGAACTTTAGCTAATTCGGCTACAGCTACGGCTAATAATCCTGTTTTTGGAGGATTTAACATTGCACAAAATGGTATTGTTACCATAACTTTAGTTGGAAAAGTGGCAGCTTCTATAGCGGAAGGAATTTATAGTGCAAATGCACAAGCATTATATCTTGACCCAACACGTACAACAGCCAATTCCAATAGAAGAATAACGGCATTTGCAAATGCTTATGGTAGTGCAAATAAAACGTATGAAGGTACAGGCCAATCAAATGTTCCAGGTGTAAATTTTAATGGAACAAGCACTGACGTTGATGATATTTCAATTTTAGCTTTGCCTGCAGCTCCAACGGTGAGTGTAACTCAAACAACTTGCGAATCTCCAACCGGTAAAATAACAGTTAATACGCCTGCAAATGGCTCTGGGATAAGTTATACTTTAACGGGAACAAATCCTGTTTCTGCTTCAGTTAGTAGCACAACTGGTATTTTTTCCGGATTAGTACCAGGCACTTATTCTATAACCACAACAAATGCACAGGGATGTACTTCTGCTGCAAATGCAGGTATTGTCATTAATGCAGTTGCTGGTGCACCAACAGTTACTGGAGTAGCAATTTGTCAAAATGGCTCAGGGTTTTTAACAGCTACTTCTCCATGTGGATCTATAAGCAGTACAGGGGCAAAAATTGCAAGTACAGGTGTTAATGCAGGTTCGGGTATTGATTGGACAAATCCAGGCAATATTATTTCTAATAATTCTGTCAATGCGACTGTAACGGTAAATAGTGGAGGAGATACTACAGTCGCAACTAAATATCTTCAAGGAACAAATTTTAAATTTGATATTCCTTCAAACGCTACAATTACAGGAATTCAAGTAGGAATTAATAGTTTTAGCAGTGTTGGAAACAGTAGCTCTGTGTATGTGAAGGATAATGTTGTTAGTTTAGTAAAAGGAGGAGTAATTACAGACGTAAATAAAAGTAAAACAGCTAATTGGAATACTAGCGCTACTGCATTGACCAATTATGGTGGAACAGCAGATTTGTGGGGAACCTCTTGGACTCCTGCAGATATTATTGCATCAAATTTTGGAGTGGTTTTATCTGCAAATATTACAAGAACAAAGGGCAATGATATAACAGCCTCTGTTGACTACATTCAAATTACGGTAACCTATACTATCGGAGGAATAGAATGGTATACTACAGCAACTGGAGGAACATCCATTTATACGGGATCTTCTTTTAATCCGGTGGGAGTTACAGATTCTGGATTGACAAATACTGCCACAGCAGGATCGAAAACGTATTATGCCGCTTGTTCTGGTAATTCAAACTGTAGAGCTGCAGTTAATTTTGTTATTAATGCAAAACCAACAATAACGGGAAGCACTCCAGCTTCACGATGTGGTACAGGAGAAGTAACTTTAGGCGCTACAGCATCAGCAGGAACTATTAACTGGTATGCAGCTTCTACAGGAGGTTCATCATTGGGAACAGGAGAAAGTTTTACGACGCCAAGTTTATCAACATCAACGTCTTATTATGTTGAAGCAACAGAAAATGGTTGTTCTACACCAACAAGAACAGAAGTTGTTGCAACAATAAATACAGTACCAACAATAAATTCAACAACAGAAGGTTCAATATGTGGCTCTGGATCAGTGAAATTAACTGCAGCTGCGTCAAATGGAGCGACTATTAATTGGTATGCAGATCCTACAAGTTCGAAAGTATTAGAAACAGGAACCACTTTTAATACTCCAAATTTAACAGCTACTACAACTTACTATGTTGGAGCAGTAACATCGTTAGGTTGTACGTCAACGTCTAGAATTGCTGTTGCAGCTGTTGTAAATAATGCTTCTACTATTGTATTTACAAGTGGTACTCAAAATCCAACAGTTTGTTCTGGAGCATCAGTTCCTAGTGCAGTATATACTTTTGGTGGAAGTGCTACAAATGCTACAGTATCTAGCTTGCCTACAGGATTATCTGCTGCGGTTGACACTAATGCAAAAACAGTTACAATTTCTGGAAACCCTACAACAGCAGGTACTTATATCATTACTACAGTTGGTCATACTTCGCCTTGTCTAGAAGCTACAATTCAAGGAAAGGTTACTTTAACTCCAAATGTAACAATTGCACCATTTTCACCTGCATCGTCTTCTCGTTGCCAAGGAGTTGAAACAATAACAAGAACTACAACAGCAACTAATTCTACAGGGATCACGTATAATCTTGATTCTGCAAGTATTGCGGGTGGTAATACAATAAATTCGACTACTGGCGCGGTAACTTATGCTGCTGAATGGTATGGAACAACTATAATTACAGCGAGTGCTGCAGGATGTAATGGCCCTGCCACTACAACGCATACAGTTACTGTAAAAGCATTACCAACAGCAACTATATCAGGAAATTTAACAGCATGTTTAACAACAACATTAACAGCAAATTCAAACGCAAGCTCTGCAACTTACGTTTGGTATAGAGATGACGTTATAATATCTGGTCAAGTGAATAAAACATTGACTGTTACTCAAGATGGCGGATATAAGGTAAAAATTACAAATACATCAACAGGTTGCGAACAGACTTCGGCTGTTTCAACAGTAAAAGTTAGTGACACCCAAAAACCTTCAATCACATGCCCATTGGCAGTTTCAGTTTCTGCAGACGCGAATTCATGTACTGCTACCGGAGTTGCTTTGGGGACTCCAACGGTATCGGACAACTGCACGGGAACTGTAACGGTGACGAATGATGCTCCGCCAAGTTTCCCAATCGGAAACACGACAGTAACTTGGACAGCAAAAGATGCGGCAGGAAATACGCAGACCTGCACTCAGATAGTGACGGTTAGTGACACCCAAAAACCTTCAATCACATGCCCATCGGCAGTTTCAGTTTCTGCAGACGCGAATTCATGCGCTGCTGCAGGAGTTGCTTTAGGGACTCCAACGGTATCGGACAACTGCACGGGAACTGTAACAGTGACGAATGATGCTCCGCCAAGTTTCCCAATCGGAAACACGACAGTAACTTGGACGGCAAAAGATGCGGCAGGAAATACGCAGACCTGCACTCAGATAGTGACGGTTAATGACACCCAAAAA
>NZ_JCAMPD010000013.1:0-128847 GCF_059511845.1 Flavobacterium sp. PLA-DH12
AATTATTACAATATTTATATTACTATAATCACGAAAGACCACATCAGGGAATTGATGGAAAAAAGCCAATTGAAATGATAAATCCGTTACCGAAATAAGTGACTTTTACAGAAATGACAAACTGCATGGAAACTTTATCAAAAAGCTTCGCGTCTTTGCTCCCGATAGCTATCGGGATTGCGAGATTAAAAATAAAAACTTCGAGTCTTCGTGCCTTTGTGGCAAAAAAAACTTGATTAAAAATTTAACATTCCAAAAAGGCATTCAGTAGAAAAATGAAGCCTTACATTTTCTTTTTCTCATTTTCAATCACCAATACATCATAAGGTTCTAAATGGTACGGCTTCTCATCAATTGTAATAACTGTTTCATTGAAAGAAAATAAAATCACTATTTCAGCATTACAATTCTGATTGCCATTTACTATTTCCAGTTTATGATTGGATATTTTTTCAGAAACCATCCAATTAAAATCAGTGCCTTTGGTGAAAGAAGTTACTTCATCATCCGAATTAAATTCCATGATTTCATACTTCTTATATTCTTTTTTCGCTTTGTTTACCTCAACATCTAATTCGTTATCAAGCATAACCAAGTATCGGTAATAGCCTTTAAATTTGGTAAACTCTGAAGGCACTTCCTCAATTGTAGCACTGCTTATTCTAAACCCAAAATTTCTATCGGCATAAATGGCTGTTTTTGGGTAGATTATAATTTCATACGTCAATCCGCCGCTCCAAATAGAGGGTTTAGTATTTTTTTAGAGAGAAGCTGTATGTTCACTTATTGAATGTTTTATAAGGTCAAAAAAAACTTCGCGACTTTGCCCCCGATAGCTATCGGGATTGCGAGATTAAAAAAACTTCGTGCCTTCGCGCCTTCGTGGCAAAAAAACTTAAATACTTTTCTCCAAATAAATAAACTCCAAAGGTTCAGCAGAAACTGTAGTATGAATTTCACTCTCAGGAAAAGCTTCACGTTTTCCTGTATCTACATAACCATGACGTTTGTACCACGCCACAAGCTCTTCACGAACTGAAATTACTGTCATAATAATACTTGATAATCCCAAAGATTTTGCATGATTTTCGGCTTCAGCCAAAAGTTTTTTCCCGATTCCGCTGTTTTGAAGTTCTGGCGAAACGGTTAGCATTCCTAAATACAATTGATGTCCTTTTTCAACCAATAAAACCGAACCGATGATTTTGTCATTTTCTGTAAATTTCAGAATTGTATTTTTTGGATCAAGAAAGATTTCGGTCATTTCCTGTTCGTCGGTTCTTTTTCCTTCTAGTAAATGCGCTTCGGTTGTCCAGCCTTTTTTAGAAGTTTCGCCTCTGTATGCTGAGTTTATTAAGATGGTTAATGCTGGAATGTCTTCTAGTATTGCTTTTGTAATCATATATTTTGTGAAATGTGAAATGTTAGATGTTAGGTGTAAAATTACATTAGAAAATGGCTTTAGCCTAATCTTTTTAATTAGGACACAGATTTAACGGATTCGTTATCACGAAGACGCGGATTTACACTGATTAAATTAAAAAATCCTTATAATTCGCGCTATCGGAACAGCTTTTATTAATAACGGTGTTCCGTGATCGATCTTACAAAATTGTCTGCTAGTGTTAGTCATGAAGCACTTTATACAACTCATCCAACAATTCCATTTCATCGGAAGGCAAAAGCTGTATTGCGATTTCAAGGAGAAGCATAACATCAATGGCAGTTTTAGAATCTTCCTGTTGAAGCGTGTTAATACTTGTTCTTAATAGGGAAATAATGGTTTGCATTAATTCGTTGTAACACGATATCGTCATTTTGGTTTTAAAAGAGTTTCTGTTCTTTTTACTGGGTTTTAATTGTGTAAAATAGTTAACTCTGGCTGCAAATTCTAAAAAATCGGTTATAGATAATTTACTTGATTCTGTCATGGCTTATAGTTTTAATTGATGTAAAAATCTTACTTTTGTGTAATTAGCGGCAAGTAAGCCAGAGATTTTGAGTTACAAAAATATTTACGTTTGTGTATCACAAATGGGCTTAGTTTTTTACAAAAATCTATTTTTCCTTAAGAATTTTAAATATCTTTGAATTATGAGTACAGCAACAAAACCAAAACATATCGGCAGAAATATAAGCCGTATCAGAGAGCTTAAAGATATGAAGCAGGATGCACTGGCATTGGCTTTAGGCATAAGTCAGCAGATGGTTTCGAATATTGAAAACAGCGAAACGGTTGACGAGCAAAGATTAATTGAGATTGCAAAAGCCCTTGGAGTTTCTGTTGAAGCCATTAAAAACTTTTCGGAAGAAGCTGTTTTTAATATTATTGGAAATACCATTCAAGATAACGGAACGCTTTCGACTGTAACAGGTAATTACAATTGTACTTTTAATCCTTTAGATAAAGTAGTTGAACTTTACGAACGTTTGGTGCAAGCTGAAAAAGATAAAGTGGAGTATTTGGAGAAGTTATTGAACGGGAAATAAACGATTTAGAAGATATATTAAAATGCGAAGAGACCTTTGGATGAGGTCTCTTTTTTTATGTCCTGTTGCTAGCGCGAGCGTCTCACTCGTGAACGTTCCAATTGGTTTTTGAATTTCTTTGTGTTCACGAGCGGGATGCACGCGCTAGCAGGGAAGAAAATCTAAATCTTCTATAATTTTTATTTGTTTTATGAGAGATGATAAAAGAAAAAATTTGTTGCAATGATTATTATAAGTATTTCTTTAAATGATCGGAAGAATGTTTTGTTAAAATAAGTTTGTTATTAAATCATATTAATTACATTTGTTTTGAAATTGAGAAAATTTCTCAAATTAAAACTATTAAATATGTTGTTAGAATTCACAGTTGGGAATTTCTTGTCATTTAAAGAAAAAAAGACATTTACTTTAGAAGCTTCTAGTATTACAGAATATAAAGACAATGTAGTACAAGAAGGTAAATATAAAATACTTCGTTCAGCAGTTATTTATGGTGCAAATTCTAGTGGTAAGAGTAATTTTATTAAAGCTCTAGAATTCATGGTTAATACTGTTAAAAATTCTTCGAAGTTAAATTCAACTGATAAATTAAATGTAAAGCCTTTTTTACTCAATAATAAAACGGAAAATCTTCCTACTCATTTTGAAATCTTGTTTACCAAATTTGGGAATAGATATAGATATGGATTTGAACTAGATAATGATCAAATTCATGAAGAATGGCTTTATATTTTAAATAAAAATTCAAAAAAAGAAACTTTGTATTTTATTAGAAATATTAATGGAATTGGTGTTTCAGATATTTTTGAAGAGGCAAAATCGTTTATTGAAAATACAAGAGATAATGGTTTATTTTTATCATTGTTGGATCAATTGAATATAGAAATAGCCAAAGATATTATGGGAAGCTTTTCTTTTGTATATGTTCAATCAGGATTAGAACACGAGCGTTCAATTTCAATGACTTCTGCTCTTCATGAGAACGATGATTATGAAGATATTGTAGATAAATTTATTAATAGATTAAATCTAGGTTTTAAAAAATTTATTATAGAATCGGATTCTAATAAAAGTTTCAAAAAAAGAATTAATACAATTCACAATATTTTTGATGATAAAGGCAACAAGGTTGGAGAGCGAGAATTTAAATTGATAGATCATGAATCTTCTGGTACAAATAAACTCTTTGATATCTCTGGATATATTGCTTTGACACTTTATTTTGGATTACAGCTATTTATTGATGAGTTAGATGCAAAACTTCATCCTATTTTAACTCAAGAGATTATTAAATTATTCAATAACCCGGAAACAAATCCAAAAAAAGCTCAATTGGTATTTACAACTCATGATACAAATTTATTGGGGGCAAAACTTTTCAGAAGAGACCAAATTTGGTTTGCTGAAAAAAATGAATTTGAAGCTACGGATTTATATTCTCTACTTGAGTTCAAAGATGAAGAAGGTAATACGATTAGGAAAGATAGAAGCTTTGAAAAAGATTATATAATGGGACGTTACGGAGCTATTCCTTATATTTCAAACTTTCAAGAGATTTAATCTTATGGCAAATATTATTAAAATTGATAATGCTGTTCTTAAAAGACAAAAAAGAACTGAAAAAAAACGAAAACAAAATACTAAAGAAGTAAGAGTTTATTTTTTGATAGTTTGTGAGGGAGAAAAAACTGAACCTAATTATTTTAAATCATTTAAATCAAATGTAAAATCATTTGTTTATACAATTGATACTTTAGGAGAAGGTTCTAATACCAAGGATTTAGTAAAAAGAACTATTAAGGCAAGAGATAAATCAAGTCAGAAATATGACAGGGTTTGGGCTGTTTTTGATAGGGATAGTTTTAATCCTGATAATTTTAATGGAGCGATCCATTTGGCAAATAGTCAAGATATTAATGTTGGATGGTCTAATGAAGCTTTTGAACTTTGGTATTTATTACATTTTCAATATCGAAACACTTCAATGTCAAGAGAAGATTATAAAAAAGCGATTGAAGATGAGATAAATGCTAGAATAGCAAAAGAATCAAAAAGTAAAAAGCCAAAAAAATTTGAGTACAAAAAGAATAGTACAGAAATGTATAATCTTTTAGAAAAATATGGTAATCAAACTCAAGCGATAAAATGGGCTGAAAAGTTGATCGCAACACATACCTGTGAAAATTATGCTATTCATAATCCTTGCACTCTAATTCATCTTTTAGTTAAGGAATTAATTGGAGAATCAGAAGAATTAATTAAAGAAATTAAAGATAGAGATGCTTAATTTTCTTTAGTCTTTTCATAAAAAAAAGCCAAGAATTATGTTCAATAGTTCTTGGCTTTTTATTTTATATAAAAAAAATTATCCCAAAAAGGCCTTCAACTCCTCATAAGTACCAATCTTCACACTAACTTTCTCCTCATTAATAACACTCTCAATTTGAGCAGGAATAGGAAGTGTAATTCCTAAAGCAGGTTCAACAACATCTAAGAATTTAATAGGATGTGCTGTTTCTAAGAAAATACCAATGGCGTTAGGGTGTTTTTCTAGTTCTTTTTTCAAACCTAAATAACCAACAGCACCGTGAGGTTCTGCAATGTAACCGTCTGTGTTATAAATTTTCTTTAGCGCTTCAAGCGTTTCTTCATCGGTATAACTATAAGAAGAAAAGTCTTTTTCGAAAGCTTTTAGGTCGTTGTTGTACAATTCCTGAATTCTAATAAAGTTACTTGGGTTTCCAACGTCCATGGCGTTAGAAATTGTGGCTTTAGAAGGTTTCGGGTCGTATTTTCCGTTTTCTAAGAATCTTGGCACCGTGTCGTTTACGTTTGTAGACGCAACGAAATGCTCAATTGGCAAACCTAATTTCTTTGCCATAATTCCGGCACAGATATTTCCGAAGTTTCCGCTTGGACAAGAGAAAACCAAAGGTTTGTTTTGGCTTTTCAAAGCTTTGTAAGCAAAGAAGAAATAAAACATTTGCGGTAACCAGCGTGCAATATTAATCGAGTTTGCAGATGTCAAGTTTTTATGCGCTAAAGTTTCATCCAAAAACGCTTTTTTCACCATATCCTGACAATCATCAAAAACACCGTCAACTTCAAGCGCTTTTATGTTTTGCCCTAAAGTAGTCAATTGTTTTTCCTGAATATCGCTCACTTTTCCTGACGGATATAAAATGACAACATCAACGCCATCAACGCCAAGAAATCCGCTGGCAACGGCTCCGCCTGTATCTCCAGAAGTAGCTACCAAAACGGTGTTTTTAGCGTCTTTTTTATCTTTATTGAAATAACCCAAACAACGCGACATAAAACGCGCTCCAACGTCTTTAAACGCCATTGTTGGCCCGTGGAATAATTCTAACGAATAGATTCCGTTTTCGACTTTCACAACAGGGAAATCAAAAACTAAAGTTTCAGCAATGATTTCTTTTAGTTTTTCTGCCGGGATTTCATCGCCGACAAATTGTTTAATCGCTTCAAAAGCGATTTCTTCGTGGCTTAAACTTTCAATTTTATCAAAAAAAGAAGGATCAAGCGGTGTAATGCTTTCCGGGAAATATAATCCTTTGTCAGTTGCTAATCCTTGTATAACAGCTTCTTGGAAAGAAACTTTTGGGGCATTATGATTTAAACTGTAGTATTTCATTTTTTTGTTGCTTTAGGCAGTAAGCTTTAGGCTTTAGGCTTTTTTGCGTGGCTTTAAGCTTTAGGCAGTAGGCTTTATGCTTTTTTCTTAGTTTTACATTTTTTCGCAAAGGTTTTAAGCTTATTGCCTAAAGCCTATTGCTTACAGCGTCCCGTGCTAAAGCACGCGGACACCATCAGGGTTGATTTTCGAGACGTGAATTTCATACGGTAAATTCATTTTTTCGTACACTTCGCTCATGGCTTTTGCTATTTGGTCGGCGGTGTTTTTTCCTCGGCTTAAAGCGAAGATTGATGGACCAGAACCTGAAATTCCAGAACCTAAAGCGCCGTTTTCGTAAGCCGTTTGTTTAATTTGATCGAAACCTGGAATTAAAACACTTCGTAAAGGTTCTACGATTTCGTCATGAAGCGAACGTCCGATTAAATCGTAATCTTTGGTGTAAAGACCTGCAACAAGTCCGCCTACATTTCCCCATTGCATAATGGCGCTTTTTAGGGAAACGTTTTGTTTTAAAACCGAACGTGCGTCAGACGTTTTCAATTCAATTTGCGGGTGAACCACTGTTGCATATAATTCTTCTGGACTGTCAATTCTAATAATATCAAGCGGCGCATAACTTCTTACCAAAGTAAATCCGCCTAAAAGGGCAGGAGCAACGTTGTCGGCATGCGCGTTTCCGCTGGCTAATTTCTCGCCCTGCATCGCAAACTGAACCAAATCTTTACGAGAATAAGGTCTTCCTAATAATTCATTAATTCCGAAAACCGCTCCGGCAGAACTTGCAGCACTGCTTCCGATTCCGCTTCCAGCTTTGATATGTTTATAAATTTCGATTTCGAATCCGAAGTCTAGTTCATCCAAAGTTTCTAACATTGCCAAAGCCGCAACTCCAGAAACGTTTTTTTCGGTTTCCAAAGGCAAATCGGCACCCACAATTTTAGTGATTCGAACTCCTTTTTGATCGACTTTTCGAACAATCATTTCATCGCCCGCATTGTCTAAGCAAAGTCCAAGTACGTCAAATCCGCATGAGAGGTTGGCGATAGTTGCTGGGCAAAATAGTTTAATTTCCATTTTTAAGGTTCTGAGGTTCTAAGATGCTAAGATTCTAAGGTTTCTGTAGCAACTTTTTATTTTTTAGTTTCTAAGGTTTCGAGATTCTAAGAGGCTAAGATTAGTTTTTAAAAAAAAAACTCAGAACCTTAGCATCTTAGAACCTTAGCATCTTTAAATATTTCCTATTCTAATAACGTCAGCAAAAATTCCTGATGCTGTTACTGCTGCTCCTGCACCGGCTCCTTTGATCAATAAAGGCTGATCTACGTAACGATCTGTGTAGAACAATACAATATTGTCTTTTCCTTCTAAATTGTAGAAAGGATGATCTTTTGGAATGAATTGCAGACCTACGCTTGCTTTTCCGTTTTCGAATTGCGCCACGTATTTCAATCTTGAATCTTTGGCTAAAGCTTCTTTGTAAATGTTTTCAAAGTGCGAAGCATGTTTGATTAACGAAGCAAAGAAATCGTCGTTGTTTGTTGTTGCTAAACATTCTGCAGGCAAGAACGATTCGTTTGCAATGGCATCAATATCCATTTCGTAACCGCTTTCGCGAATTAAGATCAGGATTTTACGCGCCACGTCGATTCCGCTTAAGTCAATTTTCGGATCTGGTTCTGTGAAACCTTGAACTCCAGCTTCTTTTACCACATCGTGGAAAGAATTGTTTTCGTCAAAATTGTTGAAAATGAAGTTCAAACTTCCAGATAAAACCGCCTGAATTTTATGCACTTTATCTCCAGATGCAATCAGATTTTTTACCGTATCGATAATTGGCAATCCCGCACCAACATTCGTTTCAAATAGGAAAGGAGCGTTGTATTGACGAGATAAGCTTTTTAATTTTTTATAGTTGTCGTAAGCAGAAGAACAAGCAATTTTATTGCAAGTTACAACGGCAATACTTTCTTTTAAGAATTTCTCATAAGCTTCAGAAACTGTTGCGTTTGCAGTGATGTCTACGAAAATACTGTTACGTAAATTCAGTTCTTTTGCTTTTTTGATGAATTCTTCAATGCTTGCTGGTTGACCTTCGCTTAAAGCGGCATCCCAATTTTTTAAAGAAATTCCGTCTTCATCAAATACCATTTTTCTTGAATTAGACAAAGCAATTACGCGAACGTTGATCTTTAAATTGTCTTTTAAAAACTTTCTTTGGTTGTGGATCTGCTCGATGAATTTTTCTCCCACATTTCCAACTCCCATTACAAATAGGTTCAGCTGTTTTGTGTTTTCTTCGAAGAAATTCTCGTGTAAAGTATTCAATGCTTTTTTAACGTCTCTTTCGTTAATTACAGTCGAAATATTTCTTTCAGAAGCACCTTGCGCAATGGCACGAATGTTTACGTTGTTTTTTCCTAAAGTAGAGAACATTCTTCCGCTTAAACCTTGGTGGTTTTTCATGTTTTCGCCAACAAGAGCAATAATGCAAAGGTCTTTTTCTACATAACAAGGATCGATTTTGTTTTGAGAAATTTCGATTTCAAAAGCGCTGTTGATTGCAGCTTCTGCATTATCAGCATCAGAATTCAAAATTCCGATACAAATTGAATGCTCAGAAGAAGCCTGAGTAATAAAAATTACGTTGATTTTTTCCTGAGACAATACTTCAAACAAACGTCTAGAAGAACCCGAAACTCCAATCATTCCTGGACCTTCAAGAGTTAAAAGCGAAATATGATCGATATGGCTAATTCCTTTTACAACAGTATCTTTTGATGAAACTTGATTCGAAATCAAAGTTCCCTCAGCTTCTGGCTCAAAAGTATTTTTGATTAAAATTGGAATGTTTTTTCTTAAAACGGGCTGAATTGTTGGTGGATACAACACTTTTGCACCAAAGTGCGACAATTCCATTGCTTCTTGATAAGAGATGTTTGAAATTGGCTGTGCCTGCTTTACAATTTTTGGGTTTGCAGTAAACATACCGTTTACGTCAGTCCAGATTTCCAATTGTTCCGCATTGATTGCTCCCGCGATAATGGCGGCAGTATAATCTGAACCTCCGCGACCTAAAGTCGAAGTGATTCCGTCAAGAGTCTGCGCAATAAATCCAGGCATGATATTGATTTTCGCTTCATTCGAACCAAAATATTCCTGAATCAATTTATTTGAAACTTCGAAGTTTACAACTGCTTTTCCGAAGTTATTATCTGTTTTAATTAATTCTCGACTGTCTTTGTAAACCGCATCTTTACTAATTTGCTCATAAGCTTTAGCAATAATGAATGACGATAGCAATTCGCCAAAACTTAAAATTGTATCGGCAGTTCTAGGAGATAATTCACCAAGTAAGAAACACCCGTCCAATAAAGTTTCTAAATGGTTAATGATTCTTTTTACATGGCTTAACAAACTGCTTTGCTCGCTTACCGGAATCAGTTCTTTTAGTGTATCAAGGTGTTTTTTCTCGATTTCAGCCACAACATCTCTAAAGCTTTCGTCGTTTGCCGCTGCTTTTGCTGCCGCTGATTGCAATAAATCGGTTACTTTACTAAGAGCAGAAACTACTACAACTAATTGATCCTGCTTAGATTTTTGATTGACAATTTCGAGAACGAGTTTTATATTTTGAGCATTGGCAACCGAAGTTCCGCCAAATTTTAATACTTTCATTTTGTGATATTTTTTTCTTTTGATGCAAATATTTTTATGTATCCAATAACTCTCTTCTTTCAAGAAAAAAGTATAGGTAACCTAGGATTATATGTAAAAATGTATACCCCTAAGGGGTAGTAGTTGTTGTAGTAGTAATAATGGTAGCAGCAATTGCAACTCCTGTTTGAGTTGTAATAATTGTAGATTGATATTTTATGCTGTTACTTTTCATTTTTGATTTTTCAAAAGTACAGCTTTTTATATGAGTTAAAAACTTAGAAGGCGTTTTTACGAATATTTTAATAATTCAAATCTCTATAAATCAATATTGAGTATTTGTTAAAATTGAATATGCTAAATTGATGTTTTGATATATTTTGGATCGCTTTTTTTTGGAATTTAGTCAGTGCAAATGATTGATGTTTAACTCAAAAAGACCTTAAAAATGAGATATAACAGTATATTTTGATCTGAAAAGCGATTTGAAATAGTTAAACCGCTTTTAAAGAAATCTTAATTATTGTGATAAAATGTTGCTTTTTAATATTGATTTGTTGAATTTTGGCGTTTAAAATTTACAATCATCATGAGAGAGATCCATTATATAAGTTCAGAAACGATTACTTTAGAAACATTACAAGAAATTTTAAGCCAAAATAAAATACTTGAATTATCTGAAGAAGCTAAAGTAAATGTTCAGAAATGCCGCGATTATTTAGATAAGAAAATGGCATCGCATACTGCACCAATTTACGGAATCAATACTGGTTTTGGGTCTTTATATAGTGTGAAAATCTCTAATGAAAACTTATCTAAGCTTCAAGAAAACTTAGTAAAATCGCACGCTTGTGGAACAGGAGAGGAAGTTCCTGCTGAGATTGTGAAGATGATGCTTCTATTGAAAATCCAATCTTTAAGTTACGGACATTCTGGAATTCAGTTAGTCACATTACAACGTTTAGTTGATTTTTATAATAATGATATTCTTCCAATAATATATACTCAAGGTTCGCTTGGAGCTTCAGGAGATTTAGCTCCTTTGGCACATTTGTCTTTGCCTTTAATTGGAGAAGGAATCGTATTATTTGAAGGAAAAAAGGTAGCTTCTGCCGAAGTTTTAAAACATTTTAATTGGGAACCGATTGTACTTCAATCCAAAGAAGGTTTGGCTTTATTGAACGGAACTCAGTTTATGAGTGCTTATGGAGCTCATATTTTAATTAAAGCATATAAGTATTCGTATTTGGCAGATTTAATTGGAACTATTTCTCTAGAAGGTTTTGATGGAAGAATCGAGCCATTCAACGAATTGATACATTATATACGTCCGCACAAAGGACAAATCGTAACGGCACAAAGAATAACTGAATTCTTAGACGGAAGTGAAATTATCGCTCAGGAAAAGAAACACGTTCAAGATCCGTATTCTTTCCGTTGTATGCCACAAGTTCATGGAGCTTCAAAAGATGCAATTGATTATGTTCGAAAAGTATTCAAAACAGAAATCAATTCGGTAACTGATAATCCTAATATATTTATAGAAGCCGATCAGATTATTTCTGGTGGAAATTTCCATGGACAGCCTTTAGCATTAGCTTTAGACTTTATGGCAATTGCTTTGGCAGAATTAGGAAGTATTTCTGAAAGAAGAACCTATCAGTTAATTTCGGGACTGCGAAATCTTCCAGCATTTTTGGTTGATAATCCAGGATTAAATTCTGGTTTCATGATTCCACAATATACTGCAGCAAGTATTGCAAGTCAAAACAAGCAATTGGCGACGCCTGCAAGTATCGATAGCATTGTTTCAAGCAACGGACAAGAAGATCACGTAAGTATGGGAGCAAACGGAGCAACAAAAGCCTTACGTATTTTAGATAATTTAGAACGTATTTTGGCAATCGAATTATTAAATGCGTCTCAGGCAATTGCCTACAGAGAGCCTTTAAAATCAAGTGATTTTATCGAAATGTTCTTAAACAGCTATAGAGAAGTTGTGCCTTTGGTAAAAGAAGATAGAATCTTACATAATGACATAGAAAACACGGTGTTATTCCTTGAGAGTTTTCAAATTGAAAACGATTTGTTAACAATGGCTTAACACTGAAACGTGTTATTGAAGGTAATTTTGCGCTATCAAAAATAAAACAATGTCAATAAACAGTATTTTCCAATTTTTAGTGCCGAAAGACAAAAAATTCTTTCCACTTTTTGAAGAAGCTTCTAGCAATTTAATTGAATTAGCTTCTAACTTACACGAAGCTGTAAATTTACCATTAAAAGAAAGAGAAATTCTTTTTCAAAAGATTGACGAATTAGAACAAAAAGGAGAAGACATTACACGTCAGACTAACCTTGAGTTAAGCAGAAACTTTATTACTCCATTTGATAGAGAAGACATTCACACGTTAATTACTTCAATTGACAACGTTGCAGATTACCTTCATGGTGCATCTAGCCGTATGAGATTGTATCAAGTTGATAAGATTACAAAATCTATCAGAAAGATGACAGAAATCAACCTTGAAGCTTGTCAAAACATTGACAGTGCTGTAAAAGAGTTGAGAAACTTACAAAACTTTAAAGTTATTAAAGATGCTTGTGCTAGAATCAACAAACTAGAAAACAAGTCTGATAACGTATATAACAAAGCAGTTTTTGAAATTTTTGAAAACGAAACAGACGCTAAAAATATTATTAAATATAAAGAAGTGTTATCTGTTTTAGAATCAGCAACAGACAAATGTAAGAGTGTTGCGAACATACTAGAATCTATTTCTGTAAAACATTCTTAATTCAATTTTTCAATCTGAAGTTATAATTTTATGACGCTACTTATATTAATTATAGTACTTGCCTTAATTTTTGATTACATCAATGGTTTTCATGATGCGGCAAATGCTATAGCGACTGTTGTTGCAACAAAGGTTTTGACACCTTTTCAGGCGGTTGTCTGGGCAGCATTTTTTAACTTTCTGGCTTATTGGGTTTTTGGATTTGGTGTTGCGGATACTGTTGCCAAAACAGCGCACACAATGGAAATTAACCTTGTTGTTATCCTAGCCGGAGTAATTGCAGCAATCTGTTGGAATTTATTGACTTGGTGGTTAGGAATCCCTTCAAGTTCTTCGCATACCTTAATTGGAGGTTTTGCAGGAGCAGCTGTAGCGCACGCTATTGCAGTTCATGGCTTCTCTGGATATGTTGGAGAAGACGGAGCAACTCACTACTGGTATGAAATTGTAAGCTGGTATAAGGCCGGTAAAGATGGCGGAATGCCCTCGGGAGTCCTCATTATTATTGCATTTATTGTATTAGCACCGCTTTTAGGAGTTATTGCTTCTTATTTAATTTCGATTTGGCTGTTAAATGCTTCTCGTAAAAGTATCGGACCAAAAATATTTACTGTAGCTTTAATGCTTGCAACGATTTGGTTTGTTTACGTTCAAATGGTTTCTTATGAAGAAATTTTAGAGCACGGAAAACCTCGTTTCGAATCTCATTTCTGGAGCGTTGTATTCGATTCTCATAATATTAAATGGTTCTTAGTTGCTTTCATTATCTTGACAGTAAGCGCATTTTGTTTAATATTCAGCAGTTTAAATCTTCATCAGGCCGATGCTGCTTTAAAGAAAATGCAATTATTATCTTCTGCGGCATTTAGTTTAGGTCACGGAGGAAACGATTCTCAAAAAGTAATGGGTATTATTGCTGCTGCTGTAGCAGTTTATATCAATACTAATCCAGGAGTTCATATGGATGCTTGGTTAGATGTTGTGCTTCCAAATGACGACGCAGGTATTAAAGGTGTAATGCCAAGCTGGATTCCCTTAGCGTGTTATTCTGCAATTGCAGCAGGAACTTTGAGTGGTGGATGGAAAATTGTGAAAACAATGGGTTCTAAAATCACTAAAGTAAGCTCGTTTGAAGGTGTTGCAGCAGAAACTGCAGGAGCTTTGACACTTTACTTTACAGAACACTTAAAAATTCCAGTAAGTACAACACATACTATTACAGGATCTATTATTGGAGTTGGATTAACAAAACGTGTTTCTGCCGTTAGATGGGGAGTTACAGTAAGTTTAATCTGGGCTTGGATCTTAACTATTCCAATTTCAGCTTTATTGGCAGGTTTGGTTTATTTTATTCTAAGCGTCTTTATTTAATCTGAGAAAATGAATTTTGTAAAATGTGAAGAGTAAATCACATTTTGTTAATATAGAAAACCGATTTCAAATCTGAAATCGGTTTTTTTTGTTTAATTTGTTTTAAAGTGAAACAATAAAAACTTTTGTAGGTTATAGATAAAACCGATTTCACAGACTTTTGTAAATGGCTTAATATTTAAAATAATGAAGAGAATAATTTTGTTGGTTTTGATGCTGATTGTAAAAACTGGTTTTGCTCAGGCAAATGACAAAACTTTTAAATATGGTTTTGTTGATCAGACAGGAAAAGAAATAGTTCCTTGCAAATACGACGGTATTACTGCTTTTGAAAATGGGTTTGCTGTTGTGCAATTAAAAGGCAAAAGCGGGGTGGTTGATAAAACTGGGAAAGAAGTAATTCGCTGTATTTATGATGAAATAGTTAATAAGCAGAATTGGATAACTGTAAGCAATAAAAATGCTAAAACTCAATATTTAATCAAGTCTTCAGATATTTTGCTAACTAAAAAATACGATGATGCAAAAACGTTATCTCCAGAAATTACAGCTGTAAAACTAAATAATAAATGGGGTTTTATAGATGTGGTTGGAGAAGAGATAACTCCGAAATATGACGAAATAATTGACTTTGCGGATCGATTTGCAGTTGTGAAATTAAATGGCAAATTTGGTATTGTGGATCAGATAGGGAAAGAGGTTGTTACTCCAATTTATGATCAAGTTCAAAATTTTAAAGAAGGTTTCGCAGTAGTAGAGTCCAATAATAAGTTTGGAGTAATTAGTGAAGAAGGGAAAATTATAGTGCCTGTTAAGTACGATATGAATTTTTATTTTAAGGATAATGTATTTATTGTAAAGCAGGAAAATAAATATGGCATTTTGGATAACGATGGAAAAGAAATCGTTCCAATAAAATACGATTTTATGGTTTTAAATGATGACTTAATTCAAGTGAAAATAGGCAATAAATACGGATTGATTGATAAAACAGGAAAAGAAATTGCTCCAATTAAATATGATGCAATTGAATCGTTTAAAGACGGAATTGCTGTGGTAAAGTTGGATGGGAAATATGGTTTTATTGATAAAGAAGGAAAAGAAATCGTAGTGCCTAAATATGAAAAAGCAGATGATTTTAAAGATGGTTTAGGTGTTGTTAGAATCCAGATCGGAAAATAAAAATCAAAACTTTTGAAGGTTTTTATGATTGTGTTTTCGTTTATAATGCGTCTGCTTAAGGTGTTTCTGGTCTTTTGAAATAATACTTATTGTTCCGTCAATCTCAAGCATGGCAAGTTTAATGTCTGTTAGATGTTCTAAACCGTGTTCGCGTGCGGCTTCTTTTAGTTCTTCGTGTGAAACATCTAATCTGCTTAAAGTTTTAAAATCTAATATGCCATCATGAATTAAGATTTCGGGTTTGTCAAGTAGCAAATCGCCAAGAGTTTTGAATCTCTTTGTCAATTTCTTAATAGCAAAGTTGATTGAAAATAAAACCAAAGCTGCGATTAATCCTCCAATTAAACTTGTATCAGGTCCGACCATTGCATTCTGGACGGCGTTGCTGATCAATAAAATTAGAATTATGTCGGCAGTATTTAATTGCGAAAGTTCTTTTTTTCCGAATACGCGTAAAGCAATTGTCATAAAGAAATAGACAGCAACACTTCGTATAACAATATCTAAATAAGGAAAAGTCATGTTTTTTATTTTAAAGTTAAATAAAAAAGCTTTGCTAAAGTTTTAAACTTTGGCAAAGCTGCTAAATTATTTATGAGAAATTAAGTTTAAATGAACTTAATTATAGTTTAAAATTCTTTTCAATCGCTCTAATCATTTCTCCTGCCACATCTTTATTTGTTGCGCCTTCAATTCCTTCAAGACCTGGAGAAGAGTTTACTTCAAGCAATAATGGGCCTTTAGAAGAGCGAATAATATCAACACCAGCAACTTTTAAATCCATTGCTTTTGCGGCTTTTATGGCGATCTTTTTTTCTTCGGCAGTTACTTTAATGACAGATGCGGTTCCGCCTAAGTGAATATTAGCTCTAAATTCGCCAGGCATGGCTTCGCGTTGGATTGCGGCAACCACTTTTCCATCAATTACAAAACAACGAATATCTTTTCCGTTGGCTTCTTTAATAAATTCTTGAACTAAGATATTGGCATTTAAACTTTTGAAAGCATTGATCACACTTTCTGCAGCTTTTTTGGTTTCGGCTAAAACAACGCCTTTTCCTTGTGTTCCTTCTAATAATTTTACAATTAAAGGAGATCCGCCAACCATTTTAATTAAATTGTCCGTATCAAGCGGAGAGTTGGCAAATCCTGTAGTTGGAATGTCGATTCCACTGTTTAAAAGTAATTGCAGTGAATATAATTTATCTCTCGATTGCGTAATTGCTGTAGCTGAATTTAGTACAAAGACTTTTAAAGCTTCAAATTGACGTGTCAAAGCGCAGCCATAAAAAGTAATGCTTGGTCGGATTCTTGGAATAATAGCGTCAAATTCGTTTAAGATTTTACCGCCTCTATAATGAATTTCGGGTTTTTTAGCGTCTAGTTTCATGTAGCATTCTTTAATATTTAAGAAATGCATCTCGTGCCCACGCATTTCACCTGCTTCCATGATTCTTTTATTGCTATACAATTCTGGATTACTGGCTAAAAGACCAATTCGTAAACCTGTCGTTGCTTTTTCTGAGTTCTGGTATAATTCTTTTAAAGATTCTGCTGTAGGCTGTCCTAAAAGGTATTTTTGTTCTGGATCGACTAAAACCCTTCCGCTCATCGCTTCGCGTCCTAAAAGCATTCTAAATCCCATAGAATCGCGATTTGTTAGAGTCATTTCTATTGGCCATTTTGCATCGCCAATTTTTAAGTTGGTTTGGATCACATATCGATGTTCTCTAAATCCGCTCGAACTTTTTACAATTCGTTTGTCAACCAAAGGAGCTTCGCAATGAATAATGGTTTTGATATTATTCTGAATCGGGTTAATGTCGAATTTTACCCAATTCGCATCATTTTTTATAAAAGGAGCTATGTTTAAAGCGTGCATTGCCGAAGTTTTGGCGCCAGAATCTACACGAGCCTTAATTGTCGGGATTCCTAGTTCTGGAAATGAGCACCATTCTTCGCTGCCTAAAATGACTTTGTTTTGAAGCATATTTTGTTTTGTATTATAGAATTTAAATTCAAAAATAGCTATTTGCTTTTATTAAAGATAGTGATTTTTGATAAAAAAAATACCCGTTATGTTATGAAAACGTAACGGGCATATTATGAATGTTATAAATTTTAACTAATTTATTGATTCGATGGCTCTTCGGCTTTGTGAATTTCAACTGATAATTCTTGAGAATCATCTTTTAAGTCCATCATGATTTCGTCACCAGAATGAATTTTTGAAGTGATAATTTCTTCAGCTAACAAATCTTCAACATATTTCTGAATTGCTCTTTTCAGTGGTCTAGCTCCAAACTGTTTGTCAAAACCTTTTTCAGCAATAAATGCTTTGGCTTTGTCTGTTAAAGTTAATTTGTAGCCTAACTCTGCAATACGAGAATATAGTTTTTTCAATTCGATTTCGATAATCAAATCAATATCTGATTTTTCTAAACTGTTGAATACAATTACGTCATCAATTCTGTTTAAGAACTCAGGAGCAAAGGTTTTCTTCAGTGCATTTTCGATAATGCTTTTTGAGTTTTCATCAGCTTGCGCTGTTCTTGCAGCAGTACCGAATCCAACACCTTGCCCGAAATCTTTTAACTGACGCGCACCAACGTTAGATGTCATGATAATGATAGTGTTTTTAAAGTCAATTTTACGACCTAAACTATCTGTTAAATATCCGTCATCTAAAACCTGAAGCATCATATTGAATACATCTGGATGTGCTTTTTCGATCTCGTCTAAAAGAACTACACAATAAGGTTTTCTACGAACTTTCTCAGTCAATTGACCACCTTCTTCGTAACCAACGTATCCAGGAGGCGCTCCAACTAAACGAGAGATTGCAAATTTTTCCATGTATTCGCTCATGTCGATACGAACCAAAGCATCTTCAGAATCAAATAATTCTTTTGCTAAAACTTTAGCCAACTGCGTTTTACCAACACCGGTTTGGCCTAAGAAAATGAACGAACCAATTGGTTTGTTTGGATCTTTAAGTCCGGCTCTGTTACGTTGAATAGAACGTGCAATTTTTAAGACAGCTTCATTTTGACCAATTACTTTATTCTGAATTAATTCAGGTAATTGCGCTAATTTATTGCTTTCTGTTTGTGCAATTCTATTCACAGGAATTCCAGTCATCATCGAAACAACATCGGCTACATTATCTTCTGTAACTTCAATTCTGTTGTTTTTAGAATCTTCTTCCCATTGTTCTTGTGCTAAAGCAAGATCTTTTTCGATACGTTTTTCATCATCGCGAAGTTTGGCTGCTTCTTCATATTTTTGTTTTTTAACAACCATATTTTTCATTTCGCGAACTTCTTCCAACTGACGTTCTAGATCCAAAATTTGTTTCGGAACATCGATGTTGGTAATGTGTACGCGAGAACCAGCCTCATCCATAGCATCAATAGCTTTGTCCGGTAAGAAACGTTCAGACATATATCTGTTTGTTAATTTAACGCAAGCTTCAATAGCTTCTGGAGTATAAGTTACATTATGGTGATCTTCGTATTTATCTTTTACGTTGTTCAAAATCGCAATAGTTTCTTCAACAGAAGTTGGTTCTACAATTACTTTTTGGAAACGTCTTTCTAAAGCACCGTCTTTTTCAATATATTGTCTGTACTCATCAAGAGTAGTAGCGCCAATACATTGTATTTCACCTCTTGCTAAAGCAGGTTTGAACATGTTTGAAGCATCAAGCGAACCTGTTGCTCCACCAGCGCCGACAATAGTATGAATTTCATCAATAAAAAGAATAATATCATCATTTTTTTCAAGCTCGTTCATCACGGCTTTCATTCTTTCTTCAAATTGTCCTCTGTATTTAGTTCCCGCTACTAAACTTGCTAAATCTAAAGTAACAACACGTTTGTGGAAAAGAATACGAGATACTTTCTTTTGAATAATACGCAAAGCAAGTCCTTCTGCAATAGCAGATTTACCAACTCCAGGCTCTCCAATAAGAAGCGGATTGTTCTTTTTTCTACGGCTTAAAATTTGCGATACACGCTCAATTTCTTTTTCTCGTCCTACAACAGGGTCTAATTTCCCTTCCTCAGCCATTTCTGTTAAATCTCTCCCAAAATTGTCTAAAACTGGGGTTTTAGATTTTTTGTTTGACTTATTGGCGGGATTATTAAAACTGCTTTCTTTTAGACTGTCATCTTGTCCTGAATCGTCATTATACGATTCGTTTCTTGGCAAGTTTTCTAAGAATTCTTCTTCGTTTGGAGTCATATTTAAGTACTGTTCTTTAGCTACGTCATAATCTATTTTTAGTTTATTCAATAGCTTGGTTGTTGGATCGTTTTCGTTTCGTAAGATGCATAACAGCAAATGTGCGGTGCTAATCGATGAACTTTGAAATACTTTTGCTTCCAGAAAAGTGGTCTTCAGGGCTCTTTCGGCCTGTCGGGTAAGATGAAGGTTTTTCTTTTCGGCATTTACTTCAACGCTCAGGTTGGCAGGGCTCAGTATTTCTACTTTTCTGCGTAAATGATCTAAATCGACATCTAGGTTATTAAGTATATGAATAGCTTTTCCGTTACCATCTCTTAAAATACCTAGCATAAGATGTTCTGTACCAATAAAGTCGTGCCCTAGACGTAGAGCTTCCTCTTTACTGTACGTAATAACATCTTTTACTCTTGGTGAAAAATTATCATCCATAATATATAATTGGTATTGTAAATTTAGTGAATTACAGTTTTAAAAACAAAAACCGTACCCATCGACATCTCCTGTCAGCTAATAGACGAAAAAAAAGACAATAAAAGAGTTAAAAAACGTTTAATTTATTAACTAAAAGCCAAAATAAAGTTGTTAATAAATCATTTAAATAAGTGTAAGGAAATAGCTGAAAAAATTTTAAAAAAACGTATCTTGGCACGCTTTGAAACTATTATAATTATTTAATATAACAACTTATGTCTGAAGGAGAAAAGTTAATTCCTATTAACATTGAAGATGAAATGAAATCAGCTTACATCGATTATTCGATGTCAGTAATTGTATCGAGAGCACTTCCTGATGTTAGAGATGGCTTGAAACCAGTGCATCGAAGAGTTCTTTACGGAATGTATGATTTAGGTGTAACATCAAGATCTGCCCATAAAAAATCTGCAAGAATCGTGGGAGAGGTTCTGGGTAAGTATCACCCGCACGGAGATACCTCTGTTTACGACGCAATGGTTCGTATGGCTCAAGAGTGGAGTATGCGATATTTATTAGTTGATGGTCAGGGTAACTTTGGTTCTGTCGATGGAGATAGTCCTGCAGCAATGCGTTATACTGAAGCCAGAATGCGTAAAATTTCTGAAGAGATTATGGCCGATATTGAAAAAGAAACAGTTGATTTTCAATTGAACTTTGACGATACAATATATGAGCCAAAAGTAATGCCAACAAGAGTTCCTACTTTATTAGTAAATGGAGCAACAGGTATTGCAGTTGGTATGGCGACAAACATGCCGCCACACAATTTAACTGAAGTTATCAACGGTACTTTAGCATATCTTGATAATAACGATATTGAAGTAGATGAATTAATAACTCATATTAAAGCACCTGATTTCCCTACAGGAGGTATTATCTACGGATATGAAGGTGTTCGTGAAGCTTTTAAAACAGGTAGAGGGCGTATTGTAATGCGTGCTAAAGTCGGTTTTGAAGAAGTAGACGGAAGAGAATGTATTATTGTTACAGAAATTCCATATCAAGTTAACAAAGCCGAAATGATCAAACGTACGGCTGATTTGGTTAACGATAAAAAAATTGAAGGTATTGCCAATATTCGTGATGAATCGGATAGAAATGGTATGCGTATCGTTTATATCTTAAAACGTGATGCTACGCCAAACGTAGTTTTAAATACTTTATACAAATACACTCAATTACAATCTTCATTTAGTGTTAATAATATTGCATTAGTAAAAGGACGTCCTCAATTACTGAATCTAAAGGACATGATTCACTACTTTATTGAGCACCGTCACGATGTGGTAGTTAGAAGAACGCAGTTTGAATTACGCAAAGCTGAAGAAAGAGCACATATTTTAGAAGGATTAATTATTGCTTCTGATAATATCGACGAAGTAATCGCGTTAATTAGAGGTTCTAAAAACACAGATGAAGCAAGAGAGAAATTAATCGAAAGATTTAAATTGTCAGATATTCAGGCTCGTGCAATTGTAGAGATGCGTCTACGTCAGTTAACAGGTCTGGAGCAAGATAAATTAAGAGCGGAGTTTGATGAGTTAATGAAGTTAATCGAGCATTTAAAAGCTTTATTAGCAGATGTTAATTTGAGAATTGATTTGATTAAAGAAGAGCTTACAGAAATCCGTGATAAATACGGTGATGAGCGTCGTTCTAAAATTGAATATTCTGGAGGAGATGTAAGTATTGAAGATTTGATTGCAGATGAAAATGTGGTAATTACCATTTCGCATGCAGGTTATATCAAACGTACGAACTTGACAGAATACAAAACTCAGAATAGAGGAGGAGTTGGTCAAAAAAGTGCAGGAACAAGAGATCAGGATTTCTTGGAGCACATGTTCGTAGCAACAAACCACCAATATATGATGTTCTTTACGCAAAAAGGAAAATGTTTCTGGATGCGTGTTTATGAAATTCCAGAAGGAAGCAAAACGGCAAAAGGTAGAGCAATTCAGAACTTGGTGAATATTGAAAGCGATGATAAAGTAAAAGCTTTCATTTGTACACAAGATTTAAAAGATAAAGATTATATCAATACTCATAATCTTGTAATGGTGACTAAACAAGGACAGGTTAAGAAAACTTCTTTAGAGAAATATTCTAAACCTCGTGTAAATGGAGTTGCCGCAATTACAATTAAAGAAGGTGATGAGTTGCTTGGTGCTCAGTTAACAAATGGTGAAAGCCAAATTATCTTAGCAGTTAAATCTGGTAAATTAGTTCGTTTTGAAGAAACTAAAACACGTCCGATGGGAAGAACAGCTTCTGGAGTACGTGGAATTACCTTAAAAGATGAAACTGACGAAGTAATCGGAATGGTTACGGTTGATAAAAATGATATTTCTGAATCACAAATCTTAGTGGTAACTGAAAATGGTTACGGAAAACGTACTAAGTTGGTTGATGAAGATGGAGAAGATGTTTACAGAATTACAAACCGTGGAGGTAAAGGGGTTAAAACGCTTAATATTACTGAGAAAACCGGTAAATTAATCTCTATTAATGCGGTAACTGACTCAGATGATTTGATGATTATCAATAAATCAGGATTGACAATTAGAATGGCAATCGAAGATTTACGTGTTATGGGGCGTGCAACTCAAGGTGTTAGATTGATCAATTTAAAAGGAAAAGATTCTATTGCTGCTGTAACAACTGTAATGAAAGATGATGCAGAAGAAGTAATTGTTGACGAAGACGGTAATGTTATCGAAACTGTAATTGAAAGGGTTAAGCCTGATTTAGAAGTTCTTGAAGACGACGGATCTGTTGAAGATGATGATGACTCTGATGATGAAGTAGAAGACGAAGACGATACTGAGGCAGAAGACGAAGAATCTGAAGAATAAGTAAAAAACAAAAAATTAAATACAAATAAATACCATTATGAAAAGTAAATATGTAATACTTGCATCAGCATTACTGATCTCTGTAGCTACGTTTGCTCAAAAAGATCAAATTAAAAATGCTGAAAAAGCATTAAAAGGAGGAGATGCGCAAGGTGCTCTTGCTCAATTAAAAGATGCAGAGAGTTTAATTGTGAATGCTAAAGATACTGAGCAGGCACAGTATTATTTCGTTCAAGGAAATGCTTTTCTTGAACTTGCAAACAAAAAAGTTGAAGAAAGTAAAAATTTATTAGCTGCAGCTGACAGCTACAAAAAATTAATTGAAGTAGAAAAAACTTCTGGAAAGCAAAAATATTCAACTCAAGCTGCTGCTTCAATTACAAACATTAAAGGTTTGTTGATTAATTCTGCAATTGCTGATACACAAGCTAGCAAACATGTTGAAGGTGCAAAAAAATTGTACGAAGCATATGAATTAGACAAAAAAGATACTATTAACTTGTATTATGCAGCTTCTACTGCTGTAAATTCACAAGATTTTGATCTTGCTTTGCCAATGTACGAAGAGTTGAAAAAAATAAATTATTCAGGAAAAGGAACTTTGTATACAGCTGTAAACAAAGCTTCTGGAAATGATGATAGTTTTGCTAATGCTAAAGAAAGAGATTTAGCGGTTAAATTAGGTACTCACGAAAAACCTAAAACTGAAGCTATTGCTTCTAAAAGAGGTGAGATCTACAAAAACTTAGCATTAATCTTAGTTCAAAAAGGACGTACAGAAGATGCTAAAAAAGCAATCGCTGATGCTAGAAAAGCAAATCCAGACGATTCTTCTTTAATTTTAACAGAAGCTAATTTATATCTAGAGACTAAAGACTACGATATGTACAAAAAATTAGTTAATGAAGCTTTAGAGAAAGATCCTAAAAATGCTGACTTAGTATTCAATTTAGGAGTAATCAGCGCTGGGGCTAAAAACAATGCTGATGCAGAGAAATATTACTTAAAAGCAATCGAAATCAATCCTGAGTATACAAATGCTTATTTGAATCTTGCTGCATTAAAATTAGAAGCTGAAAAACCAATCATTGATGAAATGAATAAATTAGGTACTTCTGCTAAAGATATGAAACGTTACGATGTTTTAAAAGCGCAAAGAGAGGCTGTTTTCAAGGGAGTTATTCCTTACCTTAAAAAAGCGAATGAATTAGATCCTAAAAATGAGGATGTTTCTAAAACATTATTAGGAGTTTATAGCGCTCTTGAAATGACTGCTGAAGCTAAAGCCTTAAAAGCAAAAATGTAATTATTGGCATTATAAAATAAAAAAACCATTCACAATTGTGAATGGTTTTTTTATGTCCTTAACTGATTAGTTCAGCAGATAAAGTAATGGTTGTATTTAACAGTTTTGAAATCGGACAGATTTCTTTGGCTTTTGCAGCTGTTGAAGCAAATTCCTCAGCAGATATGGATGGAACTTTACCTTTTAAATCTAAGTGAATCAAAGTGATTGATCCATCTTCAAAAGTTACTGTAGCTTCTGTAGTTAAATCATCGGCTGTAAACCCAGCTTCATTTAGTAAAAAACTTAATTGCATCGTAAAACAGCCAGAATGAGCCGCAGCAACCAATTCTTCAGGATTTGTTCCAACACCGTCAGCGAATCTTGTTTTAAAAGACAATTGTGCATTATCTAAAGTTGTACTTTGTGTACTGATTGTTCCTTTTCCTTCCATACCGGTTCCTTTCCAGTTGGCGTGTGCTTTTCTTGTAAATTTCATATTCTCCTTATTTAAAATTAGTATTAAATGTTATTTGCTTGATTGCCAGTTAATAGTGGTAACTCAAATATAATCAATATTTTGCAGAATAATTTTATGAAATTTAATTGTATTGTTAAGTTTTGGGTTTTAAGTTAGAGTGAGTTTTAACCACAAAGCATACAATCCTGATGGCTATCGGGATACAGAAAGTCTTTAAGTAAAGCTTTGCGAACTTTGTGTTTTTATAAAACCTTATATATTTAAAAATCTTTGCGGACTTTGCGTTAAAAAATAAAAAAAAAGTGTAACAATTGCTCGTTACACTTTATTAGTTTTAGAATTCGACTGGAATTACTCTTGTCCTAAGTTTCTTAATTGTTTCAATTTATCTTTCCAAACTTCAAGGCTTTCTTTGTGAATTGCAATGTTTTTACGAACCTCTGTCACAATTGAATTCTCTTTTTTGGCATTTTTTGTATTGGTAAAGAACTGAATGTTATTTTCTAATTGAAAAATTTCATTTTGAACTTCTTCAATTTTACGCATAATAAAGATCTTTTCATTATCTAATTTACGCGTATCATTGCTGTCAGATAAAGAATCAAGACGATTTGCAAAACGCATCATTTCAGATTCTTTTTTGCTTAAACTTAGTTTTTCAAAAAGAGCATCTAAGATTTTATTAAATTTCCCTTCAATATGTCTTCTAGAAAAAGGAACTTTTCCAAAACCTTTCCAAGTTTCAATATGTGCTTTAATGGCATCTAAATCAGTTTTGTGATCTCCAGTTAATTGGAAAGCTCTTAAAACATCTAAATAAGCCTTTTTGCTATCAAAAGCAGCAACTTCATCACTGTTCTCTTCAGATTTATGCTCTTTTAATTTGTCAAAATAATGGTTGCAAGCATCCTTAAATTCTTTCCAGATTTTGTCTGAATATTTTTTAGGAACATGCCCAATTTGTTTCCATTCTTCCTGGATCTGTTTCATTACAGGTGTAGTAGCTTGGAAATCGGTGCTTTCCTGTAATTCTTTAGCTTTTGCTACAAGAGCCAGTTTTTTATTTAAATTATCGTTTTGGTCTTTTTTAATGTCTTTATAAAACGAATTTTTAAAAGCATTGAAATTTCTAACCGCAGTTTTAAAAGTAGCCCAAGTTTCTTCATTAACTTCAGAAGGCACTTTTCCAGCTGCAAAAAACTCATTTCTTAGCTCTTCTACTTTTTGAATTTGAATAAGCCATTGAGAATGAGAATTTACTTTTTCGCTTCCAAGCACTTCAATTTTAGCAATAATTTCTTTTTTGGCCTCAAGATTTTTTTGCTCATTTGCTCTTTGGCTTTCAAATAAAAGTTCTCGCTTGTCATGTATTTTCTTAGTCAGTTCGCTAAACTGATTCCAGATTGCATCACGATGTTCTTTAGAAACAGGTCCGATTTCTTCTTTCCAGATTCTGTGTAAATCTTGTAATTCGCGGAAAGATTTGCTCACATCGGCATCGTTTGCCAATTCTTCAACGCGTGCTATAATTTTTTGTTTTAATTCTAAGTTATGTTTAAAATCTAAATCTCTAGCCTCACGGTCTAAATGAAGATAATCGTAGAAATTTTCTACGTGGAAGTGGTAATTATTCCAAACATGATTGTATTTGTCTTTTGGAATAGCTCCGGCATTTTTCCATCTTTCTCTTAATTCATTAAAATGTTTAAGAGTATCTTTTATATTTTCTTGCGGATTAATTAGTTCTTTTAATTCTTCAACAATAGCAAGACGATTTTCTAAATTGCTTTTTAAATTCGTCTGTAAATGTTTAAAATGAGCATTTCTTTTTTCTCTAAAAACATTATAATATTCGTCGAATTTTGATTTTAACGGAAGGTGATATTCAAATTCTTCATTCGGATCTGGATTGGAAGCTAAAAATTCTTCTTTTTTCTCTTCTATAAGATGATGATATTGCAGCAAGAAAGCTTTTTTGATTTCTTCAATATGATCTTTTACAGACATTGCCTTGTCTATATTCACCAATTTTTTTAGTTCATCAACAAGTGCATCCAGAGTAAAGGTATTGTAATCTTGCATAGGAATGTCGTGACGTTCCTTTAGCGTTTCGTCTTCACTTTCAGCAGCGTTCGAATTGGTAATAACATCTAATGCCTCCTGATGGGCATCTTCTTGTTTTGTTACTTCATTTTCAGTTTCTGAGACCAAATCTTCGGTCAAAGTTTCTGAATCTGAGATTTCGATTGCATCATTTGCTACAGAATCATTTATTTCGATTCCTGATTTTCCGTCTGCTTCATGCAGGTTATCATTCTTTTCTTCTAACATCTTTAAAAATGTATAAGGTTTTTATTTTAAACAGTGCGAAAGATAGTAAAGGTGTTTCTAACTACAAAATAAATCCTTTGTTTATACGCTAATTTGCGATGAAATTCTTATTGTTTACTTCAATTTGACAGTATGATATATTAATTTTTGTTGTTTTAATTGATAAGTTAGAAATAATATTTTTTTCGATTTTTAATTGAAAAACATATAAATCCTAAAAAGTCAAGCTGAAATAGCAGTTTGTTCAAAATCAAAACAAAATCAGCATCCCGACTTCCATACCAAAATTATATGATTTTTCGCCACCAAAAGCTACGCTGGGGTGTACATAAACTAAGTTTGTTGGAGTTATTTTTCGGCCAAATTCCATAAAAGCATTATTTTGAAAGCCGTCCAAAACGTAATTGTATCTAAAAGCTACATCTGTAGCAATCCAATTTTTTCCGAAGAACCATAACAGGTTGTTTTCTAGTAATGTTACACTTACATCGCTTCGATTGCTTGATCCCGCAAAACTTTGGGAATGTTCAATGGTCGCAATCCATAAAAATTTCTTGTGATTGAAGTATTTTGCAAAAATACCAGCAGGAATCACGACCCATTTTCCACTTCCAAAACTTGGATCTACAGCAGAATTTGAGATGACGCGGGTTCTAAGGCCAATGCCATTATTTTTCTTAAAATAGGGTATGAAACTTAGTCCAGCACCAACATCGCCAAGTCCTGTTTGATTAATAGAATTGGAGTTGGTTGAAATTAAAGGCAAATCAAATCTCAGATTCCAAGCTTTGTTGCCTATTGGTTGTAAGACACGTAAATTTGTAGTGTTAAAAGAGCCATTCTTAGTGTCTAAATATTCATTGTACAATAGAATGGTTTGCAGAAAATAATGATATCTAGGCTCGGCAAACGGACTATTGCTTCTGTCAATATCTTCGTCTTGAGCAGCTGCAAGAAATGTAATAAGAAAAAAAATGCTAAAGTAAAGTAGTTGTTTTTTCATAACTGTCTGCAAATGAGTAGACTAATTTACAAAAATTACTTTAACATTTTAATTTTTTATTTATTCCAAATTTTCCACGCTTTCTCCGCCTGAAAAATAAGCATATCATGTCCATTTTTAATTACAGCTCCCATTTCTTTTGCTTTTCTTAGGAAAGTGGTTTCTGCTGGATTGTAGATTAAATCGTAGGCAATATGTTTTTCTGTAAAAAATTCATAAGGCAAATTTGGACAAGCATCCACATTTGGACTTGTTCCAACTGGCGTACAATTAATTATAATTTGAAAATTATCAAAAGTAGTAGCATTAATCAAATCGTAATCAATAATGTTTTCTTTTGCTTCTCTTGAAACAAAAGTATACGGAATATCTAATTCATCCAAAGCAAAAGCAACGCCTTTAGAAGCGCCTCCTGTACCTAAGATAAGAGCTTTTTTATGATGTGGCTCTAATAATGGCTTTAAAGACTTTTTAAATCCGTAGTAATCGGTGTTGTAGCCTTTTAATTTGCCGCTTTTAGTAAATTTAATGGTATTAACAGCGCCAATTAGAGCAGCTTTTTTTGATAGTTTATCTAAGAAAGGAATAACTTGTTCTTTGTACGGAATCGTAACATTTAATCCCTTTAAATCAGGATTGTTTTTAATTAATTCTGTGAAGTAATTAATCTCAGAAATGTCAAAATTCTCATAGCTGTTACCGGCAAAAACTTCATTATTAAATTTCTCTGTAAAATAACCTTTTGAAAAAGAGTAGCTTATGTTGCGTCCTAATAATCCAAAACGTCTTCTTAATAAAATATCAACCATTCTTATTTACGATGTTTTTCTATATAATTTTTTACTGTTTTTTTTGTCCAAACCACAGGAAATAAATCTTCTATCAAGATATAATTGTCAAAATTTAGACGTAAACCATTGCTTAAATGAAATTTAGCTTTTGTATTGTCCTGAATCATGAAATACAATCCTGCTAAACGGTATTCGATTTCATTTTCTTCTGGAAAATATTCTGTCGCCTGCAATAAAGTCTGTATAGCAGTTTCAAATTCTCCCAAAAATTGAAGAATATCAACCCAGTACAACCAAGTATCTAATGCATAATCTCCAAATTCAACTGCTTTTCTAAAACCAAATTCGGCTTCTTCAAAGAAATTCATTTGTTTATTGATTGTTGCATATCTTTTCCAGTACAAACGATTTTGATTATCAATCGCTAAAGCTTTATTCACAAAGAACAATGCTTTTTGATAGTTTTTCTGGCGAAGATGAAAATCTGTTATCGCAATCCAGCCTTTATCTAAAAGCGGATCTTCATGAACAGTTTGGTTATAATATTGAATTGCTTTCGCTAAATTTCCAAGTTTTTCATAACATTTTCCAATTCGAAGCAATGCATACGATGTTGCATCATCTAACTCGATGGTTCTGTTATAGCTTTCAATTGCTTCATTGTATTTTTTAAGGCGTTCGTAAGCTTTTGCTTTTTCCATGAAAGCACCTAAAAATTCATCATCAATCAATGTTGCGTAGTCAAATGCGCGAATAGCATTTTCATATTCTTTTACGCCATAATGAAGACGTCCAAGCTGATGCCACGCAATTTCGCTATAGGGATTTCTGTTAATATATTCGTTAAGATATACAATAGCCTCTTGGTTCTGATCTAAAAATTCAAAACAATAGACTACGTTGTAAAGAGCAGATTGGTCTTCTAAGTCTTCTTCAAGACATTTGATAAAATTCTCCTTTGCCAGCTCGAGATTGTCCATAAATAGATATTCCATTCCGATCAAATTGTACACGTCAGCATAATCATCAGTGTATTGAAGCGCGATTTTTAGCAGTTCGACTGCTTTTTCGTGCTGATCTCTTTTTGAACAGATATTGGCTTTCTGGATATAGATTTCCTCGTTGTTAGGTTCAATTGCGTATAACTCATTCAAAAGCTTTTCAGCAATCTCGAGTTTGTCATCATAAACTAGCATTTCTACTTGTACTAATTTTAAGCCTGTAGATTTTGGATGCTGGTCTAATGCAAGTTTTAAGGCCTTTTTTGCTAAATTAGCCTTACCTATGTCTAAGTAATGAAGAATTATTTCTTCAAATTCTTCAGAATCAAAAAAGAGCACTTTGTTAGTTTTTAACATCGACTCAAATTTGGATAGGGATAGGTTATAATCTTCTTCTTCGTTGCTTAATTGCATACTTCGTATATTTGAAATTAGCCTGTTATAAATTTAGGCAACCATATAATTGTTGTAAGGATAGGAAATTAATTGTTTTGAACAATTTAATTAACAAAATATGGCGTTTTTTATTCTGTTTTGGGAAGAAATCTCCTTTATAATTAAGGGGTTAACTTCGATTTTGTCATTTTTTTAATTAAGCCGAAAGATTATAGTGAAATATAAATGGAATGGTACTTCCTGTCGTTTTTATTAAAAAGCACCGAAATATTTCAAAAATAATTTTTCATTTTAGCTGTTGCTCTTTTGCATTATCCCATCCATAACCTCTAAAATAATGGCGCATCCTTCTCTAATTTCGTCTTCAGAAATGGTCAAAGGAGGTGTAATTCGTATAGCACATCCTTCAAATAAAAGCCAAAATAAAATAAGTCCTCTGTCTTGACAGGTTAAAATGACTTCGTTGGTAATGTTTGCCGAATCTGTCATAGCAGCAAGCATTAATCCTTTTCCTCTAACTTCTTTAATCAAAGGGTGTACCAAAAGCGATCTGAAGAGTTTTTCCTTCTCCAACGTTTCTGCCATTAAATTTGTTTCAGTTAATTCTTGCAAAGTAGCCAAACAAGCTGACGCAATGACAGGGTGACCACCAAAAGTGGTGATATGTCCTAATTTCGGATTTTCTGTTAAAAGGTCCATTTTTTCAGCAGAAGCAGTAAAAGCACCAACCGGCATACCGCCGCCCATTCCTTTACCCATAACTACGATATCTGGAACAACATCGTAATTTTGGAAACCAAAAAGTTTTCCTGTTCTTCCAAAACCTGGCTGGATTTCGTCAACAATCATTAAAGCTCCAACTTCATCACAGCGTTTACGCACTTTTTGAAGGAAATTGTTTTCTGGCTGAATAAAACCTGCTCCACCTTGGATGGTTTCTAAAAGGATGGCTGCTGTTCTGGTAGTTATTTTTTGTAGATCTTCTTCGTTATTGAAGGTAATGAAATCAACATCTGGCAATAGAGGTCTAAAAGCCTGTTTACGCTCTTCAAATCCCATAACGCTCATAGAACCCATCGTGTTTCCGTGATACGCATTGTGGCAAGAAATAAGCTGACTGCGGCCTGTAACTCGTTTTGCTAATTTTAGCGAACCTTCGATTGCTTCCGTACCTGAATTAACCAAATAGGTTTTATTTAAAGATTCAGGCAGGAGAGAAGCCATTAATTTGCAATATTGAACTGCTGGACTCTGAGAATATTCTCCGTATACCATTACGTGCGAATATTTATCCAACTGATCTTTTATAGCCTGATTTACTCTAGGATGCTGATGTCCTAAAGTACAAGCCGAAACTCCGGCAACAAAATCTAAATATTTTTTATCGTCTGTGTCGTAAATGTAAGAGCCGATGGCATGCGAAACTTCCATTCCGAGTGGGTAAGGAGAGGTTTGCGCTTGGTATTTTATAAAATCTGGATTCATTTTTTTAGCTTCTAAGTTGCTGAGATACTAAGATTCTGAGCTTCTATGTTTTTAACTGTACACTGTGACTGCGACTGAAAACTTTTTTAGGTTCAAAGTGGCGAAGGTACTAAGGTTCTAAGTTTTTTTACTTTACGCTTAAGTTAACTTTGTGGTTTAAACAATCGTAAAGCACTGTAAACTGTAACTGCGACTGAAAACTACTTGTTTTTAGCTTTCGTGTCTGTCTTAGTGGCTGTGTTTTTCTTATCGTAATTCAAGGTTTCCTTCCTGACTTTCAGAGGAACATTTTTACCTTTTTCTTCTTCGTCTTTACCCTGTTTAATCAGTTTTTCATTCATTTCATTTTCTTCGGCGGTAAAAATATCATCTTTCGACTTTATTCTTTCGTTTCCGCGCCAATTCATGCCTCGCAGTTTACGCGCGTTTTCGGGAAGTTCATCCTCAGGAAAAATATCTCCATCAACTTTATTGAAGAACGTAATGGTTTCAATAGCATTGTTTTCCAATATCATATTGATTTTACTGCTGACATTTTTATTGATTCCGATTAGTTCATGAGCATCGTTCCGCATATAATAAATTACTTCGGTGTTTTTGATGACATCAACATCATGAAGTTTCCCATCCCGGAATTTTCCAAACAAATTGAGTCCCTTGACTTGATTAAAACCGGTTCCGAGCGTGTCCTTGGATAAGACAAAAGTATTGTTTAGAACTTTCAAAGAATCAATTTTCCTTGTTTTATTGTCGCCAATTAAGTGCATTAAATCACCAGTAATTTGGTTATCGCCATTCCACAGAATCGGATTTCCAATCAATTTCGTTAAAGCAGTTTTAGAATTCGAATGAATAGAATCGCATTTACCGCTCATGTCTGTTTTATAGAAGCGAACATTTTTAAAAGCTCTCAAAATTCTTTCTCCTTCTTTACCTGTAACCATTAATTTTTGTCCGTGAATGTAAACCGAATCATTTTCAACTAGATTTACAGCAACAGCTCTTTTGGTAACAAACATGGAATCTTTCAGTTTGTAAAGTTCTGCATAATGGCCTTTTACAATTCCTTTGTTAATAGAGTCGGTAATTTTTACATTTCGAGTTGCCGATGCAAATTCGGTATTTCGATTATAGTATAAACTATCGCCTTCTATACGCCTATCGTCGTATTTGATATACGATTTTCGAAGAAAATGCGCTAAGTTTTTCTTTGTATCGTAAAAACCTTTTTCGGTATAAATGTAATTGGCTTTACTGGTAATAGTTGAAGGTCCAAGAAGATAAGTGTGTCCAGAATTACTGTAATAATCCAAGTGATTGGATTTAATTACATATTTTGGATTGGTAATGGTAACTTCGGTTAAAAACTGAAACTTCTTTTCTTTTACAAAATACCTTCCCGATTTGCTGACCAAAGTATTGTCTTTGTTTACAATTGTTCCTTTTGTATTGTAAAATGCTTCTTGAATATTTCTATCAAAATTAATAGTATCAGTCTGTAAAGTAGCATCAGGTGAAGTTAGAACTGCATTTCCTGTTGCAAAAGCTTTTTTTTCATTACCGCTATACTCAGCATATTTACTATTTAAAAACAAAGTATCTCCCTGTACCAATTGTACATTTCCAAATGCTTTTAGATAATTTTCTTTTTGAAAAAAATAAGCTTTGTTACAAGTTAATACAACTCCATCATGGTTTACTTTTACATTTCCGGTAAGTAAAAGCGCATCAGGTACATTAACTTGATCCACGTCGGAAAAGTCAGCATTCTCGATAACAATTGTTTTTGGAGATTGTGCAGGTTTTTTTGCTTGCGCGAAAGTAAATTGAACGCTTAAAAAAGACAGGCAAATAAATATGAAAAAGAGTGATTTCTTCAACTGATTAAATTTTTGTCAAATTTATAAAAAAGGTTAGAACCTGTCGCGGTTATTAGCATTAATTTATAATTAGTCATTAACAGTCTAATGTTGAATTTGGATGCGATTTAATTTTTCAACAAAATTTCCAACTCTCACGTTGTAGTAGTTGTATTTTAAGCAGAAAAGGGTGTAAATTAGATAAATCGTTTTCGGGGTTTTAAAAAATGAGCTATTTTTAGAAAATTGTTCTGATGCTTTTTGGTATCAAAATTAGATAGACAAGATAAGAATAGCCCAAAATATATGATAACTAAAAAAATAATTGCAGCCGGAATCACATTAACTATACTTTTTTCGGCCTGTAAAACAAAAGATCTAAAAATGAGTACTGCAAAAGAGCAAACTGCAACTGATAAAAAAGTTGTAGTGTATCAAGTTTTTACACGCCTATTTGGAAATAAAAATACAAACAATAAGCGATGGGGAACAATTGAAGAAAATGGTGTAGGGAAGTTTAATGATTTTACAGATAAAGCGCTTCATGAAATAAAAGATTTAGGGGTTACCTATATTTGGTATACCGGAGTTCCGCATCATGCTTTAGTACGTGATTATACAGCGTATGGAATTTCAAATGATGATCCAGAAGTAGTAAAAGGCCGTGCTGGTTCTCCTTATGCTGTAAAAGATTACTATAATGTAAATCCAGATTTGGCTGTAAATCCTGCAAAACGACTAGAAGAATTTGAAGCTTTAATCAAAAGGACTCATAATGCCGGTTTGAAAGTGATTATCGATATTGTTCCAAATCACATTGCCAGAAAATATGAAGGAAAATCGAATCCAGAAGGCGTAAAAGATTTTGGTGCAGATGATGATGTTACAGTTGAATATAAACGAGATAATAATTTCTATTATATTCCACAGCAACATTTTGAAATTCCTGACGGAGATATTCCTTTAAACGGAGAAAAAAATGTGCTTATTGATGGAAAATTTGACGAAAACCCTGCTAAATGGACAGGAAATGGTTCCCGTAAAATTAAACCAGACCAAAACGACTGGTATGAAACTGTAAAAGTAAACTACGGAGTGCGTCCAGATGGCACTAAAGATTTTCCTGAACTTCCTGCTGGTTTTGATCAGAAATCGTATGAAGAACATTTTGTTTTTTGGCAAGATAAAGATGTTCCAGATTCTTGGAAAAAGTTTAGAGACATTGCCTTGTATTGGACAGTAAAAGGTGTAGATGGATTTCGTTACGATATGGCAGAAATGGTTCCGTACGAATTTTGGAGTTATATGAATTCTTCCATTAAAATGAAAAATCCAAATGCATTTTTATTGGCTGAAGTTTATAATCCGAATGAGTATCGCAATTACATTCGTTTAGGAAAAATGGATTATTTGTATGATAAAGTCGAAACGTATGATAAGCTGAAAGATGTAATTCGCGGAAAATCTTCACCAGACGAATTAACTAAAATCCAAAACGGAATGGCAGATATCGAGCATCATATGCTGCATTTTTTGGATAATCATGATGAACAGCGTTTAGCAAGTCCTGAGTTTGCAGGAACTCCAGAGAGAGGAAAACCTTTAATGGTGGTTTCGGCAACAATTAGTACTTCGCCAACTATGATTTATTTTGGTCAAGAAGTAGGAGAGGCTGGAAATGAAGATGCAGGTTTTGGAAAACGCTCTAGAACATCAATTTTTGATTATATCGGAGTTCCAAATCATCAGCGTTGGATGAATGATGGTAAATTTGATGGAGGACAACTTTCTGAATCTGAAAAACAGCTTCGTGACTTTTACAAGCGCTTATTGAATTTTACGATTAATAGCAGTGCTTTAATGGGAAGTTTTGAAGAAATTCAAACCGTAAACCGACAAAACAATGGAGGTTATGATGCGTTGCTTTATTCTTATGCGCGTTGGTCTGATAGCCAGAAATTGATTGTAATTGCGAATTTTTCTTCTGAAAAAGGAAGTGAATTTAATCTAAAAGTGCCTTCATCGCTTATTTCTAAATGGAATTTGAAAGATGGAGAATATCAAATGAAAGACCAATTGTATCAAAAGAATATTGTAAAGTTAATTGTAAATGATGGCGAAGGTATTGCAAGAATTAAAATAGCACCTTCAGAGTCTTTTATTTTCGAACTGAGGTGAATCTCTTCCTCTAAGGTTTCTTAAAGCTTTGTAGATATTAATAAAAGTTAAGAAAATACCTAACAGGTTTTTAAAACCTGTTAGGATTATATGCTATAAATTAATGTTTGTAAATAATAAAACTATTTGGTTTTAGCTCTTTTTGACCTAATAATATTTTTGCATCGTTTGGCAATGATATTGCTTTTTCTATACCAAAATTAATTATAACTGTAATTTTTTCTTCTTGAAAAGATCTGGTAAATGAGATTTGATCTTTTGATAATTCAAGATTCTCATAATTTCCATATTGCAAAACTTTTTCCTTATTTCTTAAGGTTAAAAGTTTTTTATAACTGTTAAGAATAGAATTTTTTTGTTTTTCAAGAATCTCAACATTTGTTTTTTTATAGTCAGGGGTGATTTTAATCCAAATTTTTTCTGTAGAAAAACCAGCTAAAGTATCTGAACTCCATTGCATTGGACTTCTTGATTTATCGCGATTATTTTTGTTTCCTTCAAGAAGGGCTTCTTTTTCGTTTTTGCTTTTTTCAATAGCCAATTTATAGTGCGTTCTACCTTGTATATCTACTATTTCATTTATGTTTTCTGCGATGATATTGTGCATGCCAATTTCTTCTCCATAATAAATAAACGGAACTCCCTTTGCTGTTAATATCAAAGCAGTTAAAGCCACAGCACGATCCGTATCTCCATTAGCTAAACGGTCTATCATTCTGGGCATATCATGGCTTCCAAAAAAGAGAGTAGGGTAATTGCGCATGTTTTTTTCCATGCTCTGTAACTCATCAAAAATTTGCTGTGTCGAAAATTCTTTAATGCTTCCGAAGTTGAAATTAAAAACAACATCTAGTAAATCCTGCGATTGGTATTGTTTTAAAATTTCTATTTTATCACTTCCGATTTCTCCCACAATAAAACGATTTTCGTATTCATTAACGGTAGATTTTATAATACGCATTGCATTTTTTACACCTTCCTGATCTATATCATAGATGTGATCTTGTTTTCCATCTTTCATCGGATTATCTTTTGTGATTCCGTTTGTGGTCAGAAAATTAATTACATCCAAGCGAAATCCATCTACACCAGCATCGAGCCAAAAACGTAATACATTTTGAATTTCTGTAACTACTTTTAGGTTCGACCAATTTAAATCGGCCATTCTTTTATCAAATTTATGATAGTAATATTGATTGGTTTCAGCATCTTTTTCCCAAGCTGTACCTCCAAAAAAGGATTCCCAATTGTTCGGAGTATCTTTCCAGATATAGTAATCACGATACGGATTGTCTTTTGATTTTCTAGATTCCTGAAACCATTTAGAATCAGTAGAAGTATGATTAAAAACCATATCTATAATTACTTTTATTCCTCTTTGGTGTGCTTCTTTTAAAAAAGTATCAAAGTCGGCTCTAGTGCCGTAAGTTGGATCTACTTCGTAGTAATCGGCAACATCATATCCGTTATCTACTTTTGGAGAAGTTAAAAACGGAGTAAGCCAGACGGCTTTTATACCAAGATTTTCCAGATAATCCAGTTTTTGGGTCATTCCCTTAAAGTCTCCATATCCATCACCATCACTGTCAGCATAACTGGGCATATAGATTTGATAAAATACAGATTCTTTCCACCATTTTTTGTCAATTGCTGTTTTTTGAGCAAAAGCAGAGTTTATGTTTAGCATTAATAAAAATAAGAATATGTATTTCAATAAATTATTTTTCATGAAGTTACAATTTGATTAATAATTGTATAGGTTGTAAAAAATGAGATAGATTACGTTTGCCATTGTTATGTTTGAGACATAAAAAATACCTAACAGGTTTTAAAACCTGTTAGGTAACTCATGTAAATTTTGTAGAATTATTGATTTTACTTTTTTGGTTGAACCTGATAATCGACCACAGTATCATTAATTAGCATTTTTTCTCCTTTATAAGTTACTTTTCCATTTGCTGGAACACATACAATAACTACGGCTTCTATCGGATTAATTTTTATTTTGGCAGATGATGTAACATTTCTTGCTACAAAACTTCCTGAAACGGTATTGTATAAATCTACTTTTTTACCTTTTTCGGTATTTATAATAACCGTTTTACTTTTTGAATGTGGGTTAAAATATAAATAAGATGGATATGCTTTTTCGTGATAAAAATCTGTAGCCAATAAATCTAGCTGCAATATTCCCGTAACATTTGTAGTGCGAATGATACTGCCAAAAATACCAACATGACCGCTTCCGTAAACACTAAATTGAGATTCTTTAGGATTTTTTCCAAGTACCCAAAGAGGCCCATCGCCTTGTGCTACAGGACCTTTTAAATGTTCGTATTCTTTATAGCTCGATTGTTTAATAATTCCTTCATAAGCAATTACACCTTTGGTTGCATCGGCAAGTTCAGGAATAGTCTGATGCTCTTTCGGCATATACTGCGGATAGAAAAAGCGAGAAGCATTAGCGGCATTCAGCATCCATTTCCCAATCGCAGCTGCATACGATTGATTGTATCTTACCATTGGTACCAATGGCCATGCAGCATCATAAGTGTTCATAAGAAACCCGTAGCCACCGTGATCAACTGTACTTCCAAATGTTCCCGAAATATCGATTCCGTTCCAATTGCCAACTAGTGCTCCCCATCCTTCACGACAAATTGGTGTGCCGTCAAAAGTCCAGTCGAGCATTTTATTGGTATCATATTTTGAACTTTCTTCCGCATTGATTCTTGCAGCCAAATAAGCTCCAAACGGCATTAAAACTTCATAAGTGGGATTTTTTGATTGTGATTCTAATGCTGCTAATGCACTTTTTGCGCCTTTTAAATATTTGGCATCACCAAACTTTTTGTACGCCATATATAACACCCAAGCATGCCCTGCAGCCGCATCTGGCTGTGCACAAATATGGTTGGTCATTGGTGTCATTTTGTTATAATCAAAATACGAATAATTATAATTTCCGTTTAAAATGAGATCGGCTTCGTAAAATTTATCGGCAATAGTTCTGGCTATTTCTATAAAACCTGGCTCATTAGGATATTGGTCATAAACAGCAAAGAACAAAAGATTAGGATAGACATCGTACCACCAGTCTCGGCCATAACCACCGCCTAATAAAGCAACTTCTGGGCAAGTATTATTCATCATAATATTCCAATTAGTTTCTTTGTTGAAGTAATTTTTCAACATAGCAACATAATTCAAGTTCTGCTGATTGGTTTTGTCAATTCCTACTAGTGTGGCACCCATTGTAGCACCCATTGTAGCAAGAGCTTCATGAAACATTCCCTTATTATTGGTTCCTTGTCTTACATCTGCTACAGCAGTATACAAACCAACTACATTTTGAGGAAAGTTCTTCTGACTTTCATCAATCCAAACCATTGGCCAGAATTTACCTTTGGCATTAAAATCATAAACGGTTTTGTCAAAATCTAAAGCTAGTTTCTTATAATCTATAATCTGTAATGGTTGCGGAAGATTTGGCATTTGATCGACCCTTGGTATTGGTTGCTGTTTTACCTGAGCATTGGCGGTCAGACTTAAAACAATCAGGGAAGAAGTTGTAATTTTTATAAATATATTCATTTTTTGATCTTTAAATTTGGTTTACCATCACTTCATCCAGAATTTTAGTTTCTGTATTTTCATCTTGAGAAAGTTCGATTCCTTGTTTAATAATTTTTTTGCTGATAAAAATGGAGCATAACTGCAACAGAGCAATAATTCCGATGGCGTATCTTAAAGCAAAATCTTCAGAAACGGTGTAGTACAATACTAAAAAGGTTCCTGCTCCTAAAAGTCTGCCAACGTATAAACCTGCTTCATGATTTAAGATATACGTAAATTCACCTCTTTTTTCTATCTTAGAAACAACATCAATTACTTTTAATTGAATAGGGAAGTAGGCTAAATCCATTAATGGTTTTGCTATTAGTAACAACAACAAAAAGATTATTACACCCATTTTGTCGAATAAAATTCCGTTAAGACAAGCTCCCAAAGCAAATAAAATCAAACCAACAGAAAAGGTTTTGATTCTGTCTGAAGGTTTAGAAAAACGACCAATAAAATAAATTATAATAGCCGCCAAAATAGCTCCAATAGACTGTGCCTGACCTAGCGCTCCTTCTTCTCCTAAAATTTTAAAAATAAGCATTGCCGGTGCTGTTACCAGAAAACCTTGTGCTAAACCCTTAAAAGTAGCCAGCGATAATAGTTTGTACCATAAAGGATGAAACTTGAAAAAGATGTATTTTTTTTGTGTAGGATTTTCAAATCTGCCTCTGTAACAAACAATTGAAGCTATAATTGTAATTATAAACACTACTGCAGTAATGATTACATATGCCTGATGTTTTTGATCTTCGCCAGTTTTAGATTGTATAAACCAGCCAATTGTTGCAGGTATTGCAATTGCGATTATAGTATAAATAAATGTCTCTAAACCGTAGTAATAATTTCGATTATTATCATTTGTGATAGACAAAGCAAGATAATCTCTATTTGACCAATATAAACCAAATGAAAGCCCCATTGTGATTCCTGCAATTCCAATTCCTAATAGATCTAATGTTTTTAAAGACATCATGATAATCATTGAAACACCACTAAGCATCATTCCTATAGAATACAATTTTTTGATATTGAAGTGCTTCAGCAAGAAACCATTTAATAAAAATGTAAGCGGAATTCCGGTATAAATTGCCAACTGATAAATAACAACTTTAGAGGTGTCATTTGAGTTTCGCATGATATAAGCAGCAACAAAAATATCGATTACAGGCAATACCAGTGCATATACCAAGTTAGTGAAAATGAGTATTCGAAAATTATGGGTTTGGCTTTTAAAATGATCAATTTCTGATATAAGTTTTTTGAACATTATTTATTTTTTAAAAGTAAAAGGATTTCTTTGATCGAAAATTGAGCACCACAAACAAATTCATCTGAAGCTCCGTAATAAATAGTGAGCGTATCGCCATCTGGTTCTACAACATGACCGTTAGTAAATACTACATTGCCAAAAAATCCACTTAATTCATATTGCGTTGTCGGGATCATAATTGGCTCTTCGGTTCTTGCAATTACTTTTGAAGGATCGTTTAAATCCATTAAAAAAGCACCCAAACAGTATTGATGATTTTCGTTTGCACCATGATAAATTTCAAGCCAGCCTTTTTCTGTTTTTATTGGTGCAGCGCCCGCGCCGACTCTTTTGCTGTCCCAAAAGCCTTTTCTTGTTTTAATGATACAATGGTGATTTCCCCAGTGAATACCATCTGGAGAGGAGGCAAGCCAGATATAGTTACCGCCAATATCTACACTACTCGGGCGATGTAAAGTATAAAATAATCCGTTAATTTTTTCTTCAAAAATGGCACAGTCTTTATTGTGTGCGGGCAAGATCATACCATGTTTTTTAAAGCTTTTCCAATCTGTAGTAGTACGCAAACCAACTCCAACGCCATTGTCTGATACCGAAGTAAAAGTTAAATAATAAGTTCCTTCAATCAAGGCAACTCGGCAATCTTCTATACCAAATGTTTCCAGCATCCCTTCTCCAACCAAAGATGGATAATTTTCAGGTTCATAAAAACTATGTCCGTCTTCACTGCACAGTAGGCGAAGGTGAGATAGCGTTGTCAAATAGTCAACTCCTTTATAGTTAATTACCCTCGCATCTGTTGCGATTAATTCGGGATCATTTTTTGAAATTTCGATAATTTGAATTTCGCCTGTTTCAGTCAATATTGGAAAAGAAATAATATTCTCTTTTTGTTTTGGTCTTTCTGCAACACGCACCACTAGCCATGTTTTATTTTCATATTGGAATACTCCGGGATTTAATAAGCATGTAATTTCTAATCCTTCTCTACTTGCAGGTATATCTTTAGGAGATAATAATGGGTTGTCTGCAAAACGTTTTGCTATATCTTTCATATTTGATTTCTTTATTATTATAAAACCCAAACAGATTGTGTAACCTGTTTGGCTTCAATTTTAAATTAATATCCAGGATTTTGAGTCAAAAGCCCGGCAGATGCATCAATTTCTGATTGAGGGATTGGATACAGCATATGTTTATCTAAGAAAATTTTTCCGTGAGCGGTCATTACTTCTTTGGCAATTCCCCATCTTTTTAAATCAGGCATTCTTTGATTTTCAAAACCAAGTTCAGCTCTTCTTTCAGAGATAAGCCAATTTTTCACAGTGGTTTTATCGCCAGAGTTTGGTCTGTTTGGTAATGTTCCTGCGGGCGGCGGAGGACCAACAGTAGTTACTGTAATTGTCTTGCCTGGATCAGCAGGAAAAGCAGGATCCTGAGTTCTTACTGTAACTGTGGTTACAGTATTACGCGCTCTAGCTCTAATTTGATTAATAACGCTGACTGCTCCTGTTAAATCGCCTATTTCTGTAAGTGCTTCTGCTTTCCAAAGTAAAACATCGGCATAACGAAGAAATACTTTATTGTTTGGTGCGTCATCATCGCCTTTATTACCTCCGTTTGTAGTTCCTAAAAGTTTGTTTGCCCACTGTTCACTAGCATTTACTGTGTATGCTTTTCTAGGATCATTTGGCTCAAATGAATTTAGAAAATCGGTACTTGGCGCAAAGAATCCCCATCCGAGAGGTGCACAAATTCCGTTTCCTTTTCTTGGATCAGCTTGTTTAACATGATTATAAGAGAAGATTACTTCATTGTCAGCATATTCAGTATACATGCTGAAACTGTCAAAATAATTGGCATTTAAACTATAAAAGCCAGTTGATTCTAATTCTGAAACCAATGTTTTTACACTTTCCCAGTCTTTGTTGTATAAAGCAGTTTTGGCAAGAAGTGCAATAACAGCTCCTTTAGAAGCCCTCCATTTTTCTGTAGCCGAAGAATATTTTGTATTTGGTAAAAGTGTTTTTGCTGTTTCTAAATCTTTTTTAATTTGAGCCCACACTTCTTCTTTTGGCGCTCTGACCGCTTTGTCAAAAGCTTCCTGATATGTTTTTATAGGTGCCACAATTAAAGGTACACCGCCAAAATTAGTTACCAATGAAAAATAATAGTACGAACGCAAAAAATAAGCTTCGCCGAGCAATTGGTTTTTTCTAGCTGTGGTAATTCCTGTAATTTTTTCGATATCAGGATTTAATAGAAAATCAAGTGCAATATTGGTTCTTTTTATACCTTCATAATCATATTTCCATAATCCATTTGGTCCTCCGTTGGTTGATGTAAAAGTAAAATTGTTTATTTCGTCCATCCAGGGCTGATCTCCGTCTGGCGACCATTTTTTCTCCATATCATCAGATGCTACATCATCTATTATAATGTCATTTTGAAATACTAAACCGCCATTCCAATCCCAATCTGCCAATTGATTCAGTTTGTTGGATAACATGTCGTAAGAAGAGGTTACAGAGCTTTCAACAGAGGCCAATGTTGGCTGAGATTTTGCCTGTTCCAAAGTAATAGCACCTATAGGCTCTGTGGTAAGTTCGTCCTGGCAGCCTGTTAAGGTTAATAGCGAAATCATAATCGCTGTTATATATGTATGTTTCATGATTCGTTTATTAAATTTTAAACTTTAAACCTAGTAGTATTGAAGTTGACTGAGGATATGTACCCTGATCGATAAAAGAAGTCGATTCTGGATCTAAACCAGTGTATTTTGTAAAAGTCAATAAGTTTTGACCTGATATATACATTCTTAAATATGTACCGCCAATGATTTTTGGATCAAAAGTGTATCCTATTTCAAGGTTTTTTAATCGTAAGTAAGAAGCATCCTCTACAAAAACACTTGAAACCTGACTTCCTCCGTTATCATTAAGGGTGTTACGTGGAATTGTGTTGCTTGTACCTTCACCATGCCATGCACCCAGTACTGCGGTTGTAGAATTAAAAGGTCTGCTGTCATAATCTAAAATCTGTTTCAAATCGTTGTAACGGTCTACATCAGAAACTCCTTGGAAAAGAAATGACATGTCAAATCTTTTGTATGAAGCATTAAACGAAAAACCATAGGTTACTTTTGGGATTGGGCTTCCAATGAATGTTCTGTCATCGGCATTAATCTGCCCGTCACCGTTTAGATCTTTAAATTTAATATCACCAGGTTTTGCACCGTTTGAATTGGAATATAATGTAGAGTTTATTTCTGCCTGATTTTGATAAATACCGTCAAATTGAAGTCCGTAATATGAACTTATAGGTTGTCCGACAACCGTTTTAGTATGTGTTTTATCATCGGTAATTTCTGTTACATATTGTTGCAGTTGCTCGACATTATTTTTTAATGTAGCAATATTTCCGTTGATTCCGTATTTAAAGTCGTGATCGTTGTTTTGATAATTAACTCCAAATTCAAAACCTTTATTTGTTACAATACCTGCATTTACAAAGGTTCTGTTGATTTGACCTACCGTAGACGAAGGCAATCCTACAGTTAATAAAATATCATCTGTTTTTTTATCAAAATAATCAGCAGTGAAAGTTAATTTATTGTTTAATACACTCAAATCAAGACCAAAATTGGTTTGTGTAGTAGTTTCCCATTTTAAATCTGGATTACCATAACGAACAACATTTATAATGCCGCCTGTTTCTGTAACCAAAGTTTCATAAGCATTATTTGGAATCTCTTGATTTCCAGATTGTCCCCAGCTGGCTCTCCATTTTAAGTTTGAAATCCATTTGGTGTTTTCCATGAATTTTTCTTTAGACATTACCCAGCCTCCAGAAAATGAAGGGAAGTAACCCCATTTGTTATTAGGCCCGAAACGTGAAGAACCATCAGCTCTTAAAGTAGCAGAGGCTAAATATTTGTTATCATAAGCATAATTTGCAGACGCAAAAAACGAAATCAGATTCCAGCTTTGCGCAGATCCAGAACTGTGCTTGTTGGTATCACTACCATAATCCAAATAACGGAATGGGTCAGTGGTATTGTTGTAATTTGTTCTGCTTCCGCCTACTGCAGACTGATCGTAACTTACAGTTTCTGATCCTAATAATGCATTGATACTATGTTTCTCAGCAAGAGTTTTAGTATAGTTTAATGTATTTGTAAATGTAAAAGTAGTTGCTTCACCTCGGTTTTCGTTCAAGCTTGAAGGTCTGTTTTGTCTGCCTTGTCCAGGATACAATTCATTTGGATCGTTGTCATTATCATCTCCAAAATTTTCTGAAAATGCTTTGTTGTGGTCAAAAGTGATTTCAGCTCCAAAATTACTTCTGAATTTCAGTGATTTATCGTCTAAAAAAGCATACTCACCATATACATTTCCAAAAGTTTTATAAGCGGAACGTACATCATCTGTATATTTTACAATAGCAAGAGGATTAGATGTTAGTTCGTAATTACGGCTCCATCCGCCATTAGGGTCATTGTTCAGGTAAAAAGGAAGATCAGTGTAAGGATCATTTGCTTTATAGGTAGGGTCGTTTACATCTTTATAAACTCCTAAAACCGAAGGACGCAATAAAGCATGTCTTATTACGCCGGGAGCATCTCCGCTAGATGACATTTTATCTTGTTTGGTACCTGTAATTTGTAAATTGGTTCCAACTTTAAATCGATCTGTAATTTCTGTATTAATGTTCGCTCTAAAATTAATACGTCTGTAAGTATCGTTGTCTCCTGTTACAATACCATTTTGGCCAAAATAACCTCCAGAGATCAGATATTGTGTTTTTTCTGTACCTCCGCTAAAAGAAAGCTGGAAATTGTCTGTTCGTCCTGTAGTGAATAATTCTTTTAACCAATCAGTGTCTGATAATGCTATACCGTTTACTTTTCCATTAGTTTTGTCTGTACGGTAAGGACTTATTGCATTTGCTGAATTGTTGTTAGAATTATGCCAAGCCTGATCCATAACATCTAAATATTGATTAGCATTCAGCATTTTTGGAAGGTTTGTGGCAAAATTAATTCCCGAAAAATAATCGATATCAATGCTTGTTTTTCCTTTAATACCGCTTTTTGTGGTAATAATAACAACACCTCCAGCAGATCTTGATCCATAAATCGCGGTAGCTGCTGCGTCTTTTAATACAGTCATCGATTTTACATCAGACATGTTTACAAAAGAAATATCACGCGTAGGAACACCGTCTACAACATAAAGGACTTCATTGTTACCCAAGGTGCCTTCACCTCTAATACGTATTTTAAGTCCGTCTCCAGGCGCTCCAGTATTAGCAGATACTGAGACACCTGCTACCTGACCTTGTAAGGCCTGACCGACATCGGCTACTTTTGTTTTTGCCAGTTCAGCCATATCTACAGTTGCTACCGCACCAGTAATTGAGGACTTTTTCTCGCTTGTATATCCCACAACAATAACTTCGTTAAGCGTGTTTAAATCGGTCAGCATTGTAACATTTAGTTCTTTTTTACCTGCTGCATTTACTTCCAGCGTTTGATATCCGATATAACTAAAAACCAAAACTGCATTTGCATCTGTAGTTGCAATGGAATAATTTCCATCAAAATCGGTGGTGCTATAGATGGAAGTTCCTTTTATATTGACATTTACTTGTGGCATTGGACCTTCATTATCCGAAACTACACCTTTGATAGTTTGAGAATACATACTACTTCCCAACAACATTATTCCCAACAGGAATAATTTGAAAATATATTTCTTAATCATAATAGGGAAGTTTTAATTGAATTACTGGTTTGATTGTTTTTTTTCATGGTTTTAAAAGGGTTAATTATAATTAGTAAGTTTTTCGATAACGTTTGAGTTGGTTATCGTTTATAAAATTAATAAGTGCATATAAAACTTGATGTACACTATTTCTTCAAAAGTGTACACTGGATTTTATTTGTTGTAAGCCAGTATTTTATCGGATTTTATTAGCTTTTTGACTTGTATTTAAGCTGATAGTTTTTGGGAGTTAAATCATATAGTTTTTTAAACTCACGATAAAAGTAAGAACGGTTATTAAAACCAGATTTGTAACATGCTTCAGAAACGGTTAATTTATTCCTGCGCAACAATTCTGCCGCATATTTTAATCTAACGGTACGGATTAAATCGCCCGGTGAAAAACCGAATAGCTCTTTGACTTTTCTGTATAATTGTGAATTGCTTATACCTAATTCTTTTTCGATAAATAAACTTTGAAGATTTTCATTATCAATATTAGCACGAATAAGTTCAATAACTTTTTTTATAAAATCTTTTTCGTCACTATCAATAGGAAGGTCTGATAAATTTTCTACAAGAGGGTCCTGTTTAAAATATTGCGAGATCAGTTCTTTCTCTTCAAGGAGTTTTTGTATTCTTACGAGTAAATGATCCGGATAAAAAGGTTTTGGTATGTAGGAATTTGCACCACTTTCTATTCCTTCAATTCTATGTACAACAGAATCTTTTGCAGTAAGCATAATAAAAGGAATATGGCAGGTTTTAAGGTTTGTTTTAACTTTTCCGCACAATTCAACACCATCCATAAAAGGCATCATGACATCACTGATAATAATATCGGGAACCGTATGCTCAATAATTTTTAAGGCTTCAAGGCCATTGTATGCTGTAATAAGCTTGTATTTTTCGCTAAGTAAACTATTCAGCAGTGAATGAATATCTTTTTCGTCCTCAACTACTAAGATTACTTTTCGATTATTGTTGAGATTTTCCAGCGATGCAATTTTATCTGGCAGCTCCTCAGATTTAATAGTGTTTTCTTCAAGAATATTCTTTAGATGATGTGATATTAAAACAGGGTTAACAGTTGTATCTAATTCTTTTTCGCTGAATGCCTGTTTGTTGCATGGTAAAAGTATCGTAAAAGCGGTTTTTTTATTTAAACCGCTTGAGACATGTATTTCGCCTTTTAATACAGTCACTAGTTTTTTTACATAAGCAAGACCTATTCCTGTCCGGAACATATTGTTGTCAAAATCCTTGCTTGAGTCGGACAGAAAAAACTGATTGAATAAGGAGTCTAATTCTTCCTTAGGAATTCCTTTTCCTGTATTTGTAATGATAATATGTAAAGTTTCCTTTTCTTTTTCCTTAAATGAAAATCTAAGATTTATTTTTCCGTTTGCTGGGGTATATTTAAAAGCATTCGACATCAAATTAAACACTATCTTCTCAACCTTGTCTTTATCAAACCATCCTGGCAAGGAAGGAGGGATGTCAAGCTTGTATTCGATATTTTTATCTAATGCCCATTCATCAAATAACTCGGCAATCTGCTCAATCAAACTTACTAAGTCAAACTTTTTGACGGTAACTTCCAGATAATCATATTCTGCTTTTCTAAATTCAAGGAGCTGCTGTGTTAGGAATAGCAAACGTGAAGAATTTCGTTGAATCATTTGGATAAACTTTTGGTTTTTTTCACTGAGATCTGTTGTTTCGGCAAGTTTTTGAATAGGACCTACAATAAGAGTCAATGGAGTTTGAAATTCATGGGCAATTTCAGTAAAAAACGTAAGTTTGTTTTCATGAAGTTCTTTTTCTCTTTGTCTAAAAAGGATATTCTGCGTTAACGACTGGCGTTTTTTGTAATAGCTTAGAACAAACAACACAAAAGCGATGAGCATTAAAGAGTATAGTATAATAGCAAGATTTGACTGCCAGAAAATCGGTTTAATCCTAATATCAACCGCATGAACGGGTTTGCTCCATACACCATCACTATTTGACCATTTTATCCATAAAGAATAGTTTCCTTTAGGGACATTAGTAAAAGAAATGATTCGTCGGTTATTAATAGTATTCCAGCCTTTATCAAAATTCATTAACTGATAAGCATACTGGCATTTTTCAGTATTGATATAAGTTAAAGCGGTGAGCTCAATATCAAAGAAGTTTTGATCATGATTTAAAACGATAGAAGGATGTGTATTTAAATTTGGAGTTATTACTAATCCCTGATAATAGGGTTCCGGCTGATTCTGACCACTTATTTTATCAATAAAAAGATCAGGAATAACGGTTGATTCTTTTATGTTTTGAGGAAGAAAATAATTAAAACCTTTAATTCCTCCCATAAATACAAATTCTGATTCAGGGTCTTTATAAAAAGCACCATCTGAGAACTCATTGTTCTGAAGGCCTTCGTTTCTGGTGTAATTTGTAAATTTTTGTTCGTTGATATTGAAGTTTGACAAGCCAAAATTAGTGCTCAGCCAAAGATTGTTTTTTTTATCAGCAATAATTCCGTGAATTGTATTGTTAGGCAGTCCATTTTTTACTGTAAAGTTTTTAAATTGTGCCTTTCCATTATTATCTATGTGGTCCAATACGTTAAGACCAAAACTGGTACCAATCCAAAGTTTGTTTTTTGCATCAGTTTGCAAGCACAAAATATCATTATTAGAAAGACTTTCAGGATCATTTGGATTGTTTTTGTAAACTGTAAAATGCTCAGATTTTTTATCAAATAAATTTAAACCTCCTAATCGAGTTCCAATCCAGAGCTGATTTTTATTTTTAGGAATTATGGAGAAAATAATATTGCTGCTTAAAGTGTTTTTTTGATGATTAACAGCAAGATATTTTTTAAAGTCAGTAACTTTTAGATAGTCTCCCGATCTTTCAATCTTGCATCGAAGCATCCCGTATCCATTGGTTCCTAGCCAAATAAAGCCCTCTGCATCCTGATAGATTGAATAGACAGATTTAAAGTAATCGCTGTTTTTGCTGCCTATAAGATCTGTCCAATTCATTAGTTTAGATCTTTTAAGATCAAAAACAGAAATTCCTTCGCCATCACTTCCAATAAAAATTAAATCGTTTTGTCCTTTAAATAAAGAAAATACAGCATTATTAATGGCACTGTTATTTTCATTGTAGTTTTGATATTCAATTGGTTTTTCAGGATTTAGATAAAATTTTGATGAGAAACGGAATACACCTTTTCCTTTTGTACCCACTAAAAATGAATTTTTATCGACCTGCAAAAAGGTTCTAACAATTGCGCCATCTAAATCTGGAACCTCAGATTTAGAAATTAAGTTAAATGATTTTTCGAGGGGAAACATTTTAATAATTCCATCACCATCTGTTCCAGTCCAAAGAATATTTTCATTTCCTCTAATTATGGTAGTGGTTTTTTGTTTATTCAGATGTGCTAACCAATTGTTGTTTATTGTGTTACCGGTAGTGTCAATAATATAATGCCCAGTTTTACTTGAAACAATAAGCCCTTCTGGGATATTTCCGATAATATTTTCAATGTCTTTTTTAGGAAGCAATGTATTCTTATGACTGGTAAAAGAATATAAATTACTATTTCCAGTAAGCGATACTGTGCATATTTTCTCTTTAGAAACAATTCCAAATGTTCGGATATTATTAGAAATTAATGCCGTTTTAGAAACAACAGGTTTTTTATTTGGTTTGTTTTTAAAGGATATCGAATAGAGTTTATTATCCTCAAATAATACAAGTAATTCACCATTTAAAGTGAATTCCATTTTTCTTACAGCTTTTTTTAAAAACTTCTGATTATATAATAATTGAAAAGAATTACCATCAAAATAGCCAATTCCCCAATCTTTTACAGCACAAAATACGTTTTTAGAAGCATCAAGAGACATATTAAATTCAGATTCAGACAATGGAGGAATATTTTCTCTTGAAAAATAATAATGTTCAAAAACACTGGTTTTTTTATCATAACGGTTAATTCCATGTATAGTTAATATCCAGATCTGTCCAGCATTATCCTCATCTATTTTTAAAATTACCTGATTACTCAGGCTGTTTTTGTTATTTAATTCTGGTCTGAAAATTTCAAAGCTGTTTCCATCATAACGGTTTAAGCCATCCCAAGTTCCTATCCAAAGTAAGTTTTCCGAATCTTGAAATATTGCATTAATTGAGCTGTTAGATAAACCTTTGGTATTGTCTAGTTGATCTAATGAATATTCCGTATTAAGTGTTTTTACATGGTCAAAAACTGATTTTGGGTTCTGATTTTCAATTTTTAATTGAGAAGTTTCAAATAACTCATGGGCGGTAGATTTATTATTTGGACTGGCATTCTTTTTATTTTGACATGAAAAAAAGAATATTATACAGGCAAAATAAATATAAATGGGTTTAATTTTCAATTTTTTATTTATGTATCTAGTAGAATATTTATGGTTTTTTACTACGTAATAAATACTCTTTTTGGGTTACTATGTTGATGCTAAGGTAAATAGATGTGTTTTGTAAATGTATGACTTTTGTCACCCTTGTTTCGCTTTTACTGGTTAAAATAATTGTGAGAGACAATTTAAGCAAAAAAAAGCTGATACTTAATTTGTATCAGCTTTTTTGTTTTATACTTTTTTTACCTTTTTGAGTGCTTCAACGTAATATTCGTTTACTTTCTCCCAATTTATATGATTATAAAAGGCGTCAATATAACTGCCTTTTCGATTTTGATAATCTAAATAATAGGCATGTTCCCAAAGATCAATTCCCATAATTGGAGTTCCTGGAATCAAGGCATTTTTCATTAACGGATTATCTTGATTGTCTGTTGTAGTAATTTGTAATTTGCCATAACGGTCCACAACTAACCAAACCCATCCAGAACCAAATTGTTTTTCTGACTGTGCTTTAAATTGATTTGTCAGATTATTAAAAGAACCAAATTCTTTATCAATAGAACCTGCGAGAGTATCTTTTGGAGTCTGCTCTTTTGGAGTCAGAATGTTAAAATACAAAGTATGATTGTAGTATCCACCTGCATTCTGACGAAGTTTTAAATTAGTAAGAGGCATTTTCTTTAAAATGTCTTCAATAGGCATATTTTCAAACTCAGTCGATACAATTTCTTTATTAAAAGCGTTGGTGTATGACAAATAATGTTTAGAATAATGAGTCTCTAAAGTCAGAGTTCTAATGTTTGGCGCAAGTGCATCATAATTAAATGGCAGTTTTGTCATTTCAAAAGAACCGGGATCGGCTTTAACATCATTTGGTGAACCAATAGTTATTTTTTCTTCTTTTGTTGGAAGAGGAACTTCAACTACTTCAACCAGCTTATCTTCTTTACAGGAAAATAATAGTAAAAATGAAGCTAAAGTGCTGAAAAGAACAACGTTTTTCTTCATAATGTTTTTATTTTGATGTTAATGAATTGATGATTTCGATATAATTTTCTTTGGCTTCGTCTACAGACATATGGCTAATCTGCATCCAAGCATTGGTTTTAAAAGCATTTCGCAAATCAAAATTTTCAGATTGATTGTAGACTGCTGTACCAAAAGTAGCTTGTTTGTAAAAAGCGTAAAGTCTTAACTGCACATCTTGTGGCAGCGAAGCCTGAGTCATTGTCATAGCAGCTTCTACGGCTTTAGCGAAGCGAATATCTAAATCTTTATCGGCCATTTATGCTTTTGTAGCAATAATTGTTTTTCCTCCAATCGCTTTTTGATTCAACTCAACATTGATTGGTGTACCTAAAGGTAAAAATAAATCTACTCTTGAACCAAATTTAATAAAACCAGCATCGGTTCCTTGCACAACTTGCATTCCTTCTTTAGCATAGTTGACAATTCGGCGAGCCAAAGCTCCTGCGATTTGTCTGTATAGAACAGCGCCAAAAGTTTCGTTTTCGATTACTACAGTAGTTCTTTCGTTTTCTTCACTCGCTTTTGGGTGCCAAGCCACTAAGAATTTACCAGGGTGATATTTACTAAATTTAATAATACCATCCATTGCATAACGTGTTACGTGCACGTTGATTGGCGACATAAAAATAGAAACCTGTAAACGTTTATCTTTAAAATATTCTCCTTCATAAACTTCTTCAATCACCACCACTTTTCCATCAACTGGAGCTAAGATATGATCGCTGTTTCTAACTGCAATTCTCTTCGGGTTTCTGAAGAATTGTAAAATAATAATCAAAATTACAAGCGCTGCAATTTGAACAAGCATTCTAAGCCAATTGATATCTATAAATCTTTCAGCAATTAAAAGTACAGCTACAGTAAATACAGTACCTAATAAAATGGACGGGCCTCCCTCTTTATGAAACATAATATAAAATTTGATAAAATAAAAATATAATTGGTGCTACAAATATAACACTATCTAATCGATCTAAAATACCTCCGTGGCCTGGCATTATCGAACCACTATCTTTTATGCCAGCAATTCGCTTAAATTTGGATTCTATTAAGTCGCCAATAGTTCCAAAAATGCTCACAATTAATGCGATAATCGTCCAAATTAAGATCGATGTGTTGCTAAACTCAGGTTTAGGCTGAATATAGAGTTTAGAAATCAAAAATCCGGCAAAAGCTGCAAAAACAACCCCGCCAAGAAAACCTTCGATTGTTTTTTTAGGAGAAACTCTCTCGAATAATTTGTGTTTTCCCATTGATTTTCCAACTAGATAGGCAAAAGTATCGTTGGTCCAGATTAAAACAAATAGTCCTAAAATGATTTTCGGATTGTAATCATTTGTTCCAAAAGAGATTTTTACAATAAAAATAAATGGAAGCGTAATATATCCAAGCAGATATAAATACTTTGAAGAAGTGCTTATTTTCTGAATAGAATCATAAAATAAGAATATGATACATTTTATAGATACAACAATTGTGACAGCAAGAAGAATTAAGTCTAATTGTTTAATGTTAACTTCAAGATTTATGTTGGAATTAAAAGTATCGTTTAAGAATTTGCTTGTCTGTTTATTGTAATGACTTACTAGAATAGTGGTCGAATAAATCAGAATTCCAAAAAGTATAGAAAACACTTTATTCAGGTTTACTATATTAGAAAATTCATATATCGTAATAATTAAGAAAACGCCAAAAAGAGTAATGAAGCTTTCAGTAGAAAACAATATTGAAGTTAATAATAAAGCGATATAAACAGCACCAGAAATGGTTCTCTTCAGTGTTTCGTTCATCTTAAAGATCTTCTAAAAGCAATAAATAAAGGTTTTTCGCAACACTTCCGTATTGTGTAAAATCTTCTTCTTTCGCTTTTTCGAAATATTTTATGGTAGTGATATTAGTAGGATAGTCCCTTTCGTATTTACGTTTAATTGCGCTTAATCCATCACTTTTCATGGGAAGGATTTGGCTGGTAGTGGCTATTATGACAATATTTGCGGGTAATTCGTTTGGTTTGTTTTGTTTAATTTGTCTAGACGAAAATAAGATAGAACCTTCATCGGCAATAAGGTTTTCGCAGCTTGCTAATAAGAACCTTGGCTTGGTTGGTGCGCTGTAAAAGAGTTTGTTTTCTTCTAATAAACCAAATAAAGCAGGTTCATAACATAAAACTTCTTGTTCGAACCAGTCATTTTCTTCTAAAATGTTTTCAAACTGTTCAGAAAGTTCTCCTGTGTTTTCGCAGTACAAAAATTTACCTCCATTTTTTTTGAAATTGAAAATAAATTGCTCATCTAAAGATAAATGACTGTTCTGCGCAGAAGTTCCTGCATATTCGCTTTCGTTCTCTTCGTCAGAAGCGGCTTCACTAGAGCCAAATATTTTTTTGAAAAAATTCATTTTTTATATGAAATGCTTTACATGTTAATTGAAAACGTTCAAAGATAAAAAAATCTTAATTCAAAAGGATGTTTTGAATTAAGATTTTAAAAAATTATTACGTATTTCGTAATTACTTATGAAACTACTTCTTCTAAATTTTTATCAAAAGTACGTTTTCCGAATATGTTTTCTAAGTCATCTTTAAAGATTACTTCTTTTTCAATCAGAATATCAGCAAGTTGGTTTAACTTGTCCTTGTTTTCCTCTAAAATCTGAATTGCTCTCTGATATTGACCTTCAATTAACTCAGAAATTTCTTTGTCAATAATTTTTGCAGTCTCATCAGAGTATGGTTTAGAGAAGTTGTATTCGCTCTGTCCAGTTGAATCGTAATACGTAACATTACCGATTTTGTCATTCAATCCGTAAATAGTTACCATAGCACGAGCTTGACGAGTTACTTTTTCTAAATCACTTAATGCACCAGTCGAAATTCTGTCGAAAGTTACTTTTTCAGCAGCTCTACCTCCCATAGTAGCACACATTTCGTCTAACATTTGATCTGTTCTAACGATTTGTCTCTCTTCTGGTAAATACCATGCAGCTCCTAAACTTTGCCCACGAGGAACAATTGTTACTTTAATTAGTGGTGCAGCATGCTCCAGCATCCAGCTTACAGTAGCGTGACCGGCTTCATGAATTGCAATTGCTCTTTTTTCGTCTGGAGTAATGATTTTGTTTTTCTTTTCAAGACCACCAATAATTCTATCCACGGCATCAAGGAAATCTTGTCTGTCAACTGCGGCTTTGTTGTTACGAGCAGCAATAAGAGCAGCCTCGTTACAAACATTGGCAATATCAGCACCAGAGAATCCTGGAGTTTGTTTTGCTAAGAAATCTAAATCTAGACCTTCAACTTTTTTGATAGGAGCTAAGTGTACTTTGAAGATTTCAGCTCTTTCGCGAATATCTGGTAAGTCAACAAAAATTTGTCTGTCAAAACGTCCTGCACGCATTAAAGCTTTGTCTAGAACGTCAGCTCTGTTTGTTGCTGCCAAAACGATTACGTTAGAGTTTGTACCAAAACCGTCCATTTCTGTCAGTAATTGGTTCAAAGTATTTTCTCTTTCATCGTTTCCGCCAGACATATTGCTTTTTCCTCTCGCTCTACCAACAGCATCGATCTCATCAATGAAAATGATAGCAGGAGATTTTTCTTTAGCTTGTTTGAATAAGTCACGTACACGTGAAGCACCAACACCTACAAACATTTCTACGAAATCTGAACCTGATAAAGAGAAGAAAGGTACTTGCGCTTCACCAGCAACTGCTTTTGCCAATAAAGTTTTACCTGTTCCCGGAGGCCCTACCAATAAAGCTCCTTTTGGAATTTTACCTCCAAGATTCGTGTATTTTTCAGGGTTTTTAAGGAATTCAACAATTTCTTGAATTTCTTCTTTAGCACCTTCTAAACCTGCAACATCTTTAAATGTAGTTTTAATGTCTGTTTTTTCATCAAACAATTTAGCTTTAGATTTTCCGATATTGAAAATCTGTCCGCCTCCGCCAGCGCCTCCACCAGACATTTTACGCATAATGAAAATCCATACACCAACAATGATGATGATAGGAAGTAAGCTAATTAAAATATCGCTCCAGTTATTTTTTTGAAGGAAGTTGAAATCTTTTAATTTTCCTTCGCTAACTGCTTTTTCTAATTTAGTCTGAAAGATTTGATCATTACCAATTTCCAAAGTATAGTGTGGGCCTTTGTTTGGCTGTTTGAAAATATCTTCAGCAACTTTTTTGTTTGCTGGGTCTTTAAGAGCCGCAGCATTCAAGTATACCTCAGCTTCTGCTTTGTTGTAAACAATTACTTTTTCAATTTGTCCTTTTTCTAGAAGGGTGTTGAATTTAGAAGAAGTTAATTGAGCAGGTTCGCTTAAGCTTGATCCTCCTGTGGCAAAACTTATGAATAAAAAAACTAAAAGTATTGCGGTGTATATTAACCAAGGACTTATTTTAAATTTATTCGGATTTGGATTATTATCTTTAGCCATTTAATGAAAGTTTCTTTAGTATTTGTTCTCGATTGAAGTTATTTTGGCATCGCCCCAAAGGCTTTCGATGTTGTAATATTCGCGAATATGTTTCTGGAAAACGTGTACTACAATATGTACATAGTCCATTAAAACCCATTCTGCATTATCGGTTCCTTCTACGTGCCAAGGTTTATCTTTTAAGTCTTTTGATACAATTTTTTGAATTGAGTTTACGATGGCGTTTACTTGGGTGTTTGAGCTACCGTTGCAAATAACAAAATAGTCGCATACAGCAGTATCTATTTCTCTTAAGTCAAGAATATCGATATCATTTCCTTTTACTTCCTCAATCCCTTTGATTATGTTCGCCAGTAGAACATCATTATTAACAGTCTTTTTCGCCATGAATTATTTTATATGAATTTGTAAAGTTACCAAATTTTGTGATTATTTTTGAACCTTAACAAAATATTAAATTAAGATATTTAAATTATTTAATGAAACTAATCAAACTCGATGCCATAGATTCTACAAATGACTTCTTAAAAGCTTTATCAAGTCAAGATGAACTGGAGAATTTTACAACGGTAACAGCTGAAAATCAGACAAAAGGCAAAGGACAAGTAGGTGGCGTATGGAAGACTGAAGCGGGTAAGAACTTAACTATGAGTGTCTTGGTGAAAGATTTCCTGTTTAATAACGACGAAGTTTTTAATTTGAGCGTCTTGGTATCTTTATCTGTTGCAGAGGTTTTAAAAGCATTAAATATTCCTGATATTTGTATTAAGTGGCCAAACGACATTCTGTCATACAATAAGAAATTGGTTGGCATATTAATCGAAAATACCTTAAAAAGCGATGGCAGAATCGTGTCAGTTGCTGGAATCGGAATCAATGTCAATCAAACCGATTTTACCGAATTGCCAACTGCTTCTTCTATGGCAGTAATTGCTGGTAAATCTTTCGATAAAGAAAAATTGGCAATTTTAATTGTCGAAAAACTAAAAGAGAAAATTCAATTATGGAAAACAGAATCACAAACCTTTTGGAACGATTATTTCAATTTTTTATTTAAAAAGGGAATTCCGACTGCATTTAGAGATAATAATAATCAAGATTTTATGGGAATCATTCAAGGCGTTTCTCCAATTGGTAAGCTACAGGTTTTGTTAGAAGATGATTCGATTTCCGAATTTGAGATTAAGGAAGTTAAGATGCTTTACTAAGGTGCTAAGGTTCTGAGATGCTAAGATTCTAAGTTTTTTATTTTTATCTCGCAAAGTCGCTAAGACGCTAAGTTATTAATGGTTTAATCTTAAAATAAATGTTTGAGTCTCTGCGACTTTGCGAGAGCATAAAAAAAAATGTCCAACAATAGTCGGACATTTTCATTTATAATTCACAATTAATAATTCACCATTATTAAAGCTTGTTCATATTGTTTGCTAAAGTTTCAATAAACTTACTAATAGGACCTTTAACCATCATCGCCATCATAGCGTTGAATTCTCCTTCAAAAAATAATTGAACAGCGCTTTCTGAATCAGAAACAGTGTCAATATTTGAAGTTAGTGTAAACGGAAGTTTATCACTTGCAGCACCCAAAACAATTTTGTTTGGAGCTACTTTATCTTTCATCTTTAATTTGATTTCAGGCATTCCTTTCAATCCAAAAATAAAAGCGTCTTCGCCAGTCACTTCAAATTTAGCAATATTGTCTGGCATTAATTTTTCGAAATTCTTTACGTCAGTCAATTGATCGAATAAATCTTGAGCTGATTTCTGAACAGTAACTTTTGGACTTTCTAAGTTCATATTGTTTTTTGTTTTTTTTTTTGTTTTACCGCAAATGTTTTTTTACCGCAAAGGACGCAAGGTTTTTTATGTTACTTTGACTTTATTTAAATTCGCAAAGCTGAAATTTAAATAAAATCCCAATTTTTTAATCCCGATAGCTATCGGGACAAATTCCAAAAGGAGCAAAGCGATTTTAAAATCTAAAATCTAAAATCTTATTCCTGTCCCCAAGTAGACGGGCTTACGCTCCATTCTTGCAGAGTAGATTGCTGATCTTCTGTGATGTATTGTTTTTGAACTGCTAAATCTAACAAGTTTTCGTAGTTGCTTAAAGTGAACAAATCAACGTTAGCTTCTTTAAAGTTTGCTTCGGCAACACCAAAACCATAAGTAAATACAGCTGCCATACCTTTAACATTAGCACCTTCGTTTCTTAAAGCTTCAACAGCCAATAAACTACTTTTTCCGGTACTAATTAAATCCTCAACAACCACAACATTTTGTCCTTTTTGCAAAAAACCTTCTACTTGGTTTTGTCTACCGTGTTTTTTTGGTTCCGGACGCACGTATACGAACGGAAGACCTAAGCTTTCGGCAACCAAAATTCCAACTCCAATGGCTCCAGTAGCAACACCAGCAATCACATCAGGTTTTCCAAATTGTTTTTCGATGTTTTTAGCAAACTCATCACGAACATAGTTTCTAATGCTCGGAAATGAAAGAATTAACCTATTATCACAGTAAATAGGAGATTTCCAACCAGAAGCCCATGTAAAAGGATTTTCGGGATTCAATTTAATTGCATTTATTTGCAAAAGCAATTCGGCTGTTTTTTCGGCAGTATCTTTATTAAAAATCATAGTACAAATGTATAAAGTTTTTGTAAACGACAAACCACTTTTTTTGACAAATGAAATCTCGAAGGAAACAGATTTCCAATTGTTCTTGTTGGAGAGTATTGATATCGAACAGCTTATTATAAAAATTTTTCAAAATAAAATTCAAAAAGCGATTCTATATCATCCTGACGAAAGTGAGATAATGAAAACCCTTAAAGCCAAGATTCCCGTGAATAAAGCGGGCGGAGGTTTTGTCTACAATAAGAAAGGCGAAGTCTTGTTTATCTTTAGAAACGGAAAATGGGACCTGCCAAAAGGCGGAATCGAGAAGGGGGAAGACATTGAAGCGACGGCTATGCGTGAGGTAGAGGAGGAGACAGGAGTAAACCAGCTTCGTATTACGAATAAACTTCAAAAAACCTATCACATCTTTAAACGCAACGGAAAATACAAATTAAAAATCACGCATTGGTTCGAAATGTTCTCCGATTTTGAAGGAACACCACACGGTCAAATCGAAGAAGGAATAGAAAAAGTAGCGTGGTTAAACCCAGAACAAATCAGAGAAGCACTTAAAAACTCATACGAAAACATCAAATTGTTATTCGAAGAAGAAAAAAAAGTTCCAGTAGATTTAAAGACAAAGAAAGAAAACTTAGAATCTTAGTAGCTTAGCATCTTAGCATCTTTAAAATAAGGGCGTGCCACCAATAAAAAAAAGACCCAATCAACTTTGCGTTCATTGGGTCTTTTTTTTATTGCTGTCGGGCTTTCGCCGCTACTTCGGTAGCCTGGCTCTATCCCTCACGCGGGCACTCGTCTTTAAAAGTTCATTTGGTTTTTAGTGAGAACTTTTTTATTCGCTATCCTCGTTTTTAATGCCTTTGAGCAAAGCATAAATTGCCATTGCATGACCTTGCCCTAAGGCGAAATCATTTTTAAGCCAGTTTACAATATCTCCAGCTTTTACTTCGGGTTTTAACTCACCGTTTGCAGTAAAACCTTTTTGCTCTGCCAAAGTTCTAAACTCAGCTGGACCATTTCCTGTTTTTTCTTTAATCGTTTTTAGGTATCCTTGAAATGACATAAAATAAAAGTTAGAAGTTAAGTAAAACGAAAATACAAATTAAAAGTAGGATTAATATTCGGTTTTTTGAATTTCTTTAGCTCAACTTTTTTATAAAATTAGCCTAGTGCATTCTAGGACTATTTATTTTATCGATATAACTTATTTAACTTTTTTATAAACTTTGTACAGCAAATAAAGTATTGCTATCCCAAAAAGTAAACAAAAAAATTGCCAAGCCATCAACGAATAATCGTAATCTTTTATAACTGCATTCATAATGTCTAAAGTTTCTGTTTTACGGTTAAAAAAATAAGGTTAAGGTACTTTAATTGACCTTTTTATTAATTATCAAAAAAGATATTTTAGAAAGCAAATTAAGACTTTTTTTTAATCTAATTTTAAGTTTGTCAAAGTTTTAAACTTTGACAAACTTAAAAGTTAACACCGTAGAATCTCAGAAACTTAAAAACTTACTTAATTTCATGTCTCAAAAATCGTACTTTTGTTTAAAACCTAGTAACTAAAAAGATTAAATCATTTTAATGGTACGATACCATTTAAATCTGTTTGTTACTAGATATTTGTTATGACCTTTTTATATTATCTTTGACTTATGAGCACACATACAAAACCAAGCCATATAGGCCGAAAAATAAGCCGAATTCGTGAGCTTCGTGACATGAAGCAAGAAGCTTTGGCTCAGGCTTTAGGAATGAGCCAACAAACTGTTTCAGCTTTAGAAAATAGCGAAGAGATTGATGATGAAAAGTTAAAACAAATTGCTAAAGCTTTGGGAGTAACTGTTGAAGCGCTGAAAAACTTTTCAGACGAAGCGGCAATTAATTTTTTTAATAGTTTTACAGATAACAGTGCAGGAACTTTTAATAATCATTGCAATTTCAATCCATTAGATAAATTGATTGAAGCTTACGAAGAAAATAAAAAGCTTTATGAACGTTTGGTTCAAGCTGAAAAAGATAAAGTGGAGTATTTAGAAAAAATATTGAAGGATAAATAAGATTTTTTTATTCTTTGTGGAATATAGAAAAGCCTAATAAATCTTGTGTTTTATTAGGCTTTTTAATTTTGTCTATTGTAGCTGGCGCGAGCGTCTTGCTCGTTCTCTTTTTACGTATTGATTTAGATTGCGTTCACGGGCGGGACGCTCGCGCCAGCGGAGGAAGTTTTTTGATTTTCTGATAATTGGCATCGGTAAAACCCATTATCGTTTTCCTGTATTCGTAGGTCATTTTTACACGTTCGGCATATTTTTTCAGCATGTGCATTTCGATAATAAAACATTTTAACTATTAAAACAAAATAAATGATTGTATTTTAAAAAAATTATGATACTATATCATCTAATAATTCTTTTAGCTTATTTTTTTCTTCTGACAATTCTAATGGTAATTTCTCAAATATCTTATAGAAACTGCGTTGTAAATTAGGATATTTTTCTAGTAGAAGTGGTTTACATTCAGTTTTTTTTGTTTTAATAGTTTCAGAAATTTTAATAGCTCTTTTGCAAGATTGTCTTACTGCCAGTCCTCCATCTTTTACTTTACTATAATATTTAATACATTGACAAATCCAATATAGTAATTGCACATTTTTAAGTGGAGTATTTTCTAAGCACTGATTTGAGAATAATCTAGCACTTTCACCTCTTATTTTATAAAATTTTTCATTTAAATCCTTTTTGATTTCCTTATGCATTTTCTTCTTTTCCGCCGCAAAGATTTTCCTAGTCTGTTTTATTATTTGTGTTTTAGCAACAGTTATGTTGTACAAGTAAGATGCACCGATAAAAAGAGTTAAAAGACCAAAGAATACTAAAAATATTGTATTATTGGTAGATGTTTGGTTTGTTAAAATATCTTTGTATACTTCGGCTTTATCTATTTTTGTAGCGGTAATCGTTTGATAGATTGTATCTCTGACAATAATTGTATCGTGTATTACTGTAATTGGTTTGGTCATTTAACTTTTGATTAGATTGAATGAAATTTATAAATGCTAAAATTGATAAAGTAGCATAACTTCTTATATTAGGGCGTTTTGATTATTGAAAGCCTCACTAGATTACTCTGATTTTCTAGCTATTAATAATCCAAAAGCAAATGATTTAGGAGCTTCTTTAACGCCGTGATGTTGAAACATTCCATAATCAACAATAACATATTCATTTGTGACTTCAATTAAGGATATGTCAGCTGAAGATTGTGGAATAACAAATACAACAGGTTTTTTGACAAATATTGGTAGTTGGTCACCTATTATGGTTGTCATATTTTTAAAGTAAAACTTTTTATTAATTTCAATTTTTACTTCATTTTGATAATGATTTTTAATTTCTAAATTATCAATAACATAAAAACTTTTATCTAGTACATTTCTTTTTTTGATATTGTTTATTGTGTCCTTTAGTGATAATAGATCTTTGTTGGATGCTAGCATTTCTTTAGAAAATTTGACTTTGCTTAAATCCATTTTTCTCAGAAAAATATCATAAGCATTTATTTTGGTATCGTATTTTGCAATATTGGAATCTAATGACTTTATCTTTTTGTCATACAATTTTAATTTAATATCTAGTGAATCTGTTTTCTTTTGAAATTCTGCTACAAAATTTTCGTATTTGTCCACGCCAAAAAAACCTGCAACAGCTATTACTATAACACCAACTGAAGTTATGAATTGCAACTTATATTTCAATTCGTAATATCGGTCATCACTTATTCCATTGTAATTATATTGGTTGTTCTGTTTTTTAATTTTTAATAAACTCGCAAAAGACATAATAACAAAAACAGTTATTACCAATAAGAAAATATAAATTAATGTCATCTTTAAATTAAAGTTGTTTATAGGTATTTACAATTATCAATAACCATTATAATTATTTTATAAACTTATATAAAAATAATTAAACAATTTTTGCAGCTTAGACAAAGATTTACACGTAAAATCTTAGCGCACTTTGCTTAAAAAAATCTACAGAACACGATAAACAGGATACTGCATATGCGCCTTTTCGTAATAAACCGAATGCTTGTAAATCCAATCCAATTGTGCTTCGGCGCTTCTAGCAAATTCTCGGTCGTTTTGTTTTTTAGCTTCTAATTCTGCTTTTAGGTCTGGATTTTCTTTTAAAAGCTGTCCAGCAGTATCTTCAAAAATATATTCTGAGTAATGTTCTTTTTGCTGTAAAATAGGGTCGAAGAAATTCCAGTTAAAGAACGAATCAACGCCCTCTGGTTCAAAAGCTTCTACAAGATATTTTACACCTTTTTGGTTGGTTGGAACTAGGTAATCTCCTTTGGCGAAAGCCATTTTAACAATTTTAGAAGTTACGGTTGTATTTCTATGCATATAATGACCTTCGTAAGCGGACGGAACCGTTTTAAAATCGGCAATTCTGTAGCTTTCGACTTCTATAATAGTATCGTTTTTAATCTCTTTAAACGAGGTGTTATTGTTTTTTAAAAGATCAATAATATTCCAATATCCTCTTGGAACAACATAAGCCGTAGGAATCACCACTTCTTTAACCGATTTAAATTCTTTGATGTACGGAACGTCTTTTTTGTAAGGTTTGCTTCGGTCGTAATACAAACGATTTCCTGTTGTAGCGTCGCTTTTTTTGTAACCTGCTTCATAACCTAAAAACGAAAAAGTGGTCGCTTTTGTACTGTCCAATTCCCATTTTAAAGTGTATGATTTCTTTGGCTGATATTGCTCCAAATTTTGTACTCTTAATTCTTTTATTTTTTGATAATTAGCATCGGTAAAATCCATCGTCGATTTCATGTATTCGTAGGTCATTTTTACACGTTCCGCGTATTTTTTCAGCATGTGCGTTTCGACTACAAAACCAATTGTATTAAATAGTGAAGTATAACCCGTTGTATATCGCGGACTATCAACAAACTGTCCGAAACCTTTGTCAGGAGTATCTTTAAACGAATCGACATAAGGCGTAGTTTCGATTTTCTTTTTCTGAAGATCTTTTACCAAAGCTGGCATCATTTCGTTATTCATAAAATCGCCCAAAACTGTTCCCAGTTTGTTGTGCTGCGTCATGATGTACGTCAGTTTGTATTGATAATCAGAACCGTTACTTACGTGATTATCGATAAAAACATCTGCATTTATTTTCTGAAAAATCTCCACAAAACTTTTTGTATTTCGAGTATCCGATTTCATTAAATCACGATTCAAATCGTAGTTTCTGGCATTTCCTCTAAAACCATAAATCTCTGGGCCATCTTGATTGGCACGCGTTGTCGAATTTCTATTTAAAGCACCACCAATATTATAAACTGGAATGGTAACCAAAACGGTGTTTTTTGGCGCTTTCATTTTTCCTGTTGCCAAATCTCTGTAGAATTGCATTGTGGCATCGATTCCGTCAGGTTCTCCTGCGTGGATTCCGTTATTGACAAAAAGAACGGCTTTGGTTTTCTGAATTTTATCAAAATCAAATTCCTTGTCAGGATTAAAGGTAATCATGTGCAAAGGTTCACCAGAATCTGTGAGTCCCATTTCTTTCATTTGAATAGTCGGGAAATCGGCAGCAAGCATCTTCCAGTAAGCGATAGTTTCCTGATAAGAAGCAGATTGATTACCGTTTCCTTTCTCAAAAAAGGTATCGTATTTCTTATTGTTTTGAGCGGAAATAGTGATGGTGAAAAGTGAAAAGAGAATGGTGAAAAGTTTCATGGTTTTGGGTTTTTGATGGTCAAATATAATAGTTTTATTTGTTTAAATTTTCAAGTTTCAAGTTGATATGCTTTGTGGTTATTAGTCTCTCGCAGATTTTGCAGATTTAGGAGATTTTTTATTTTGGTATTTAAAATTTAATCTGCTTGATCTGCCAAATCTGCGAGAAACAAAATTCAACAGCATTCAAATCTGAACACTAAAAACTGTAAACTGCCAACTATTTTTCTCTACTTTTGCAGAATGAATAAAAAACACCATTCCAACGATATACTTTCGAATTTAGGAATTCAGAGCCTGAACGAAATGCAGGAAACGGCACACGATGCTATTTTAAACGAAAACAACGTTTTATTACTTTCTCCAACAGGATCTGGAAAAACATTGGCGTTTTTGCTTCCTATTTTAGAATTGTTACAGCCTGAAATTCTTTCTGTTCAATGTTTGATTTTGGTTCCGTCACGTGAATTGGGGCTTCAGATCGAACAGGTTTGGAAAAAAATGGGAACGCAGTACAAAGTAAATATTTGTTATGGCGGACATTCAATTGATACTGAAATCAAAAACTTAAGCAATCCGCCAGCAGTTTTAATTGGAACGCCTGGAAGAATTGCCGATCATATTGACAGAGAAACTTTTAGAACCGATAAAATTCAAACTTTGATTTTGGATGAATTTGATAAATCGCTTCAATTAGGATTTCACGAGCAAATGTCTTTTATCATTGGCAGATTGCCGAAAGTCAATAAAAGAGTTTTGGTTTCTGCGACTTCAGATATTGAGATTCCGAAATATACACGAGTGGTAAACCCGACGGTTTTAGATTTTATTCCTGAGGAAGAAGAAAAAGCCAATCTATCTATGAAAATGGTGATTTCGCCATCTAAAGATAAATTGCAGAGTTTGTTCAATTTGATTTGTTCGTTGAAATCAGAATCGGCTATTATCTTTTGTAATCATAGAGATGCTGCAGAACGTATTAGTGACACTTTAAACGAAAAAGGAATCTATTCAGTTTATTATCATGGCGGAATGGATCAAGAAGAACGTGAGCGTGCTTTGATTCAGTTTAGAAACGGAAGCGTAACGTATTTGGTTACAACAGATTTGGCTGCCAGAGGTTTGGATATTCCAGAAATGAAACATGTTATTCATTATCATCTTCCGTTAAAAGAAGACGAGTTTACACATAGAAACGGTCGTACGGCGCGTATGCAAGCAACAGGAACGGCATATATTATCATTCACGAAAGTGAAAAGCAACTAGATTACATTGATTATGAAATGAAGGTTTTGGATGTTGAAGGAAAAGTTTCGCTTCCGAATCCGCCTCAATTTCAGACTATTTACATCAGCGGCGGAAAGAAAACTAAGTTGAATAAATTTGATATCGTAGGATTCTTTTCTCAAAAAGGAAAATTAGAAAAAGACGATTTAGGTTTAATTGAAGTAAAAGATTTTGTTTCGTTTGCAGCAGTTAAATACAATAAAGTAAAAGAACTTCTGAAAAATATCAAGGATGAAAAAATGAAAGGCAAGAAGTTTAAAATCGAAGTTGCCCGAAATGTCATCAAGAAAGTAGAGGAGGAGAAGAAAGGGAAATATTGATTTTAGATAAGTAAGAGGAAAGATGCGATAAGCAAGATGTAGATATGAAGATTGGAATTTATAATTTAAATTTTCGTATTTATTTTATTGTATTTCAATAGTTTAGAATTGAGTGACTAAGTTTTACAATTTTATGTTAAAAAAATAACGAATTGATAGGTGTTTTTTCAATATTTCTATGTTTTTTTGTGTTCGTAAAATTGTAACCCCAAATACTATATGAAAAAGATTATTACTCTTGCCGCATTGTTTTTTACTTTTATTTCGTTTGCACAGGTTAAGGTTCTAGAAACAGTTCCTGTAGAAAAATTAGGAAAAGTAAATAACAACTACATTCAGAAAATTGGTGACGAATACACTGTGTATTACACTATCGTTCAAAGTGATGACGATTCGACTTTGAGAAAATTTTCATTTAAAAACATAGATAATGCTTATAATTCTTTATACAACATTATCATGGGCGGATTTACAGCTTCTCCGTTGTACGATATCAAATTAGAGTTACCTAACAACTACATTTGGTTGCACTACACAGGAAATGTGGTTCCAGACAAAGCTACAGTTCAATTTATGGTTTCTGGTAAAGAAAGAGACGCAGCAACAAACAATGTTTCTGAGCCATTCGTAAAAGACCAAATCAATAAATTATTCCAGAAATAATTTTTCGTTAGAAACAATATATTAAAAAGCCCGTTCAGTTTTATGAACGGGCTTTTTTTGTTTCAAGTTTCAGGTTTCAGGTTGATATACCTTGTTTTTGATTTTACCGCAATCCTGATAGCTATCGGGAGCAAAGTTTTTTTCTAATTTAAGACTTTATAAAAGCGCAAAGTTCGCAAAGCTTTATGGATAAAACTTTGCGAACTTTGCGTAAATCATTGTGTCCTTTGCGGTTAAATTATTAGTATTCTAAAAAAGCTTAGAATCTTAGCATCTCAGAACCTTAGCACCTTTTTTAAATCTTCTTCACATACTGCGTAATAATCACAATCTGCTGTCCGTCTACTTTTCCTTCAATATATTCAGCGTTTTCGTGGTCTAAACGGATGTTTCTAACAGCAGTTCCTTGTTTGGCAACCATGCTCGAACCTTTAACTTTAAGATCTTTGATTAAAACAACTGAATCTCCGTGTTGTAGTACTACGCCGTTACTGTCACGGTGAACTAATTTATTTTCGTCATCTTCGCCTTCTCCTGTTGCTTTTGCCCATTCAAGAGTATCTTCATCTAAGTACATCATATCAAGCAATTCTTGTGGCCATCCCGCTGAGCGCATACGGCTTAACATTCTCCAAGCCACAACTTGAACAGGAATATTTTCGTTCCACATACTGTCGTTAAGGCATCTCCAGTGGTTTAAATCAACATTGTCTGGATTTTCGATTTGGTCAATACAAGTGTTACAGGCAAATATAGCTTCATCAATTCCGCCTTTTTTAGTTGGCAGGACTTGATAAACTTTTAAATTTTCTTCATTTCCGCAAAGTTCACATTTTGATCCGCTTCGTTTGCTTAATTCTCTCTCGATACTCATTGTTTGGTGTTTATTTTAAAAATGCGAAATTACTTATAATTGATAAGCATTGCAAATTTAATGATTAGAACTATTTTTGATTTAAATCGGGTTTAAGGTTTTTAATCCAAGTAATAATTTCGGTCAAGGCTTTTTGGTCCATGCCATATAAATCATTGTATTTTTTTGTTTCTTTCCAGTCATCATTACCTTTTATTAAGAAGTGATTTAAGCCATCGATTATTCTAACATCAATGTTTTTATTATTGACTGAACGTAAAAGATCGGCAGTTTTTTCACTTTCTAAGAAACTATCATTAGAACCTGCTATGAATAATAAGGGGATATTTATGTTTTCAAATACAGTTTTGGCACTTACTTTTTTAATGCTATTAAAAGGGAATTGTGATTTAGTAAATCTTCCATATTTTTCAAATGGAGTTGACATCAGTACAATAAAATCTAAATTCAGACCTTTTTGATAATTATCGATAGTTGCAATTCCTCCCAAACTATGTCCCAAAATTCCAATACTTTTTTGAGATAAATTGCTTGCTTTTTTAATATTAGTATAAGCATAATATAGATCACGTATTATTTGATCTACACTAAAATTAATATTTCCTTCTGATTCTCCAACTCCACGATCATCAAATCGGTAAACAGCAATATTGTTTTTTAATATTTCTTCTGCTAAAACGTAATGAGAATTTTTTGTATTCTTTCCACTACCAGGAACAATTATAATGATCTTTGAATATTCTGTTTTGGGAGATATTAAAGTACCGCTTAATTTTTCATTATTTTCGGAATCAATAAAATCAATTTTGTCAAAATTGTATTGACTAGGATTTTCTATTTCTTTTTCAAAATCCTTATCTTTTTGTGCTAGTAATTTGTGTGATGAAATTGTCAGAAAAAATACATGTGTAATAATGTAGAAAAGAATTTGTTTCTTATTCATATTATTTTTTCACTCTAACTGCTTCTGGAACCAGCATTTCATATTCTCCACCATGACGCAATACATCGCGTACAATGCTCGAACTGATAAATGAGGTACTTGCAGCTGTTAGCAAGAAAACGGTTTCTATTTTCGAAAGTTTTCTGTTGGTGTGGGCAATGGCTTTTTCAAATTCGAAATCGGCAGGATTGCGCAAACCTCTTAAGATGAAATTGGCTTTTTCTTTTTTAGCGAGATCAATCGTTAAGCCTTCATAGGTAATCACAGAAACTTTTGGTTCGCCTTTGAAGGTTTCTTCAATAAAGCGTTTTCTTTCTTCTAACGAAAACATGTATTTTTTTTCGGCATTGACACCAATGGCAATTATGATTTCGTCAAATAAAGGAATGGCTCTTTTTATAATGTCTTCGTGCCCTAATGTAATTGGGTCGAATGATCCTGGGAATATGGCTTTTCGCATTTTTTTAAGGTTCTAAGGTTCTGAGATGCTAAGATTCTAAGCTTGATTAGGATTATGATGAATCTTAGTTTTTATTTTTCTGGAATTTGTTTAAGTGATTCTTTTTGAGTTTATTGCTGTTACCCATTCGTCTTTGTGGCAGATTTCGCAGTTTGCAGTTCCTTTTAGCAACTCTTGTGTGTGTCCGCAGAAGGAACAAGCATAGATTCCGTTGGTTGGAATTAATTTGCTCTTAGCGTTAAATAAAGAAGGTAAAATAGGCAATCCGTATTTTACTTTTTCGTCGGGATAAAAAAATACGCTTATTTCTCCGCTTGGTTCTATAAAAGCATGTTTTACTTGTCCTAAATGTTCGATTGATTTTACGCGAAGTTCTGAGAAAAATTCATCTTGTGCCAAAGTTTCTTTTTTAAAACTCGATATGGAAAATTTTCCATCATTAATTAAACATTCGGTTTTGCCTTCTATAAACTCTTCGAATTTTTTGCTTTTTCCAGTAAGCCATGTCACAGAACGGTACAAGATAATAATGACCAAAAAGACAATTGCTGCCGGAATGATTCCGACATCTTCATAAAACATAGGATCGCCAGCAGCAGAACCTAATGCAATAATGATTACAGTTTCAAAAATCGATAATTGTTTTACACCTCGTTTACCAGCCAATTTTAATGTTAGCAATAAAATAGTGAACATTACTGTCGAACGAAATATTACTTCCAAAAGGAAAACTTCTGGCAATTCATTAAAAAAAAGTCTATTCCATTCGAAGATTTCTTTCATTTTCTTTTAGTTACTAAGGTTTTAAGTTGCTGAGATTCTAAGTTTTTATTTTGTTGCTGGAATTTTGTATTCAAGTTCTTTCGCTTCTAATGGGTATTTAGCTCGTTTGATTTTTATTATTTCATTATTATCATAAAGTTTAATGATTGCTTTTTTTGAATAAGATACTTTTCGATCTGAATAGTTTTCATTTTTATCTAAATCATCTACTTCGTAAGGCATATAAGCATCAAAATCATTATGTGTTGTAAAAATGCTGTCGGTTGTTATTCTATCTATTTTAAAACATGAATAATAACCGTTTGAAAACTTTAAATTATAAACATCACCTACCTGAGGTTTTTTTATTAAAATTGCTGTTTTGTTATTATTGTTAATATAAGTATTTATACTATAAATAATGGCTAAAAGCATTATAATGCTTCCAGAAAACATCCAAACTGAACTTTCTAATTTTTGATTTCGTAATTTTTCTTGTGCGTTGGAAGATAAATCATTGTAATCAAATAAAATTTCACAGTTCCTACATTGTATATTTACATATTTCCCGACGGGAAAAAGAGGAATCATAGTAATATGAGTATACGTTTTGTATATACTAAAATGCAGAGTGTTTTTAATCTCGCATTTAGGACATTTTTCATTTGAAATTATCCCATTTTTTACATTTGAATCTCGAGTTCCGACTAGAAAGAGCATATTTTATTAAGGTTCAGAGAGGCAAAAAATTAAATTGTTTTATAAAAAACAAAGGTGCTAAAATCTTAGAATCTTAGCACCTCAGTATCTTAGTGTCTATTTTAAAGCTAACTCAATTGCATTTGTGAACAAATCTTCTAGTGAAATTCCGGCTGCTTTTGCTTGCTGCGGAATTAAACTTTCGGTTGTTAAACCTGGAATAGTGTTCATTTCCAGCATGTGCGGTTCGTCGTTTACGATAATGAATTCGCTTCTTGAGAAACCTTTCATTTTTAAAACTTCGTAAGCGCGTTTTGCTGTTTCGCTTACTTTTTTAGTCAATTCGTCAGAGATTCTTGCTGGTGTGATTTCCTGAGATTTTCCTTCGTATTTCGCTTCGTAATCGAAGAAATCATTGTCTGATACAATTTCTGTAATTGGCAATACTTTAATTTCTCCCTGATAGTTAATTACACCAACAGAAACTTCAGTTCCGTCAAGGAAACTTTCAATGATGATTTCGTTATCTTCTTTATACGCAACTTCAATTGCAATTGGCAATTCCGCTTCGGTTTTTACTTTTGAGATTCCGAAACTTGAACCTGCTTTGTTTGGTTTTACGAAACATGGCAATCCAACTTTTTTTACGATTTCGGCTGTATTGATTTCATCTCCTTTGTTTAGATAATAAGAAATAGCAGTTTTGATTCCGTATGGTTTTAAAACAGATAATAAATCTCTTTTATTGAATGTTAATGCAGATTGGTAATAATCGCAAGAAGATTGTGGCATGCCGATTAATTCAAAGTAAGCTTGCATTAATCCGTCTTCGCCCGGAGTTCCGTGAATGGCGTTGAAAACACAGTCAAAAGTAATTTTCTCGCCGTTTACTGTTACAGAAAAGTCATTTTTATCGATTGGGAATTCGGCATCGTTTTGGTCTACATAAACCCATTTTTCTTTGAAAATGTGAATACGGAATCCGTTGTATTTTGTTTTGTCAAGATATTGATACACGACATTCCCGCTGATTAATGATATTTTGTATTCGCTGGAATAGCCGCCCATGATGATGGCAATGTTTTTCATGTTTTTGTTTCAGGTTTTAATTTGTTTCAAGTTTCAGGTTTTGCCGTAAATCGTTTAAATCTGTTTTGAAACTTTATTTGATATATGTTTTTTTAATAAATAACGTTCTTATGAAATAGAGTGCCCTAGCCCTGATAGGAGCGGCATCTCCCGATTTAGAAAAACAAGGCTTTTTAGCCGTAGTTTTTGTTTATCGGGAATACAGCGGATAGCAGGAAGCAGCTCCTGAAAATTATCCTTCGGCTTTGCTCAGGATGACAATCATGGCACTTTCTTGTTTTAAACAAAATTATCATTTTTTTTGAAACGAAATACTTTATCTTTGTCGCTATTAAAAATAAATTTATGAGTTTACGTCAGTATTTAACAAGCCGAGTTTTTTTCTTGCAATTGCTTGCGGCCGCAGCTATAATTGCGGTTATTGGTTATTTATTTATGCATTGGTTAACTTTTACAACAGATCACGGACATGAAATTGCTGTTCCGAATTTGTCAAAACTAACTGAGGAACAAGTGGAAAACAAATTGGACGAACTTGATTTAGATTACGTTCTTTTGGATAGTGTTGATTACAGAAGTGAATACCCAAAATATAGTGTTGTGGAGCAAGATCCGTTGCCTGGAACGATGGTAAAAGTGGGTAGAAAAATTTATATCAAGATTAATGCTTCTGGTTTTTCTTCTGTGAAAATTCCAGATTTAATCGAGAAAACATATCGTGAAGCTGTACCAACGTTAAAAGCATTAGGTCTTGAGCCTGGAACGATTACGTATATTCCGAATCTTGGAAAAGACATGGTTTTGGAAATGCGTTTGAAAGGAAGAAACTTAAAAGTAGGAGATAGAGTGCTTAAAGCTTCTAAAATTGATTTGGTTTTAGGAGACGGAAAAGCAAGTTATGTAGATGAAAGTCAGGCAACAGATAGTACTGCGGTGCCTGCAGAAACCCCAAATGATGAACAATAATATTGAAGAAAATTTAGATCTGGAAGACGAATTATTTGAGCACTACAGATTTGAAGTACCAAAAGGTCAGGCGTTTTTGCGTATTGACAAATATTTAATGTATTTGATTCCGAATGCCACACGAAATAAGATTCAGAATGCGGCAACTAATGGAAACATTTTTGTGAATGAGATTCCAGTAAAATCAAATTACAAAGTAAAACCTTTTGATGTGATAACGGTTATGTTGTCGCATCCGCCATTTGAAAATCATATTCTTCCTGAAGATATTCCGTTGAATATTGTTTATGAAGATGATGCTCTTTTATTGATTAATAAAGAGCCTGGAATGGTTGTACATCCTGGTCACGGAAATTATACAGGAACTTTGGTAAATGCTTTGGCGCATCATTTTGATAATCTGCCAATGAACAGCAGTGAGCGTCCAGGTTTGGTTCATAGAATTGACAAGGACACTTCTGGTCTTTTGGTTGTGGCTAAAACTGAAGCGGCTATGACGCATTTAGCAAAGCAATTTGAAGCTAAAACTACCGAACGTGAGTATATTGCTCTGGTTTGGGGAAATGTTGTGGCTGAGAGCGGTACAATTGAAGGAAATCTTGCTAGACATTTAAAAGACAGAATGCAGATGGCGGTTTTTGATGATCCAGAAATTGGAAAACCTGCTATTACGCATTATAAAGTTTTGGAGCGTTTTGGTTATGTGACTCTTATTTCTTGTAAATTGGAAACAGGAAGAACACACCAGATTCGTGCGCATATGAAACATATTGGTCATCCGTTATTTAATGATGAGCGTTATGGAGGTCATTTGATTTTGAAAGGAACGACTTTTACAAAATACAAACAGTTTATAGAAAATTGTTTTAAAGCTTTACCACGTCAAGCACTGCATGCTAAAACGCTTGGATTTGTTCACCCAACTACGGGAGAAATGATGCGTTTTGATACAGAATTGCCTCAGGATTTTCAGGATTGTATCGAGAAATGGCGTGTTTATGTGAAATCGCATAATACGGAAGAAGAGAATTAATTAGATAATTTGCCAATTTGAAAATTAGATAATTCTTATACTAAATAAAAAAAGCTCCTTTTTGGGAGCTTTTTTTATGATTCTATTTTTACATTTCTGTTTAGAAATATTGAGATTTTTTCTGCTATTTCATATGCATCTTTTTCTTTTAATTGTTTTTTAATGATGTAATCATTAGAAGAAATAGGAAAAACATCCAAGTATACTTTCCAGCCTAAACTATATTTCTCGTTGAGATAAACTACATTTACAGATTGTAATTTATATAATTTGCAGTGAAGTTTATTATTAATATACAAATCTTCATCTCTAATACTAAACACATGAAATTTGTTTTTGTACCATTCAAAATAATCATTAAACAGTACATATGTGAGTGCTGGCATTGCAATGATTATTGAGATAAAGGTTTCAGCGATTAGGTCAGGTTTTAATTTGCTTATAATTAATAGCAATATTGAAAAGAAAATTATCCAAGGAACAATCAGTGATTTTTTATTGAAATAAAATGAAATAGTCATTTCGTTATCACCATTTTGCAAGATCTCGTATTTTTCCATTCGTTATGACTGTTTTTAGAAAGATTTAATTCTTAAATCAGTTATTTTGACTTCTCCGTTGCTTATGAAACCTAATTTCCCTTTTTGATTTAAATTGCTTTTTTCAAGGGAACATTCTAATGAAGTCTGGTTGTCTACAGAAAAGTATAATTGGTTGTTTTGAACTCTAATTTTTATAACATACCATTTGTTGTTTTCCAACTTCATTGGTTTTTTGAATAGGGTTGGACCGCCTCGTTTGCCATACGAATCGTCTTTTTTATCATAAAGTCCGTCGCCAATTACTAGGTTTTGATCAATTTGATATAAATATGTTCTAATGTATTTTCCTTTATTCAAATTGAGCATGGTTTCGAATAAAGATGCATTTGTCATGTTGACTTTAAAATCAATTTCATAATTCTCTGGAAGCTGTTTCTTTGAAATTAAAACTCCCCAAGGTGAAAGAGAACCATTTCCAGTAAGGGTATCATTTTTTAAAATCCATTCTTTAGAATCAATTGTCCAATCTGATTTTAATTCTTTTGATGTATTAAACGTATATTCTTTTTTTACTGTTGAAATGGTGCTAGAACAAGAAATCAACACGAATGGTAACAGTAGAAATACTGCAAATTTTATTTTCATTTAATTTGATTCTGAGTGATGTTTTATTTTTCCGATTGAACCTGTTTCAGATGGCAAAAGTTCAAAAACAGAAGTAGGAGCAAGACCTTGTTCGATTCGGTGCGAAACATAGAGTATGGAAACGTTTGTTTCTTGTTTTATGGTGTTGATAAGCTGAATTACCAAATCTACATTTTCGTCGTCTAAACCTTCTACGGGTTCGTCTAAAATTAATAATGGCGGGTGTTTTAAAACTGCACGAACGATTAATGCAACGCGTTGTTGGCCAATAGAAAGATCAATAAAACGTTTTTTGCGTAAATGCGTCATTTCGATTACTTCGAGCCATTGTGTTACAATATTTTTCTGATGTGTTGTAGGTTCTGTATACAATCCGATTTGGTCAAAGAATCCTGATAATATCATCTGTTCAACCGTATGGCTTTTCTGGAACAGATCCATCATAGAAGTAGCGTAAATCCCGATTTGTTTTTTAATATCCCAAACACTTTCTCCGGTTCCTTTTTTTCTTCCAAATAAAAATAAATTCTGTCCAAAACCTTTTGGATTGTCTCCTGTGATCAAAGATAAAATAGTACTTTTTCCGGAACCATTTGGACCGACTAACTGCCAGAATTCGCCTTGTTTTATTGTCCAAGAAATATTGTTGAGAATCTTTCTTTCGTCATAACTAACTGAAACATTTTCGAGTCTGATTAATTCGTCTTCTGGAAAAGTATGGACTTCCGTTGCTTTTGGAATTGCAGTTGTGTTTAATGTTTTGAAATGATTTTCGGCTTTTTTAAATGGATGCAATTCGAATGTATTGTCTTTAATTTGAGCTTTATTGGGCACAAATTCTAGCACATCAACGGTACGATTTAAAAGCTGAATAATTGCAATATCGTGGGTTAGATCTTTTAACGAATTGGCTAAAACAACTCTTGAAGCCTGATCCAAATGGTCAAAAGGATTGTCGAAAATAATGTAATCCGGTTTCTGATTGATACAGTATTTTAAAAACTCTTTTTTTCGCTCGCCGGAAGAAAAAGTTCGAAGTTGTCTGTGCGAATCTGGAGAAGCTTCAACGCTGTCGTATTGAAACTCTTTTTCGATAAATTTTTCAATTGCAATATCAGAAAATAGTATTCCTTTTTGATTGTTAAAAACAGCTAATTCTCCAGTTGCTTCGCCGTTTAATATATTTTCTATTAATTTCTTTTTATTTACCTGATTTGATAAAAGTATATCCCAGTGTTGCATTGTAATTTTTATTTGTATTATTTTTTTTAGCCACAGATTATAAGGATTAGAGAAGTTTAATCATTCGAATCTTTTTAATCTGTGGCAAAAAAATATATTTTATTCTGTTTTTTGTGTTGCCATTTCGCGGTCGTTTCTTGACCATTCACTCCAAGAACCAGCATATAGTTTCGGAATTGGAAGTCCAGCGTAATCCATCGCCAATAAAGTATGGCAGGCCGTAACGCCAGAACCGCAATGTACGATTGTATTTTCTGGTTTTTTATCTTTTAAAACGGCTTTGTACTTTTCTGCTAATTCATTGGCTGGTTTAAAGAATCCGTTTTCATCCAGATTTTCTGTTAGTGGAACATTAACAGCTCCTGGAATATGTCCTGCAATTAAATCAAGCGGTTCTACTAAGCCATCATATCTGCTTTTATCACGAACATCGATTACAATATTTTGATCATTTTTACGGGCTTTTTCGACTTCTTCAATATCGGCTAAAAGCAATTTCCATTCTTGAGAAGGATATGTTGTTTTATCAAAAGTCTCAATTCCAGAAATGGTAGGAAAACCTGCTTGAATTGCTGCTTGATAACCGCCATTTAAAACCTGAATTTTTTCATGTCCAATGGCGCGCATCATCCACCAGAAACGAGCAGCGAAATTAGAACCGTTTTTATCATCGTAAACGACAACATGATCGGAAGGTGAAATTCCTAATGAAGAAAGTACTTTAGAAAAATCTTCTGGAGATGGCAAAGGGTGTCGTCCACCATTTGCTGGATTTTCTGGAATCGCAGCCAGATCGCGATTTAAATCTACAAAACGAGCGCCTTTCAAATGTTCTTTTTGATAATTTTCGAAAGTATTCGCGCCGGCTCTAGCATCAACTAAAATGATTCTAGTATTAGCAATTAATTCTTGAGCTGAAATTATAGGAGAAAGGATAGTTGACATTTTTTATTTTTTCTTTGAATTGCCAAGCCAGAGCAAGGCATTTAAAATTAATTGACTTTGTGTTTTGTTTTCAAAAGTATAGGATAAAGTCTTGTTTGTTCCTCCTTCATAATCAATATCATTATGCCCCATATTTACATACAGCATTTTGTATTTTTTATTGGTCCAAACAACGGGATAATAACCGCTGTGCCAGATTTCATGCGCTTTTGGACCAGTTCCTAAAGGAAAACTAGATTCGTCTATTGCTAATAAAATTTCGATATCAGGATTTTTAGTCAAATCATTCGACCATCTATACCATTCGTTTGGAGCAGAAGAGAAGGTTTTAGGCAGATTTTTAGTTACAGGATGCTGATTTTCTATTCTTAAAACTGCCGAAGTCGGTTTCCATGTATTGCTTCCGTATTCGCCAGAACCTAAAAAAGTATTATGATACCAGTTCCAATCTTGATTATAGCTCGAATTATTTAAAGCAAATGCCGAAAAGTGAAATCCGATGAAACCGCCGCCATTTTCCATATATTTTTGAAAAGCTTCACGCTGTTCCTTTTTCTCAGGTCTTGTGTCTAAAAACAAAACAATTTGATATTTAGACAAGAACTTCGCATTTAGATTATCCCAATTGCTAGTTGAATCATATTGAAAATGATTCTCTTCTGCTAGCTTTGGAAAGTATTTATTGGCTTCATGTACAAAACTGATATGTGCTTGATCGTTTTTTGCGGTATAAAAAGCAATGACTTTAAATTTAGTATTTTCTTTTTTGTTTTGCGAAAAGCCAAAAAATGAAATAAGGAAAAGAATTAATAAAAGGCTTTTTTTAAAATTGGTTTGGTGGTTTTGGTTAAAAATAGTCATAAATGCTTAGGAAATTATACTGGAATTTTTTCGATTAAAATTTCATTCTCAGATTTGTCAAAATATGTGCAAGTCATTTCCACTATATCAACTCTCCATTTTGCAATTCCTGCTTGTGCACAGTGCTTACAGAAAGTCATATAATCGGTTTCGCCGTGCTGATGTTTTACCAAGTTTTCTATAAAAAGTTCTTTGTTAGGAAAATCGGCTACTTTCATTTCAGGATATTTTTCTTCTGCAGCAGCGGTATAATTGTTTAATCCGTAATAAACAACGCTTCCGTCATGTACATAAGTATCGTATCCTTTTACACCCAGAATTATTAAATCTTGAATGTAATTAGGGAAATCTGCGCCCGTTTTTACTTTTGAATGGGCTTCTTTTATTTGTTCTATTGTAAACATATTTATATGATTTTTAAGTTAGGGTTTGCCACGAATTGCACTAATTTATACGAATTTTTTATTTAAAAATTTCGGAAAATTAATTAGTGTCAATTCGCGAAATTCGTGGCGAAAAAAAAATTATTTCAAAAATACGATTAATGCTTTTATAAATGAATCAAAAGATTCAATATGTGGCAAATGTCCTGTATTTGGAATTTCTACCAATTTTGAGTTCGGAATTTCTTTTTGAGTTCTTTTACCCAGCTCGGCATAATTTCCCATTGTTTTTCTCACTTCTTCAGAAACCAATGGTTTGCCTAAAGCCGTTTTATCTCTTGTTCCGATAATCAATAGTGTTTGGCATTTGATATTTTTAAATTCATATAATACAGGCTGTGTAAAAATCATATCGTACAAAAGAGCCGAATTCCAAGCCACAAGATCATAATCTGGTGCTGTGGTCCAGCCTGCGCTAAGTTCAGCCCATTTTTGATAATCGGCATTCCATTTTCCGTCATAATAATTTGCCATTTGGTACTGTTTAATGCCTTCGTAATTCTGTTTCAATTCCGCTTCGTACCACCAATCAACAGTTTTGTACGGAACAACCAATTTCCAGTCTTCTAAACCAATCGGATTTTCTAGAACCAATTTTTCTGTAGTTTCTGGATACATCAATGCAAAGCGCGTTGCCAGCATTCCGCCCATAGAATGTCCTAATACAGTCGTCTTGCTAATTCCTAAATGATCTAAGAGTTTTTTGGTGTTTTCTGCCAGCTGCTGAAAAGTGTATTGAAAATGATCTGGTTTTGTCGATTTTCCGAAACCAATCTGATCGGGAACAATTACGCGATAACCTTCTTTTGTCAACGCTTTAATAGTAGTTTCCCAATAAGCGCCATTGAAGTTTTTTCCGTGCAGTAAAACGATATTTTTCTGGTTATAGTTTTCGGGAATAATATCCATATAACTCATTTTTAGATACTGTCGCTGACTGCTCAGCTCGATAAAATGAACAGGAAATGGATATTCGTAATTGCTTAAATTAATATCTAATGCTTTTATATTTCCCTGTTGGGCAAAACTTAAGCATGGAATAAGTATGAATAATAGTCTTAGAATTTTCATTTTAGAAGGCATTGTTTTTATGATTTATAAAGTTAAACCGAACCATTTTTAAAACAAAGCTTAAAATCTTAAAGTTATCAGAAAAAAAGAGTTTGAAATGATTTTCTTGTTTTTAGTGCCAATAATCGATGTTTTGTTGAAATTTTATCGATTAAATGATGTTGATTATGAAAATAATGTATTTTAACGAATAATGGAGCACTTCAAAGGACTTCTTTTATTAATAGGAAAATAGGACGTAATTTAGTGTAAGAATGTTGTAAGCCTTAAATGATAGTATTATGAAAAAAACTATACTTTTACTCCTGCTCACAGTCCCCACATTTGCCCAAGAACTCAATACTTTTGATTTCGCCGTTATAAACTCAACCTTAATTTCTGCCAATATAGATCTTGACAAAGGTCGGAGCGTTGTTGCGGCAAATCAAGATCAATATTCAGCTTATTTTCAGTACGCTCTTACAATGTGTGAAGACGACATCATTTTTGGCGCTGGAATAGACAAGTCCGAAATCGATCGTACTTATGTGGGTTATATCGGAAAGATTTGCGATAAATTTAGAGCGACAATTGGCATAGGATATGTCGATTCTAGAAGTGGTTACGAGGGAACTTTTACAGGTTTTAGCATCTCATGGCATTTTTCTGAAAATACCTATATTGGTGGAAACTTAGAAAATTTACATTCGTCAATAATTGATTATGATACCGACGAAAGTTTTGATTATTATAAGAAACTTGTTCCCAAATTTTTTGGAAGTTATGAAATTATCCCAAATGTGATTGCTTTTGGACAGCTGAGTTCGAGAGTAAATGATATCGCTTTAAAATATCAGGTTCGCCGATTTTCAGCGGGAGGGTTTTATTCTGGACATTCGTTTGGTGGGATTTTCGGAACCGTTAATGTCGGACGATTTGCCTTTTCTTGCAGTACCACTTTTGAAAGAGTAAATTTTGGGTTAAAGTTTGAATAACGAAATTAAAGATAAAGTTTGATTAAGAGAAAAATCCCAAAGACAATATCAGCAATTGTTTTTGGGATTTTTTATAAAATTAATTTGCTTGTTATAGTCCAACAAAATCATCGCTTTTCGGGAAAATGCTCAAAGCTTGAATTGCAATTTCTGGAGTAGGAGAAGCTAATTTTCTAAGTTTTGTATCCATCCATGCACCATCAACCGTAATGGTTGCGCAAAGCGTATCATCTTCTCTTCTAAATTCGTGAATGATAGACCAGCGAGAAGCATCGGCCTTCATTTTTGAAGTTTTAGTATGAATGAATATTTTGTCTGAAAGTTTTAATTCTTTTCTGAAAACACATTCTTCTCTAAATAAAACAGGACCAAAACCTTGTGTCTGCATTACTTTTAAAGTTAAACCTAGTTCTTCTAAGATTTCGATACGATGCTGTGCACCAAAATCGTAATAAGCACTGTGACGAACGTGAAAATTTGGGTCAAGATCTGACCAGCGGAAAGATATTTCTTTTACAAATGAAGCCATTTTATAATTGTAATTTTAATGAGAAATCGAAATTACGAATAAAAAATAAAAGAAAATTATAAAATTACTATGCGTGCATATTTTTTTATTGTTATTTGTACTCATTTACATGATGTGGAAATTCTTCTTCGTAAAACGGATAAGAAATTCCAATAATAGCTATTTCATAATGTTCTGAATCCATTCCAGCAATATAGCAACCAATTCCTTTTATTTCTTTACTACTTTCATTATAAACTTTTAGATTAGGAATAGTTTGAGTTGAAATAAGCAGATTTTCTGGATGTTTTTCTGCTTTAATTGAATTCTTTTTACAGTACTCTGTGAAGAAATTATAATTGAAATTTTCGCTTACAAAGGTAATTTTTCCAGATACAACTCCCATAGGAGCATCTGCATTTTCAAGATTGCAGGTGCCAATTTTTTTATTATCAAGAAATATAGTGTAGTTCATTTAAATTTTCATCTTCGATAATTCTACCTCCAATTTATCAAAATTCTCCTCGTTTTTGTCGACTACATATTGTTTGAGCTTCTGGCATTCTGCTTCGGTTTCAAAAAGCATTTTGAAAACTACTTTGGTTTCCTTTTCAGAAATGGCTTCAAATGTTGTCAGAATCTGAAAAAGCGGTTTAGAATGACGTTTCCATGCAATAAGATTGGGTTTGTCAATTTTTATGAATTCACACTCATTTTCAAAATTTCCTCTTTCTGGACCATGCATGGTAAATTTCCATATTCCGCCTTCGCGAAAATCAAATTCATGAAATGTATTGGTAAAACCTTTTGGTCCCCACCAATTTTTCAAATGTTCAGGATTGCTCCATGCTTTAAAAACTAGTTCTTGAGGGAAATTCAAAATACGTGTGGTAACAATTTCTGAATCTGGGGTTGTCGAAAGAATCTCTGAAGTCATTTTTTTAAGTTTTAAATTAAACAAAAATTCACGGTTATAAAATTACGTCTATTTTTAAATACTTTCAAGATTGTCCCATTCGTATTCGATTTTATTTATTTTCATGAAATATGGAATTAATAGCAGAATTTCTAGTCTAAAAGAAAAATGATCTTTTCCTGCACTAAAAGGAAGTATGAAAAGAGAAGCAATGCATATTGCAATTCCAACAATGGCATCTATTTTGGCAATCATAATGGCGTTGGGCTTTTCAAACCAAAGAGAATATGCTGCAAATCCTTTAAGAAGCATGATAGAAATTATAAAAATTCCAGTTCCAGAATAAGCGGTATCGGTTGAGAATCCGTAAAGAGATAAATTTACATTAGGAACAAAAAGATTTGTAATAAGGGAACCTATTGCACATATAGCCATAAACATAAAAATCCAGCAGAAAACTTTTATCCACCAAGGCAAAAGCTTGCGTCTTATTATTTCTGGTTTTTCAAATTCATCAAAATTGCTTTTTAATTCTTGTTCCATGGTTTGTTTTTGGTATAGATCGATTGGTTAGATATATTTTGAGTTTAATTTTTAAGCTGTCTTTTCTCTTCTATCTTGTTTATTTTTTTGACAATCCATGGGAGTGTTAATCCTTGGCCAATTAAAGTAAGAAGTACAACTGCAATAGAAATGAAAATAATAGCATTTCTAAGCGGAAATGGCGTTCCGTCTTCTAAAAATTTTGGCAATCCAATTGCAATGGCAAGCGAAACAATGCCGCGCATTCCTGACCAGCTTATAATTAAGCTGTTTCCGAAGTCGAGAAGAGCATTTTCGCTTACTTTTCGCTTTTTCTTGTCGTTATTTCTAAAAGCTTTCTGAAGGTTTATTTTTTGAAGAAATATTCTGACCATTCTTGTTAGCAATGCTACAATTGTTATTATTACGGCATAACCAATATACGGCAAAATCATGTCATTTTCTATATCTTCTAAAACGTATCTGAAATTTAGTCCGATTAAGATAAAAATTAATCCGTTGAGTAAAAAGATAATAACATCCCAAAGGCTTTTAGAACTGTTTTTTAAGTGCTCTGGAAAAACTTTACTGCTTAAACGGGCCATTGCCAAACCTAAGAAAACAACTGCTATAACTCCAGAAACGTGTAAATGCTCGGCGACAAGATAGGTCACAAAGGGCATTAAAAGCATAAAACTCACAACGACATTAGTGTTGTTTCTAACCGTTCTTAGTATAATTCCTAATACTTTCCCCATTACCGCACCTACCAAAAAACCTCCTCCCAATAAAAAAACAAATTGAAAAGCGGCTTTCCAGATTACAAAAGTAGCGCCCATAACGGCAGCAACTGCAAAATGATAGGCAACCAAAGCAGAGGCATCGTTTATTAAGCTTTCGCCTTCAAGTATAGTTAAAGTTTTTTGAGGTATTCCAAGTCCTTTTGTAATGTTTATGGCAGCGACAGCATCGGTAGCTGAAAGTACAGCCCCTAGTACAAATGATAAAGGCCATGTCATGCCGGGAATCATATAATGAGAAACGACTGCAATCCAAAAAGTAGTGAAAAAAACTAATGGTATTGCTAGTGAACTAATTGTACCTATATTAGTTTTGAAGTGTTTAGGCGAAATGTTAAAAGAAGCATCATATAAGAGCGGAGGAAGAAAAATCAGAAAAATGATTTCGGGATTGATTTCGATTTCATTGATCGTTGGAATAAATCCGATGGCAACGCCAACAATTACGAGCAGAATCGGGTAGGGAAGTTTGGCTTTGTCTGCAAAAGCAGAAATACCGATAACGATGGCTAATATGAAAATGATTATGGTGTAGTTTTCCATTATGCTGATGCGCTAAATTTAGTTTTTAGATTTTTACCACTACAGTTCCGCTGATAATGTCATGAATTGCTCTTTTCTTTGAACTTGAAAAAATAGATATAAAAGAAAGCCATCCTAATAATAATTTGAATGAATATCGAATTATTGCCTGTAAAATATTTATTGATTTTGTTTCGTCTGAATTTTTTCTAATTCTAATGCTTTTAATATTGTTTCCAATTGTTCCTCCAAAAGTTGTTGCAATAGGTTCATACATAAATAAAGCTATCAATAAAACAGCTCTTAGCCAATCAGGAACATTTTTAAAATTGGATAAAATATCCGAAAAAATAATCATGCAAGCGATTATTAATACTGAATCAATTAAAATAGATTGTATTCTTTCTAATAAAAAAGGGTATTTTTCTTTCATTGATTTTTTTAACGAATATAATTAATTCTCTTTTATGCAGGAGTGATAAAAATTTTTGATCAACCCGAATGAAAAATATATTTTATCTTATTTAATGTTCTAATAATGACACCTAAAAAGGAATATGCCACATCTGTCAGGTATGTAAAATGTCATGTTGTCAGATGATTTTTTTGGCACTGACGCAAAACTGACAATTTTATTTGGTTTTTTATATTGGCACAAAGATTGACTTATGCCACCTGAGTTATTAAAATAAAATCAAAAATTAAATATATAAAAAATGGGTAAAATAATCGGAATTGACTTAGGTACGACGAACTCTTGTGTTTCTGTAATGGAAGGTAACGAAGCAGTTGTTATCCCTAACGCAGAAGGAAAAAGAACTACACCATCTATCATCGCTTTTGTTGAAGGTGGAGAAATTAAAGTAGGTGATCCTGCAAAAAGACAAGCAGTAACTAACCCTACAAAAACGATTGCTTCTATTAAACGTTTTATGGGACACACTTTTGCTGAAACTACAGAAGAGGCAAAAAGAGTTCCTTACAGTGTTGTAAAAGGTGACAACAATACGCCACGTGTGGATATTGATGGTCGTTTATACACTCCACAAGAATTGTCTGCAATGACACTTCAAAAAATGAAAAAAACTGCTGAAGACTATTTAGGTCAAACAGTTACTGAGGCAGTTATCACTGTTCCTGCTTACTTTAACGATGCGCAACGTCAGGCTACAAAAGAAGCTGGTGAAATCGCTGGTCTTAAAGTTATGCGTATCATCAACGAGCCAACTGCTGCTGCACTTGCTTACGGATTAGATAAAAAAGGAACTGATCAAAAAATTGCTGTTTACGATTTAGGTGGAGGTACTTTTGATATCTCTGTTCTTGAATTAGGAGACGGTGTATTTGAAGTATTATCTACAAATGGTGATACTCACTTAGGTGGTGATGATTTTGACCAAGTTATTATTGACTGGTTAGCTGACGAATTCAAAACTGAAGAAGGAATTGATTTACGTTTAGATCCAATGTCATTACAGCGTTTGAAAGAAGCTGCTGAGAAAGCTAAGATTGAATTATCATCTTCTGCTGAAACAGAAATCAACTTACCATACGTAACTGCTACTGCTTCTGGACCAAAACACTTAGTAAAAAAATTAACTAGAGCTAAATTTGAGCAATTATCTGATTCTTTAGTAAAACGTTCTATGGAGCCAGTTGCTAAAGCATTAAAAGATGCAGGTTTATCTACATCTGATATCGACGAAGTAATCCTTGTAGGAGGTTCTACTCGTATGCCAAGAATCGCTGACGAAGTTGAAAAATTCTTCGGTAAAAAAGCGTCTAAAGGTGTTAACCCTGATGAGGTTGTTGCTATTGGAGCTGCTATTCAAGGTGGAGTTTTATCTGGAGATGTAAAAGATGTATTGTTACTTGACGTAACTCCTCTTTCTTTAGGTATCGAAACTATGGGTGGTGTATTGACTAAATTAATTGAGTCTAACACAACTATTCCAACTAAAAAATCTCAAGTATTCTCTACTGCTGCTGATTCTCAACCATCTGTTGAAATCCACGTATTACAAGGAGAAAGAGCGATGGCTGCTGATAACAAAACTATCGGTCGTTTCCACTTAGACGGTATTCCACCAGCACCAAGAGGAGTTCCTCAAATCGAAGTAACTTTCGATATCGATGCTAATGGTATCATCAAAGTTTCTGCAACTGACAAAGGAACAGGAAAATCTCACGATATTCGTATCGAAGCTTCTTCTGGATTAACAGCTGAAGAAATCGAAAAAATGAAAAAAGATGCTGAAGCTAACGCTGATGCTGACAGAATTGCAAAAGAAAGAGCTGAGAAATTGAACGAAGCTGATAGTACTATCTTCCAAACTGAATCTCAATTGAAAGAATTAGGAGATAAATTAACAGACGATCAAAAAACAGCTATTGAATATGCTTTAACTGAATTGAGAATGGCTCACCAATCTCAAGATCTTGATGCAATCCAAAAAGGATTAGACAATGTTAATGCAGCTTGGAAAACAGCTACAGAAGCAATGTACGCTCAAGGAGGTGAAGGACAACAAGCTGCTCCACAACAAGAGCAGTCTTCTGGAGATAACGTTGAAGACGTTGAATTCGAAGAAGTAAAATAATTTACTCCGTAAAGACGTATTGCGTCTTTACAATTGAATATGAAAACCGAGTCAGAAATGGCTCGGTTTTTTTGTTTGTATCAATTAACGTAGATACGCACCACAGTTCGTCCAAATCTAGGTTTTTCACAAACTGATAATTGTCATTTCCTGTTCGGAATCTTTTTCGTAATATTACTATTGTAAATTTTCATGAATGAGAAAGATCAAATACAAGAAAGGACGCAAGCTGCAACACATTACTTTAGAGTATACAGGCTCACATAAAGAGCATGAGACCGAAATGCAGCTTTTTGTATACGATGATGCCGATGTTATTGAATACGATAAGTTTACCGTCTTGGCTCTAAATTCTTGTTTTGATTATACTAAAAACAATTGGCTTAATATTCATGGCTTAAATGACATTGATCTTATTAAAACGATTGGTGCTCATTTTAAACTTGATGATTTTCTTTTGGCCGATATATTAAATACCACCAAAAGAACCAAGCTAGAAGAACAGCAAAACGTTTTATTCTTCAATATAAAATCACTTTTACCTTCTGAGTATTCGGACAATCTTAGTGTAGAACAAATCAGTTTTATTTTGAAAGATGGACTTCTAATCTCTTTTCAAGAAAAACGAAGCGATTTTTTTACGCATATCAGAGAGCGTCTTCGCACACACGCAGGAATTGTTAGAACTAAAAAAGTAGATTATCTCCTTTATTTATTGCTTGATGCTGTAATGGAAAACTTCTATATTACTATTGAAGATGAAGAAGATAAAATTGAAGAATTAATTAATCAGGCTAAAAAAGGGGCACATCCTGTTATTCTTGAAAAAATTGAAAACCATCGTGATAATTTTAATTTTTTAAAACGTTCCATTGTGCCACTTCGAGATTCACTTTATTATCTAAAAACAATTAAAGATGATGATGAATCAAACGGCTTAATTCAGAAAGAAACATTTAATTTCTTTATCAGGCTACATCAAAAAAGTCTGGAACTTTTAGAACAGGTAGAATCGGATATGAGCGCACTAGAAAGTGCCTCAAACTTTTATTTTTCGGAACAAAGCCGAAAAATGAATGAAATCATGAAAACGTTGACTATCATTTCAGCGATATTTATTCCGCTTACTTTTATTGTGGGAGTGTACGGAATGAACTTTGAAAACATGCCAGAACTTAAAACCCAGAACGGCTATTTTGTGGTCATGGGCATTATGTTTCTGCTGGTAATAGCCCTAATTATCTATTTCAAAAAAAGACGCTGGTTTTAACGTTTGTTACAGTCGTGAAGAATTAGGATTTATGTAATTTTGTTATTTAGAATAAATATAAATAATTATGAGTAAAGCAATATATATTGCCACTAGCGACCATAATAGTGGAAAATCAATTATTACGCTCGGTTTGATGAGCATCTTAATTGGTAAAACAGCCAAAGTAGGGTATTTTAGACCTATAATCGAAGATTTTGTGGATGGTGAAGTAGATAATCATATCGAGACTGTTTTGTCGTATTTTAACCTTGATATTGCGTTTGAAGATGCTTATGCTATTACCAAAAGCAGATTAATTAAGAAAAAGAACAAAGGGAAAATAGGAGAGGTTCTAGATTTAATTATCGAGAAGTATAAAAAACTAGAAGAACGTTTTGATTTTGTTTTGGTTGAAGGAACAAGCTTTACGGGAGAAGGAACTTCTATCGAATTAGATTTGAATGTTTTGATTGCCAAAAATCTCGGAATTCCAACCATAATTGTAGGTTCAGGAGTTGGTAAGACTTTAGAAGAACTTTTAGATAGTCTGTATTTGGTTTACGATTCTTTCAAAGTAAAAGAGGTTGAAGTTTTATCTGTTTTTGCTAATAAAGTACAGCCCGAAAATATTGAATTGGTGACAAAAAGCTTGCAGAAAAGTTTGCCTTCCAATGTTTTGATAAATACAATTCCGCTTATTTCAAGTTTGAATAATCCGACCATGCAGGAAATTGTAAACGAATTGAATGCCAAAGTTTTGTTTGGAGAAAATTATCTGAATAACGAAATCGGACATTACAGTGTTGGAGCAATGCAACTTCATAATTATTTGGTGCATTTGCATAACAATGCTTTAGTAATTACTCCTGGAGACCGTTCTGATATTATTTTAGGAGCTTTACAAGCTAATGAATCGGCAAATTATCCGACGATTTCAGGAATTATCCTGACAGGAAATATTGTTCCAGAGGAAAGTATTTTAAAGCTTATTGAAGGGCTTTCGGCTATTGTTCCGATTATTGCTGTAGATGGAGGAACTTACCACATAACAAATAAAATAGGCTCTATAAAATCGGAGATTTACGCCAACAATACACACAAGATTGAAACCTCAATTAATACTTTTGAAAAATACGTCGAAATTGAAGCTTTATCGCAAAGAGTAATTACTTTTCAGCCGGAAGGTATGACGCCAAAAATGTTTCAATATAACATGGTTAAAAGAGCCAAACAGCATAGAAAACATATTGTGTTGCCAGAAGGAAATGATGACAGAATTATTACAGCAGCGTCAAGATTGTTGGATATGGATGTAGTGGATATTTCAATCATTGGAGATAAAAAACAAATCGAAAGTAAAGTCGCAGAACTTGGACTTACATTTGATTTTTCTAAAGTAAATATTATCAATCCTATCGAATCTGAAATGTATGAGGATTATGCTAATACGTATTATGAGCTTAGAAAAGCTAAAAACGTAAGTATTACAATGGCAAGAGATTTAATGGAAGATGTTTCGTATTTCGGAACCATGATGGTGTACAAAGGTCATGCAGACGGAATGGTTTCTGGAGCCGCTCACACTACACAGCACACAATTTTACCAGCACTACAATTCATTAAAACCAAACCTAATTCATCTGTAGTTTCTTCTGTATTCTTTATGTGTTTAGAAGACCGAGTTTCTGTTTTTGGAGATTGCGCTATTAATCCAAACCCAACAGCTGAACAATTGGCAGAAATCGCTATTTCTTCTGCAGAATCAAGTTTAGCATTCGGAATTGAACCAAAAATTGCTATGCTTTCTTACTCTTCAGGGGCATCAGGAAAAGGAGATGAAGTAGACAAAGTAAGAACAGCAACGGCAATTGTAAAAGAAAAAAGACCCGACTTAAAAATTGAAGGCCCAATTCAGTATGATGCTGCGGTTGATTTAAGCGTTGGAAAAAGCAAAATGCCAGATTCAGAAGTCGCAGGACAGGCCAGCGTATTGATTTTCCCAGATTTAAATACAGGAAATAATACTTACAAAGCCGTTCAGAGAGAAACAGGAGCTTTGGCAATTGGCCCAATGTTACAAGGTTTAAATAAACCAGTAAATGACCTAAGCCGAGGATGTACTGTTGATGACATAATCAATACAGTGGTTATTACAGCCATTCAGGCTCAAGGAATGTAAATAATTGTGAATTGCTAATGGTAAATTATGAATCTACTTTGCCTTAAAAATTTGCTTTTATTTCAATTTTAATTCGAGATATAAAAAATATAAAATAAAAAGTCTTGAGTCTTTAAAAAACTCAGCACCTTAGAAACTTAGCATCTTAGTACCTTAAAAAAATGAAAATATTAATTATAAATTCAGGGAGTTCTTCAATTAAATACCAATTGATGATAATGCCAGAAAACGAAGTAATCTGTTCTGGAATGATTGACAGAATTGGTTTAGAAACTTCAAATATTACTTTTAAAACAGCTGTTGCTTCACGAGAAGAAACACTTCCAATTCCCAATCACAAAATAGGTTTGCAGAAAGTGGCTAATATGCTTTTAGATCCTGAAAAAGGAGTAATTAAGTCTACTTCAGAGATTGCTGCTGTTGGTCATCGTGTGGTGCATGGTGGAAGCGATTTTAGCGCAACAGTAAAAATTGATAACAAAGTTAAAGAAAAAATCAAACAGCTTTTTGAATTGGCGCCTTTGCACAATCCTGCCAATTTAGAAGGAATTAATGTGGCAGAAGAAATTTTTAGTTCGGCTGAACAAATTGCTGTTTTTGATACTGCTTTTCATCAAAGTATGCCAGAAGTAGCATATAAATATGCAATTCCGAATTACCTTTTGACAGAAAATAAAGTTCGTGTTTACGGTTTTCATGGAACAAGTCATAAATATGTTTCTGAAAAGGCAATTAAATACTTAAAAGATAATTCTAAAGTAATTACCATCCACTTAGGAAATGGCTGTAGTATGGCCGCAGTTAAAGACGGAAAGTGTATTGACACTTCAATGGGATTTTCTCCTTCAAATGGCTTAATTATGGGAACTCGCGCTGGAGATATTGACCAGTCTGTTGTTTTTTATATGATTAAAAATTTAGGTTATACTCCAGATGAGGTAAATGCTGTTTTATTGAAACAAAGCGGTATGCTTGGCCTTACTGGTTATAGTGATTTGCGTGACATTGAAGGTGAAGCCGAAAAAGGAAATAAAGAATGTCTCTTGGCATTGCAAATGAATGCTTATAGAATTAGAAAAACAATAGGGGCTTATGTCGCAGCTCTAAACGGATTAGATGCAATTGTTTTTACTGCAGGAATTGGAGAAAACTCATCGTATATGCGTAATTTGATTTGTACAGACATGGATTATTTCGGAATTGAAATTGATACAGAAAAGAATCAAATTCGTTCTAAAGAATTAAGAGAAATCAGCTCAGAGAAGTCTAAAGTAAAAGTTTTGGTAGTTCCGACTGATGAAGAATATGAAATTGCAAATCAGGTTTTTCAGTTGTTAAATAACTAATTTGCCAAATTATTTGAAATGAATATTATTTCGCTATTGTTGTTTTTAATTTTTGCCACCATTTCAGGAATTCATTTTTATTGGGGTTTTGGCGGAAAATGGGGAAGCAAGGAAGCTGTTCCTACAAAAGATGATGAAACACCGCTTTTTACACCAGGACCAATTTCGAGTTTTGTTGTGGCTGTTGGGACCTTGCTTTTTGGAGTTCTATATTTGATAAAATTTGGATTTATACAGTTAAGTTTACCAGTATGGATCGATAAATATGGGTTTTGGCTCATAATTTCGATATTTACTTTAAGGGCTATTGGAGAATTTAACTATGTTGGGTTCTTTAAAAAACACAAAAGTTCGCAGTTTGGTGTTAATGACACAAAATATTATTCGCCATTATGTTTGCTAATTGGTATATTGACTTTAGTTCTAGAATTAAATAACTAAGTTTTTAAATTAAAATTTATAAGACAGCTCCCTTTTAGGGAGCTTTTTTATGGCTTTATAATTAAATATTTGTGAGTATCTTTGAGGTATAAATCCGAATATCTTGAAATCGATACTTTTTAAATCCGTTTTCTTCTTTTTCATCGCTTTACAGCTTCAGGCACAAGAATTACTTCCCTTTGTAGAAAATTATAGCAAATCTGATTATCAGGGAGATAATCAAATCTGGAATGTTGTACAAGGTAATGATAATGCCATGTATTTTGCTAATAACCACTATTTGCTTCGTTACGACGGGGTAAAATGGGAAAAATATACACTTCCGAACAAAACAATTATTCGATCAATTCTGATTGAAGGAGACAAAATATATTCTGGTTCCTATAAAGAATTTGGTTATTGGTATAGAAAAGATGGCACTATGCATTATGTTTCGATTACCAAAAATCTCAGATTATTTGATGAAAAAGATAATGAGGAAATTTGGAAAATTTTCAGGTTTAACGGTTCACTTTATTTTCAATCGTTTAATGACATTTTTATTTATAACGGAAAAACTATTAAGAAAATTAAATTCCCTTTTCTTATTTCGTATTGTTTTGGAGTAGATAAAGATTTATACGTTGCTTCAGTTAAGGATGGAATTTACAAAATGAACGGTAAATATATTGCCAATCCAAAAGGATGGGATATTTTAAAAAATACAGTTGTCCATGCTATCGAAAAGGTTCAAAACACGACTTATATTTTTACGCAGAAAAAAGGTGTTTTTATTGTAGAAAAAAATGGACTAAGAAGCTGGGAACATCCAATAAATGAAACTTTAAAAGCGGCAACCGTCAATGTGGCAAAATTTGTTAAAAATGATAAGCTGATTATTGGAACCGGAAATCGCGGAATTTTCATTTTAGATTTAAAAAACAACACCTATAAAAATATCGAACGCGATAATGTTTTAATGAACAATTCGGTTCTCAGTATAGGATTGGATAAAGAAAATGATTTGTGGGTTGGTTTAGATAATGGTATTGCACATGTTGAGGTTAATTCTCCTATTTCTTTCTTTTACGATAATTCAGGACTTTTAGGATCTGTATATGCTGTGGCTACAATTAATAAAGGATATTTAATTGCATCCAATCATGGGATTTTTGAGTACAGTGCTGGAAAGTTTAATATGATGCCTAATACACAAGGCCAGGGTTGGAATATCTCTCTAATTGACGGAAAATATATTATAGGTCATAATGACGGCACTTTTTCATACGAAAATGGTACTTTGACGAAAATAAATGGTGTCAGCGGTGGCTGGAACATGTCTAAAAGCAGTATTAATAATGCTTATTTTCAATCTACATATAGTGGTATTCTGGTTTATGATGATCCTTCAAATATGTCTCATTATAAGATTATCAAGGATCTGGCAAAACCCATAAAGTATGTTGCTCAAAACAAAAAGAATGAAATTTGGGCAGCCGATAATTATCGCGGTTTATATCGTGTTTTGCTAGATGACAATTATAATACATTAAAAGTTGAAAATGTCACACAGCAAAGCAAAATACAAAACGATTTTGGAATAAAGATTTTTGAATTTAGAAAGGAAATACTTTTTCTAATTAATAACTCTTGGTATACGTACAATTCTATATCTAATAAATTGGAAGAAAATGAATTGTTTAATGCAAACTTCAGAAATGTGACAGATGTTGTTTCGATAGATGAAGATCATTTTATGGTTTTGCAAAACGGAATCTTATATCATATCTATGCTCAAGGAAACAAGTTTGTCTGGAATATTATTCAGGAGAAATATTATAAAGGAAAATTGATTAATGAGAATCTAAGAATTTTCAAAAAAGACAATTATTATTTGTTTAATCTGGATGATGGATTTATATCTCTTAAACTACAATATGAAAATAAACAAAATTCAGGAGTAAAAGTTGAAGCATTTAGCAATAATGTTTTAATCCCTGATGAAGAGAAAATCAAATTCAATACCGAATTGCAGATTAATGTTATTTCTGGAATTTACGGAGCAAGTAAACCTAATTTATTTTACAAGCTAGATAAAGAAAAAGATTTTATTCCAATTTCAGACGGATTGATTGTTTTGAATAATTTAAGCAGCGGGTATCATACGACAGAAATATATAAACACGATGGAGCAACTTATGAAAAAGTTTCGTCTTATAAATTTAAAGTTGCCGAACCATGGTATTTTTCTTTTTGGATGATTCTTTTATATTTTCTAGTTGTTGGAGCAGTTTTATTTTTCTATTATAAATGGAACAAACTTCGTTATATGCAAAAACTGAAATTGCAGGCAGAGGAATTAAAACATCAGAGAGAAATTCTTGAAATGGAATTGAAGAAAGAAAACGAACTTAATATCCAAGAATACGAAAAACACATTTTAGAATTAGAATTACAAGCGAAATCTTCAGAAGTAGCTGGTAAGTCATTGTCAATTGCAAAACAAACCGAAATGATTGATAAAATTCAAGGTATTTTGGAAAACGAAAAAGACTTTAGTAAACTTAAAAATGAAATTAGAAAAGCAATAAAGATTAATGAAGTAAATAAACACGAATGGGAAACATTTGAGACCAATTTGAACCAAATTCATAATGAGTTTATTATTAATTTATCAAAAAAATATCCGCATCTAACTCCAAAGGATATTAAACTATGTGTGTACCTTAAAATGAACCTTTCTTCTAAAGAAATTGCTCCTATGATGAATATCTCTTTTAGAGGTGTAGAATTACACAGATATCGTCTTAGAAAGAAGCTAAACCTTACTCAGGACGAAAACCTATCAAAGTTTTTATTAACTCTGTAAGATTCCATTTTATTTTTTACAGAATTTATATTTTTCCATATCATTTTTTATATAATTACGATACATCATTACTACATCATAATGTTATGTTAAACCAATTTTGTTAACATTTATGGTATTGATAATCATAGTGATAATATAAAATTTTAACACATTGATGTAGCTATGTTGTAGTGGTAATTGATGTACTACAACGTTGTAATTGCTTAATTTGGCTCTACTAACTTAAACGATTACGTACTGTATGAAAAATTTTATTTTTAGCTTTTTAGCGCTCTTGCTGCTGCCTACCTATATGATGGGGCAAGCTCAAGCAATTAAAGGAAAAGTAGTAGACAGTAATGGAATGGGAATTCCAGGAGCAATTATCGCTTCAGCTGATGCTAGAGCAACTGCAGATGCAGATTTCGACGGAAACTTTACAATTAATGCAAAACCTGGGGATATTTTAAAAATCTCTATGTTAGGTTTTGATTCGGTTTCTGTACCGGCTACAGCCGCACCAATGACAATAACCTTAAAAGAAGCAGGTGATACTGCTTTAAAAGAAGTAGTTGTAATTGGATACGGTACAAGAAAGAAAATTGATAATACTTCGGCGGTTAGCTCAATTAAGTCCGAAGAGATTACCAAAATGAAAGTAATGAATGCCTCTCAGGCTATTCAAGGAAAAGCTGCTGGAGTTCAGGTATCTACCTCAGATGCGCCAGGAAGTACTCCATCAGTTGTGATCAGGGGAGCTGGTACTGCATTAGGAGGAAGAAATCCTCTTTATGTTGTAGACGGTATGCCTACTGACAATATTAATAACATTAATACTAATGATATTACATCTTATGAAGTATTAAAAGATGCTTCTTCATTAGCGATTTATGGTACAAGAGGTGCAAATGGTGTAATTATGATTACAACCAAAGCAGGAAAAGGTAAGCTTACTGTTGATGTAGAAAGTTTTGCAGGAATTAGAACTCCACTAAAAACTGTAAAAATGGCAAATGCTGAGGAGTATGTTCGTTACAGTAATGCTGCTTATAGCAATGATTTTCCTCAAGGAAGATTTTCTGCAAATCAGCCATATAACACAGATTGGCTAGATGCGATCACAAGAACAGGATCTTATACTCAAAATAACATTGCAATTTCAGGATCTTCAGACAATGTAAAATACTTTTTTAGTGCTGGAAATTATGAAGAAAAAGGAATTTTGAACGGATCTGATTATGGACGTACAACTTTTAGAAATAACAACGAATTTAAACTTTCTGAGAAAGTTAAAATTAGCCAAAATTTCAGTGTAAGTAGCATTAAAAATACACCAATGCCTTTGAGCGCTTTTACTAATGCTTACAGACAATCTCCTTTAGTTCCTGTTCGTTATGCTGATGGAAAATATGGAGTTCCATTTATTTCTAATGGAGTTGTAGCAGAAACAGGATCATCATTTAATAATGTTGCAAATCCAGTGGCTCAATTAGATTATACAAATGAGCAGCAGCAATCGGTAACTTTACAAGGGGGATTAAAATTAGATTGGGATATTTTTAAATCTTTGAAATTCACATCACAATTTAATGGGGAATATTATACTTACAAGCAATATAATTATGTAGACAATTTAGCACTTTGGCTTTCTGCAGACCCTACTCGTATAGCTTCTGGTTATCCTTCAGATTTGAATAAAAACACTTTAACACGAGGTAGAGACGAATATTTTAACTGGAACTTGTCTAACTATTTAACGTATAACAAAGTTTTTGCTGAAATTCATGATGTTGAAGTTACTGCAGGTATTGAAGCAAATGTACAAGGAACTAGAGAAAAGTTAACGATTGATAGAAAGAATGTAAATGCAAATTCAAATTATTGGTCTTTAAAAGATGTTAACGTTGCAGGTAATGTTACAGGTTATAAAGATGAAGCACTTAATCAAAGAAGATTAGCATCTTATTTCGCTCGTTTTCAATATAAATTGATGGACAGATATTTGGTTACAGGTACTGTAAGACGTGACGGTTCATCTCAGTTTGCTGAAGACAAACGTTGGGGAACTTTTCCATCAGTTGGTTTAGGGTGGATCATTTCTAAAGAAAGCTTCTTAAGCAATGTAGAACCAATTAATTTATTAAAAATTAGAGGTTCTTGGGGTAGATTAGGGAATCAAAATGTACCTCTTAATACACAATTATTAACTTCTGGACTAGATTATTCTGGTTTAGGTTCTGGTACTACAATTAATTCTCAAGTAGATCCTAATTTATCTTGGGAGATTGTTGAAGAACTTTCAGGAGGTTTTGATTTTGAATTGCTTAATAGCAGATTAAAAGGGTCATTTGATTTGTATGATAAAAACACAAACAATACAATTTTGAATGTTAAGCCTTATTCAACTTCTGGAATTACGCTAGCTACGCCAGCGCATGTTGGAGAAGTGTCAAATAAAGGATACGAGATCTCTTTACGTTGGGATGATAAAATAAACGATAATTTAAGTTATTGGATTGGAGGGAATTTTTCTCATAATAAAAATGAACTTACAAGCCTTAAAAATGTTCAGTTAAATCCAATTATTGGAGGAAGTTTAGGAAACGGTCAAAACACCAAAATTTTAGATAACACTTCTGTAGGTCAGCCATTGGGTAGTTTCTTTATGTATGAATATGCGGGAGTTGACCCAACAAATGGGCAAATGTTATACTACAAAGCAGATGGTTCTAAAGTTGCTCAATCAGGTTTAGATGAACTTAAAGATAAAAAATACGTTGGTTCTCTTTTACCGACTTCTAACTACGGTGTTACTTTAGGAGTAAATTACAAAAACATTGATTTTTCTGTTGACGGTTACGGAACTGGCGGAGCAAAAGTATACAATGGAAAAAAAGCACAAAGATTTGGAGGAGAAAATGTAGAAGCTTCTATGGCTAATGGCTTTTGGACGCCTACAAACACTACATCTTCAATTCCAGCACCTTCTAATTTAGTTCCTTATGCTTCAACATATTATTTAGAATCTGCGGACTTCTTTAGAATTAATAATATTACGTTAGGATATAAACTTCCACTTAAAGAAGATCAGTTTTTAAGCTATTGCCGTCTTTATGTAAACGCAATGAATCCATTTATCACACAAAAATTCTCTGGGTTCTCACCAGACGTTGTGTCTGATGGTAAGTTAGTTGAAGGCACTCAAGGGGTTGAATTAGATGCTTATCCATCATTGAGATCATTTGTTGTTGGTGTTAATTTAAAATTTTAAAATTATGAAAAGAATATATATATCAATGTTTGTACTTTCTGGATTATTATTATCTGGTTGTTCAAATGATTTTTTAGATGTAGAGCCAAGTGAGGCTATTCCTGCTGATCCAGCTTTGGTCAATAGTGATGAAGGAGCTAAAAGTTTTGTAACAGCAATCTATAATCAGTTTTTAGGTTGGGAAATGTCTTCTTTTGGATGGAATGCGGTTTCAAGTATAATCTCAGATGATGCTGATAAAGGATCAGATCCTGGAGATACAGGGGGAGATAAAGATATTGTAGACGCATTGACATATAATGCTTCAACTCCATCATTTGAATCTACTTGGAATGCAAATTATGCTGGAATTAATAGATGTAATCAAGCATTAGCAATGTTTCCTAAATTAGATCAGGCATCACCAGATTTGAAAGCAAGATTAGTTGGGGAAACAAAATTCATGAGAGCTTTTATGTATTTTACTTTAGTTAAAGGATACGGAGGAGTTCCTATTGTTGATCATTTAGCTACAGTTCCAATTTCTGAGGAAGATAGAAAAATGCAATTGACACGTAAATCAGTAGCAGAGGTTTATGCTTTTATAGAACAAGATTTAAATGATGCTATTGAAGCTTTGCCTTTAAAATCTGCCTACACTGGAGCAGATGTTGTTAGGGCTTCTAAAGGAGCGGCGTATGCTTTATTAGCAAAAGTAAACCTATATCAAAAAAATTGGCAAAAAGTAATTGACAATTGTGATAAAGTAACAGGTTACTCTTTAGTTACCGATTATGCATTACAATTTAAAAAAGAAGGAGAATTTGGTTCAGAATCTATTTTTGAAATTAATGGAGTAGGTTCTACTTCTAGCCCTGGATTTGGAATTGGAAATTATACTGTTTCTCAAGCGCCTCGTGGTGCTGGAGGTTGGGGTTGGGGATTCAATACACCAACTAAAGGTTTAGCAGATGCTTATGAAGCTGGAGACGTTAGAAAAGATGCTACAATTATTTTTAGAGGTTCAGTTTTATATGACGGAAGAATAGTGGCATCAACTGTAGCTAATCCAAGATACAATTATAAGGCATATTCATCATCTTTCTATAATCAAGAATTTACAGACACTAATCTTAGATATTTAAGATATGCTGAAGTAATTTTAATGAAAGCTGAGGCATTAAATGAATTAGGAGAAACATCAGCAGCTATTCCTTTGGTAAATCAGATTCGTAAAAGAGCTGGTTTAGGAGATACTCCTTATACTTCACAGGCAGATATTAGAAAAGCAATTTATAAAGAAAGAAGATTAGAATTTGCTTTTGAGCACGACAGATGGTTTGATATTGTTAGAACTGGGCAAGCAGAAGCGGCTATGGCTGCAGATGGAAAAACTTTTATTGTTGGAAAACATGAGTTATGGCCTATACCAACTTCATTCTTGAGAGAAGCAAATGGGCTTTCTGAACAAAACCCTGGTGGTTATTAATCAAAATCTTAAAAATCACTTCCTTCAGATTTCCTGAGGGAAGTGATTATTTATCAAAAATCTTAAATTTTTATAATGGTTAGAATTTCAGTTTTATTTTTAGCTTTTGCTTTTTTTAGTTGTGGATCAAAGGAAGATAAGTCAAAAGAAAATGTACAGGAAAATACTTCTGGCGTTACTGCATTAACAGATGAGCAGCTTTTAGATGCTGTTCAAAAACAAACATTTAAATATTTCTGGGATTATGCAGAACCAAATTCTGGATTAGCTAGAGAACGTTATCATCCAGACGGAGTTTATCCTGAAAACGATTCAAATATTGTAACAACAGGTGGCTCAGGTTTCGGATTAATGGCTCTTGTTTCAGGAATGTCTCAAGGATATATTACTAAAGAACAAGGTGTAGAACGTCTTAACAAAATTGCAGATTTTTTAGGCAAAGCTGATCGTTTTCACGGAGCATGGCCACATTGGATGGACGGAAATACAGGAAAAGTAAAGCCTTTTGGAACCAAGGATAATGGTGGAGATTTAGTCGAAACCTCATTTTTGGTTGCAGGAATGATTACGGTTCGTGAATATCTTAAAGATGGTTCTGAAAAAGAAAAAGCAGTAGCTCAAAAATTTGATGCACTTTGGAAAGGTGTTGAATGGCAATGGTACACAAATAATAAAAATGTATTGTATTGGCACTGGTCGCCAAACTACGCGTGGCAAATGAATTTTCCTTTGCAAGGATATAATGAATGTCTTATTACGTACGTAATGGCAGCGTCTTCGCCAACACATACAATTGATGTGAAAGCATATCATGAAGGTTGGGCGAGAAGCGGCGGCATAGTTTCTTCAAAAACAAAATATAATATTCCACTTATTTTAAAGCACAATGGGGCAGAAGAATTTGGCGGTCCATTATTTTGGGCTCATTATTCTTATGTAGGTTTAGATCCAAATCAGTTAACAGATAAATATGCAAACTACTGGGATTTAAATGTAAATCAGACTAAAATCAATTATGAGTATTGTGTTCAAAATCCAAATAAAAATGCAGGTTATGGTCCTGAATATTGGGGTTTAACTGCTTCTTATTCTAGAAACCCCGATGGATCGATTGGATACAATGCACATATGCCAAGTAATGATCAAGGTGTGATTTCTCCAACAGCAGCAATTAGCTCAATTGTTTACACGCCAAAAGAATCTATGGCCGTAATTAGAAATTTATACGAAAATCATAAAGAAGAAGCTTGGGGAGATGCAGGTTTTTATGATGCTTTGAGTTTAGGAAATAAATGGGTTGCAAAACGTTATTTAGCAATAGATCAAGGTCCTGAAGTTGTAATGATCGAAAATTACAGAACAGGATTGATATGGAAATTGTTTATGAACGCGCCAGAAGTAAAACAAGGTTTAACAAAACTTGGATTTAAATCTGGAAAATACGGGATTCAATAATTGACATGAAATACAAATTAGCTTTTTTATCTTTTTTGATTTCACTTTTAGGCTTTAGCCAGAGTGAGACAACCGGAAAAATAAATACAGTCGTAATGGCAAAGTATGAACTTGGCTATGTTTTGCATAAACCGGCAAATACAAAAGAGAAAAAACCTTTGATAGTTTTTATTTCTGGAGATGGAGAAAAAGGAACTGATCTTGAGAAAGTAAAAATTAATGGACCTTTAAAATATTTAAAGACACATCAAGTAGATGCTTACGTTCTTGCTCCACAATGTAAAGAAGATGAAAACTGGGATATAGAATCAATTTATCAGCTGATTCTAAAAATTCAGAAAGAGAATAAAATTGATTCAGAAAGAATATATGTTACTGGTTTGAGCTCAGGAGGTTGGGCTTCTTGGAATTTGGCTTTTGCACATCCAGATCTATTTGCCGCAAATGTACCTGTCGCTGGCTTTGTAGATTTGATTCAGTTAGAAAAAGCATGTGAAATTGCCAATATTCCAACCAGGATTTTTCATGGATTACTCGATGATGTGGTAAATGTGAATTATGCAATCACGATTTACAAAGAATTAAAAAAATGTAATGCTAAAGATGTGAAGCTAACCATTTTTGATGATGCAGGTCATGACAGCTGGACAAAAGTATATGATAATCAAGAAATCTACGACTGGATGTTGCAGCAAAGAAAAACGAATACAAACAAATAAATAGAATAGAATGAAAAACAAATTAGTCTTACTTTTTTTAGGATGCGCTATTTTGGGTTATGCTCAAAAAAAGCCAGCTAAAAATACAGTGAAAATTAAACCAAAGTCTGAATTTGTGGCGGAATTAATGTCAAAAATGACTTTAGACGAGAAATTGGGTCAGTTAAACTTGCCAACATCTGGTGATATTACCACTGGGCAGGCAAACAGCTCAAATGTGGCAAAAAATATTGCTGAAGGAAAAGTGGGCGGTTTGTTCAATATTAAATCAGTTCAAAAAATTAAAGAAGTACAGAAAATTGCGGTTGAAAAAAGCCGTTTAAAAATTCCGTTGCTTTTTGGTATGGACGTTATTCACGGTTACGAAACAACATTCCCAATTCCGTTAGGATTATCTTGTACTTGGGATATGGGTTTAATTGAAAGAAGTGCTCAAATCGCTGCAAAAGAAGCAAGTGCAGACGGTATCAACTGGACATTCTCTCCAATGGTTGACATTTCTCGTGACCCAAGATGGGGAAGAGTTTCTGAAGGTTCAGGAGAAGATCCATATTTAGGAAGCCAAATTGCAAAAGCAATGGTTAACGGTTACCAACAACACGATCTTACTAAAAATAACTCAATCTTAGCATGTGTTAAACACTTCGCATTATATGGTGCTCCAGAAGGTGGACGTGATTACAACACTGTTGATATGAGCCATATTAGAATGTTTAATGACTATTTTCCTCCTTACAAAGCTGCAGTTGATGCAGGTGTAGGTTCGGTTATGGCTTCTTTCAACGAAGTTGACGGAATTCCAGCAACAGGAAACAAATGGTTAATGACAGATGTTTTAAGAAAACAATGGGGTTTCAAAGGTTTTGTAGTAACAGATTTTACAGGAATTCCTGAAATGATTCCTCACGGAATGGGCGATTTACAGCAAGTTTCAGCTTTAGCATTAAACGCTGGAGTTGAAATGGATATGGTTGGAGAAGGTTTCTTAGGAACTTTGAAAAAATCTTTAGATGAAGGAAAAGTAAAAATCGAAACAATCGATAATGCTGTAAAACTTATTTTAGAAGCGAAATATGATTTAGGATTATTCCAAGATCCATATAAATATTGCGACGAGAAGAGAGCAAAAACTGAAATCTTTACAACAGATAGCAGAAAAGAAGCACGTGATATTGCAGCTCAATCTTTAGTTTTATTAAAAAACCAAAATCAGTTGTTGCCTCTTAAAAAATCTGGAACAATTGGTTTAATCGGACCATTGGCAGATGCTAAAGAAAACATGCCAGGAACTTGGAGTGTGGCTACAAAAATGGAAAATGCTGTTTCATTATTGAGAGGTATTAAAGAAGTAGCTGGAACAGGAACTAAAGTTTTATACGCTAAAGGAAGTAATTTAGATTACGATGAAACTTTTGAAACTAATGCGACAATGTTCGGTAAAACGTTACACCGTGATGCTCGTACAAAAGAAGAATTATTAGCAGAAGCTTTAAAAGTAGCAGAGCAATCAGATGTAATTGTGGCAGCTTTAGGAGAATCTGCAGAAATGAGCGGAGAATCTAGCAGCCGTACAAATTTAGAAATTCCACAAGCTCAAAAAGATTTATTAAACGCTTTATTAAAAACAGGAAAACCAGTTGTTTTAGTTTTATTTGACGGGCGTCCGTTAGTAATTACAGACGAAGAAAAAACAGTTCCTGCAATTTTGAATGTTTGGTTCGCAGGTACAGAAGCTGGTTACGCTATTGCTGATGTTTTATTTGGAGATGTTAATCCTTCAGGAAAATTGACTTCAACTTTCCCAAGAAGCGTTGGACAATTGCCAATTTACTACGCACACAAAAATACAGGAAGACCTCTTTCTAACACAGAAGGGAAATTTGAAAAATTCAGATCAAATTATATTGACGAAAGAAATGAGCCTTTATTCCCATTCGGATTTGGTTTAAGCTATACCAATTTTGATTATTCAAACTTGAAAATTTCTTCTGATAAGATGGATTCAAACGGAAAATTGAAAGTAACTGTTGATGTTACAAACACTGGAAATTTTGACGGTAAAGAAACAGTTCAATTATACATTAGAGATTTAGTTGGTTCAGTAACAAGACCAGTTAGAGAATTGAAGGGTTTCCAAAAAATAGCACTTAAAAAAGGTGAAAAACAGACAGTAAGTTTTGATATTACTGTTGAAGATTTAAAGTTTTATAACTCTGATTTACAATTCGTAGCAGAGCCAGGGCAGTTTGATATTTTCGTTGGAGGAAATTCAAACGCCGATAAGAAAGTTAGTTTTGAGTTAACTAAATAGTTGGTTTATTTGATTAGTGAAAAGCCCTTCGTTTGGAGGGCTTTTTTTCTAAAATGAATAACCTTTTTTTGTAATTTTTTAACTGCGATTATTATGAATAAATTAAAAATATTTAGTGCATCATGCCTTATTGCTTTTTCATTTTGTAATGCACAAAAGAATGCAATTGTCGCGCATCGCGGTGCATGGAAAAAAAACAATCTTCCCGAAAACTCAATTGCATCTTTAAGACATGCCATCGATTTAAAATTACCAGGTTCAGAATTTGATGTTTGGAGAACGGCAGATGATTCACTTGTAATCAATCACGATGCACATTACAATAAACTGCTTATTGAAGAAACGAATTATGCAGATTTGATAAAATTTAAACTTTCAAACGGAGAAAAACTTCCAACGCTTCACGAATATATTTCAGAAGGAATGCGAAATAACAAGCACACACTTTTGGTGTGCGAAATTAAAACTTCAGAAATTAGTAAAGAAAGAGGGCAAAAAACGGGTGTAGCAGCAGTCGAAACCATTAAAAAATTAAAAGCCGATAAAAATACCTGCTACATCAGTTTTGATTATGATATTCTAAAGAAAATTAGAGAAATAGATTCTAAAACGTCTTTACAATATTTAGAAGGAAATAAATCTCCAAAAGAAGTCAAAGCAGATAAAATCAATGGTGTAGATTATCATTATTCAGTTTTTCAAAAGCATCCAGAATGGATTCAGGAAGCGAAAGACAATAAGATTATTCTAAATGCTTGGACTGTCAATGACGCAAAAGATATGGATTGGATTATTGCTCATAAATTCAATTACATCACCACAAATGAACCTGAACTTTTAAAGGAAAGAAAAGAGGTTAAAAACTAATCTTCTAAAACTTTACTAAAGAAATCTAACCATGAAAAAGATATATAAACAACTTACGCCGATTTTGTTTTCGATGCTTTTCGGAAGTACTCTTTTGGCACAAAATTCTGGTAAAACAGAATGGTTTGACCCTAGCAGACCCGCAACAACCTATTGTAATCCGATCAATATTGGGTACAATTATACGACTCATAATCACAATGGAATTCCAGAATCACGCCGTTCAAGCGCCGATCCTGTAATTATTACCTATAAAGGCGAATATTATTTGTTTGCTACCAATCAAGCAGGTTTCTTTTGGAGTAAAGACATGTCCGACTGGAATTTTGTTTATGGAAGTTTCCAAAGACAGCCAGGCGACGATGACCAGTGTGCTCCCGCAGCTTGGGTTGTAAATGACACATTATTTTATGTGGGTTCAACTTGGAAAAGAGATCATCCTATTTGGAAAACAGCTGATCCAAAATCAGGAAGATGGTCACGTCATGTAGATAAAGCAATGCTTCCAACTTGGGATCCAGCGATTTTTCAAGATGATGATAAAAAAGTATACATGTACTACGGTTCAAGCGGAAAATTACCGCTTGTTGGAGTTGAAGTTGATTATAATACTTGGCTTCCAAAGGGAAATCAGGCTGATTATGCAACTTTGTATAAAGCGACAGAAGTAGAGGATATTCAGAAACCTTACGGACAAATTAAAGAAGTTGCCATTTTAGATCCTTCGGCTCACGGATGGGAGCGTTTTGGCCCAAATAATGATATGGAACCAGCGCCATGGGGAAATTTTATTGAAGGAGCTTGGATGACGAAACATAATGGAAAATATTATATGCAATACGGAGCTCCTGCAACCGAGTTTAAAGGTTATGCAAATGGAGTTCATGTGGGAGATAATCCGTTAGGACCGTTTACGTATCAAAAACACAATCCGATGTCTTATAAACCGGGCGGATTTGTAATTGGAGCTGGACACGGAAATACCTTTGCTGATAATTATGGGAATTACTGGAATACTGGAACATGCAAAATTTCTATTAAAGATCGTTTCGAGCGTCGTATAGATATGTTTCCAGCAGGATTTGATAAAGATGATGTAATGTATTCTATTACCGCTTATGGAGATTTCCCAATTGTATTGCCAACAAGCGAGCGTGATCAGACAAAAGGCGCTTCATCTGGATGGATGTTGCTTTCATATAAAAAGCCTGTTACTGTTTCTTCTTCTGAGGAATGTATGGAAGTGGAAACGCATAGAATGGATAATGGAGGTAAAAAAGTGTATGAGAAATTCTGCTATGGGCCTGAAAATCTAACAGATGAAAATATTCAAACGTATTGGTCGGCAAAAACTAATAATCCGGGGGAATGGCTTCAAATGGATTTAGGAAAACCAATGGAAATTAATGCTTTGCAGATTAACTACGCAGACCATAAAGCGACGCAGTTTAATAAAGCTATGGATATTTATTATCAATATAAAATATTCATGTCTGATGATGCTCAGAATTGGACTTTGGTGGTAGATAAATCTAAAAATGATAAAGATGCACCACATGATTATGTAGAGCTTTCAAAACCAATTAAAGCGCGTTACATTAAAATGGAGAACATTCACAATGCATCAGGCTTGTTTGCCATTTCTGATTTAAGAGTTTTTGGAAATGGATTGGCTGCAAAACCAAAACCTGTAGCTTCTTTTAAGGTAGACAGAAATAAAGCAGATTCTAGAAATGCTATGATTTCATGGAAAAAACAGACAGATGCAATTGGTTACAATATTTATTACGGAATTGCTCCTGATAAATTGTATAACAGTATTATGGTTTACGGTGACAATACATACGATTTTAGAGGTTTGGATAAAGGCACAAAATACTATTTCACAATAGAGCCTTTTAATGAAAACGGAATTGGAACAAAAAATAAGATTATTGAAGTAAAATAATCTTTATTTATAGAATACGTAAAAGCTCCGATTGCAAATTGAAGAATTTGTAATTGGAGTTTTTTTTGTGAAAAGGTTGAGGAAAAAACTTTAGAAATGTCAATAATTTTGTTCCTTTGCGAATATGCCATTGGCATGCTAAACTCCAAATTACTATAAAAACTATGAAAAAAACGATTCTTTTAACTGCTTTAGTTTTAAACGGATTGACATCTTTTGCGCAGACAAATGATGAGAAAAACATTAAATTATTTTACAAAAAAGCTTTAACCGAAGCAAAATGCTACACTTGGCTAGAATACTTGTCAAATGATATTGGCGCTCGTTTGTCTGGATCTAAAGGAGCAGAACAAGCCGTTGAGTACACTAAAAGCCAATTAGAAAGTTTAGGGCTTGATAAAGTATATTTGCAAGAAGTTATGGTGCCACATTGGGTTCGTGGCGAAAAAGAAACAGCTTATATTCTGGATGGAAAAGTAAAAACCACTGTACCAATTTGTGCATTAGGAGGTTCAGTAGCAACTCCAAAAACGGGTCTTATAGCAGAAATAATTGAGGTTCAGGGAATAAAAGAATTGAATGAGCTTGGAGCTGATAAAGTAAGAGGTAAAATTGTTTTCTATAACAGACCAATGAATCCTGAAAATATTGAAACTTTTACTTCTTACGGAGCTTGCGTTGATCAAAGATATGCAGGAGCAAAAGAAGCTGCAAAATTAGGAGCAGTAGGAACAATTGTTCGTTCTATGAATTTAAGATTAGACGATTTTCCTCATACAGGAGCTCAAAGTTATGGTGACTTGCCAAAGGCGCAATATATTCCAACTGCGGCAATCAGTACAAATGGAGCTGAATTGTTAAGTAAATCTTTAAAAGCAAATCCTGCTTTAAAATTTTATTTCAAACAATCTTGTGAGACTTTACCAGATGCGTTGTCATATAATGTAATTGGTGAATTGACAGGAACGGTGACTCCAGAAAACATTATGGTTGTTGGAGGGCATTTAGATTCTTGGGATTTAGCAGATGGTTCTCACGATGATGGAGCAGGAGTAGTGCAAAGTATGGAAGTAATCCGTATTTTGAAAAACTTAAATTATAAACCTAAAAATACCATTCGTGTTGTATTGTTTATGAACGAAGAAAACGGCGGAAAAGGTGGTGCTAAATACGAAGAAGTTTCAAAACAAAACAAAGAGAATCATATTTTTGCTTTAGAAAGCGATTCAGGAGGATTCTCTCCAAGAGGATTTTCAATTGAAGCAGATGACGTTAATTTAAAAAAGATTCAAGGTTACAAAGATCTTTTTGAGCCTTATTTGGTGCACAGTTTTACAATTGGTCATGCAGGTTCTGATATTAATCATTTGACTTCACAAGCTATTGTTAAAGCAGGTTTGAAACCAGATTCTCAGCGTTATTTTGATTATCACCACGCTGCAAATGATAAATTTGATGCAATCAATAAAAGAGAATTAGAGCTTGGAGCTGCAACAATGACTACATTAATGTATTTATTAGACCAAAACGGAATCGAGACTAAAAAAGCAAATTAAGATTTATTTTGAAGCTGTTTTTAAATTTTATCGCGATCTTATTTGTAACATTCGTATTTGGACAGCATAAATCTGAAGACACCTCTGGGAAATTATATATAAGCGAAAAAAAATATTCAGTATTATTTCCTTATAACTGGCATCTTCAACAATCAGATTCTTTGCAAAAGAAGTTCATGCTTTTAAGCGAAAAAAGTTCGGCAAATGATAATTTTATTGAAAATGTAAGTTTGTGGATTTCTGATCTTGGATATTCAGGAGTTAAAGCAAAAACAGTAAAAAAGATAATTGATAAAAGATTCGGAGTAAGCAGCGAAATTATTTCTAATCGAAAGGTTGTAAAAAACGGTTTACATGGTCAAGAAATTGTTTACAAGCAATTAATGAGTAATGGTGTTTTCGGTACTATTTTGCAATACTATTTTATTAAAGATCGAGATTTATACATACTTACCTTTTGCAGTAAAAGTGAAGAGTACTTGTCTTATATGCCCGTTTTTCAATACATGTATGAGAATTTTGATATAAGATAAAACAGTATATTGTTATAAAAAAAACAGCAATCAGGTATTGATTGCTGTTTTTTTTTATATAATTATTATCGATTGGGATTAAAGTTTCATTACAATCAAATAAAATATAAAGGTGAGAGGAATATTAGAAAGTAAGATCAGAATTTTGGTTCCTATATCTCTTCGCTGTTCTGGAAGATGAATAAACCGGTCTGTTAAATGTACAAACATAATTGCATTTACAATTATTGCGCCCAACGCAAATGGCCAAGCGATAACCAAAACCATCGGATTTCCGTTTGAAATGATATAAAGGATAAACAGAATTGTGCTGATTATAAATGTGCCAACAGCCAATTCAATAGATTGTTTTTCTTCAAAAGGGTTGTGAATTGTTTTCATATGTTTTTAAATTTTAAAAGTTTGCTGAATAGTTTGAACAGGCATAAAAAGCATTTTTGAAAAATCGAGATAATGAAATGAATTTGCTTTTCTTCCTCTTTTAAATTGATGAATAAAATAGTTAATGCGCCTCGGGTAAAAAATAGTTCCAGTTGCTATTACCATAAACAGATACATACTTTTCTTTCCATTCCCAAGCAAATAATACTGCATGCCAATTTCTTCATAAACCGAAACGCCAGTATTCGTCAGAACATGGATAATATCGTGATCTTCGAGTTTTTCCTGAATATCAAAATGGTTTTTGTAAAGAAAACTTCCTAAGCCAAATCCTAAACTTTCTTCGGGATAATCCATTAGAGTATTTTTATCAATATTCCAAGGTTCATTATTTTTAAAATATTTTTGATACGGTTTTTTAGAACATTCATACAGTTTTTCAATCAAATAATCTCTCATACGGTATTGATTTAAAAGTTCTTTGAATTTCAAAGTTAATTAGCAAATAAAAAAGCTAGAATGAATAAAGGACTAGCTTTTTTGAAATATTAGTAAGTGTCTACTACTGTTTTTAGTATATTAGATTCGGCAATATCAGAAGGAGCAACGACTTTTTCTTCTAATGGAATATCATTGCCATAACGCTCTTTTAGTATTTTCTGAACTCTTGGATCTTGCAAATTAAAATCTTTCAACTCTCTAAGTTTAGACAATTCGATTCCTGCAGCGTTTTTATAAATCTTCCAAATCAATTCAGAGCAATATATTCTGCTGTCAGTCCATTCAAAATAGGCATCATATTCTTTACCGTCAAATTGCTGGCTGTAATCTTTCATTTTTTGCAAAATCTGCGGACTTAAAGCATTTTCGTCTTTTAACCTTTTTACGACATATTTGCTGTCTTTTCCGTGTTTAATCCAATCTTCAAGTGGAGTAAGTTTTACTGGCTGAACGGCTTCAAAAACAAAACAATTTCCGTTAATATCGTAAATAATGCCGCAATGTGAGAATTTCGAATTAGTTGCAATTCGAACGGCTTCGCATTGTTTAGATTCTGAGGTTTGAAAAATAAGATCACCATCCTTAAACTTGCTTGCCACCATTTTTTCTTTTTTGGTTCCAGTAAACGGATTGTTTGGGAAAACTTTTATAGCCACAAACAAGGCACAGCCAAAGCTTATGATAAAAGTAATGATCGGGAATAGGTATTTTTTGAATTTCATAAAGTAAATTTTAAAGTACTTTGAGTTGCAAAGTAAATGATAAAAAAAATAGCTGCCAAATAAAATGACAGCTATTTTCTAAAATATATTTTGAGAAATATTAGATTCTGAAAATACCTCCAACAGCAATAATTCGTTGAAAATAAGTAAAGTGTTGAGATGCTTTATCTTCAGGGCTTGTTGTAGTTTTAATATCCGGCATGTTGATATAACCTCCTTTTAACTCTCCTTGAACATAAAAATGTTTGAAAAAAGTAATGTTAAGACCTGCTTTTGCAGAAACTCCATAACCAGAAACATGAAAATCATCGTGACGTTCTTTACCCAAAAGCGTAGTATTAGTTTTTGGATATAAAACCCCAGCGCCAATACCTTCAGTTAAGTTAATCTGAACTTTATCGATATTTGGCAAACCAAACCATTTAGAAATATCATCAAATCTGGCAACTTCCGTATTAATGTAGTTTAAGCCATCTGTATGTTCGTACATTAAAAAAGCTGGACCGTTTACATTTACTTCACCATTGCCATAACCACCTTCTTTAGCTCCTCCCTGAGACATATCGACAGGAGTATTGTTATAATTACCATTGTAGATTGATGCAGGATCATCTGAAGGCAAATTGATGTATCCGTTAACGTTTGCAATTTGATTCTGAGCCATTACATATTTCATGTGGTCAACACCAATTGTAACACTATAATGATCACTAAAAAAGTAACCAAGTCTCAAATTCGTTTGAGGAATAGTCATATTTGCAGGATTAACATAGTCAACATGCCATCCTTTTGGTTTGTCATGAGCTGCCATATTTTCAACAGTAAAGTTGTAATCCTTACCTCTAAAGTTAACATCAGATTTTGAGTAACTTTCTCTATTACCACCCCACATTACAAAGAATTTTCCTTTGTTGTGTGCAGCGTATTTTTGTACTGGTATTTCCTCCTGAGCAAATGTGTTTAAAGAAACACAAGCCAGTAAGAAAAATAAAATTTTTGTTTTCAAAGAACTTAAGTATTATAAAAAATTAAAATGAGTTAACTGTTTTTCTAATAGCTACTAATTTGTTCATCAAACCTTCAAAATAGTCTAAATGAAGCATATTAGCACCATCACTTTTTGCGTTAGCAGGATCAAAATGCGTTTCGATAAAAATACCATCAACACCAACTGCAATACCGGCTTTTGCTACTGTTTCGATCATGTCAGGTCTTCCGCCCGTAACCCCAGCAGTTTGATTTGGTTGTTGAAGTGAATGCGTTACGTCTAGAACTGTGGAAGCATATTGTTGCATAGTAGGAATTCCTCTAAAATCTACAATCATGTCTTGGTAGCCAAACATAGTACCGCGATCTGTAACCATAACATTCTCGTTATTACAGTCTAAAACTTTTTGAACAGCATGTTTCATGCTTTCTGGGCTCATAAATTGTCCTTTTTTCAAGTTTACGGTTTTTCCTGTGTTGGCAGCAGCTACAACAAGATCAGTTTGACGAACTAAGAAAGCAGGAATTTGCAATACGTCTACATATTGTGCAGCCATATCAGCATCTTCATTAGTGTGAATATCTGTTACAGTCGGAACGTGAAAAGTTTCAGAAACTTTTCTTAAGATTTTTAATGCTTTTTCGTCACCAATTCCAGAAAAACTGTCAATTCTAGAACGGTTTGCTTTTTTAAAAGATCCTTTAAATACATAAGGAATCTGAAGATTGTCGGTAATACCAACTAATTTTTCAGCAATTCTAAGAGCCATTTCTTCTCCTTCAATAGCGCAAGGTCCTGCTAATAAAAAGAAATTTCCGCTGTCAGTATGCTTAATTTGTGGAATATGTTGTAAGTTCATAAAATTATTTTTTTGCAATGCAAAGGTAGTTATGATTTATGAATAGCGGATGAAGATTTAAGATTATTTTAAGAAGTCGAATAACTGACTAGGAGCTTACTAGAATTAACGAATTTCTAAAACTTCTTCTAAATGATTAAATGCTTTTTCCGAGGCAATATTAAAGTATGGAAAGAACATGATGAATGACATTTATCATGTTCTGAAGTTTTGCAGTTCAATGTTGTTTTTTAGTTTTGACTAATATGTCTTTTTGATTTATTTTCTTTCCATCTTTTAATCAAAAATTGAGTGACAATAATCAAAATGAGAACAAAAAGAAAAAAGAAACAAGCTACAGCAATTCCGACAAGAGGCATTCCGCATCTTACAGGATTTGGATATTGTTCGTATTGTTTAGAAAAATTATAATCCGCAATATTAAAAGCCACAAAGGCAAGTACAATTTGAAGGATAAAATTTATCAAAGAAATAATAGTGAATTTTAGAGAAGACGGTTTATAGATTGAAAAACTTCCCAGTATTAATTGTGATAAGACAGGTAAAATAATGAGAAGCAAGGGTAGTAAATTAAGCATAATTTTAATTTGAGACTGTTTATTTCAGCCTCAAACCTAGAGGAACCATTAAAATCCCTTTTTCATAAATATTCAAATACAGTTTTACCGGTTTTTTTTGTCCTTCCCATTTTAACTCGTAAACGTTCAAAAATCCAGCGCCCATATTACTTCTTTTAGTCGGGAACGGGCAGCACGTTTCTAATCTGGAATACGTTATTTTTTCGCCATTTGGGCCAGCCAAGGCGTTTAAGAAACGGGTTTCGTTTAGAGCTTCATTATTTGTGTTTTGAAAAAAGATATTAATTGGATAATCAGGATCATAACCGTACTTTTTATCTTTAGCAAATTGCGTTATAGCAAAAGTATTGTCCTTTTTTAGAATCAAATCAGGTGCGTTATCGTCGACATTCTTTAAAGTCGATTTTGTGCTTACGCAAGAAGAAACACTGATTAATAAAACAATTAAAAAAGCTATTTTTTTCATGGTCGAGATTGTTGGATAATTAAACTGCTTGTTCTGTTGTTTTTGGATTTAGCCTTAAAGTACCAACTACAATCAGATATTGTGCCAGAAGATAAGTCAGCATAATAAAAAAGGAACTTTTAGGAATGGGAGCATAAAATTTATTCACTGCCAAAATACTATCAGAAATAATAAAGAAAATGGCGCCTAAAAATACAAGTTTATTCCCTGGTTTTTCCCATACCAGAAATCCGTTGAAAGCAAATAAAAGCATAATTGAAATCACAGAAGCATAAATGGAAACAGGAATTTCAAGTTCTCCTAAATAAGGCATTAAAATAGAAACCATTCCGATTAAGTAGCATGCAATAAAGACACTTCCAAATATAAAAAGCGGTTTGTTTTGTTTTTTTCTGATTCTTTTCTGTTTATTAAAAAGTACACAGTAAACAATGTGTGCCATTAAAAAAAATACAAGCCCCAGAATAAAATAAATTTCACCAAGATCAGTAAAAAGCAAAATGACATCTCCAAGCCAAGAAAGCGCAAGTGCGGCCAATAAAATATTCTGAGTTGGAAATTTCCTGTAAAAGTAAGCTCCGAACCCAATAATTGGTATTAGGATGGGTTTAAGAAAAAGGTCAAAACGTTCGTAGCCAAAGAGCAGAATAATGAGATAAACTATACTAAATGCTACATAAATTTTAAAAAAAAATGAGTTTCTCATAATAGGGGTTATGAATTGGTATATTGGTTTTGGTTGGTTTTAAAGTCAAAATTAACAAAATAAAGTGTTGTCAAGAAAGATAAAATTAGGTAAGTAAAAATAATATAATTACTAATTGGAATTGTACGATTTAAACCAAACCAATCTCCATAATAACCAATGATACAAATTACAATTCCCAATCGGATAGCTTCCCATAAAATAGCAAACCGATTTTTATCCATTAGCTCTGTGTAGCTATATATGGTTACAAAAATAAAAAAGCCATAGATGAAGATGTTTGGAAGACCAATTTTAGCAATATTTTCAAACAGATAACTTACAAATAGTAATGTTACCAGCATTTGAATAACAGACCAGTAAATTAGTTTTTGAGAATTCTGCGTGCCATATTTTTCAAAATTAAAAACATTCTCGATTTTGTTTACGGGATATTTTTCTTCAAAGTTTTCCGGACGCCAGCCTGTTGGTTTAAACCAAATTGTCAATTTGTCTTTCCATTTTGGAGCGCGCCAAGCATCTTTTATTAATAAACTCAAATGCTGAAAATTTATCTTTATAGGATTCCAAGTATTGGCTGGTCTTGTGATTCCGAAAACAGGAGGTACATCGTCTAATTCTTCTTGAAAAGTACCAAAAAGCTTGTCCCAAAAAATAAAAATCTGCGAATGATTTTTATCTAGATATTCTGGATTAATGGCATGATGCACTCGATGATGTGAAGGAGTTACCAAAATATACTCAACAAATCCCATTTTCTTAATATGTTTGGTGTGATACCAAAATTGTAAAAATAAATGAATAGGTAGCGTAATTGCAATTACAGAAGCAGGAACGCCCAACAAAGCTGCGGGAATCAATAAAAAAGTAAATAAATTGACCAAACTAGCAATGGGCTGGCGCAATGCACAAGCAAGATTAAACTCTTCACTGCTATGATGAATGGCATGTTTGTTCCATAGAAAATTAATCTGATGTGCCAAACGATGGCTCCAATAACCGTAAAAATCGATAACAAAAAAGGCAATGCAATAGGAGAGAACATTTGCTTCCAAATGCTGTAATGCAATTTTAGAAACTAGCCATTCGTAAGAAAGAAAAGTCACGCTCAGTCCTAAAACATCTTTAACCGAATTGGTAATGCCAGAACTGATGCTGGAAACGCTGTCTATTAATGGTGCAGTGTCGTTTTTTTTGTAAATGCCGTAAATTTTTTCAATGATAATCAAGGCTAAAAAAACCGGCATTGCAATAATCAATATCTTTCCGTATTCTTCCATAAAAAATGCATTCTATTTCGTTCAAATATATAATAAAATCAAATGCATTTTGAATTATTTGTAATTAAACAGTTATGATTGTGTTATTTATTCAAAATAGAATTGCAAATTATTGAGACTCAAAAGGATATTTTACAGGATGAAATTTTACCGCTTTTGGGTTCTTTATATTAAATCGTACCGATTCTTTTATGATTTGAAATGAATCGTATTTTATATCTAAGAGTATTTGATTATCAGAACTGACAACTCCGTACTTATTGTTTTTCTTTACAACAAATTCTCCCGTTCCGTAAATCTCTGTAATCGCATCATATTCTGCCGGAATTGCTATTGTATTGTTATTGATGTAAACACCAAATTTGTTCTTGTCTTTAAAAACTTGATAGTTGCTCTTTGCAAATCCTCTAAAAATAGAATTATCCTTTACAAATTCATCTACAAAAATTTCGGTCTCAGTGTAATTATTGTTTTCAATTGTAAGAAGATATTTTTTAGACTTTTTTGCAGCAAAAATTTTGTTTTGAGAAGCACTATAAAAATCATACTCTTCCGGAATTATAACTTCTCCTTTGGCAGAAAGCATACCTTCTTTGTTTTCAGAGTTGGTTGTGATATAGTATTTAGAAAAAGGATTAATATACTGATACGAAATTGGAATAATTTCTTTTTCCAGATATGGATTTACAATGCCTTGTAAATTATTTTTATAAGCAAAATAATGATCTTTGAATGAAATACTATCTTTAGAATAAACAACATAAATGTTATCGTAAACTAAAGGTTTCAAAACAGAATCTTTTTGATCGACCAGACCATTTTTTGCATTGTTTTTTACAATATAAATTGAATTAGAAGGATAAATTTCATCGTATTTGCAGTCAATATTGTATTTTCCATTTGAATTTATAATGCCTTTCTTTTTGGTTAATTTGTTTAAAATAAGGAAAGCATCTTGAGCAAGTATTCTTTCAAGCTTATGATCTTTAATAGTATTTAAAACGATGTTTCCAAGAGTATCAATTATTAAAGTGTTTTTGTTTTGAAGCGTTACAATCGATCTTTTATGCTGGAAATATTCAATATCAAAAGCCTGAAAATTGGTAATCTGTTTTCCTTCAGCATTAAATAAATCAATGCTACTATTACTCTGGACAAATAAAATAGCATTGTTGCCCATTATATTATCATATTTAATCGGCAGTATGATTTTATTTTTCAGGTCAATAACTCCGCTTTTGTTGTTTTTTGAAACTCTTACCAGATTATTTCCTAAGTAGAAAACATCTTCATAATCAAATGGAATTTTAATATTGCCCTGCAAATCAATAAATCCTCTTTTGAATTTTTTATTGACTATTTTGCCAGCTTCAAATATAGTTTTAAGATCTTTTCTATTATGGATGAATTGATATGTGGGCTTTATAACTACATTTCCGAGAGAATCAATTAATCCCATTTTTTCGTTAAAAGTTCTAAATACAGCATAATTATTTTCAAAACCATACACATATTCGTAAGTCTTATTTTCCGTCAACTGCTTGCGAAGATCCTCAAATTTTGCTTGCCCTTTTGAGATAAAAGACAATAATAGAATTACTAAAAGAAAGATATTTCTCATAATTTTAAATTAATAAAAATAAAAACGCATTCTGTTCAATTCTAGTATAGAATAAAACAGAATGCGTTTAAAAATTATATGCAATTAAACAATTTCGGCGCTAAGACCAGCCTCGAGAAGTTGTGTGCATTGCGGTTTCAGTTTTTCTATCGGGCCTGTTTTCACAGTGCATTTTCCGTTGTAATGTACAATCAAAGAGCATTGCTCAGCTTGTTCTGCTGTGTGGCTGCAAACACGCATAAGAGTATCAATTACGTGATCAAAAGTGTTTACATCATCATTATACACAATGATCTCGTTATTAAAAGCAATGGCTTCTTTTTCGCGAACTCTTTCTCTTACTTTTTCTTTAGTACTCATATCTTATAGTTTTTGTACTGAATTGATTATCAGTATCTAATTTACGTATTTTAAAGATACCCAATTGTTTCTTTGAAGCTTTTTAACATAAGTTAAACCCTTTTCGACGCATGATGCATCGATAAATGGAATATCTTCTTCGTAAAAACCGCTAAAAAGAATAATTCCTTTTGGATTTAAAGCATCTACATATGCTTGCATATCATTCAGCAAAATATTTCTGTTGATATTGGCAATAATTAAATCGTATTTTTTGCCTGCTAATAATGCCGCATCGCCTTCATAAACGCTGATGTGTTTGCAATTATTGCGTTCCGCATTTTCGATAGAGTTCAAATAACACCAATTATCAATATCAATCGCATCAATAGGTTCAGCACCTTTCATTTCAGCTAAAATAGCTAAAATGGCAGTTCCACATCCCATATCAAGTGTTTTTAAACCTTTCACATCCATTTCAAGTAAATGCTGAATCATCATGTGAGTGGTTTCATGATGTCCAGTTCCAAAACTCATTTTTGGCTCAATTACGATATCAAATTCAGCGTCTGTTTTTTCGTGAAAAGGAGCACGAACGTGACATTTTCCGTCTACATCAATTGGTTCAAAATTCTTTTCCCATTCTTCATTCCAGTTTACCTGATCGATCTCTTCAATCGTATATTCAATTTTAAACTCTTCAGATTGCAAAATATAGATATCATCTAGAATATTTTCATCCCATAAATCTTTCTTCACAAAAGCCGAAATTCCGTTTTCAGTTTCTGTAAAACTTTCAAATGCTTTTTCGCCTAGTTCAGCCACTAAAATTTCAGAACCCACTTCTTTTGGCTCAATTGTAAAATGATATCCTAAATAGATGTTTGACATAAATTAAATTTTTTGCAAAGGTAATCCTTAAATTATAAATTTTCAATTTTAAAATTCCAAATTCCAAAACGAAAAAACCATTCGCATCGCGAATGGTTTTTTGTAAAATTTAATATCTAAAATCTAAAATTAGATAGCAGTAACAATAGCTAAGAAATCATCAGCTTTTAAAGCAGCGCCTCCAATTAAACCACCGTCTACGTCTGGTTTAGAGAAGATTTCTTTAGCGTTTTCTGGTTTTACAGAACCACCATATAAAATAGAAACTTCGTCAGCGATATCAGCTCCAAAAGCTTTACGGATAACTTCTCTGATAAATTCGTGCATTTCTTGCGCTTGTTCTGGCGAAGCAGTTTCTCCAGTTCCAATAGCCCAAACTGGTTCGTAAGCTAAAACAATTTTAGACCAAGATTCTTTTGCGATTTGAAAAACACCATCACGTAATTGATTCTCAACAATGTTGAAGTGATTTCCAGACTGACGATCTTTTAATTCTTCTCCAAAGCAGAAGATTACTGTCATATCATGTTTTAAAGCTGTATCAACTTTATCTGCGATTAAAGCATCAGTTTCGTGGAAAATAGCTCTGCGCTCAGAGTGACCTAAGATTACTGTATTAACGCCAATGCTTGTTAACATATCTGCAGAAATTTCTCCTGTAAAAGCACCGCCTTCTGCTTGGTGAACGTTTTGAGCAGAAACTCCAATAGTTGTATTTTTCAACTTAGCTGCAGCAGCTTGTAAGTTTACAAAAGTTGGAGCTACAATTACTTGTGCATTTGTTTTTGCTGGAATTTTAGCAATTAATTCGTTTAATAACTCTTCAGTTTGCGCTGCATTTTTATGCATTTTCCAGTTTCCTGCAACAATCGATTTTCTCATTTTGGTAGTTTTATATTATTTTTTTGTTTTTTGTTTTGAAAGAAGTCAAAATTTAAATTGAATTTTCAAATTGAATTTTGATATTGACATTGTTATTGAAAGATTATTTCAATGATTGTAAAGTAGAATTGATTTTTTCGAAATCAGTTTCGATTGCTCTATATAAAACAATTTTTCCAGTTTTGTCAACTACAATATATCTTGGAATCCAGTCCAAATCAATAGCTTTTCCGAAAAGACCTTTCATGCCATCGTTCATCATATAATGATCGCCTTTATTTAACTCATGTTTTTCGATTCCAGCTTTCCATTTATCAGCTGTTTTATCAGCAGAAATGAATAAGTAAGACACATCAGGATTATTGGCTTGTAATTCTTTTAATTTTGGCATTGCTTTTACACAGTCACCACACCAAGAAGCCCAAACTTCGATAACCAAAGTTTTTCCTTTATATTTTTTTAAAATGTTTTTGAAAGTAACCTGACTTCCGTCAGTGGCTAGTAATTTCTCAGACAGAGCTTCTTTAGAAAAAGCAGTTTTCTGAGCTTGAGTGCATGAAAAAGAAATAAATGCAATTACGGCTAGGACTAATTGTTTCATATTTGATTAAAATTATTTTTTATTAGGGTACTGAATTCACAAAGTTAAACAAACAAATCGAATGCCAATTGCAGATTAACAAAATTTGAAGAGTCGTTTATTTTGTAACAAAACAACGTTTTTTGGTTGAAAAAAGTGTTTTGAAATCGTAATAGTAGAGATGAAAAAAGGTGTTTTTTTCTAGCGAAGATATTTTGCAAATAAAAAAATGATAAAAATTTTATTTTTAGAAAAAGATTTTAATCAAAAAAACGTCAGATTGTAATAAAGGAAGCCTTCAATAAAATCAAAATTATTGAAGGCTTCCTTTATGTTTTTGAATGCTTATTTTAATTCATAATTGCCATTTGCCCATTTTTTGCTTGGAGCAATCCAATTGTCTGCGGCTTTGTACAAAAAGCCATGTTTTAGGCCAGTATTCAATTCAATTTCCTTGAAATGATCTATTTTGCATTTAGAAGTTTCTTTTCTTTTAATAGCAGAAACTCCGTAAATATCTGATTTCTCATAAATAGTCAAAATATTTCCGCACCAATTAATATCTGTGATTTGTTGTATATCGGTGTCCATAAAACAACCTATAAAAACAAAATTCACATCTGGATTAGAGAGATAAGTTGAAACAAATTGAGCGATATAACCACCTTGGGACGTTCCGATTACTGTAATGTGATTTGGTGAAACTCCTTTCTTTATAAGCTTTTTGACTTGTTTGGCCATTTTCTCAGCATATTCTGCCGAATTGGTGTTTTTCTTTCTTTTTTCACTATAAACAATAAAGCCATCTTTTCTATAAGATTCTAAAATCTCATTGTATTCTGCTCTGCCATATTCTGGATGAACTGCATTTAAATCATTTTCTTCTACAAATTTGTTGTGAAAAAAGAAAATGTAGCGTTGATTTTCATTTTTTATTTGACCGTAACCTGCAATGTAAAATAAAATTGAGAACGAGAAAGTAAGTGTTTGAAAGAGTTTTTTCATGAATAGATTATGTAGAATGTAAAAATGGATTTAAATCGATTTTAGTTTTTTGTATCCATTAAAATTTTATAAATCCCAGTTGTTTTTTCTTCTTCATATTCAGCATTTTTAACTTCAAATGCCTTTTTTACGATACTACTGCATTGGCTTCCTTTTACACTTTCTGTAACAACAAGTAATTCAAAAACAGGTTTGCCTCCAATATTTACGGCATAATTAAATGTTCCTGCTTCAAATGCTAATGGTAACAAAGCACGATCTGAATTGTTGTTTTTCAGATAAGTGGTTTGAATTATCTTATTTTGATTTAAATCTGTTACTGTCACAGGTGTTTGCGGGGTAAAGGTGCCATTGTTAAACAAATTAGCTCCGGAATCTTTATCAACAAATTCGAAAGTAAGTCCAAAAGGTCCTGTTGAGCAGTTTGTTTCAGCAGAATCACAGCCTGTAACAAAAATTAAAATTAGAATAATTGAAAGATTTAGTAGTTTTCTCATGATTAAAAATAATTTTTGGTTCAATCAAATGTAGGATTATTATTCGTAATCTGAAAGCTAACTTTTAAAGAAAGCATCTTAAAAAATAAAAGCGCTAATAATGTATTTATTAGCGCTTCTAAAAATTTATATTTTTTGAGGTATTACAATTTCAAATCATCAGTATCGTTGTAGTGTACTTTTTGAGCGATAGTTCCGTCATGTACAACTACAATACTTGGATTTGCTCTTTCAACCGTTTTTAAAGCAGTTCCATCGCAGAAATAGAAATCAATATCTAAAGCGTAATCTTTTTTAGCTTTAGCAATTTCGTCAGCTCCAGATGCAGTCATCCCAATTACTTTGTAGCCTTTTACTTTTGCATCTGCAGTAACTTTTGCTAATTTTTTCATTCCTTCAGGATTTGATAAATTCAAATCGTAAGTTACATAGATTAGTAATTTTGGTTCTTTTAATAATTCTTCTTTGTAGTCAGAATCATCTTTAGTCATGGTAAAATCATGAATAGGAGGAACATATCCCTCAGAAATTACTTTGTCTTTTCTGTCAACAAATACAGCGCCTTCGGGAATATTCATTAAATCCTTTTCTGTAAATTCTTTGTCAACGCCATTTACTTTATAGATAAAAATCATTTCTACAACCGATTTTGGGGCACCTTCTGGAATTTCCATTCCTTTCTCGATGTTTGTTCCCACTTTGTATGGACGGAAATCTTTGATAGGATTGTGATTGATAACCCAAACAGCCATAAATACACATAAAATGATGCTGATTAAAGTGATAATATTGGTAACCAATTTTGAAAATAAAGGTTTTACCAGCTTTTTATTGATGAATAAAATCAAAATAAAGAAAAGTAAAACAACATCTTTTGTGAATGATTGCCAAGGCGTTAAGTGTAAAGCGTCTCCAAAACAGCCACAATCTTTTACTACATCAAAATAAGCAGAGTAGAAAGTAAGGAAAGTAAAGAAAATGATTAATAATAATAAAGCCCAAATAGTTAGTTTTGATTTGTAGCCAACCAAAAGCATTACACCTAAAACTACTTCTAAAATCACTAAAAAGATCGCTAATCCTAAAGCCAATGGTTCTAAGAAAGGCATATTGAAAACAGGCTCACTAAAATATTCAGCTAATTTATAAGAGAATCCAACGGGATCATTCAGTTTTATTAATCCAGAAATGATAAATAATACACCGACAAATAATCGGGAGAATTGGGTAATGATGTTTTTCATAAAAATAATGATTTTAAAATTCCAAAACTAAAATTCCAAATTCCAACTTTTCGATAAAATTTTGGGATTTGGGATGTTTAAAATTGAAATTTTATTTATTTATAGGGTTTAGAATTAAAGCAAAAACAGAATAATTAATCATATCTTGATAATTGGCATCGATTCCTTCAGAGACGATTGTTTTTCCTTTATTGTCTTCAATCTGTTTAACGCGGAGTAGTTTTTGAAGAATCAAATCTGTTAAAGAGCTAACACGCATGTCACGCCAAGCTTCACCATAATCGTGGTTTTTGGCTTCCATTAATTCTTTTGTCAATTTTACTTTAGCATCGTACAATTCAGTTGCTTTTTCAACGTCAAGATCCGGCTGATCCACAACGCCCAACTCTAATTGAATCAAAGCCATGATAGAATAATTGATAATTCCGATAAATTCTCCTTTTTCATCCTCATCGACTTTACGGACTTCATTTTCCTGTAAACTTCTGATTCGTTGTGCTTTTATGAAAATTTGATCAGTCAGCGATGGCAATCTTAAAATTCTCCATGCACTGCCATAATCTTTCATTTTATTGATAAACAAAGTGCGACAAACCGCTATAACATTATCAAATTCTTGGGAAGTATTCTTCATTTATATGCTGTATATTTGCTAAAATTTCTTCAAAAATAAGGATAATTTTTTAAGAGTTTCAAGTTTAAGGTTCGCTTTGTTTCAAGTTTTTTCTAAACAAAGTGTTAATGCACAACTTGGAACCTGAAACCTGAAACAAAATAAACAATGACAATTAACTGCAAAGGTGAACTTATAGATTTATCGATTCCTAAAGTAATGGGGATTCTAAACGTTACACCAAATTCTTTCTTTGACGGAGGAAAATATAAAAACGAAGACGAAATTATTTCGCAAGTAGATAAAATGCTTTCTGAAGGTGCAACATTCATTGATATTGGAGCATATTCTAGCAAACCAAGTGCTGAATTTGTAACGGAACAAGAAGAAATTGACAGAATCGTTCCTGCAATTGAATTGATTTTAAAGCATTTTCCAGAAACTTTATTATCAATTGACACTTTTAGAGCTGAGGTTGCAAAAGCAAGTATAGAAAGTGGCGCGGCAATTATTAATGATATTGCTGCGGGAGAACTAGATGATAAAATGTTTGATGTTATTGCACATTACAACGTTCCGTACATTATGATGCATATGCGAGGAAATCCGCAGACGATGCAGAGTTTGACGCAGTACGATGATATTATAAAAGAAATGCTTTTCTATTTTTCTGAAAAAGTGAAAAAAGCAAGAGCATTAGGTATCAATGACTTGATTTTAGATCCAGGTTTTGGTTTTGCTAAAACTACCGATCAGAATTATGAAGTAATGCAGAAAATGGAACTTTTTAATATTTTAGAATTACCCGTTTTGGTAGGAATTTCAAGAAAATCGATGATTTATAAAACGCTTGATATTACACCACAAGAAGCCTTAAACGGAACAACTTTCTTAAATACTATTGCTTTGACAAAAGGAGCAAAAATTCTTCGTGTTCATGACGTGAAAGAAGCTGTGGAATGTGTTACTTTGTTTAATAAAATGAGTTTATAAATCGCCAGTTTTGTCATTTCGATGAAGGAGAAATTTTCGTTGCTAGATTGACAAAGAATGGATTCTTGTTACGGAGTTACTTGCGAAGATTTCTCCTTAGTCGAAATGACAAACTTTGTGTAAAATGAATTTTAAAAATATGAAATACTTTACCCTAATTATAGCTTTTCTACTTTTCTCCTGCGGAAAAAAAGAAGACGTTTTATTGCCAAAATCAAATGTTTCAATTGTAAAAGATGTACAAGATCATTCGCCGATTTATATCTTTTTTAAAGTCGAAGGAAAAGATACAATTGCCGATTTAAATCGAAAAAGTGCCATAATTTCAACCAATTGGATTTTAAATATAGATAAACGTCTGCCATTGAAATTAGTGATTCCGCAAGTAATGAAAATGCAGGAGAAAAAGCGTAACGAGAAAATGCATCAGAACGAAGAATCTGAAAACTATTATTCTTATGCAGATTCTATTGGGAAAAATCTAGCCTTTTTGCCTTTCACGAAAGTGTTCTATAAAATGGAGAAACCTACTGCAGGAAGTTTTGTGGTTTACTTTAGTAAAGGAAAGAAACGAGTTTTTATGGGAAATCAGGAAATAAAAATATCAGAAATATTAAAGCATTTTTATAGTATAAAGTTTGATAAAGTGCCAGATCTGGTATTTTTATTTGATAAGAATATGAGTTATGAAGAATACATTCAGTATAAAATTCTACTGCAAAAAGATGTGACTTATAATCTTGATAAACTTCCAGTAGAATTCATTTTCTAACCTGAAACCTGAAACAAAACCTTATTGATGATGATAAGGTTCATTTCGTAAAATGGTAAATCCGCGGTATAATTGTTCGATAAAAAATAAACGAACCATTTGGTGTGAAAATGTCATTAGCGAAAGCGAAACTTTTCCCTGGGCTTTTTTATAAACCGTTTCAGAAAATCCGTAAGGACCACCAATTACGAAAACTAAAGTTTTAACTCCAGAATTCATTTTCTTCTGTAATTCTTCAGAGAATCCAACGCTTGAGAATGTTTTTCCGTTTTCATCCAATAAAATCAACTGATCGGTTGCTGAAAGTTTAGAAAGAATCAATTCGCCTTCTTTTTCTTTCTGCTGACTTTCAGATAAGTTTTTTACGTTTTTGATATCGGGAATTATTTCCAGATCAAATTTGATGTAAAATGACAAGCGTTTGGTGTAATCGTCTATCAAAGTCTGAAGCGATTTATTATCTGTTTTGCCTATTGCTATAAGTTTGATGTTCATTGGTTAAGTTTTTTGCAGCGAATTGCACTAATTCGCACGAATTTATTTTTTTGCCACAGATTAAAAGGATTTTTACAGATTATTTAAAGGGAAATAAAAAATCCTTTTTAATCATTTTAATCTGTGGCAAAATGAAAAACTTTATTTTTTATTCTCAAAAACGGTTTCAAAATGTTCTACAATTGGAAACGGTTCGTAATAATGATGTAAAATCTTTTTCCATTCTAAATAAGCTTCAGAAGTTCTAAAGCCTACTGTATGATCTTCTAATGTATTCCAATCGACCAACAAAAGATATTTATGTTCAATTTCAAGACATTTCTCTAATCGATGCCCTAAATAACCATCAATTGAAGAAATGTATTGACTTGCCTTTGCAAAATCAGCTTCAAATTGATTGGCTAAGTCTGGTTTTACGTAAAGAAATGCTGCTTCTAATATCATAGTTTACTGTTATCAAACCCGACAGGTTTTTAAAACCTGTCGGGTTTCGTTTAGTTGTTAAACTTCGCTTCAAAAGTTTTAAAACGGTTATCTAGATCTTTGATTAATTGCTTTTTTACCGAAGCATCTTGAATAAAACTGTAATTGATGCTATTGTAAACGTATTTTTTAATTGTTTCATAATTTACATCAGGATATCTTTTTGCCAGTAAAACATATTGCTCTGTCATATTACTTCTCAAAATTCCTGCATCGTCTGTGCTAATCACAATAGGGACATTAAATTCTTTGTAAAGCGTAAACGGATGTCTGTTTTCTTTTACTTTTAAGATGAATTCGTTGCTCGTTAAATTGATTTCAACTGGGATATTATTTTTAGACATATATTTTAATAAATCATACGAGTTGGCTTCGTAAGCAATATCTACTCCGTGACCAATTCTGTTTGCGCCTGCAACATAAATAGCGTCATTAATATGCCAGGTCAATTCTTCTGGTTGAACTAAACCTAAAGTCAATTCCCCTGCATGAAGCGTATATTTTACATCAGGAAATTTGGAATGACAGTATTTAAACATCACCATGTGTAACCAATAATCTTTCATAGAAGTTTGTCCGTGTTCTGGAGAAACAATATTTACACCTGCTGTTAGTTTACTTTCGCTTGACGAAATAAAAGCAATCACCAAATTTTTGAATAAATCTACTGGATCCATAAAACGAAGTACAAAGTTTTGATAACGCATTGTAAAACGTTCGTCGTCCATTTTTAAATCTTTATGCAATTTGGCTATGAAATTATTGTTGAAATCTTCAGCATATTTTTTTGCATCTTTTTTCTGAAGCGATTTATACAATTCATCCAAAAGTTTCAAAACTGCTTTTTCATCTTTTTGTTCTGAAGCTTGGCGAAGTTTAGTATTGAAATCAGCTAAATCTGAAACATTCATATCACAAGGAATTGTAGATAATTGTGTTTCAATGTAAGTTACATTTTCTGCAATGGCACGTTTCTTTAATTCAAGCATTCCTTCTGCAAAATGACCTTGAATAGTAGGCTCAAATTTCATAAAAGAATCAAAAAACTGATCGTCAGAAGGAACCGACCCGTTATAATCTTTTACCGACCAAGTCTGCATGATCTGCTGTTCGTAATACTCTAATTTTCCTTTATTTTTAAGAGATGAAAAGTTTTCCCAGTTTCCGTTTGCAGGTTTGGTTTTAGAAACTGCCATTGTTTCAATATTCAAATAAAAGTCCTCTGCAATAGCTCTTTCCAAAAGAGGTTCTGCATAAACTGATCCTGAAAAATGGTGGTGTAAATCGCCTCCTTTAGGCATTTGTTGAAAGAAAGCTGTTAAGAGAGCTTCATTATTTCTGATTTTTTCTAAATAACTCTCAGCCGATTGAGAAAAGCCGATTTGTGCTATGAAAAAACAGAAAAGCGTAATTATTCTTGTCATACTCTAAGATTAAATTACGCGCAAATATACGAGTTTTCGGAGAAATTTGAAAATTTGTTTTTTGTTGTTGTGGTTTTTACCGCAAAGAGCGCAAGGTTTTATGATATACGAAACCTAATATAAACGCAAAGTTCGCAAAGCTTTATGTAAAAAACTTTGCGAACTTTGCGTAATCCTTCGCTCCCGATAGCTATCGGGATTGCGGTTTAAAAAAACTTAGAACCTTAGCATCTCAGAACCTTAGAAACTCAAGAAAAAAGCACATCATGTATTTCAGGAACTTTATCAAAAACGCTTTTTGCGAAAGGACATAACGGAATAATTTTTAAGTTGTTATTTCTCGCATATTCTACGGCAGCCATAACCAGTTTTTTGCCGACACCTTTTCCGTTAAAATCAGGGCTTACTTCGGTATGGTCAATGATGAATTTTGAATCTCCTGCCCAAGTGTAGGTCATTTTTCCAGCTTCCTTTCCGTCTTCGATGGCTTCAAAATAGCCTTTTCTTATATCGTTTATTTGTTGAATTTCCATATTGCTTTATACTAAAGAAGTTTCTATTTTAATTGTGTTTATAAGTGTTTTATGAACAGGACAGCTGTTGGCAATTTTCAAAATTCGCTGTTTTTGAGCATCGTCTACATTTCCTGCAATTAAGATTTTGGTTGAAAATAAAGAAACAGTATGTTCTTCATTTTTTTCAAAATCTACCCAAATTGTAAGTTCTGAAACATCCCAAGCTTTGCGGTCAATGTACATTCGCAGTGTAATTAAAGTGCAGGATGCAAGAGAGGAAGCCAGAAGTTCAAACGGACTAAATCCTAAATTTTTTCCGCCCACATCTTGCGGTTCGTCGGCAATTAGAATATTCCCTGTTTTAGAAGTTATTTCTGTGCGATATTTTCGTGTGTCTATTGTTGCTTTAACGGTATCCATAAGTTATTTAATTCTTGGTTCTGGTAATGGAACAAATTCTGTTTCTCCTGGAACTTTTGGAAAAGTTTGGTTTGTCCAGTCAGTTTTTGCTTTTTCGATGAGGTTTTTGTCTGATGAAACAAAGTTCCAAAAGATAAAATGCTCTTCAGGAAAAGGTTCTCCTCCAAAAATATAAACTGTTGAATTTGCAGCAATTTCAAATTCACAAAGAGAAGCTTCGGTTGTAATTAAAATTTGTCTTGGATCGTATGTATGTTCGCCATTTTTAATGCTTCCATCTAAAATATACAATCCGCTTTCTCCGAACAAATGATGTCCGATATTAATTTTCTTAGCTTCTTTGCTTTTAATTTCAATAAAATATAGTGGACTGTAAACAGGAACAGGTGATTTTCTGCCAAATGCTTCGCCAGCAATTAATTTGTATGAAACGCCATCTTCTTCCCAAGCTGGAATGTCATCTGCTTCAACATGTGTGAAATTAGGCTCCATTTGTTCCAATTCTTTCGGGAGCGCCACCCAAATCTGCAATCCGTGAAGCATTTTATCTGAATGTCTTAAATATTCTGGAGTTCTTTCGGAATGAACGATTCCTTTTCCAGCCGTCATCCAGTTTACTGCTCCCGGTTTTATTTCTAATTCTGTTCCTAAACTATCGCGATGCATAATGCTTCCTTCAAACAAAAATGTCAAAGTAGAAAGTCCGATATGCGGATGCGGAGGAACATCCATATTTTCATGATCACTTAAATGTGCGGGTCCCATATGATCGATAAAGACAAATGGTCCAACTGCTCTTTTTTCGCGGAAAGGCAATAAACGGCCTACCATAAAATTGCCAATATTGGCAGCACGTTCTTCGATAATTAAACTAATATTTGACATGTGGTATTTTTTATTTGATTTGAAAACAAAATTACAATGGTGATAGAAATCTGTAACTTAATTTAGATTAAGAAAAGTTGTTTTTTTGTATTATCTATAAAAGTAAGGAAAATGTGGAATAATTCAAATCATTGATTTTGATGTTTCTAAGTTTTTTTGTCATTTCGACGAAGGAGAAATCTTCGCAAGAAACCCGACAAAGATTGAATTCTCGTTGCGGAGCTACTTGTGGAGATTTCTCCTTCGTCGAAATTGTAAAGGTTAGATATTTCGGTAACAAAATTTAAATTTAATAAATTTTGTTACGATGAGAAATAATAGTCAAGATTGTACATTAGAGAGGAACTATTTAGAG
>NZ_JCAMPD010000014.1:0-125859 GCF_059511845.1 Flavobacterium sp. PLA-DH12
GATACTTCTCTAAATAGTTCCTCTCTAATGTACAATCTTGACTATTATTTCTCATCGTAACAAAATTTATTAAATTTAAATTTTGTTACCGAAATATCTAACCTTTACAATTTCGACCGAAGGAGAAATCTCCGTGAGAAGCTCGACAAAGATTGGCTTTTCTTTACGGAATTACTTGTGGAGATTTCTCCTTCGTCGAAATCACAAAACTGCGTGCACTTCTAGATAATCTTAAACCATAAAATAATGATAAATCTGCTCTACTCCATAAATCACTAGACCAATAACACCTCCAACCAAAGTTCCGTTGATTCGAATATATTGAAGATCCTTGCCGATTTCTAATTCTAATTTTTCAGAAACCTCTTTCCCATCCCAGCTTTTTACAGTTGATGAAATCAAATCCCCTATTACTTTTTTGTTATTCAAAAGCATCGATAGCAAATCGTTTTTAATAAAACCGTTTATTTTGTCAATCATAACTGGATCTTCTTTAATTCCGTTTCCGAAAGTCTGGATTAAATTTGAAATGCTATTTTTTATTGAAGAATTATCACCTTTATTTAAATCGTTTGTAATGGACAATTTAATTTCATCCCAAATGCTATTAATATAATCCTGAACCTCTTTTTTCCCAACAAAACCCAAAATCATATCGTTGATTTTGGTTCTCATTTCTTCTGAGTTTTTTACTTTTTCTAAGAAATTAAAAATGTATTCGTCTATTTTTACGCGTACTGCGCTTTCAGGTTTTTTAGCTTCATTTAGAAAATCTTGCAAACCATTAAAAACACCTTCTGTGATGCTTTTATCAGCCAATCCGAAACTTAAAAGCGGGGTTGAAGCTTTTACTTTTTGCCTAATTAAATCCTTATTGTTAGTCAATTCAGTACTCATTACTTCTAAAAGATTTGTCAGCATCTGATTTTTTAAATTTCCTTTTTGTAAAGGTTCTAATGCCAACGCTACCCAATCGCCAAAATTAATTCCTTCTATTTTTTCCTTAAACTGAACCTGAATAAACCTTCTGACATCTTCATCTTTTATAGTCCTTAAAACTCCTGGAATAATATTTACAGCAACCGCATTGGCAATTTTATTGGCGTTTTCTTGTTTCGAAAGCCACTCTGAAGCTTTGGTGGCAAAATTGAATTCGTCAAGTTTTATTTCCAATTTTTCTCGGTCTAAAAACTCCTCAGAAACAAAATTCCCTAAGTTCTCTCCTATTTCATTTTTCTTGGTTGGAATAATTGCCGTATGCCAAATCGGAATTCCCATAGGGTGACGAAAAAGCGCCACAACAGCAAACCAATCGGCGATTCCTCCAACCATAGCCGCCTCACTAAAAGCTTGAAGTATTGGAATTTTGAAGTAAATGGCAATTACAAACAACAGCACAGCAACCCCCAAAAGCCCCAAAGCATTTTGCTTCATTTTCTTGAGAGCTTTTACTTTGGCAATATCTCGATCTATAATAGTTTCCATAATTATAAACATTTGTACTACTAATTTATGGCTTTTTTCTGAAAAGGTTTAACTCTATTGATCATTTTGATAGCCACAAATTCATATATATTCTTTTAAAATTAACCAATTCATTAGTGCAATACATTTTTAAAAATTTTGTTTTGAGATAATTCGTGAATTCGTGGCGAAAAATTTTAATTAAAAGTTGTATTTTTGCCAACTGAAAATGGAAAAAATATGATTATCCAAAAAACTAGAGAGGAAATCGAATTAATGCGCGAAAGTGCTTTAATCGTATCGAAAACATTAGGAATGATTGCTTCTGAAATTAAAGAAGGAGTTACTACATTATATCTTGACAAATTAGCCGAAGAATTTATTCGTGATCACGGAGCAGTTCCAAGTTTCCTTGGATTGTATGATTTCCCGAATTCACTTTGTATGAGTCCAAATGCTCAGGTTGTTCATGGTATTCCTAATAATACACCTCTTAAAAGCGGTGATGTAATTTCGGTTGACTGCGGAGCTTTTAAAAATGGTTTTCATGGAGACCATGCTTACAGCTTCGAAATTGGAGAAGTCGCACCTGAAGTTAAAAAACTTTTACGCGTAACTAAAGAATCTCTTTACGTTGGAATTAGAGAATTTAAAGCTGGAAATCGCGTTGAAGATGTTGGAAATGCGATTCAAAAATATACTGAAGCTCACGGTTACGGAGTTGTTCGTGAATTGGTTGGACATGGTGTTGGGCAAAAAATGCACGAAGAACCAGAAATGCCAAATTACGGAAAACGTGGTCGAGGAAAGCTTTTTGTTGAAGGAATGGTTGTAGCAATTGAACCTATGATCAACATGGGAACTAGAAACATCAAACAACTTAAAGACGGCTGGACAATCTTGACTGCTGACGGAAAACCTAGCGCGCATTTCGAGCACGACGTAGCTTTAATCGATGGAAAACCTGAATTATTATCAACTTTCCAATATATCTACAAAGCTTTAGGAATCGAAAGCAACGAAGAAGACGAATTTAGACAAGTTCCGTTAATAGTATAGCTATTACACAGAGATACACAAAGATATACGCCAAGATTCACAAAAAATTATTTATACGCCTTTTTTGAAATGTATGCTGAAAATTTAGTTTCGAAAGATGAACTAGATTCTATTTCATACAAAATTATTGGTTTAGCAATTGAAGTCCACAGACAATTAGGCCCTGGTTTACTAGAATCTGCTTACCAAGAATGTTTGTACTACGAAATAGTAAATTCTGGTTTAATAGTTGAAAAACAAAAAGCTTTACCTATAATTTATAAAGATATAAAATTAGATCACGGATATAGAATCGATTTGTTAATTGAAAACAAAATTGTAATTGAATTAAAGACTGTGGAGGCTTTTACAGATGTACATTTTGCACAAATACTAACATATCTTAAACTTGGAAATTATCCTTTAGGATTGCTCATAAACTTTGATTCAAAAATATTAAAAAACAACATAAAAAGATTTATAAACACTCTGTGAAGCTCTGTGTCTTACTTAGTGCAACTCTGTGAAATAACCCCATGAAAAAACTTTTCAAATTAGTTTTAAATACAATCCCGCGTCCTTTATTAATTCGTTTAAGTTATGTGGCGCGTCCAATTTTAGCTTTCTCTTTAAAAGGAGACAAATTTACAGATCCAATTGACGGAAAAAGCTTTAAATCGTTTTTGCCTTACGGATACGGAAAACAGCGTAATAATGTGCTTTCACCAAGTACACTTTCTCTAGAAAGGCACCGTTTACTTTGGTTGTATTTAAACGATCAGACTGATTTTTTTACAGCACCAAAAAAAGTATTGCATTTTGCTCCAGAGCAAGCTTTTTATAAAAGATTTCGCAAGCAGAAAAATTTAGATTACACAACAACTGACTTACTTTCGCCATTGGCCGATGTAAAAGCAGATATCTGTAATTTACCCTTCAAAGACAATGAATATGACGTTATTTTATGTAATCACGTTTTAGAGCATATTCCTGACGACACAAAAGCAATGCAGGAATTATTCAGAGTTTTAAAACCAGGCGGAATGGCAATTTTGCAGATTCCTCAGGATTTATCTCGCGAAGTTACTTTTGCCGATGATTCGATTACAGACCAAAAGGAACGCGCTAAAATCTTCGGCCAATACGATCACGTTCGTGTTTACGGACGCGATTATTTCGATAAATTAAGAAGTATTGGATTTATAGTTATCGAAGAAGATTACACTAACAAAATTGCACCAGAATTGGTTGAGAAATACTGTTTAGCAAAAGGCGAGATTATTCCGCTTTGCTTTAAACAGGAAAACTAATTTTTCACCATATAAGTTCATTTAATAAAGAGTTTTCAAAATATCAGATTTGAAAACTCTTTATTTTTTTGCCCAATTCCCAAAATATAAGCCTAACCAAATCCCTAAACCTTGGAACCTACAAAATCATTTCAGTTCTGTTTTGACATCAGTTTGGATAAAAATCTGAATACCTATATTCCAACTGCATACATTGTCGAGAATACTAGCGAAATCAAATATTTAGACAAAAAAGCAAGTCCCGATGTACTTGAAAGTTTCGGAATCACTTTTGACAATTTAGATTCCAACTCAAAAAGAATATTAACTGCTTGCGATTCTTTAAAACCTGAATTTATTTTTAAAAAATTCGGAGCCAAAATTAAATCAGCCAAAACAATTGCTGATTTGCAGAAAGATTCAAAAATTGAATTTGCGATTCGCCAGCATTTAAAATTCAATTTAAGTTCATTTTACGATTTAATTGTAAAAGAACAATTTCCTTTGTCTTTAAACCTCGGACCTGAAAAAGATTTTTATCGTTCAAGAGTCAGCATTGATCCCCTAGATTTTGAACCTCAGATTCAATTTGACAAACATGCCGAAGGAATTACTTATACCCTTTCTTTAAAGGAAAATGAAACCACTTTTTCTCCAATGGATATCAAAGCAGAAATTCTTTTGGACGAACCGGGCTGGCTTATTATCAATAAAAAATTAGGACAATTAAAAGAGCTAAACTCGAAAAAACTAATGCCTTTTTTAAAGAAAAAGTCAATTGAAATACCTTCAAAATTAGTTGACGATTACTTTAAAAGTTTTATTCCGCAAATCGCAAAGAAAATAGATATTGAAGCTACTGGTTTTGAGATTGAGCTTCGAGACAAAATCCTTTCCTGTACAATTCAGCCTATTCACGATTTCTTTAAAAACTGTTATTATCTTAATCTTTATTTTGATTATAACGGATATTCATTTGATGGAAGCAAAACTAAAAAAACACATTCTTTTGTAGATTTCAGTATTGCTAACGAACCTAAAATAATTCAGTTTAAAAGGAATCCAGACGAAAATTTATATACAGATAAATTAAATGAAATTGGTTTATCAAAAATCAAAAACGAATTATTTGGAATAAATTCAGAAGCCGAAAACACAGATCCTTACGTAAACATTCAACTGATAATTGATCATAAAGAAGAGCTAAAAAGTTTAGGCTTTACCATCGAAAATCTAAAACTGGAAAGCAAAGAAATCATTACAGAAAGCCACACTATTTCTGCTTCAAAAGAAACAACAGGCGATTGGTTTGACATTAAGATAATCATCACGGTTGGAAATTATAAAATCAATTTCAGTGAAATAATTCCGAATATAAAAAGCAAAGAAAGGCTTTTTGCATTGCCTGACGGAAACTACTTTTTGATTCCGCTAGAATGGTTTAGTAAATATGGTTCTTTAGCGAAATTAGCCAAAACAGAAAACGGCGTTTTGCTTTTACGTAAAAGCAATTTTACAGCTTTAGACGGAATTTCGGAAATCGACAATGATTTGGATCAGATTCATCAAGCCGAATTTACAGCTTCAGACTTAATAAAAGCAACTTTAAGACCTTATCAAGTTGATGGTGTAAAATGGCTTTTAGGCCATTTCAATTCCAACATGGGTGCATGTCTGGCCGATGATATGGGACTTGGAAAAACCTTGCAAACATTATCCGTTTTAGTTTCTGTTCAGGAACAATTAGGCTTTACCACTAAAACCACCAATTTTGATTTGTTTGCTAACGAAACCACAATTGAAAGAGAACCACTTAAGGCTTTAATCGTTCTTCCTTCTTCATTGGTTTTTAACTGGTTTAACGAAGCTGGAAAGTTTACGCCTCACTTTTCTAAAATGCAATATGTCGGAAATGATCGAAAAATGTTAGCAAGCAGCATCAATTCAACCGACTTGATTTTCACAAGTTACAGCATCGTTCATCGAGATATTTCTATTTTAGAAAAATACGATTTCCGTTATTTAATTTTAGATGAAAGTCAGTACATCAAAAACAAAAATTCTAAGATTTTTAAAGCCATAAATAAAATAAGTACTGGACATAAAATTGCTTTGAGTGGAACACCAATCGAAAATTCGCTTGACGATTTATGGTCGCAAATGCAATTTATCAATCCGGACATTTTGGGCAGTTATGCTTTCTTTATGGAAAATTTCAAAAATCCGATTGAGAAAAAACAAAATGAAGAAGTTCTCGCTGAATTAAAAAATCTTATACAGCCTTATATCCTAAGAAGAACAAAAGAACAGGTTTTAAAAGATCTTCCTGAATTGACAGAGCAGATTTATTATTGCGACATGGATCCTGAACAGGAAAAATTATACGAAAAAGAAAAATCTAAAGCTCGTAATTTCCTTCTTAAAACAGATGGATCTCCTGACAAAATCAGTATTATTAATACTTTGATGAAGCTGAGACAACTTAGTAATCACCCGAAAATGGTTGATCAGGAATCTGAAGTTGATTCGGGAAAATATATTGCCGTAACCAATTATTTAGAAAATTTAGTAAAAGCAAAACAGAAAGTAATCATTTTCAGTTCGTTTGTTACCAACTTAAATTTCTATACTGATTGGTGTAAAGAAAACAAAATAGATTTCTGTGAAATTACAGGCGAAACTCCATCAGACAAAAGAGAACAGCAAGTCAAAATGTTTCAGGAAAAGGAAAATCCGTTGCTGTTTTTTATTTCGCTTAAAGCGGGAGGCGTTGGTTTAAATATCACCAAAGCTTCTTACGTTTTATTCTTAGATCCGTGGTGGAATCCTTTTGCAGAAAAACAAGGTATTGGCCGAGCGCATCGAATTGGGCAATTGAATAAAGTAAACGTGATTCGTTTTATCTCGAAAAATACAGTCGAAGAGAAAATCATCAAACTGCAGGAAAACAAAAAACTACTATCAGATTCCCTTTTGGAAGAAAGCTATATTAATGATGAAATTGAAGGTAATTTAGAATATATTTTGGGTTCATAATCGTTAAATCCAATAGAATGGCATCTTTTTCGTTATATAAAATTGTTATATTTACAATCTTACAATGTTTTAAGATGCCAAAATTTTTATATACAAGCTTTATTTTTCTTTTCATTATTACTTTAGCGAAAGCTCAAGAAAAAGAAATCGATCCTCCTTATAATATTAAAACTGTTTCATTTATTCAGAATGGCAGTAATGTTCCGCCAATTTTCGAATTAGGTTCTCCATTTACCTTTCAATTTGATGATTTATTTGGTAATGAAGCTAATTATTATTTTGAAGTTATTCATTGCGACTACAACTGGTTTCCTACGGTCATTCCAAAAACAGATTATATTCTCGGCATGGACAATCAGAGAATTACCGATTTTTCGAATTCGTTTAATACTCTACAAGTTTATACACATTATAGACTTTCTTTTCCAAATCAGTTTACGCAATTATTGAAACTTTCTGGCAATTACATGCTGCGAATTCTTAATGAAGACAGAGAAGTTGTTTTCTCAAGAAAATTTATTTTGCATGAAAATCATTGTACAGTTGGTGTTCAAGTAAAAAGAACCCGTAACCTGAGTAATATTGATTATAAACAGAATCTTGATTTTGCCATCTTATCTAATGATATAGTTTTTCAAACCCCATTGCAAAATGTAAAAGTTCTTTTACTGCAAAACGGAAACCTTCATACTGAGATAAAAAATGTTGTTCCCCAATACACAATTGGCAATCAGCTGGTTTATAAATATGACAAAGAAACCCAATTTTGGGGCGGAAATGAGTTTTTATATTTTGAAAACAAAGACATTCGAGCAGCAAATAATAATGTTGCCAAAATAGGTTCAAACAATGACATTTACAATGCGTTTTTATATACCAATGCTGCAAGAGGAAATCAGATTTACACCAATTATGAAGACGTAAATGGAAATTTTGTAGTTAAGAATATCAACGGTTCTAATAACGACATTGAAGCCGATTATGCTTGGGTTTATTTTACTCTTTCTGCTCCTGCTTTTAGAATGAACAAAGACATCTATATTACTGGAATGTTTAACAACTACAGTCTTTCGCCAGAATACAAAATGGATTATAATGCAGACAAAGGAATTTTTGAAAAAGCCATTATGATCAAACAAGGTTTTACTAATTTTCAATATACCGTTGCAGACAAAAAAGGAGTAATCGATTTTGAAAATGCCATTGACGGAAACTTTTATCAGACTGAAAACGAGTACACCATCTTGGTTTATTATAAAGAAGCAACCGATCGTTACCAGCGCGTTATCGGAAAAGGAAATGCAAACTCTATCAATATAGTCAATTAAAACAATGTTAAGGTTTTAGATTAAATGATTTTTTTTCGTAGCTTTGCCTTTATAACACTCACATATATACGGCGTTAGTATGGTTTCTCAAATTACACGAGGCATAAAAATATCTGTTTTGACTAGTTTTGAAGGTACATATTTCAAAAACTACAAGATTCATTTTGCTTTTAGCTACGTAGTTACCATCGAAAATCATAGTAAAGATTCTGTTCAATTAACTTCTCGCCACTGGGAAATTTTTGATTCTTTAAATGATCTAGAAGTTGTAGATGGCGAAGGCGTTATTGGTAAAAAACCAGTTTTAAAACCTGGTGAAAACCACACCTACAGTTCTGGCTGTTTATTATCGTCTCCTTACGGCGCAATGAAAGGTCATTTCAACATGATCAATTTTACTACTACAAAAACATTCAAAGTAATTGTTCCTACTTTTAGAATGTGTGCTCCTTTTGCATTAAATTAAGATATAGTCTACATCTATAGCTTTTATCGTTATCTTAATCATAAAATTGTCAATTTATTAATTTATCCTTTGTACTTTTGTGCAGCGTTAGATTATTCGTAACAAAACAAATCGTCTAACTTTAAATTGTCTAATTCACAAAATTTTAAATAACATGCTTAAAGGATTTTTTCATGTACCAAAAGCGGTAAACGAGCCTGTAAAAAGCTACGCACCAAATTCACCAGAAAAAGCTGCTGTTCAGGCTGCTTATACCACAATGTGGAATTCTCAAATTGACGTTCCTTTGTATATTGGAAACGAAGAAATTAGAACTGGGAATACAAGAAACATTACAGCACCTCATGATCACAAACACGTTGTTGGAAAATATCATTTAGCTGAAAAACAACATATCGAAAAAGCCATTGCAAATGCTCTTGAATCAAGAAAAGCATGGGCAAACTTAGCATGGGAACAACGTGCTGCTATTTTCTTAAAAGCTGCTGAACTTATCGCAGGACCATACAGAGCTCGTATCAACGCTGCTACAATGATTGGTCAGTCTAAAAATATTCACCAAGCAGAAATTGACGCTTCTTGCGAATTAATCGACTTTTTACGTTACAATGTTGAGTTTATGACTCAAATCTACAACGATCAGCCAAAATCTGATTCTTCTGTTTGGAACCGTGTAGAGTACAGACCTCTTGAAGGTTTTGTTTACGCAATTACTCCTTTCAACTTTACTGCAATCGCTGCAAACCTTCCTGCAAGTGCTGCAATGATGGGTAACGTTGTGGTTTGGAAACCAAGTGACAGCCAAGTATTTTCTACAAAAATCATTTTAGAAGTTTTCAAAGAAGCTGGAGTTCCTGATGGCGTTATCAACGTAGTTTTTGGAGACGCTTTAATGATTACCGATACTGTTTTAGCTAGCCGCGATTTTGCTGGTATTCACTTTACAGGATCAACTCATGTATTTAAAGATATTTGGGCTAAAATTGGAGCAAACATTCACAATTACAAAACATACCCAAGAATTGTTGGCGAAACTGGAGGTAAAGATTTTATCATTGCTCACCCAAGTGCAAATGTAAAACAAGTAGTTACAGGAATTACTCGTGGAGCTTTCGAATTCCAAGGGCAAAAATGTTCTGCAGCTTCTAGAGCTTATATTCCTCAAAGTTTATGGCCTGCTGTAAAAGAGCAATTAGTTGCTGATGTAAAATCTATGAAAATGGGTTCTCCAGAAGACTTCGGAAACTTCATTACAGCAGTAATCCACGAAGGTTCTTTTGATAAATTAGCTAGTTATATTGACCAAGCTAAAAAAGATGCTGATGCTGAAATCATCGTTGGAGGAAATTACGATAAATCTGTTGGATACTTTATTGAGCCAACGGTTATTGTAACTACAAATCCAAAATATACTACAATGGAAACTGAGCTATTTGGACCAGTTATCACAATTTATGTTTATGAAGATGCTAAATGGGAAGAAACTTTAGAACTAGTAGATACTACTTCTGAGTATGCTTTAACTGGAGCAGTTTTCAGCCAAGATCGTTATGCTATTGAAGTAGCTACAACTAAATTGCAAAACGCTGCTGGTAACTTCTACATTAATGACAAACCAACTGGAGCAGTTGTAGGAATGCAACCATTTGGTGGAGCAAGAGCATCTGGAACTAATGATAAAGCAGGTTCTGCATTAAACCTATTGCGTTGGGCTTCTCCAAGAACTATTAAAGAAACTTTTGTAACTCCAGAAGATTACAGATACCCTTTCTTAGGATAATCTTATTTTAAAGAGTTTAGATTATAAAAAAGCAGGAATTTCATTTGAAATTCCTGCTTTTGCTTTTTATATTATTAAATTATAAAAACACTAACTCCTCCAAAACTTTCAGATTTTCAGACTTACATTTTATATTTTACAAGCATTAGTTTTTTTGTAATACTTTTCTTATTTATTTAAAAATCAGCACTTTAAATACCAAAATGTCTTATTTTAATATTTTAATACCTTTTTGTTCCGTTCAGGAAAAGCACATCCTTCTAAATTTGCTTAATAATAAACAACATTAAAAGATATTAGAAAAAAAACTACATACGTATGAGAAATTTAAACAATGTTCCTGAAGTCATTATGAAATCAAAAAGCATAGGACATCCGATTAATTACAAATGGACTAAGAAGAAAATAAATAAACTTTTAGATTGCGTAGAAGGAAATGAAGAACTAGAAAACGCTTTAATGCAGATAAATCATAAAGGTTCTATAGGATTAACAGCAGCTCTTTTAGAATGGATATATTGGCGTTTTACTGGATATAGTCAAGCCACTCACGATACAAAAAAGCGTATCGAAGCACTTTGGTGTTCTATCAATAATCGCGAACAGACAAATCCATTATTATTTGACACTGATTTCGAAATACCAGCCAATGGGCCAGTCAACGGAGTACTTTGGATTGCCTTAATGAATGTTAGAATGATTGATGCCAGATACAGAAAAGGTTCTTACTTCTTGCAAAATGACATTGTTGGATTGATTCAGTTAGCACGTCATATCACACCAAAAAAGAAAAATTTTGACAACTGGCTTGACCAAACTGTAACTCATTTAACAGAATCTCATCCTAACACCTATAAAAATGATGTATTAGATGAAAGTGATGAAGCTGTTTATGATTCACATAGTGAACCAACAATTTCCAGAGAATATTTCTTTGATCCAGAATTTCAATATACTGTTGAAGCATCAGAAAATGCAATTCACAATTTTATTGACAATTTAGACCTTAAAGCAAATACTTTTCTTAATTTTTCAAAGAAAGCTTCTTAATACTAAATTTAAAAACAAACCCGATTAGAAATTACTAATCGGGTTTATTTTATTTATGGTTTAAATTTTAAAGGAAGATGCACTACTTTTTTAGTTTCAAAAAATTCATCCTCAAATATTTCGGCCAAGTCATACAAAGTAGCGCTTGGAAAATCTTTTAGTTCTTCAGCTAAATCACCGCCTTTTAAATACAGAATACCATTCTTTAATTTATGTTTATGCTGCTTTTTAATCTTATCTTTTATCCAAGAGACAAAATCAGGCATATTGGTTACGGCGCGGCTCACAATAAAATCGAAATCGCCTTTTACTAATTCAGCACGTTTTTGTTCTGCTTTAACATTCTTCAATTCTAATGCATCAACAACCCCCTGAACCACTTTTATTTTCTTTGCAATAACATCAATCAAATAAAAACGAGTTTCAGGAAAAAGAATCGCTAACGGAATTCCAGGAAAACCGCCTCCCGTTCCAACGTCCAGAACAGTAGCTCCAGGTTCGAATTTCATGATTTTAGCAATTCCTAAGGAATGCAAAATGTGTTTTGTATATAATGAATCAATGTCTTTGCGCGAAATAACATTGATTTTTTCGTTCCAATCGTGGTATAAAAAGTCTAATTTTTGAAATTGCTCGATTTGAAGATCGGTCAAATTGGGAAAATATTTCAATATCTCATCCATTGCTGTAAATTTTTAACAAAAGTACTACTTTACGATTGAAATATTTAACTCAATTTTGCAAATTGAGAATTTATAATAATTACCTTTGAAACCTATTTAAATTAATTATGAATAACACTGCTCCAACTTTTGCACGGCAAGACAATTTAAAGTTTTTTAGAACGCTTAACTCTCGCGTTAACAATTACTTTAAAGAAAACAATATCAAAAAAACCGGAAACTGGAAGTTACACTTAAAAGCTGTTATTCTATTTGCTGTTTTTCTAACTCCCTATTTTTTAATTCTTACTCTCGAGATGCCATTTTGGCTAATGCTATTGTTATCGATTGTAATGGGTATAGGAATGGCTGGTGTTGGGATGAACGTAATGCACGACGGTAACCATGGTTCTTACTCTACTAAAAGTTGGATTAATAAATTTATGGGCGGAACAATCTACGTTCTGGCTGGGAATGTTTACAACTGGCAAGTACAGCATAATGTATTGCACCACACTTATACTAATATTCCAGGACATGACGAGGATTTAGATGCTGGAAGAATTATTCGTTTTACAGAACATGCAGAATGGCATCGTTTTCATCGTTTCCAACACTATTATTCTGTTTTCTTATACGGTTTATTGACTTTCAATTGGGCTTTAACGACTGATTTTAAGCAGATGAGAAATTACCTGAAAAGAAAATTATCTTACGGAGAACCAAAAAATCCTAAAATACTTTGGACAACACTTATCATTACTAAAATGATTTATGTTTCGATCTGGATTGTTTTGCCAATTGTAATTGGAATTACATGGTGGAAAGTTCTTGTTGGATTTTTTGCAATGCATTACACAGCCGGATTAATCTTAAGTATCGTTTTTCAATTAGCACACGTGGTTGATCATACGACAAATCCAACTCCAAATGATTTAGGGGAAATGGATAATACTTGGGCAATTCACCAATTGTATACTACGACTAATTTTGCGCCAAAAAATGCAATCGTAAACTGGTATACTGGCGGATTAAACCATCAAATCGAACATCATATTTTCCCAAATATCAGTCATATTCACTATGGTAAAATTGCAAAAATCGTAAAAGAAACGGCAAAAGAATGCAACTTGCCTTATTACGAGTATAAAACAATGCGAAGTGCCGTTGTTGCTCACTTTAAGCATTTACGCGATTTGGGAATGAAACCAGAATTATCAGTTTAATAACTAAAGAAAATCTATTAATAATTAACCTTCCTTAACAGGCGCAGCAAATTAAGGACATTCAAAAATTTTATAATGAATCATATTCTTTCGGACAGAATCAACAATCTTGCGACTTCGCAGACATTAGCAATGGCCGCTTTGGCAAGAGAATTAAAAGCACAAGGAAAAGACATTATCAGCTTAAGTTTAGGTGAACCAGATTTCAACACACCAGACTTTATTAAAGAAGCAGTAATAAAAGCAGTAAACGAAAATTATAGCACTTATTCTCCAGTTGAAGGTTACCTTGAATTGAGAGAAGCAATTTGCAGAAAATTCAAAAGAGACAACGGATTAGATTATAAACCAACTCAAATTGTAGTTTCTACAGGTGCAAAACAATCTTTATACAACATTGCGCAAGTAATGTTAAACGACGGTGACGAAGTTATTTTACCAGCACCTTACTGGGTTTCTTACTTCGAAATCGTAAAACTTTCTGGTGGAGTTCCTGTTGAAGTTCCAACTTCTGTAGAAACAGATTTCAAAATGACACCAGAACAATTAGAAGCTGCCATCACACCAAAAACAAAAATGATGTGGTTCTCTTCTCCTTGTAATCCTTCAGGTTCTGTTTACAGCAGAGAAGAATTAACAGCATTGGCAAAAGTTTTAGAAAAACACCCAAATATCTATGTAGTTTCAGACGAAATTTATGAGCACATCAATTTCTCAGGAACTTTCTGTAGCATCGGATCTATTCCTGGAATGTTAGATAGAACAATCACCGTAAACGGAGTTGCAAAAGCATTCGCAATGACAGGATACAGAATTGGTTATATTGGAGCGCCTGAATTCATCGCAAAAGCGTGTACAAAAATTCAAGGACAAGTAACTTCTGGTGCAAATTCTGTAGCTCAACGCGCTACAATCACTGCAGTAGATGCTGATCCAAGTGTTTTAAACCACATGGTTGAAGCTTTCCACGGTCGTAGAGATTTAGTAGTTGGATTATTAAAAGAAATTCCAGGAGTAAAAATCAACGTTCCAGAAGGTGCATTCTACGTGTTCCCAGACGTTTCTTCTTTCTTCGGAAAAACTTTAAAAGGTCACGAAATCAAAGATGCAAACGATGTTTCGATGTATCTTTTAGCTGAAGCAAACGTTGCAACAGTAACTGGAGACGCGTTCGGAAATCCAAACTGTATTCGTTTCTCTTATGCAACAAGCAACGATATTTTAAAAGAAGCATTACGCAGAATCAAAGAAGCTTTGACTGCATAACAATATTCTAAGTTTTATTAAAAACGGCTTAAGGTTCAAAAGTTTCATCACTTTTATACTTTAAGCTGTTTTTTTTATGGGCGTGTCCTACGGCCGGGCTATCCACTATATCTTTTATGGCGAACCCCGCCATAAAAGGATATCGCTCCTATCCCTCACGCAAAACGACCAACAATAAAAATTCATTCTCAAAAGAAAAAATCTGCTAAAATCTACCATCCCGATAGCTATCGGGAGCGTGAAACTAAAAAATTACAAAATTCCCATTCTACAATATTATAAAACCTCGATTGTAATCCTGTAAAACAAAGCTTCTTTTAAATTGCAAACTTTGTAACATATTAATTTCAAAAATTATATGTCATGATACATACAGATGAAACCACACAAGAAACAGTTAAAACCTTAGAAGGATTAATATCAATTCTTGAAGACGGAAAACTTGGATATACAAACGCTGCAGAACATGTCGAAAATCCAGCCATAAAAACTGATTTTCTGGAATATGCCAGAGAAAGAGCCTTATTTATTGTAGAATTACAGGATCAAATCAACAAACTAGGAAAATCAACAGACAATTCAGGCGGAGGTCCACTTGGAGCTTTGCACCGAACTTGGATTGATATTAAATCATCATTTACAGGAGGCGACACTAAAGCAATCATCAATGCTTGTATTACAGGCGAAGAAGCTGCAGTCGAAAAATACAAAATGGCACTTGATGAAAACCATTTGGAACATGATCAGGTTTACATCATTTCAAAACAATTAAACAGTATTCAAAATACTTTATCGCAAATAAAAATGAAAGCAAGCTAAACGATTCATGCTTTTTTTTTGAAAACTGCTCAGTCTTCGGATTGGGCGGTTTTTTTTTATATAAATGGAAAATAAATCTTACATTAGCGTTACAATCAATCCCTAACTTAAAATCTTATTTCTTTTAATTTAAAGAAAAACAAATCTTAATGACTGTAAAAAATTTAGCAATTGTATTTTTATTTATAACTCAAATCTCTTTTAGTCAAAATAATTCTATTGATAACCCTCCTAAGAAAACTTGGAAAATATTAATTAAAAATGATAAATCTGCAGAGGAAAATTTTACATTGGTTGGAAGAACAATCTTGGAAAATGATTGTCAAATTGAGAAAAAAGACAATGACTTTTTATCAATACAAACATCTCCAAAAAACTTAGAAAAACTAAATGCTATTTATTACTTAAATTTTGTGATTAAAGACAGCTTAATAGTTTTAACTGGAATGTCAAAATTGAATATTTCAATAAATTTGGGAGGAATTACCTCTGAAAGTTCATATGAAAAAATAATTAATAGAGGAATGAGAGGTTCAGTATTTAAAGAATCTTTTAATGAAATGTTGAAATTCGCAACACTTTTCCCTAAATCTGAATATGAATTTGTTATTGAATAAAAACAACGAACTTTTCTTTAAGCATTCCATATTAGGTTAACAATTTCAAAAAAATCGCTTCATCACTAGCAAACTCGAATAATTTATTAGACCTTTGCACACTTTTTTTCGGGAATACCACAAAAGTCTAAAGTTTTAGAAATGAAGAAGAAAATCGAAATATTAGCTCCTGCTAGAGATTTAATTGGAGGAATCGCAGCCATAAACAGTGGTGCCGACGCAGTATATATTGGTGCGCCACAGTTTGGTGCACGTTCAAATGCCAACAACTCAATTGAAGATGTTGCTGAACTAGTTAAATACGCGCACTTATTTAACGCACAGGTTTTTGTGGTTATGAATACCATTTTATACGACAACGAATTAGAAACTTGTCGCGCAATGATTTGGGAATTATACGATATTGGTGTCGATGCATTGATCATTCAAGATATGGCGATTATGGAAATGGACTTGCCTCCTATCGTACTTCATGCCAGTACACAAGCTAATAATCGTGACGCCGATAAAATTAAATTCCTTAAAGATGCAGGAATCAAACGTGTCGTTTTAGCACGTGAATTAAACCTGCATCAAATTAAAACGATTTACGATCACGCTGATGTTGAACTAGAGTTTTTCGTAACTGGAGCTTTATGTGTTTCTTTTAGCGGAAACTGTTATATGAGTGTGGCTAACGGAGAAAGAAGTGCAAACCGTGGTTCTTGCGCGCAAAACTGCCGTTTACCATATAACTTAATCGACGGAAATGGAGATACTTTAATCAGAAACAGCCACTTGCTTTCTATTAAAGATTTAGATGTTTCAGATCAGATTCCGAATTTAATTGAAGCTGGAATTGTTTCTTTTAAAATCGAAGGAAGATTAAAAGATGTTGCTTACGTTAAAAACAATGTTTCCTATTTACGTCAAAAATTAGACAGCTTTTTAGAAGGAAGCGATAAATACATTAAAGCTTCTTCTGGAAAATGTACGTATACTTTTGATTCTACATTAAGCAGAACTTTCAATCGTGGTTATACCGATTATTTTGTAAACGAAAGACACAGTTCTATTGGTTCTTGGGAAAGCCCAAAATCAAAAGGACAATATATTGGTAAATTAATTAGAACTGTTGGAAATGCTTACGAAATTGAAAACGGGGAATTATTAAACAACGGTGACGGACTTTGCTTCATCAACGAAAATAATGAAGCTGACGGAATCTACGTAAACAAAGCGGAAAACGGAAAAGTATATCCAAACGTTCTTAAAGAAATCAAAGACGGAACTTTCATTTACAGAAATAACGATGCGGCTTTCATTAAAATCGTAGAAAGAGAAGATAGTGCTATCCGTAAAATCGGAACTACTTTATTGCTTACAGAAAACGAAAACGGTTTTGAATTAATCGCAACCGACGAAGACGGAAATGTAAGTACAGTAAAATTACAGCATCCAAAAGAACAAACAAAAACAGGCGAATCAATCGAAGAAAACATCAAAGTTCAATTGGCTAAAACAGGTTTTACACCTTACAGCGCCGATGAAATCAATGTAATGTTCACCGAAAACTGGTTCCTTCCTATTTCAAAAATCAACGAAATGAGAAGAAATGTTTTCGAACAATTATCAGAAATTCGTTTAGCAAATTACGTTCGCGAAGAACATCAATTGGTAAAAACGTCACACCCATATCCTGAAACCAAATTGGATTTCATGTACAACGTTTCGAACAAAACGGCTCGTAAATTCTACGAACGTCACGGTGTTACCGAAATCGAAAAAGCATTTGAATTACAATGGGATCCAGGAAAATCTCGTGTAATGACAACCAAATATTGCATCAAATACGAATTAAAAAAATGCCCGATACACCAAAAAGACATTGTAGGTGTTAAAGTAAAAGAACCATTGGTTTTAAAACAAGGTGAACTTGAATACAAACTAAAATTCAACTGCAAACCCTGCGAAATGGAAATCTGGGAAAAAGATGCTGAATTTGAAATTGAAGAAGATCATTTTCATTAAAAAAGTTTAACCGCAACGTTTTTTAACCGCAAAGAGCGCAAAGAATTACGCAAAGGTTCGCAAAGATTTTAAACCAATCTTTGCGAACCTTTTTTTTAACTTAAAAACAAACTTAGCGTTCTTTGCGTAATTCTTTGCGCTCTTTGTGGTTAAATTTATTCTGCAATTTCCACAATCTTGTCATTTCGACGAAGGAGAAATCTTCGTAAGCAACTCCGTTCCAATATGCCAATCTTTGTAGAGCTAATTGTGGAGATTTCTCCTTCGTCGAAATAACAAACTTTGTGGGTTACTTTATCTTAAAAATCAAAATCTGCTGAATCTGTAAAATCTGCGAGAAAATTTTCCTTATCTAAAAAAACAAAAACTTAGCGCTCTTTGCGTTCCCGATAGCTATCGGGATTGCGAACTTTGCGGTTAAAACCTTTTTCCCTACTTTTACTACTCAAACAATACAACACTCCAAAATGAAAATACTACTCCTAGGTTCAGGCGAATTAGGCAAAGAATTTGTCATTGCCGCACAACGAATCGGACAAACCATAATTGCAGTTGACAGTTACGAAAACGCACCAGCGATACAGGTAGCACACGGTTTTGAAGTCATCAACATGCTCGACGGCGATGCACTTGACCGAATCGTAGCCAAACACCAACCCGATTTTATCGTTCCTGAAATAGAAGCCATTCGCACCGAACGTTTTTACGATTACGAAAAACAGGGAATCACGGTTGTTCCTTCAGCGAAAGCGGCAAACTTTACTATGAATCGTAAAGCCATTCGTGATTTAGCTTCGAAAGAACTTGGGCTAAGAACCGCTAAATATCAATACGCAACTTCAGCCGAAGAACTTCAAAAAGCCGTTCAGGAAGTTGGAATTCCTTGTGTAGTAAAACCATTAATGTCTTCATCTGGAAAAGGACAATCGACAATTAAAACAGAAAGCGATATCGAAAAAGCATGGCAATATGCCGTTGCAGGTTCGCGTGGCGATGTTATCGAAGTTATTGTAGAAGCTTTTGTCAATTTTGATTCTGAAATTACGCTTTTAACGATTACTCAAAATAATAACCCGACATTATTCTGTGCACCAATTGGACACAGACAGGAAAGAGGCGATTATCAAGAAAGCTGGCAACCGGCTTTGGTTTCAGAAAAAGATTTGTACGAAGCTCAAGATATGGCCGAAAAAATTACCGAAGCGCTTGGCGGAGCTGGGCTTTTTGGCGTTGAATTTTTCCTTACTAAAGAGGGCGTTTATTTCTCTGAACTTTCTCCTCGTCCGCATGATACTGGCATGGTAACTTTGGCGGGAACGCAGAATTTCAACGAATTCGAATTGCATTTAAGAGCCATTTTAAGCCTTCCAATTTTCGAAATTACTTTAGAAAAAGCTGGAGCAAGTGCCGTAATTTTAGCATCAGAAGATTCGACAAATCCAACTTTCAGCGGAATCGAAAAAGTAGCCGCTTTACCAAAAACTGATTTCAGAATTTTCGGCAAACCTACTTCAAGACCTTACCGAAGAATGGGAGTTGTTTTAAGTCACGATTCACTTTCAACTCCAATTAACGAAGTAACTGAACGCGCAAAAGAAACAGCGAAATTAATAACTGTAAATTCTTAACTATGAAAAATATATTATTGGCTACTTTCCTTTTTATTGGAATCGCAGTGCAGGCACAAGACAAAAAGAAATTTGACAAACCAACAGTTGTTGAGGCTTCATGCGGAGAATGTCAATTCGGAATGAAAGGCAAAAGCTGTGATTTAGCAGTTCGCATCGACGGAAAAAGCTATTTCGTGGACGGAACTACAATTCACGATCACGGTGATGCACACTCAGAAAAAGGTTTCTGTAATGCTATTAGCAAAGCTTTGGTTACAGGAGAAATTAAAGGAGATAGATTCAAAGCAACTTCATTTACTTTAATCGACGATAAAAAATAATGGCATTAATTCTCGAAAATATTGCCAAACACGTTTCTCTGACACCAGAAGAACAGGCGCTTTTTTTATCTAAACTAGAAACGAACACTTACAAAGCTAAAACGCTTTTACTAAATGCTGGTGAAGTCTGCAAACATTCCTATTTCGTAAATTCAGGTATTTTAAGAAGTTTCAACATCAACGATAATATTGTAGAACACGTACTTTCTTTTGCCTGCGAAGGCTGGTGGATGAGTGACATGTACAGTTATTTTTCGCAGAAACCAGGGCAGCTTTTTATTGAAGTTCTGGAAGAAGCTGAAGTTGTTTCGTTATCCAAAGAAAATCAGGAACAATTGTATCTTGAAATTCCAAAACTGGAACGCTTTTTCAGAATTTTAATTGAAAATTCATTAGTTGCAAATCAGCAGAGATTAATGGACAACTTGAGCTTGCCCGCCGAAGAACGATTTGAAAAATTCACAAAAAAATACGGAACATTGGTGCACAAAGTTCCTCAAAAACAAATCGCTTCTTTCATTGGTGTAACGCCTGAATTCTTTAGTAAAATGAAAGCTAGGCTTTTGAAGAAATAGTTTTTGCCACAGATTTCACAGATTAAAGTGATTTTTTTTTAGCCACGAATTACACGAATTTCCTCGAATTAAATTGAATAAAAAATTTGTGGAAATTCGTGTAATTCGTGGCAACATTTTTTAATCCTTTTAATCTGTGAAATCTGTGGCAAAAAATACGGCTCGTAATCGAACCGTATTTTCTTTTGAATTAAAATTGCTCAACCTCCGTAGAATGTTCCATTGCCGTTATTGCTGATTTTCCTAGCATTACCGTGTTCTGTACAGCATCAAAATAAGAAGTCCCAACAAAAGCTTGATGTTTTACTGCTCTGAATCCGTTTTTCTGTAAAGCGAATTCACGTTCCTGCAATTCAGAATATCCTGCCATTCCTCTTTCTTTGTAGGCTTTAGACAATTCGAACATACTTGTGTTCAAAGCATGGAATCCTGCTAAAGTGATGAATTGAAAACTATATCCCATTGCTGCCAAATCTTCTCTAAATGTTTCCATTTCAGCAACTGATAATTTTGCTGCCCAATTGAAAGATGGCGAACAATTATACGCTAGCATTTTATCTGGAAATTCTTTCTTCATTGCTTTTGCAAATTTTCTTGCATAATCTAAATCCGGATTACTGGTTTCCATCCAAATTAAATCGGCATAGGGTGCGTAACTTAAACCTCGCGCAATTCCCTGATCGATTCCGTTTTTTACGTAGAAGAAACCTTCTGCCGTTTTTTCTCCTGTTAGAAATTTTCTATCTCTTGGATCTGCATCACTTGTTAATAAATTTGCTGCATCTGCATCTGTTCTCGCTACAATTAAAGTCGAAACGCCCATAACATCTGATGCCAAACGTGCCGCAATTAATTTATTAATAGCCTCTTGCGTTGGCACTAAAACCTTCCCTCCCAAGTGTCCGCATTTTTTAGCAGAACTCAATTGATCTTCAAAATGAACTCCAGAAGCTCCAGCTTCAATCATCGATTTCATTAATTCGAAAGCATTTAAGTTCCCGCCAAAACCAGCTTCGGCATCAGCTACAATTGGAACCAAATAATCTTTTCTATCTTCAATATTATTAACGGTCTGAATTTGATCTGCACGCAATAATGCATTATTAATCTTTTTTACCACCATCGGAACACTGTTTACCGGATAAAGCGATTGGTCAGGATACATTTCTCCCGCCAGATTTGCATCAGCAGCAACCTGCCATCCGCTCAAATAAATCGCCTCTAAACCCGCATCGACTTCCTGAATCGCTTGATTTCCAGTTAACGCTCCCAAACCCGCAACATAATCCTGACTTTTTAACTTTCTCCATAATTTCTCTGCACCCATTTTGGCAATAGAATGCTCAATTTTATAAGACCCTTGAAGCGTTACTACTTCACTCGCAGTATAAGGACGTTCAACGCCTTTCCATCTCGGGTTCGTAATCCAATCGTTAATCAATTCCTGAATTCTGTCTTCTGTTGTTTTCATAATATAGTTTAGTTAAAGTGGTTCGTTTTTTAGTGTTCAGTCACAGTTTTAAGTGTTCAGTTTAACCAGACTGATTTTTTCTCTCATTTTATCTGCTAAATCTGCGAGAAAAACTTATTCGCTCGCAGATCTGGCAGATTGAGCAGATTTTAAAAGTTTATAGATATTTATAACATGGTAGAGTAAGAAAATCTACAAAATGCAGGTTTACAACCAGTCTTTCCAGCATTTTTTCCGCTAATGGAAATTGTTGTTTTTCATAATTTTCTTCTCCTAGTTCTTCCTTGATTTTTCTGAATTCATCTAAAGCCAATTCATGATAATAAGCCAAATCTAATTTTCGTCCATTATCCAAAATCACTTTATTCTGAAGCCATTGCCATAATTGCGATCTCGAAATTTCGGCCGTTGCTGCGTCTTCCATCAAATTGTGCAATGCAGCGGCTCCCTGTCCGTTTAGCCATGAAGCCAGATATAAAACACCAACATTGATATTTTTTCGAACGCCATTTTCAGTAATGATTCCAATTGGTGGTTCAATCAAATCAGCTTCAGTGATTTTTCGGTGTTCTCTTTTAATATGAATCTGATTTGGAGTTGGCATTCCTTTATCAAAAATTTCTTTAGCCAGCGAAACTAAATCAGGATGCGCAACCCAAGTTCCGTCATGACCGTTTCGAACTTCGCGTTCTTTATCCGTTTTTACTTTCGCGAAAGCGACAGCATTGGCTTCTTCATTATTTCGAATCGGAATTTGCGCTGCCATTCCACCAATCGCATGAATTCCTCTTTTATGACATCTTTGAATAACCAAATTGGAATAAGCATTCATAAAAGGTGATGTCATAGTTACCTGATCACGATCTGGAACGATGAATTTTGGATTCTTTCTGAACTTTTTGATGTATGAAAAAATATAATCCCAACGTCCGCAATTCAAGCCAACGATATGTTCTTTCAATTCGTAAATGATTTCATCTAATTGAAAACTTGCTGTAATGGTTTCAATTAAAACCGTCACTTTTATCGTTCCTCTTTTCAGTTTTAGATAATCCTCTGTAAAATCAATTACATTATTCCACCAACGCGCTTCCAGATAATGTTCCAATTTCGGAATGTAGAAATACGGTCCAGAATTGTTTTCTAAAAGTCGCTTATGATTATGAAAAACATATAAACCAAAATCTATCAATGAACCCGAAACTTCATTTCCTTCAACTAGAACATGTTTTTCTGGCAAATGCAAACCTCTCGGGCGTACAATTAGCGTTGCGATTTTTTCATTTAAATGATATGATTTCTGTTTCACCAAATCAGTATACGTAATTGTTTTGTTTACCGCATCGATTAAATTTACTTGACCGTCCATCAGGTTTTGCCAGGTTGGTGAAGTGCTGTCTTCAAAATCGGCCATAAAAGTTTTAGCTCCCGAATTCAAAGCGTTGATGATCATTTTGCGATCAACTGGTCCAGTAATTTCAACTCTTCGATCCAGTAAATCTTTCGGAATTTCACCAGCTTTCCAATTACCTTCTCTGATGCTTTTGGTTTCCGGAATAAAAACCGGCATAATTCCCTGATCAAAAGTGACTTGTTTCTGTTCGCGCTGTAAAAGCAATAGTTTTCGCTGTGATTCGAATTTTCTATGCAATTCAGTTATAAAAACAATGGCTTCCTCTGTCCAGATCTTTGGATAACGAAGCTTCTTTTCGGCTAAAAATTCCATCGCCGTTTCGGTAATTTCTAATTGGTTTTTCATAGCTGTGGTTTTTAATTTCATTAGCAGCAATTGAATCGTTTATATGTTTTTCAAAAACACAAATACATAACAAACTGATAATTAATATTTTCTACACCACAATATTAGAAAAAAGTTTTTTACAAAACAAGCGAACGTTCGCTAAAAATGAAAAATAATTTTTTGGCGATTATTTTTAGAATACCTATATTTGGTTCATGGATATCGAAAAAGACTATATAAAGCTGATCTTCGGACTAAAATTGAAGCAAGTCAGAACGCAAAAAAATCTGTCTCTTTTTGGCTTGGCCAAATTGACAAATCTTTCAAAATCGTATTTAAACGAAATTGAAAAGGGAAAAAAATATCCAAAAACAGATAAAATTCTACTGCTCTGCGAACATTTGGACGTGACTTACGACCAAATGGTGTCTTTAAAACTCGATAATAACCTCGCTCCTATTGGCGAAATCTTGAAATCAGGTATTTTAAAAGAGATTCCGTTGGAACTTTTCGGAATTCAGGAAGCCGATTTAATTGATATTATTGCTAATGCTCCTGCAAAAGTCAATGCCTTTATTAGTACGATTATCGAAATTGCACAGCACTATAATTTAAGCCGCGAAAGTTTCTTTTTAGCCGCTTTGCGCTCGTATCAGGAAGCACACAGTAATTATTTTGAAGATTTAGAAGAAAAAGTAATTGCATTTTCGAAGTCATTTCAAATCAATTTGGATTCTAAAATCAGCATTGAAGAACTGGAAGCGATTTTAAAAGAGGAATACGAATACAACATTAAAGAAATCGCTTTTACAGATCAGGAAGCATTGGGCGATTTGCGTTCAATTTATGTTCCGAAAAGCAAAACATTATTGCTTTCCACAGAACTTGACGCTCCGCAGAAAGCATTTATTTTAGCCAAAGAAATTGCTTATAATTACTTAAAAATATCAGATCGCTTACTGACTTTCAGCTGGATTAAGTTTGAAAATTTCGATCAGGTTTTGCATAATTTTTACGCTTCTTATTTTGCCGGCGCTTTATTATTGCCTAGAAAATTAGTTGTTGACAAAATCAATTCGTTTTTAGAAAATGAAAATCCGAAACCAGAAGAATTTGTTCAATTAATTGAAAGTTTTGAAGTTTCACCTGAATCGTTTTACCAAAGATTGACCAATTTGTTACCGAAAGATTTTCAGCTGAAAAACTTATTCTTTTTAAGATTATCACATCGCGTAGATTCTGACATTTACCAAATAAATAAGGAATTACACATTACACATCAGCAGGAACCCCATGCCAACGAAGCCAATGAGCATTATTGCCGAAGATGGGTTTCGGTTAAAACGATTGATGAAGCCATTAAACAAAATAAATCTCATTTTTTTGATGCTCAAATTTCGAGTTATGCTAATAGCGGAAATGAATATTTAGTATTTTCATCGGCCACAAAAGATCCTTTTTTACATGATACCATTCGAAGTATTTCTGTCGGCATTTTGATTAATCCAACAATGAAAAAGAAATTCAAGGTCATTGACGGAAAACCTTTGGTGAAACGAATTGTTGGTGTAACTTGCGAAACCTGTGCTGTAAAAGATTGTCTAGAAAGAGCGGCGCCGCCAATTGTTCTAGAAAGAAAAAAAAGCCATGAGAATACCGATGCTGTTGTACAGCAGTTTATGAATCAATATAGTTAGAATGCCATGAAATATTTTGCCTTAATAACGACACTGCTTTTAATTAATTTTACTCAGAAAACAGACAAGCTTATTGGCCGTTACAATTACTTGATTGAAGAGAACAATACTTATATTCAAAAAGATAAAATTACTTTTAAGGACAGCATTTTTGCCTTTGATAACAAATATCTGCCAAAAGGAAAAGTTTCTTATGGCAACAAAATAGTATTGGATAATTTCATCAATACCGATTTAGTTATAAGTATTGCTAAAGATCAAATCGAAAAAGATACTATTCCTTTTTTCATGCATGATAAAAAAAGCTCTTCTACAAATTATCTTGATGAAGTGGTTGGGAAAGGAAAATTGATTAGGATTAAGTAATTCAGCGCATTCTTGTCATCCTGAGAAACGAAGGATCATACTCGAAAGTCGACAAAGATTTGCGAGTATGCAGGCGGAATTTCTCGTGTGATCCTTCGTTCCTCAGGATGACAAACCGTATGATTAATTTGAAGCTATATAATAAAAAAAATCCAATCTTTGTAGAGTTACTTGCGAAGATTTCTCCTTCGTCGAAATGACAAACCGTGTGGTTACTTTGAGGTAGAACCTTTAAACCTCTGCAACTTCGCACCTTTGAACCTTCTTATAAAAATAAAACTTCTCACATAGCCCCGATAGAAGTGGAAATCCTTTTGTGGTGGGGTTCACCACAAAAGATTGCAACGGATAGCGGGACTAAACGTCTTTTGAAAACAAAAATATCTGCTTCAGAAAAAAACTTAGAAACTTAGCATCTTAGAGCCTCAGAATCTTTTCTTAATCTACATTAAGTGCTTTTCGTTTACATCGGCTGTATCTTTGTACTATCAAAATCAATAAAAGACAAAATCATGGAAAATATAGTATTGCACAAAGCAGACACAAGAGGAAATGCAAATCACGGATGGTTAAATGCTTATCATAGTTTTAGTTTTGCAAGCTGGTACAATCCAGATAGAATTCAGTTTGGAGCACTTCGTGTTTTGAACGATGATACGATTGCAGCCGGAATGGGATTTGGAACTCACCCTCATGATAATATGGAAATTATTACGATTCCGTTAGAAGGTGATTTGGCTCACAAAGACAGCATGGGAAATACTGAAGTTATTAAAAACGGTGACATTCAGGTTATGAGTGCTGGAACTGGAATTCAGCATAGTGAGTTTAACCCAAATGCAGATCAGCAGACTAAATTATTGCAGATTTGGTTGTTTCCAAACAAAAGAAACGTTACCCCGCGTTACCAGCAAATTACTTTAAATGTTGCCGACAGACATAATAAATTAGCTCAGGTTTTATCTCCAAATGCCGATGACGAAGGAGTTTGGATTCACCAAGATGCGTGGTTCAACATGGGAAATTTTGATGCAGGAACTGCAACTGAATATAAAATCAAAAAAGAAGGAAACGGAGTTTATGCTTTCGTTTTAAAAGGAAATGTTACAATCAACGGTCAGGAATTGAACACTCGTGATGCAGTTGGAATTTCAGGAACTGATACGTTGAATATTAAAGCCAATACAGACGCTGAATTTTTATTAATGGACATTCCGATGAATTATTAATTCAAACAAAAACAATTAATACCTGTACCTTGAAACGATAATAAATCTGTAAATCAGACTATTATCGTTTCTTTTTTTGTTCAATTTAAAAAAAGAAAGACTAACTTTATAAATAAGAAAATTGGTCTGACTTTAAAATTAAATTCATCCTTAAAATTTTAAACCATGAATCCAAACAACCTCATTAAAGAATATACAAACGGAGAAGTTACGATTGTATGGCAATCTGGAAAATGTATTCATTCGACAAATTGTGTCAAAAACAATCCAGATGTCTTTCGTCCAAAAGAAAAACCTTGGATTACTCCAGAAAAATCTACAACTGAGAAAATAATTTCGACAGTTAATAAGTGCCCTTCCGGAGCGTTGAGCTTTTACATGAATAATAAAAGTTAAGCTTTTCGCACAGTTTTTTTGCCACAGATTAAAAGGATTAAACTGATTTTTTTTGCCACAAATTGCGCAAATTTTCACAAATTTTGATTCAATTTATTTCGTGGTAATTCGTACAATTCGTTTCAATATACTTTTTAACCCTCTATCCTGTGTAATCTGTGGCAAAATCATCACATTTTTTATTTCTTAATCTAGATTAAGTGCTTCAGGACAACTGTTACCGTAACTTTGTCCTATCAAAATGAAATTAATTATTTAAAATATTTAAAAAATAAAATTATGGCAACTACAAAATGGTCAATTGACCCAACTCACTCAGAAATTGGTTTTAAAGTTAAACACATGATGTTTACAAATGTTTCAGGAAAATTTGGAACTTATGAAGCTTCTGCAATCACAGAAGGAGATAGTTTTGATAATGCAGATTTCAGTTTTTCTGCTGATATCGCTTCAGTAGATACTGCAAATGCAGATCGTGACGGACATTTAAGAAGCGGTGATTTCTTTGACGCTGAGAATCATCCAAAATTAACTTTCAAATCTTCTTCTTTCAAAAAAATCAATGATGGTGAATTTGAATTAACTGGAGATTTAAACATCAAAGGTGTTTCTAAAACAGTAAAATTCCCAGTTGAATTTAGTGGAATCATGACTGATCCTTGGGGAAATACAAAAGTAGGTTTAAGCATAGAAGGAAAAATTAATCGTAAAGATTGGGGTTTAAACTGGAACTCAGCTCTTGAAACAGGTGGTGTTTTGGTTGGTGAAGAAGTTCGTTTAAACATTGAATTACAATTTGTAAAACAAGCCTAATTAAGCATTCTCGGATTTAATTGGTTGGTTATTGAAGCTCTGCATTTTGCAGGGCTTTTTGTTTGCCTCAAATTACACGAATTTCCACAAATTTTTTCTCTTAAAGCCGAAATTTTGCCACAGATTTAAAGGATTTCCACAGATTAGAAATCCAGATAATCTTTTTAATCTGTGGCTAAAAAATAATTCGTGGAAATTCGTGTAATTATTGGAAGACCTCAAAATTCATCGTACTGTGTTTCTAAATTCAGTCGGCGACATTCCTGTTTGTTTTTTGAAGAATCGAGAGAAATAGGAATAATCTTCGTAACCTACTTTAAAGGCAACTTCGTTTACAGCTAATTGCTTATCAATCAACATTCTTTTTATTTCCAGAATTACTCTGTCAGTGATTACGTCTGTAGCGGTTTTTTGAAGGATTTCATTGCAGATTCGGTTTAAATGTTTCAGCGTTATATTTAATTTTTCTGCATAAAACGAAGGCAGTTTCTCGGTTCTAAAATATTCTTCTAAAAGCGATTCGAACCTGTTAATTTTGATATTGTATGAATGCGTTTGGTGCGAATAGGTTTCTCCATATTTTCTTGCTACTTCGATGTGAATGCAGTCTAGTAAATTCAATAATTTATCTAATTGATATTTATTGTCTTGGTTATTTTCCTGAATCAGTAAATCGAAATAAGGCTGGATTTTCGGGATTTCTTTTTCTTCAAAAACCATTTCTGGCCGGTTTTGAATAGAATGATAAAAATTGTAGTCGTTAATTTTTTTCTGTCCGAAATACAGATTGTACAATTCCTGTGAAAAGATAATTACAAAACCCTGAACGTCTTTAGATAAATTCCAATGATGCATTTGTCCAGGCTGTAGCACAAAAAGGCTTCCTCTTTTGATTTCGAATTGGTCAAAATCGACTTCATGCAATCCTGAACCTTTTGTAAAAAAAACCATTAAATACGAATCATGACGATGCGGTTCTTCGACAAAACTGTGATTCTTTAAATGTTCCGTAAAAGTATTGACATAAAAATCACGGTGAATATCGTTACAGCTAAAATTCTGGACGCTATAAATGGGATATCGTTTCATAAAAAATGTCTTTATTGTGCTATAATAAGCGAAGATACTAAAAAGACTTTCATTCTACTCCAAATTACCTTTGTACAAATAAAAAACATCAAAGTCATGTCAAATGCACTAACTCATATTTTAAGCAACGAATGTCCTGTTTGTCATAAAGGAAAAGTCTTTACAGACAAAAATATTTTTCTGACTTTTGGTCTTCCAAAAATGAACGAATACTGCAGTCATTGCAACTATAAATTCCAAAAAGAGCCGGGTTATTTTTTTGGAGCTATGTACGTAAATTACGGATTAACAGTAGCTCAAGGAATTGCAACGTATTGTATTGCTCAGTTTTTCTTTGAGAAAAATTTCGATTTACGAATCATTCCAATTATTGCTGTTGTGATCACTTTGCTCACTTCTTTCAATCTACGATTTTCACGATTAGCATGGATTTACATGTTTAAGGATTATACGAAATAAAAAAGTATTATTTTTGCCTTTCAATTGAAGCTAATTTTCAATTCCAAAAAAATAAAAAACAAATTAGACAAATGAAAGCATACGTATTTCCAGGTCAAGGTGCACAATTCACAGGAATGGGTAAAGACCTTTATGAAAATTCGGCTTTAGCCAAAGAATTATTCGAAAAAGCTAATGAAATATTAGGTTTCAGAATTACAGATATCATGTTTGAAGGCACTGCCGAAGAACTAAAAGAAACTAAAGTAACACAACCAGCTGTATTTTTACACTCTGTTATTTTAGCTAAAACTTTAGAAGATTTCAAACCGGAAATGGTTGCAGGACACTCTTTAGGAGAATTTTCAGCTTTGGTAGCAAACGGAACTTTGTCTTTTGAAGATGGCTTAAAATTGGTTTCTCAACGTGCTCTTGCAATGCAAAAAGCATGCGAAATCACTCCATCTACAATGGCTGCTGTTTTAGGTTTAGCTGATAATGTTGTTGAAGAAGTTTGCGCTTCTATTGATGGAGTTGTGGTTGCAGCAAATTATAACTGCCCAGGACAATTAGTAATTTCTGGAGAAACTACTGCTGTTGAAAAAGCTTGCGAAGCAATGAAAGTGGCTGGAGCAAAACGTGCTTTAATATTACCTGTTGGTGGTGCTTTCCACTCTCCGATGATGGAACCAGCGAGAGAAGAATTGGCAGCTGCAATTGAAGCGACAACTTTCTCTACTCCTATTTGCCCAGTATATCAAAACGTAACTGCAAATGCTGTTTCTGATGCAAATGAAATTAAAAAGAACTTAATCATTCAATTGACTGCTCCTGTAAGATGGACACAATCTGTACAGCAAATGATCGCTGACGGCGCTACTTTGTTTACTGAAGTTGGTCCTGGAAAAGTATTAACTGGTTTGATTAATAAAATTGATAAAGAAGCTGCTGTTGCTAACGCTTAATTTTTAGTATTCAGTCACAGTGATAGTTTTCAGTTGTTAACTGTATAAAAACAATAAATCCTCATATACTTTGAAAAGTTTATGAGGATTTTATTTTATAATTCCTTTGCTTCTTCAGCACAATTATTTAGAATTCCAGTAATCAGATAATTTTGATTACTCTTTTCAAAAAATATATACCAAGTTGTTCTTGAGCTAGTTTTATAGAAAATATAATTTGAACCTAGATAACGGAGAGAATCTGGAGTTTTGCTGGGTGGAAAGGTTGATATATTTGATTTAATATAATCTACTATTTTGTTGATATAAATTTGGGCTGACTCAACGAACCCGAAATACTCTTTTTCAAAAAGAACAAAAACTAAATTATCAAAATATTCTAGAACGCTATTTTCAAAAATTATTTTTTCCAAGGATAAGCTTTTATTCTTTTAGACATTTCAGCTTTAAACTCCTCGGGTGTTAATCCTTTTGCAAATTCAGCATCAAAATCAAAAGTTTCATGATCTATACCTTTAAATTTAGTTTTTTGAGCTTCGTATTCTACTCTTGGCTCTTCGACCTTGTTATTCTTTTTATTTTCTTTATCCGAATTCATTATTCCTACATTTTAATCTTACAAATTTACAAAATAAATTGAATCAAAATTTATACAGCTTTCTTCTCCTTCTTTTTGTAATTCACAATAAAAACTCCAAGAATAATGAGAGCTGTAGCAATAATAAAATCAATTGTAATTACTTCATCCAAAAGCAACCAACCTAGAAAAACTGCAATTATAGTATTGATATAGGACAAAATAGAAACCTGAACTGCTGTAACATGTTTTAAAGCATAATTATAACAGAAGAAAGCAATCACAGATCCAAAGATTGATAAATACAAAGCTGCAAAAATACTTCTTGAACTCCACGAAGTAAAGTCAGGATTTGGTGAAAAAATCGAAGCCAAAACTAACTGGATACAAGATGAGATTGTAAATTGATAAAACAAATTAAGGGTTATATTTTTCGATTTATTAGCATGCGTTTTGGTATAAATTGTCCCTGCTGCCCAAGCCAAAATTGCAAATCCCATAAACATCATTCCTGTTCTATAATTAGCATCTAAAAACGATACAAGTCCATCTTTAAAAATAAAAACTACACCAGAAAACCCAATAATCACTCCTGTAAATCCCTTTAAACTCATTTTTTGCAATCCAAACATAATACTACCCAAGAAAATAAGAATTGGAGTCAGCGCATTTATGACCGATGCTAGTCCGCTTGGGATATTCTGCTCTGCAATTGTTGTAAAACCATTTGCAATTACAAGCATTAAAACCGAAGCAATAAGCTGTTGTTTGAAATTCTGCCAACCAATCCATTCTAATTCTTTTTTGAATAATAAAATCGTCATCATAATCAATCCCGCCAATCCCTGACGAATTGAAGTTACAAACCAAGGCGGGATCGTTTCAACTGCCACCTTAATTCCTAAAAATGTTGTGCCCCAAACGATTCCAACAGCAGCAAGGGCTATAATTAATTTATAATCTAAATTCTGTTTCATAAAATGTCAGTTAATAAAAAATCCCAAACTATATTGCTATAATCTGGGATCTTAAAAATTTATAATTTTATTTAAAAAACTACTTATTCCTCACTTTTTGTTCCCATTTCCAAGCACTTGCCATTGCTTCGTCTAAACTTAGTTCAGCTTTCCATCCTAAGACATTATTTGCCTTATCTGTATTTGCATAAGCTTCAGTAATATCACCTTCACGACGAGGCATCATCTTGTAAGGCAGTTTTTTACCGCTGACTTTTTCAAAACTATGAATGACCTCTAGAACAGAACTTCCTTTTCCTGTTCCTAAATTAAAGGTTTCTACTTTTGCCAAGTTCTTTTTGTTTAACAAACGCTGTAAAGCAATTACGTGTGCTTTTGCTAAATCTACGACGTGAATGTAATCACGAACAGCAGTTCCGTCTGGTGTTGGATAGTCATTCCCAAAAACCGATAATTCCTGACGCAATCCTACTCCAGTTTGTGTAATAAACGGAACCAAATTTTGAGGAACTCCTAATGGCAATTCTCCAATTTCAACAGATTCGTGTGCTCCTACTGGATTAAAGTAACGCAATAAAATAGCGCTGATGTTGGTAACTTTAGCTGTATCTGTAATAATTTCTTCTCCAATCTGTTTGGTGTTTCCGTACGGAGACATCGCTGCCTGAACTGGAGCATCTTCTGTAATTGGCATCTTTTCAGCTTGACCGTAAACTGTACAAGAAGAACTAAAAATAAAACTTGCTTCAGGTTTTTGCTGTAATTCTTGTAAAAGATAAACTAAACTGCTAATGTTGTTTTCGTAATACAACAAAGGCTGTTCAACACTTTCACCAACAGCTTTTGAAGCAGCAAAATGAATGACACCAGTAACATCATTATGTTTTTTAAAAAAATCCCGAACGGCACTTTTCTCTCTTAAATCAATTTTCTCGAATAAAGGCGTTTTTCCTGTAATAGCGGTAATTCCTTTTAAAACATCTTCTGAAGAATTAGAAAGATTATCAATGATCACAACTTCGAAGCCTTCATTTTGTAATTCGACTACAGTGTGAGAACCGATAAATCCTAATCCTCCTGTTACTAATACTTTCATTTTTTCGTGGTTGTTTTATGTAGTTAATTTATAAGCTTGTCTAGCAATTAAAACCCATTTGCCTTTTTGTTTCTGCCACACGAGCATTATTCCTATTTTAATGTCTCGATCTATTCCATCGTCTTTGGTATGAGCCGATAAAACATGTCGAACTATGGCAACATCATTCTGAATAGTTATAGTTTGATTCTGAAAATCGATCGAAACAAAATCAGATTTTCCACTTACGATTCCTTCTATAAATTCAGCTTGGTTTTGAAAATTACCATTTGAGTGGACATAATTTAATTTGTCAGAAGTTAGCGCTTTCAATTTCGCTCCATCAGCTTCAATCATTGCCTGACGCAAAATTTCAACTTGACTGCTGACAGCATTCTCTTCTTTAGAATTCGTTTTTTGAGCCAAAACCGAAAACTGAAGAAAAATCATTAAAATTAAAAGACTACCTTTTCTCATCTTTATTTATTCAAAAATTCTAAAACAGAATCGGTAATAAATTTAATTTGTTCGTCGTCAAGTTCTGTGTGCATTGGTAAAGCAATTACTTCCTGCACTAACTGGTTTGTAACCGGAAATTGCTCCTCTTTATAACGAGGATCTAAATATGCTTTTTGAGAATGCAATGGAATTGGATAATAAATTGCACATGGAATTCCTTTATCTAATAAATATTGCATTAAAGCATTTCTGTCTGTGTCTAAAATTCTTAAAACGTATTGATGAAAAACGTGATCATTCTCGTTTACATCAAAATCTGGAGTGATAATTTTTGCATTTCCAGCAAAAGCTGCATTGTATTTTGTTGCCGCCAAACGACGCGCTGCATTATATTCATCTAACAACGGTAATTTAGCATTTAAAACCCCTGCTTGAATACTATCCAAACGAGAATTCACTCCTACAACATCGTGATGGTAACGCTCATACATTCCGTGGTTTACAATTCCGCGGATGATGTGAGCTAGTTTATCATCATTTGTAAAAATTGCTCCTCCATCTCCATAACAACCTAAATTTTTAGAAGGAAAGAATGAAGTTGCCGCAACGTGCCCAATTGTACCTACTTTCACTTTTGATCCAGATTTAGAAATATAATCTGCACCAATTGCTTGTGCGTTATCTTCGATTACATATAAATTATGTTCTTTAGCAATTTCCATAATTGCATTCATATTAGCTGCACGTCCAAATAAATGAACCGGAACAATTGCTTTTGTTTTTGGTGTAATTGCTTTTTTAACCACTTCGATATCGATGTTCATATTATGCAAATCAACATCAACCAAAACTGGAGTCAATTGCAACAATGCAATAACTTCAACAGTTGCTGCAAAAGTAAAATCGGCAGTAATAACTTCGTCTCCTGGCTTCAGATCTAATCCCATCATGGCAATCTGCAACGCATCTGTACCGTTAGCACAAGGAATAACGTGTTTTGCACCCAAATAATCTTCAAGATTCTTTTGAAACTGATGAACTAAAGGTCCGTTGATATAAGTATTTGTATCTAAAACTTCTTGGATTGAAGCATCTACAGTAGATTTTATTTTCTCGTATTGACTTTTTAAGTCAACCATTTGTATTTTTTTCATTTTCGAATAATATTTAAAAATTAAAGACTCTATTTTTAACAGAAATCTCTAAAAGGAGGAACAAAAATAGTTATTAATAGCTTCAAACCAATGAAAATAGTCGAAAGAAATGTAATTTAGCTGCAAAAAAAATTACATGCTTTTTTTATACAATCTAACCATTTACATCGCAGGATTTTTCTTAAAAATCATAGCGCTATTTAGTCCGAAAATTAAGCTTTTTGTTGAAGGGCGAAAAAATGTATTTTCAATTTTAGAAGAAAAAATTAAAGCAAGCGACAAAACAATCTGGTTTCATTCTGCTTCATTGGGCGAGTATGAACAAGGTCTTCCGGTAATCGAAAAAATCAAAGAAAAATACCCTTCTCATAAAATTATTGTAACCTTTTTTTCACCATCTGGATACGAAGTGCGTAAAAATAACACAGTTGCCGATGTGACCATTTATTTACCGCTTGATACTAAAAGCAATGCAAAGAGATTTTTAAAACTAGTTCATCCTGAATTTGCATTTTTTATTAAATACGAATTCTGGCTAAACTATTTAAAGGAATTAGAAAAAAACGAAACTCCGACTTATTTAATTTCAGGAATTTTCAGAGACAATCAAATGTTTTTTAAATGGTATGGCGGTTTTTACCGAAAAGCATTGAATGCATTCACCTATTTTTTTGTTCAGAATGAAAGCTCCAAACAAAAAATAGAATCACTTGGTTTTAAAAATGTAATTGTTTCTGGCGACACCCGTTTTGATCGTGTAAATGCTATTTTAGAAAGAGACAATCGCTTAGATTTTGTAGAGAATTTCAAAAATAACCAACCCACAATTGTCGTTGGAAGCTCATGGCCAAAAGACGAAGTATTAATTGCTGAGTACATCAATCAAGCTCCTGAAAATGTAAAATTCATTATTGCTCCACATAATATTAAGCCAGATCAAATTTCAGATCTATTATCGAAAATCACAAAACCAACCATTTTATTCTCAGAAAAAGAAAATAAAGATTTATCTAATTATAATGTTCTTATAATAGATACAATTGGCATTTTGACTAAGATTTACAGCTATGGAACGATCGCATACGTAGGAGGCGGATTTGGAAACCCAGGAATACATAATATATTAGAACCTGCTACTTTTGGAATTCCAATTGTAATTGGGCCAAACTATTCGAATTTTGCAGAAGCTGTCGCTTTAGTTGAAATTGGCGGCTGCTTAACAATATCGACAAACGCAGAACTTAAAGCAGTTTTTGATCAATTATTGAATGATAAAAACTTTCTAGAAGAAAAAAGCAAGATCTGCAAAGTGTTTATTCAAGATAATAAAGGAGCCACCGAAACGATTATAAAACGCATCTCGTAACCTTTTGATTTGTCAAAGGTTGTTAAATTTGAAAAAATAAGTAAAAAGATCTTGCTTAAATATTCTTAAAAAACAAAACAAACCCTAAATCTGAGAAACTAAATAGCTGATTTTCATAAAGATTATTCAACAAAAAATAATTTAGACGAGAAATTAGATAATTTAAGAAAAATTTATAATTTTGGCATATTCTTTGATAAATAAGATAAACGTGAGTAAGGAAAATATTTTAAAAAAAAAGTGAAAAAATATTTTACATATTAAAAAATTTATATCTTTGCCACGAATTAATAATTAACCTTTTATAATAAAGTAAGATGAAAAAAGTATTTTTAAGTTTAGCTGTTGTTGCTGTATTAACTGTTGTATCTTGTAAAAAAGCTGACGCTGCTGCTGAAGCTCCTGCTGTAGATTCTACTGCTGTTGCTGTTGATTCAGCTGCTGCTGTTGTTGATTCTGCTGCTGCAACTGTTGATTCTGCTGCTGCTAAAGTTGATTCTGCTGCTGCTAAAGTAGAAGAAGTAAAAAAATAATTAGAACCTAAATTCTAACGATTTTAAAACCATCTTTTAGATGGTTTTTTTTTGTGATTAATTTTTCCATTAATCTACAAGCAATAAAAAAAGCGTTCACAAATCATGAACGCTTTTTTTTTATTTATTCAGCCGCCTCTTCCATTTCTTCTTCAACCTCATCATCTCCAAAAATCGACTCACTCGAAGAGAAGTCCAAAATTTCCGACCTAGAAGAATATGTCACAATTTCTTTTATCCCTTTCTGCAAAAGCAGTTCCGTACTGTATTTTCGACTTGTAGCAAAATGGACATCACCCAACATCAATTTAAAAAAATACTTCCCTCCAGAGCCTTTAAACTTCAAGAATTTCGCAAGTTCTACATTTGCTTTAAACTTCTCAATATCTTCTTCACATTCAAACCTCAACTCATAACTCAAACTTGTAAAAATAACTTTCCCTTTTCGAGAAGTAAACGTAAACTTATATTCATCATTAAATCGCTTGCTAATTACAAAAGCACCCATTTATAAATTTTAGATATTAGATTGTTGATTTTTTTAGATTCTGAGATTCTGAGATTCTGAGATTCTGAGATTCTGAGATTCTGAGATTCTGAGATTCTCATAAATTTACTACGTAAATTTATCTTCTGCAAGTCTGCAAATAAAAAAAGCCTCTTCAAAAGAAGAGGCTTTAGTACTCAGAGCGGGACTTGAACCCGCACGAACATTGCTGTTCACTGGATTTTAAGTCCAGCGTGTCTACCAATTTCACCATCCGAGCATTGTATGGTTTTAGAGCGAAAAACGGGGCTCGAACCCGCGACCTCGACCTTGGCAAGGTCGCGCTCTACCAACTGAGCTATTTTCGCATTTTCAAATTTATTAAGAACCGCAACACTTGTTTTGTTTCGTATTGCGAGTGCAAATTTAGGACATTTATTCAATTACACAAGCGTTTTTTCAAAAAAAAATCCACTTATTTTATAACTTTCTGATAACCTAAAGTTTAAATTTGAAAAATTTTTAAATTTTATTTTTTAACCAGCATTCTTTTAATCTCATTCAGTTTCATTAACGCTTCTACTGGTGTAATTGCATTAATATCGAGATTTAAAATTTCTTCTTTTATCTCTTCCAACAAAGGATCATCTAAATTAAAGAAACTCATCTGCATTTCTTCATTTGCCGATTTTATTCCGTTTAAAGCATCGCTTGAATGATTCTTTTCTAATTTCTTTAACAGCTTTTGCGCTTTCGAAATAACCAATTGAGGCATTCCAGCCATTTTTGCCACGTGAATTCCAAAACTATGAGCACTTCCTCCTTTTACAAGCTTTCTAACAAAAAGAACGGTATCTTTTAATTCTTTTACAGCCACATTGAAATTCTGGATTCTCGGCATCGATTCTGTCATTTCATTCAGCTCATGATAATGCGTTGCAAAAAGCGTTTTTGCTCTTCCTGGATGTTCGTGCAAAAATTCAGCAATTGCCCAAGCAATCGAGATTCCGTCATAAGTACTTGTTCCTCTTCCAATCTCATCCAACAACACCAAACTTCTATCTGATAGATTATTCAAAATAGAAGCCGTTTCATTCATTTCTACCATAAAAGTAGATTCTCCCATCGAAATATTATCTGAAGCTCCTACTCTGGTAAAAATCTTATCTACGATTCCCATTCTAACATTATCAGCAGGAACAAAACTTCCCATTTGAGCCAAAAGCACAATCAAAGCCGTTTGTCTCAAAATCGCCGACTTACCCGACATATTAGGTCCGGTAATCATAATAATCTGCTGCGTTTCTCTGTCTAAGAAAACATCATTGGCAATATACGGCGTACCAACTGGCAATTGTTTTTCAATTACAGGGTGTCTTCCGTTTTTGATATCCAATTCGAATGTATCATCGATTTCAGGTTGCACATATTGATTTTCGACAGCCATTTGCGTAAACGAACACAAACAATCCAATTGCGCAACCAAATACGCGTTCATTTGAACTGGTTTGATATAAGTAGAAATCCAAGCTACCAATTGCTCAAAAAGTTCGCTTTCGATTTTATAGATTTTTTCTTCAGCCCCTAAGATCTTAGTTTCGTATTCTTTTAATTCTTCGGTAATATAACGTTCCGCATTTACCAAAGTCTGTTTACGAATCCATTCTTCTGGGACTTTATCTTTATGCGTGTTTCTAACTTCTATATAATATCCGAAAACATTATTAAAAGAAATTTTCAATGACGAAATTCCAGTTCTTTCAGATTCTCTTTTTTCAATTCCTTCTAAAAACTCTTTTCCCGAAGTCGAAATCGCACGAAGTTCATCCAGCTCTTCATTTATTCCGCTCGCAATAGCATTTCCTTTCGAAATGGCAACTGGAGCATCTTGATTTAGTGTAGTTTTAATTTTTTCACGAAGCAAATCGCAAGCATGCAAACTATCCCCAATAACCTTCACAGCTTCCTGCGGACTTTCTAGCGCAAGAGTTTTAATTGGAATAATCGCATCCAAAGATTCCTTTAAATACACGATTTCACGAGGAGAAACTTTTCCCGCAGCAATTTTAGAAATTAAACGTTCTAAATCTGAAATCTGTTTGATTTGATATTGGATATTATGAAGGATTTCAGGATTTGACTTTAAATAAGCTACAACTTCATGCCTACCTTTTACCTTGTTAGCATCTTTCAATGGCAAAGCCAGCCACCGCTTAAGCAAACGTCCCCCCATTGGAGAAAGTGTTTTATCAATAACATCCAAAAGCGTAACTGCGTTTGGATTATAACTGTGATATAATTCTAAGTTTCTAATCGTAAAGCGATCCATCCAAACGTAAGCATCTTCAGCAATACGCTGAATTGCTGTAATATGCTGCACACGATTATGCTGTGTTTCCGACAGATAATACAAAATGGCACCAGAAGCAATAATTCCTTCTTTCAATTCTTCAACTCCAAATCCTTTTAAGGAATTCGTCTGAAAATGCTTTGTTAAGGTTTCTAAAGCATAATCTTCTTTATAAATCCAATCTTCTAGATAGAAACTATGAAAATCTTCTCCAAAAGCAGTTTTAAAATCATTCTTATTATTTTTTGGAACCAAAACCTCACTTGGATTAAAGTTCTGCAATAATTTATCAATATATTCTGCATTCCCTTGAGCTGTTAAAAACTCTCCTGTCGAAACATCTAAAAATGAAATTCCGATATTTTTATTAGCAAAATAAACAGATGCTAAGAAGTTATTCGATTTTGACTGTAAAACCTCATCATTCAGAGAAACTCCCGGAGTTACAAGTTCTGTCACTCCTCTTTTTACAATGGTCTTTGTCATTTTTGGATCTTCCAACTGATCGCAAATTGCAACACGAAGTCCAGCTTTTACCAATTTTGGCAAATAAGTATTTACAGAATGATGCGGAAACCCAGCCAATGCTGTTTCAGTATCAGAACCTGCTCCTCTTTTAGTTAAGGTTATCCCTAAAATTTTAGAAGCTCTAATGGCGTCTTCTCCAAAGGTTTCATAAAAATCTCCTACTCTGAAAAGCAGACATGCATCAGGATATTTAGCCTTGATTTCGTTGTACTGTTTCATTAAAGGTGTTTCTTTCACCACTTTCTCTTTAGCTGCCAAATTATTATATTTTAAATGAAAAAATTAAGACAGCGAATTTATGATTTTTTGGTGGCAAATCGAAAGCTTCAAAAATTAAAATATTTTTAAGACATTTTTAGGTTGCGGTTTAAGTTTTTTATATAGCTTTGTTTATCATTTAAAAAAAGACCCTTAAAGATGAAAAAAATAATTTTATTCGCTATGTTAGCTGTTGCTGGTATCACAGTTACTAATGCACAAACAACTAAAAAAGCTAAAGCTGCTAAAGTTGCAAAAGTTGAAGGAGCAGGAATGCTTTTCGAAACTGAAACTATCGATTACGGAACTATCGCTCACAATGCAGATGGAAAACGTGAGTTCGTTTTTGTTAACAATGGTACAAAACCATTAATCATTACAAACACTCAAGGATCTTGCGGATGTACAGTTCCAACTACTCCAAAAGAACCAATCGCTCCAGGCGCTAAAGGTGTTATTGGTGTAAAATATGCTACTGACAGAGTTGGTGCTTTTACAAAAACTGTAACTGTAACTTCTAACGCTGAAGGACAACCAACAAAAATCCTTACTATTAAAGGTACTGTTTTACCAGATCCAGTAAAAAGCTAATCTGAGAAACATTTAAAATAATCAAAAAGCTTCCTTATCTTTGGAAGCTTTTTTTATGACTAGAATTTAAAAACAATGAGAAAACTCGAAAATAGCGAACTGGAACGCAAATCAATTGAAGATTTTAAAAAATCTGAAAAAACACCTTTAATATTAGTTTTAGATGATATTAGAAGTCTGCATAATATTGGTTCTGTTTTTAGAACAGCTGATGCATTTTTGATTGAAAAAATAATTCTTTGCGGTATTACTGCAACCCCTCCAAATAAAGAAATTCATAAAACGGCTCTTGGCGCAACTGAAACTGTTGCTTGGGAACATCATGAAAATATTTTAGAAGTTATCGAAAATCTAAAAAAAGAAAATGTTTTGACTATGGCTATTGAGCAAGTTGAAAGTGCGATTTTTCTTCAAGATTTTAAAATTGAAAAGAAGCAGAAATATGCTTTGGTTTTTGGTAATGAAGTATTTGGTGTATCGCAAGAAGCTGTTGCAATCTGTGACGGATGTATTGAAATTCCACAGCTTGGAACAAAACACTCTCTAAATATTTCTGTAAGTGCCGGAATTGTGGTTTGGGACTTGTTTCAAAAAATAAACTGGCCAGAATAAAAATTTATTTTTTTATTCTTAATTAATTGATATTTTTAGCGAATGAAGAATATCAAATTAGCAACCTTTTTCTTTTTATTTTCTGTTTTAAGTTTTAATTTTTCTAATGCGAGTGAAAATATAAAAACTTTTAACAAAAAAAATGCGTACTTCTCAAAATCTAACGTAAAATCAAAAATAAAAAAACAAGAGAAAAGTAGTTTTGTAATCGATCCTCCTAAGCTTATTGCGCAGGGAGACCAATTTTATTGCCCGCAGACATCAATTAACATTGTAACCGACTTTAGCATTGATCATGATAGTGCCGAAAACGGAACACAAGTGCTTTACATCCAGATTTCGTCTGGTTATTCAAATGGTTTTGATCGATTAGAACTAACAAATCCGAGCTTTCATCCCAATATTGTAACCAGTTGGGACGCTACTTCTGGAAAACTAAGGTTGTCTGGAACAACTGCTTCCGAAATTCCTTATGACGATTTTGTCTCAGCAGTGAAAGATGTTGTATTCACTAATTCTTCTGCAACAGCTAGTGGAACAAGAACATTTTCCATTACAATTGGACAAGCTAATTATTTACCCTCTACTGGTCATTATTATCTCTTTATTCCCAATATAGGAGTGACTTGGACAAGAGCGCGAGATTTAGCTGCTTCAAGCACTTACTATGGTCTTCAAGGTTATTTAGCTACTATCTTATCTGCTGATGAAGCCAAATTAATTGGCGAGCAAGCTTCTGGAACTGGATGGATTGGAGGAAGTGATGCCGAGACAGAGGGGATTTGGAAATGGGTTACGGGCCCAGAAACCGGAACTATTTTTTGGAACGGAAATGCAAATGGCTCAACACCAAATTATGCTTTTTGGAACACTGGCGAACCCAACCAGCAAGGCGATGAAGACTATGCGCACATCACACAACCCGGTGTAGGAATAAGAGGCTCTTGGAATGATTTATCAAATTCAGGATCACTTACACCTGGAGATGCTTATCAGCCAAAAGGATATATTGTCGAATACGGAGGAATGCCAGGTGAGGCTCCATTAGAAATTGCTGCTAGTACCAAAATCACAATTCCTATGGCAACTCCAGCTATTGACCCAACCCCAGTTTGTGATTTTGGAAGTTTTACCTTTAATGCAACTGCAACTGCTGGAGCAACAATTAGATGGTTTGATGCTCTTGTTGGAGGGAATTTATTAGCAACTGGACCAACTTACACTACCCCAACAATAACTGCAACTACAACTTATTTTGTTGATGCTGGTTGCGAATCCAATCGCAAATCAGTAAAAGCAAATGTATATGTAACTCCTGCAGATCCAATTGCAGAACAAGATACCTATAAGAACTGTGGACCAGGAACTGTAACGATTAAAGCAACTTCAAATATTGGAATTATAAACTGGTTTACTTCGCCAACTAACGGAACAAGTGTTTTTCAAGGAACAACTTTTACAACTCCAACAATTTCTTCCAATACAACTTACTATGCCGAGGCATCAAATAATGGATGCATAAATACGACCAGAACTCCAGTAAACATTGTAATATATACACCTCCAGTTGTTACAGATGAGACTTTGACTTTATGCCAGTTTCAATCTATAACGTTAGATGCAGGAATTTCTGGAATGAGTTATTCATGGTCAAATGCGAATGAAACTACTCAACAAATTACCGTTAGCAAAGGAGGCAAATACACCGTACTTGTAACCAGTCCTGAAGGCTGTTCGAATACAAAAACAATTACGGTTGAAGAACATATGGTCCCTCAAATTGCCCGTGTGGATGTTGAAGGAACAAGAGCCATCATTTACCCTGTAAAAGAAGAAGATTATTTTGAGTATTCTGTTGATGGTATTAATTATCAAGATTCAACTATTTTTTACGATGTACCTGGCGGATTACAAACTGCTTATGCACGAGAAAAAAGTGGATGCGGCGAAACTGAAAAACAATTTGTAGTACTTGTTTTCCCTCCGTTCTTTACGCCAAATAATGACACCTACAATGATATCTGGGAAGTAACTGGAATGGAAAATTATCCTCAGGCTGTAGTTACGATTTTTGATCGATACGGAAAATTAGTCGCGCAGTTAAGCCGTTTCAAAATGAGCTGGGATGGCACTTTAAATCAAGTTCCGCTTCCTGCATCTGATTATTGGTATGCTCTAAAAGTCGACGATTCAATGCCAGTTTTAAGAGGACATTTTACATTAAAAAGATAATATGAATATAGAAACCATTCGAGAAATCTGTCAAAAACTAACTGGCACAACTGAAGATATAAAATGGGAACACGACCTTGTATTCTCAGTAGGCTCAAAAATGTATTGTGTTATTGGACTTGACCAAAATCCCACATCGGCTTCATTTAAAGTTTCAGATGAAGAATTTGAAGAAATAAGCAATAAACCTGGATTTAAACCAGCGCCCTATGTGGCTAAATACAAATGGGTTTTAATTGATGATATTACTCGAATGAAAAAATCAGAGTGGGAAACGTACATTCAGCAGTCTTATCGTCTTGTTCAGGAAAAACTATCAGCAAAACTTAAAAAACAGCTCGGAATAATCTAAAGTTTAAGAAGCCGTTTTCTTTTTTATTTCATTTAATATATAAAGGTAGTCTTCGTGTTTTTTCACAAAATCACGATCTGAAATATCAATGATTAAAACATTCAAATCAGTTTGGGATTTTATATATTCCAAGTAACCGTTATTGATTTTTTCTAAATACGCAGCTTCAATATTCTGTTCATAAACCCGTCCGCGTTTTTTGATGTTTTGCAAAAGACGATCGGTGTTTTGATACAAATAAATATACAAATCTGGTTTTGGCATTTCTTTGTAAATGATATCGAATAAGTTTCTATACAAACGATATTCATCTTCAGCAAGCGTTATCTTCGCAAAAATCAATGATTTAAAAATATGATAATCTGCAACTATAAAATCTTTAAACAAATCAAACTGTGCCAAATCATCTGCTAATTGCTGATAACGATCAGCCAGAAAAGACATTTCTAAAGGAAAAGCATATCGGTTCTGATCTTTATAAAACTTTGGCAAAAACGGATTATCAGCAAATCTTTCTAAAACTGTTTTTCCGTTAAAATCTTCTGCAATTTTGTGCACCAAAGTCGTTTTTCCTGCTCCAATATTTCCCTCAAAAGCAACATAATTGAATTGATTGATTGGAATTTCACTAATTGGGCTTTTCAAATCCTGAACAACCGTGCATACACTCTCATCTGGCGTAACCGCGATCAGTTCAGAAATTGTTTTCTGTAAAATCGGGTGTTTCCAATTTAGCATTAAGTCCTGCATTGGCAGCAAAACGAAATTTCTATTCTGCATTAACGGATGCGGAACCTGAAGTTTTTCCGTATCAATTATTTCATTATCAAAAGCGATTAAATCAACATCTATAATTCTTGATTGGTAACCTTCTTGGTTCAACCGAATTCTTCCAAGTTCTTTTTCAACTTTTAAAACTTGATTGAGTATTTTTTGGGCCGATGAATTGGTGTGAAGCAACAGCGCACAATTATAAAAAGCATCACTCTCAAAACCCCATGCAGGAGTCTCATAAAGCTTTGAAACCTGAATAACAGTCCCAACATTTTCGTGTATTAAATCAATACATTTTTGAATGTTTTCTAGTCTGCTGCCTTGGTTGCTGCCTATCGATAAAACGACTTGATGCTGTAATTTCATAATTAATGCAAATTAACTAAAACTATTTTAGAATTAACCAATATATTTGTGAAACGACGTCTCAAATCTTATTCATAATTTAGAAGTCTAATTTGTAACATTTTACTCTTTTTCGCTACTTATTAAAAAAATATACATATGAAGTTTTTAGGAAATGTAATTGCCACAGTTATTGGCATTTTTGTATTTATTATGCTCTTCTTTTTTGGAGTGATCTTTATTGGAGCCATTTTTGGTGGAGACGACTCCGTTTCTGTCAAGTCAGATTCTGTTATTGAATTCAATCTAAAAGAAATTAAAAACGATTACGCAGGAAAATATAAAGATCCTTGGGTAACTGTCTTTTCGGACAAAAAAGGCATTGGCTTGACCGATGTTATCAATGCAATTGAAGCTGCAAAAACAGACGACAATATTAAAGGTATTTCGATTTTAAACGATGAATCTTCCCTTGGTCTTGCACAATACAAAGACTTAAGAAATGCATTAGAAAGTTTTAAAAAATCAGGGAAGTTTGTTTGGGCTTATGCTAATACTTATTCGCAAAAAGAATATTATTTAAATTCTATTGCCAACACTATTTATATAAATCCAGCGGGAGATCTTGATTTTAAAGGTCTTTCTTCTGAAATTATGTTTTTTAAAGATTTTCAGGATAAATCAGGAATTCACATGGAAGTCATTCGTCACGGAAAATATAAAAGTGCCGTTGAGCCTTTCTTAGAAAACAAAATGAGCGATGCCAATAGAGAACAAATCACTGCACTTTTAAATTCTATTTGGTCTACCGTTTCTGCTGATATTTCAAAAAGCAGAAATATTCCGTTGCCTAAATTAAACGAAATTGCAAACGGACTTTTGGCAAGAACTCCAGAAATGGCGAAACAACAGCATTTGGTTGATATTATTGCTTATGAAGATGTTTATCATGATGCTATTAGAAAAGCCCTGAAAGTAGACAAAGACGAGGATTACAATAAAATTTCGATCTCAGATTATACTCAAAATCACTTAACAACAGCATTAGCAAATACAGCATCAGATCAGATTGCTATTATTTATGCTCAAGGCGAAATCGGAAGCGGCGAAGGAGATGTAAATACTATTGGCGAAGGCTCAATGAGACGCTCTTTGCAAGAAGCGAGAAAAAATGACGATGTTAAAGCAATTGTTCTTAGAATTGACAGTCCTGGTGGAAGCGCTCTAACTTCTGATTTAATTTGGAGAGAAATCGAAATTACAAAAAAAGTTAAGCCTGTTATAGTTTCGATGGGTAATTATGCTGCTTCTGGCGGTTATTATATTGCTTGCAACGCTAATAAAATATTTGCTGAAAACAATACAATTACAGGATCTATTGGAGTTTTCGGAATGCTGCCAAATTTCAGCCCTTTGGCTAATAAATTAGGAATTAATTCTGAGCAGGTTAAAACACATGAGAATTCTGCAAATTACAGTCCGTTTTTACCAGTTGATGAGAAATTTAAGGCTTTTACCTTAGAAGGCGTTGAAAAAATCTATAACACTTTTGTAAAACATGTTGCTGAAGGCCGTAAAATGACTTTTGCTCAAGTAGATTCTATTGCTCAAGGAAGGGTTTGGTCTGGAACTGAAGCTTTAAAAATTGGCTTAGTGGATAAAATTGGAGGACTAAATGATGCAATTGCTGAAGCTGCCAAAATCGCTAAATTAAAAAAATACAGCACTCAGAATTATCCTGAATACGAGAAAACGTTAAACGATCTATTGGGCAATCTTCCTTTTGCAAAATCGAAAGAAGCTTTCATTAAAGAAGAAATAGGAGAAGAAAACTATCTTCTTATTGAACAGGTAAAGAAATTTCAAAAACAAAAAGGAGTACAAGCAATTTTGCCTTACGGAATCAATATTTATTAATTGAGTTAAAAGATGAATAAAGTAATTCTTTTTCTAACGGTTTTGTTTTGGAGTTTCTTAAATGCTCAAACCCAAAAAGAAATCACGTTTAAGGAAACACCAGCTATATTAAAAATAAATAACGATCAGATTTTTGGTACACTGACGACGCCAGATTTGACCAAAAAATTTCCAGTTGCTTTAATCATTGCCGGTTCTGGCCCAACTGACCGAAACGGAAATAATCCAATGATGAAAAACAATTCTTTAAAAATGCTGGCAGAAGCTTTGGCAAAAAACGGAATTGCGTCATTACGATACGACAAAAGAGCAATCGGAGAAAGTAAAGCTGCCGGTGGATCTGAAAGTAGTCTTGTTTTTGAAAACTACATTCAAGATGCAAAAAGCTGGATTAATTATTTAAAACAGGATAAACGTTTTTCTAAAATAATTATAATCGGTCACAGCGAAGGTTCTTTAATCGGCATGGTTGCCAGTGGAAAAGCAGACAAATTTATTTCGATCGCAGGCGCAGGCGAACCGGCAGATCAGATTTTAAAAACTCAAATTGGTGCCAAGTCAATGAAACCACTTAATGACTTGACCTTCCCTATTATTGATAGTTTAAAAAACGGATTTGAGGTAAAAAAAGTCGATCCGATGCTGAATTCTCTTTTTAGACCCAGCATTCAACCTTATCTGATTTCTTGGTTCAAATACAATCCTCAGACGGAAATACAAAAACTTACAATTCCTGTTTTAATAGTACAGGGAAATAATGACATTCAGATTGCTGTAAAAGATGCCGAAAATTTAAAGCAAGCCAACAAAAATGCAGATTTACAGATTATTGATAAGATGAATCATATTATGAAGATTATTGACGGCAACCAGGAAGATAATTTGGCCAGTTACAATAATGAAACACTTCCTATTTCTGAAATCCTGGTTGAAAAAATAGTTTCATTTATTCAGAAATAATAAAATAAACACCCTAAAAAATCCGTTTTGAAAATAGTTCTCAACGGATTTTTTTTATTTAACAATTTTAATAAATTTCTTACAAAATTAAGAAAACTTTATCTTCAAACTCTAGTAAAAAAAGCTATTTTTGCAGGAGTCGATTTTAAGATGTAAACCCTCAAATCTATTTATATGCTAAAAAAAGTTTTAAAAATAAGTGCCATAGTTCTTGTGGTATTTGTTGCTGCATTATTTGCCATTCCATTTTTGTTTAAAGACCAGATCAAGTCAAAAATCGTCGAAGCTATCAACGAAAGTGTTGATGCCAAAGTAAGTTTTACTGATGCCGATTTAAGTTTATTTAAAAATTTTCCAAACGCTACAGTTGGAATCGAGAAATTAGTTATCATTAACAAAGCTCCTTTTGAAGGCGACACTTTGGTTTCTCTTGGAGAATTGAATTTAAAAATGAGCATTAAAGAACTTTTCAAAGGAAAAGAAGAGCCTTTAAGCATTCAGGGAATTAGTTCTACCAACGGATTAGTAAACATTATTTTTAATAAAGATGGTGTTGGAAACTTCGATATTGCTCTAAAAGACAAAAAAGAAGAGAAGAAAGACGAAGCAAGCAAACCACTTGCATTAAAAATTCAAAACTATAAAATCGAAAATTTTACTTTTAGATACATCGATCAAGGTTCTAAAATTAAAATGGTAATTGACAGTTTAAATCACGAAGGAACTGGAGATTTTACCAATTCTAAACTAGATTTAACTACAAAATCTACTGCAAAAGTTTCATTGGACATGGATAAAATAAATTACATGAAAAATGTAAAACTAACTTTAGACGCTGTTCTTGGAATTGATTTAGAAAAAAGCAAATATACTTTTAAAGAAAACAAAGCTTTAATCAATCAGTTGCCTTTAGAATTTGATGGATTCATTCAAATGGCAGAGAAAGCGCAGATTTACGATTTAAAGTTTAAAACTCCTACTTCTTCTTTTACCAATTTCTTAGGTTTAATTCCTTCGGCTTATGCCGCAGGTTTAGATGGTGTAAAAACTACTGGAGATTTTACTGTAAACGGTTTTGCAAAAGGAGAACTTACAGATACAACCGTTCCGAAATTTAATGTTGAAATTGCGTCCAATAATGCTTCTTTCCAATATCCGAATCTACCAAAATCGGTTCAAAATATTGTAATTGATACAAAAATCATTAACGAAACTGGAATTTTAAATGATACTTATGTCAACCTAGATAAGTTATCTTTTAGAATCGATCAGGATGTTTTTAACGCTAAAGCGAATATTAAAAACATAACGGTAAATCCTATTATCGATGCGGCTTTAAAAGGAACGATCAACTTGGCTAATCTTTCAAAAGCATATCCAATTAAAATGGATAAACCTTTGGCTGGTATTTTAAAAGCTGATGTTACTACCAATTTTGACATGGCTTCTGTAGAAAAAAGCCAATATCAAAACATCAAAAATGCTGGTACGATGAGCTTGTCAGGATTTAAATATACTGACGAAAACAACAAATCGATGAACATTAGCACAGCGATGGTTGAATTTAATCCGAGCAAAATTAACTTAAAACAATTTGATGCTACGACTGGTAAAAGTGATATCAGCATTAACGGTGTTTTAGAGAATTTCTATGGTTTTATGTTTAAGAAACAAGAACTAAAAGGAAACTTCAATATGAGTTCAAACCAATTGGCTGTTGATGATTTTATGACTGCTGGCGAATCTGCAAAAGAAGAAACAAAAACTCCTGCAAAACCAGCCGATGCAATGAAGATTCCTGCTTTCTTGAATTGTACATTAAATGCAAAAGCAACAACGGTTTTATATGATAATTTAAAACTAAAAGATGTTTCTGGAAGACTGCTTATTAAAGACGAAAAAGCAACTCTTGAAAACTTTAAAACAAATATTTTCGGAGGATCAATTGGTCTTAACGGAGCAGTTTCTACAAAAGAAAAAGTGCCAACTTTTGATATGAATTTAGGTTTTAATCAAGTTGATATTGCACAGACATTTACGCAGTTGGATATGATGAAAAAAATTGCGCCTATTGCTGGAATCATTAACGGGAAACTGAATTCAACAATCAAACTGAATGGTAATTTGGATGCAAAAGAATTTACTCCAGATCTTAAATCAATTTCAGGAGATTTAATTGGTCAATTACTGTCTACTACAGTAAACTCGAGTAACTCTACTTTACTTACTGCATTAAGTTCTAATGTAAAGTTTCTTGATTTAAATAAAGTGAATCTGAATGACATTAAAGCTGCTTTAACTTTTGACAATGGAAAAGTAAATGTTAAACCTTTTGACATTAAATACCAAGATATTAAAGTAACGGTTGGAGGAACTCATGGTTTCGATCAAACTATGAATTATACTCTAAAATTTGATGTTCCTGCTAAATATTTGGGAACCGAAGCTAACAACTTAATTGCAAAAATGTCTCCTGCAGATGCTGCAAAACTAGATAATATTCCAATCAATGCTTCTTTGACAGGTAATTTCTCAAATCCTAAAATCAGTACCGATATGAAAACTGCTGTGAGCAATTTGACAACACAATTGGTAAATCAGCAGAAAGAAAAACTGACTCAAAAAGGAACCTCAGCACTTACCGATTTGATCAACAAAAACACTAAAGCTAAAGATACAACTCAGGCTGCTAAAACTGAAAAAGAGCAGAAAACTCAAGAAGTAACTAAAAAAGCTAGTGATTTATTGAACGGATTGTTTAAGAAAAAGAATCCATAAAAAGGTACTGAGATGCTAAGCCTCTAAGGTTCTAAGTTTTTTTCTTTAGAAAAACTTAGAACCTCAGCACCTAAGAAGCTTAGCTCCTTAAAAAACAAAAAATCCTGTTCGAATGAACAGGATTTTTTGTTTTTATATTGCTTTTGAATAGCTACTTAATCGACCGTTATTCAAAATAGAATTTATTGTTTTTATATATTCCTTTTTCGTGTACAGATTAACATCTAGACCAATGCTGCAATTATCATAAGGCTCGTATTTTTTCAAATTTGAAACAGAAAACAGCCCGATGGTTGGTGTATGTACAGCGCTTGATAAATGCATAATTCCGCTGTCGGCACCAATAAACAAATCAGCATTTGTAATAACAGCCCCTATTTCTCTTATGTCTTTACTATAAAATGTTGGTGCTTTAAAACCAATTTGAGATACATTTTCTACAGGCAGAATTTCAATAATATTATAATCTTTATATTCTCCGGTAAGCATTGAATAAAACTTTTCCCACCACTCTTCTGAAAGACATTTTGCTCCTGTTGCGTAGGTAAAAATGCAAATCGTTTTTTTGTTATTATCAGTAAGTTCGTTCAATATTTTTTTGCCTTCAGTGATTTCAGAAATTGTTAATTTAAGATCCAAAGGAGCAATTATTTTATTGCTGTTTGTTGGTAATCTCAGTTTTGACAAATAATTTCTAAAATTATAAACTGGGTATTTTGCAATGTGTTCAAAATCGCTTTTCTGCTCTGTTAATTCCTCTTCAGAATCTCCGAAAAACTTGTATTTGGCATTTGAAAACTGAACCGCTAATCGGCCCGAAGAAGAATTTTGATCAACATTGATTGCTAAATCGTAATGTGCTTTTTTTAACGAAATCCAAACCTTTGAGTATTCCACTAAACTTTTAAATGGTTTTTTAGGCAAATGAATTATTTTATCAACAACATCGTATTTTTCAAAAATAATTGGAGCCAATGTGCCTTTTACAAATAAATCAATTGTACAATTTGGAAACATTTCCGACACTTCCTGAACAAGTGGTGTAATCAGTAAAAGATTTCCTAACCTTCCATTTGGTCTGCAAATAAGAACTTTTTTGATTTCGTTCTTATCGACTAAAATAAAATCGTCCTGCATATTTGCTTTTCCAACATTCTTAGTTAGGTTCCGCATTATGCTGCGCCTGTGTACGTTTATTTTGTTTAAAACACTCATTTATGGAATAATTTACGGATTATAAATCTCAATTTAATTTTAGAAAACTAGCATTAAGAGCAGGTCTCAAATCTAATTTCTTTTATCTTCTAAAAATAAATTCTTCCAATAAGCATTTGTTACAAAATTGTAACGAAATGTATCAATATTCACATTTTTTGCTTTTGGAAGCGATATAAATTTACAATAAATTATTACGTAATCAACAAATTTATAGACAGTTAGCTAAAAAACATCGACAACTTCCCGATAAACCTAGACGTTTATTGTGACGACATAACCTTCGGAACCACGTACATTAAAAACTGTTCCGTTTTCAAATAATAGATACTGACCTTTAATTCCTGTCAATTTTCCAGTGAACGAAGGAGATTTATCCAAGTTCAAACTATTTACTTTTGCAGGATAACTTAACACTGGATATTGAAGTTCGTAAACATCATTTTTTTGAGCGTAAAAATAGTCTTTGACTTCTGCAGGAATTAAACTTTCGATTTTGGCTTTCTCTGCAATCAGATCAAAAGTCTCAACAGAGTTCTGAAGCATTTTTCTCCAATTGGTTTTGTCTGTATAATGATCTTTTAATGCTACCTCTGTAATTCCTGCCAAATAACGGTTTGGAACCTCAACAATGGCAATCGCTTGAGAAGCGCCTTGATCGATCCATCTGGTTGGAACTTGAGTTTTACGAGTAACACCTACTTTTATCTCGCATGCCGAAGCCAAATATACAATATGCGGTTGTAACTGAACTTTAGATTCATATTCTAAATCCCTGTCTGCAATTCCCAAATGTGCCGTACTCAATTCTGGCCTCATAATCCAATCTCCAACAGCTGGACTTGAATAAAAACATTCATAACAAAAACCTTGTCGGTATATTTTTTTCTTTTTACCGCAATTCAAACATTGGCAACCCACAAAATTGATTTCAATTTCTTTATCTAATAATTGATTCATGTTTAAGAAACTATCCTCGAAAACCAAATAATATTGAATTGGACTCCCAAGTTCGGTTTGCATTTTTGTCAGTACGCCTTGATATTGCATTTGAATTTTTTATTTATAATTGCTGATTTAAACTTCTCAAAAGATTTAAAGTTTTTTGTGTTAAATTCGACTTTTTTGGTAGAATCTTTACCGTAAATTGAATTGTTTATTACAAAAAAATATTATTTTTGATATGAAGACAAAGTTACTATTTGTCTATCGATATTCAAATTTTAAGTTTTTTGTTTTGCACAGATTGTAAGATTTAAAATCTAAAATTAGTTAACTAAAAAACAGATTCATGCCTTTATCTATTATCAATTCGTTTGCATCTTGGGTCCTCAAACAAAGGATTCACCAAATCGAGCTTTTTTTAAAATACCCAAATGAAGTTCAGGAAGAATTATTGCATAACTTATTGACGGCATCTGAAAATACGGTTATTGGAAAAAAATATGAATTTTCTACCATTAGTTCCTATCAAACCTTTGCTGAAAGAGTTCCGATTGCAACTTACGAGGAATTACAGCCACTTATTGAACGTACCCGTTTGGGAGAACAAAATGTTTTTTGGGAAAGCCCTATTAAATGGTTTGCCAAATCGAGCGGTACTACAAATGCAAAAAGTAAATTTATTCCTGTAAGTAATGAGGCTTTGGAGGATTGCCATTACAAAGGCAGTAAAGATCTTTTGTGTCTTTATCTAAATAATAATGAAGATTCTGAATTGTTTCTAGGAAAAAGCCTTCGTTTAGGAGGAAGTTCTCAGATTTACGAAAACAATAATACTTTCTTTGGAGATTTATCGGCTATTTTAATTGAAAACATGCCTATTTGGGCTGAATTCAGCAGTACGCCAAGCAGCAAAACTTCTCTAATGAGCGAATGGGAAACGAAAATTGCCGCTATTATCAATGAAACTAAAAACGAAAACGTAACCAGTTTTGCAGGAGTTCCTTCTTGGATGCTGGTTTTAATGAATAAAGTCCTTGAAAATACAGGAAAACAGAGTCTACTGGAACTTTGGCCAAATCTGGAAGTTTACTTTCACGGAGGCGTAAGTTTTTCTCCTTATAGAGAACAGTATAAAAAACTTTTGCCAAGCAAGGATTTTAGATATTACGAAATATACAATGCTTCTGAAGGCTTTTTTGCAATTCAGGATTTGAATAATTCAAGCGACTTATTATTAATGCTGGATTACGGAATTTTCTACGAATTTATTCCGATGGACACTTTTGGATCTCCAAACCAAAAAGTAGTTCGCTTGGCCGATGTTGAATTGAATAAAAATTACGCTATTGTTATCACTACAAATTCTGGTTTGTGGCGTTATTTAATTGGCGACACGGTTCGTTTTACTTCTTTAAATCCATACAGAATTAGAGTAACGGGAAGAACCAAACATCATATCAATGTTTTTGGCGAAGAATTAATGGTAGAAAATACCGATCAGGCTATTGCAAAAGCTTGTCAAGTAACACAAACTGAAGTTATCGATTATACGGTTGCTCCTATTTTTATGCATGATAAAGAAAAAGGTGCTCACGAATGGATGATTGAATTTAAGAAGCATCCCGCTGATGTTGGCCTTTTCCAAAAAGTGCTGGATGAAACTCTTCAAACTCTAAATTCAGATTACGAAGCTAAACGCTACAATAATATGACTTTAAATCCTTTGGTGATTAATGTTGCTCGAGAGAATTTATTTTATGATTGGCTGAAAGAAAGAGACAAATTAGGAGGCCAGCATAAGATTCCGAGGCTTTCGAATCAGAGAGATTATTTGGAGCAATTGAAAGAAATGTGCTAATAACAACTTATAAAAATGAAAGACACAAAATTTAGCGAAATGAGCAACGAAGAACTGATTAAAAATCAGAAGACATTAAAAACAGTGAATACTATTTTTTGCGTTGTTCTTTTTATGTTATTCATTCTTAACACATTCATTGTTTTTATGAAAGGATTTAGCGCTATGAATATTATTCCTGTTGCGTTATTGCCTATTCTTTTTCTAAATCTCAAAAATCTGAAAGAGATGAAGAAGGAGTTGGAATCTAGAAATCAGTAATTACAAAAATTCTTAGAAACATTATTCTTGAATTGCAACTAACTTTAGTTAGTGGTTAAATGAGTCTCTAAATATTTATTGGCTTTAGCCGAATTATCGTACCCGTTAATTTAGCTAAAGCCAATTTTAATCTTCATCCTTTATTCCTCCAGCTAAAGCTAGAGGCAATTCAAATGCAAATCTTACTTACAACTTCAAAACTAATGATTCCACTAAACCCGCATGAGGGATAGAAGTGGAAATCCTTTTGTGGTGGGGTTCACCACAAAAGATTGGAACGGATAGCCCGACCCGTAGGGACATGCCCATATAAAAAACCTCAACCTTTTATTTTAAAAGACTGAGGTTTGTTTTTTTTTATTTTGATTGTCGAATTTCTAGTGTGCTTTCTACCTATGATCGAAATGACAAACTAGACTTTACATCATATCAATATATCTATCGTGATATCCTAAAAGATACAAAACACCATCAAGACCTAAACTTGAAATTGAAGTTGAAGCACTTTCTTTAACTTTTGGTTTGGCATGGAAAGCAATCCCTAGACCAGCTAAGTTTAGCATTGGCAAATCGTTTGCTCCATCTCCCACCGCGATTGTCTGATTAATATGAATTCCTTCTTTTTCTGCAATTGCTTTTAATAATTCTGCTTTTTTCTGACCATCTACAATGTCACCTAAATATTTACCTGTCAGCTTACCATCTTTTATTTCTAATTGATTGGCGTGAACGTAGTCTATTCCTAATTCTTTTTGAAGATATTCTCCAAAATAAGTAAATCCTCCAGAAAGAATTGCGGTTTTATAGCCGTAGTATTTTAAGGCTTTCATCAAACGATGGGCTCCTTGTGTAATCGGCAAATTGATAGCAACATTTTGCAAAACTTCTTCACTTAAACCTTCTAGAAGAGCCATGCGCTTTTTGAAGCTTTCGTTGAAATCAATTTCACCGTTCATAGCCGATTCTGTAATAGCTCGCACTTGATCTCCAACTCCATTCAATTCAGCAAGCTCATCGATTACTTCGGTTTGAATTAAAGTCGAATCCATATCGAAGCAAACCAAACGGCGGTTTCTTCTATAAATATTATCTTCTTGGAAAGAGATATCAACGTTTAGCGTTCTGGAAATTTCCATAAAACTTGCCGTCATGATGATCTTGTTGACAATTTCGCCTGTAACAGATAATTGAATACAAGAACGCGGATATTCTTCCTTTTCTACAACAGAAGTTCTTCCTGTTAATCGGATAATAGAGTCAATATTTAAATTTTGATCTGACAATATTTGTGTAACTGCAGATAGTTGTGAAGCCGCCAGTGTCTCTCCCAAAATATTGATGATGTAACGCTGTTTTGATTGTGATTTTACCCAAGTTTCATAATCTTCGATAGAAATCGGAATAAATTTTACTTTAATTTCCAATTCATATGCTTTGAACAAAAGATCTTTTAAAACGGGTGCCGAAGAAGAACCTGCAGCAATTTCGAACAAAATTCCTAAAGAAAGCGTATCATGAATATCTGCCTGCCCGATATCTAAAATATTGGCGTCGTATGCTGCCAATACAGCTGTTAATCCTGCTGTAACTCCAATTTTATCGTGTCCAGAAACTTTTAATAAAATTATTTCTTTGTCTTCTGCTGCCATTTTTCTTTCTTGATTTTGAAGCGACAAAAATCGGCAATCTCTCGTTGATAAAAAAGAATAATCCTTGTTTTTTTAAAACGAAAAAGCACATTTTCATGTGCTTTTCAGAGTAATTTAACAATTATGCTCTACTATTAAAATAACGTAACTTTTACATTATTTCATTGGTTCATTTTTATCAAAACTCACCATCCAATTGATGCCGAATTTATCTTTAAACATTCCAAAGTAAGATCCCCAGAAAGTGTCATTCAATGGCATTTCTACTTTTCCTCCAGCTGAAAGTCCGTTAAAGATTTTATCTGCATCTTCTCTGCTTTCTGCATTAACAGAAACAGAAAAGTTATCTCCAAAACCGACATCTCCGTATCGTGGGTGGGTGTCGCTTCCCATTAAAATACTACTTCCGATTGGAAGAGATACATGCATGATTCGATTTAAAGCTTCTTCAGAAAGCACTTCGCCTTCTTCCGCTGGAGCATCTTTAAATTTTCCGATATACGGAAAATCTCCGCCAAAAACTGATTTGTAAAACAGAAATGCTGCTTCGCAAGTTCCGTTAAACATTAAATATGGATTTACTGCTGTTGCCATGATATTATTTTTTTAATTGTTAATTATAAATTATTAATTATCTGTTTTTCTTCTCATTTACTTTTCAGACAATTCTTTAATCAATTCCACCGCTTTAGGGAACGCATCTTTGAAATAATCAATATGTTTTTCAATTACATCTACTTCAACATGAAGATTTACAACATCTCCTTTTTGAGTTAATTTGTAAGTTTCCATTGCACCGCTCCATTTTTCAGTTTCCGCATTTGGTGGCACTTCTTTACGATCTTTGATTTCGCCAAGATGCTTAAAAGCCATATATTCATTCGGAATTTTAGTTTCAATCAAACTATTCATTCCATCTGCTCCGCCAGGTCCTAAAAAATAAATTTTGTCCCCTTCATTCCAAGTCGATTCGGCATAACTTCCTTCGGCAAAAACGCTTGTCCATTTTCTGTACGTTTCATCGTCCCATAAGACTTTCCAGATCTTTTCTTTAGAAGCCTTTATCTCAACATTAAACACTAATTTTTCCATCTTAATCTGGTAATTTACTAAAATCCATAAATAAAACATTCCAACGATGACCGTCCAAATCGGTAAAACCGCAGCCGTACATCCAGCCCTGACTTTCGGCAGGAGGAGCAAAAACGTTTCCTCCAGCTTCTTTGACTTTTTCGGCTAATTCATCAACTTCTTCTCTGCTTTCTGCGTCGATAGAAATCAAGACTTCAGAGCTTGAATTCGTATCTGTAACGCTGTTTTTAGAAAAACTTGAAAAAAGCATTTCTTCAAAAAGCATTATCACAAAATGTCCTTCACCTACAACCATGCACGTCGAACTTGGCGTATCATGCTGTTCATTAAACGAAAAACCTATTTTCCAGAAAAAATCTTTCGCTTTTGCCACATCCTTTACAGGAAGATTCAACCATATTTGTTTTGTCATTTTTTGTTTTTTTTTGTTGGGTTAGATATTTATTTCTTTTTTAAACCATATAAGTGATGTAAGTTAATTTTAAGTTTGTAATCTTTGAACCTTTGTTACTTTGAGCCTATGAACCTAAAATTAATTAGCTTCAACGTAACTTTTAAAATTATCCAAAATCGCCTGCCAGCCAGCACGCTGCATTTCTTCTGGATTTTGTGTTTCTGGGTCAAAACTTTCAACAATTTCAACACCATCTGCCGTTTCTGTAAAAGTGATTTCAACCTTTCTTCCGTCTCCCAAAACATAAGATAACGCTTCGTTTGGCTTTACTAAAGTAAATTCACCTCCAAAATCAAAACTCATGCTTCCGTCTTTTGCAGCCATAGTCGATTTAAATTTTCCTCCTTCTCTCAAATCTGCTTCTGCATAAGGCGTGTGCCAATCAGGAGAAGCAAAGCTCCATTTTGTAATATGTTCTGGAGTATTCCAAAAATTCCAAACTTTATCAAGAGATGCATTAACGGTGTTCTTTATTGTTATCATTTTTTATTTTTTGTTTGATTTGTTCTTACTTAATTACTACATGTTCTCTGGAATCTGACTTTCATCCATAAAGAAAACTTCCCAGTGATGTCCATCTACATCTAGAAAAGTTCTTTGATACATCCAACCATAATCATTTGTCTGATTATAATCTGTTCCACCCGATTTAATCGCTTTGTCCATCATTTCATCAACCTGCTCTCTAGTGTCTACAGAAATAGCAATAAGAGCTTCACTAGTTGTTGTTGAATCACAAATTTGTTTTTTGGTAAAGGTTTGATAAAACTCTTCTACCAAAATCATCACAAATATATTTTCATCAATAACCAAACAAGCTCCTTTTTCATTTGAGAATTTTGGATTGGTCGAAAAACCAAGTCCATTGTAAAAAGACACTGCCCTGTTTAAATCTTTTACAGCAAGATTTAAGAAGATTTTTGTTTTCATCTTTATAAAATTACGAATTAATTAAAACAAATTTAATTTTTTAAGATTACTTAAAAATACCAATAAAAGTCATTTTTAGGGGCATTTGAGACAATTTGCTTATTTTTGCATCTTACTGAAATTCCAAAAAACCAAAATATCATGAGCACGAAACTAGGATTAATCATACCTCACGATTATAAATTACTAAGCATCGCAGCCATATTAGAGGTATTCGAAACTGCTAATAAACTTACTCCTGAAACTGAAAAACCATTTGAAATCATGATTTTTCAATCGCAAGAACAAAACGATCAGGGAAATTTGTTTGGATATAAAAGCAACGCTATTGAAACTTCAGAAGTTATTCTAGACTTAATTTTAATTCCCGCTTTTACAACAGATAATATGAGCGAGATGATTAAAAAGAATAAAAGCTTTATTCCGTGGCTTCAAAAACAGCATAAGGCTGGAGCTGAATTAGCCAGTTTTTGCACAGGAGCTTTTTTGTTTGCCGCTTCTGGTTTATTGAACGAAAAGTTAGCCACAACACATGTTGACGCTTGCAGCGCCTTTACCAAAGCTTTTCCGATGGTAAAATTAAAACCTGAGGAAACTTTGACTGCTGACGGAAGTTTATATACCAGTGGAGGATCGACTTCAACCTTCCATCTATTGATTCTTTTGGTTCAGAAATTCTGCGGTAACGAAATGGCGGTCAAAATTGCTAAAATATTCTCAATCGATTTGAACCGATACAAACAAAGTTATTTCAGCACCTTCAGACCCAATCATTTACACAATGATTCTTTAGTTGCTCTATTGCAGCAAAAAATAGAAAATCAGTATCATTCTATCGAAAAACTGGAAGAGATCACAAAAGATATCCCAACAAGTGCTCGAAACATGACACGTCGTTTCAAACAAGTGACAGGAATTCCTCCTATCGAATATTTGCAAAATATTAGAGTCGAAAGTTCGAAGAAATACCTAGAACAAACGCAGCTTTCAATTTCAGAAATTATAGAAAAAACCGGCTATAATGACCCAAAAGCTTTTAGAAAAGTGTTTTATAAAATGGTCGGCATGAAACCAATTGAATATCGAGAAAAATTTAGAGTGCAGTAATTTTTAGAAGCAGATCAATTCATTTTCATCAGAACGTTTTGTCCTGCTCTACACTGTATTCCGGATAAACAAAAACTACGGCTAAAAAGCCTTGTTTTTCTAAATCGGGAGATGCCGTTTCGATCAGGGCTAAAATAGAACTTTTGTTTTTCAGCATTACTCTAAGACCTAACAATCCAAAGGAGTACTTTTTTATTGGCTTTCAAAAGTTCATCGATTTCTCTCATGCTCTCGTTTGAAACTGCAGGACAACCCCAACCCTCTGGTGTTCCTTTTGGATAAACTTCATTATCTGACACCTCTTCCCAAGAATGCAAAACAATGGCACGTTTTCGTGCATTAAAATTGCTTTTTTCTTTTCCTTGCAAAATATAATTTACCTTTATTCCCCACTGACTTACACCACGATCCAAAACAACATATTTTCCAACCGAAGAACAATGCGAATCAAATTCGTTACTCGTCTTTGCGTTATCTTTAGAATAAGTTCCTCCCCATTGATTATCTCCGCAACCATGACTCACCATATATGATTTCGAAACTTCTTTCTTTTCAAAATCGTAAACAAAAAATCGTTTATAACCAGAATGCAATCCGAGGTCAATCAAAATAAATTTATCTTGATTTAAATTATTGACTTTACAATAGTATGCTGCTTCTTTATAATAATTGCTGTAATCAACTTCAACACGAGGTTTTTCTAATGAAGCCACTTCATTTTTATGCTTATTTTCAGAAACAACTATTTTTTTACTTTCTCTACTGCAAGAAAAAACAAAAGCCAGACAAATTATAAAAAGCGTTTTCTTCATATCAAATATTTACTCAAAAGCACAAACGAAAATAAGGTTAAAAAAGTGTATAAAAAAACCTGCTCAGATAAATGAGCAGGTTCTATAATTGAACTTTATCAAAGTTTAAAAGCTATTTTTAAAGTTAAGAAGCAATCTCCATACGCTTCAATAAGTTTTTACTTAACGTATGTTCTGCATATTCTTTGTCGATTGTCAAACTGATATCGTCAGATGTTGGCAGTTCGTACATGGCATCTGTTAAGATAGCTTCACATAAAGAACGTAAACCACGCGCACCCAATTTGTACTCTAAAGCTTTATCTACAATAAAATCTAAAGCTTCATCGGTAATTGTAAACTCAACATCATCCATTAAGAATAATTTCTGATATTGTTTGATCAACGCATTTTTAGGCTGTGTCAAAATTGCACGAAGCGTTGCTTTATCCAAAGGATCCATGTGCGTTAAAACTGGTAAACGTCCAATAATCTCAGGAATCAAACCAAAGTCTTTAATGTCTTTTGGAATGATATATTGCAATAAATTATCTTTATCTATATTATCTACATTTTTAGAAGTTGAGTAACCAACTGCCTGACGGTTTAGACGTTTTGAAATAATACGCTCTACTCCATCAAAAGCACCTCCAGCAATAAATAAGATATTTTGAGTATTTACCTCAACAAATTTCTGGTCTGGGTGTTTACGTCCACCTTTTGGCGGTACGTTTACCACTGTTCCTTCCAATAACTTCAATAATGCCTGCTGAACACCTTCTCCAGAAACATCACGAGTAATTGATGGATTATCGCTCTTACGGGCAATTTTATCAATCTCATCAATAAATACTATTCCTCTTTCTGCTTTTGCTACATCATAATCTGCAGCCTGAAGCAAACGAGTTAAAATACTTTCAACGTCTTCTCCAACATATCCAGCTTCTGTTAATACTGTCGCATCAACAATAGCCAATGGAACATCTAACATTTTAGCAATAGTTTTTGCTACTAATGTTTTTCCTGTTCCTGTCTGACCCACCATGATAATGTTACTTTTTTCGATCTCTACTTCATCGTCTAATTGCTGTTGCATTAAACGCTTGTAGTGGTTGTAAACCGCAACCGACATTACTTTTTTTGTCTGGTCCTGACCAATAACATATTGATCTAGGAAAGCTCTAATTTCTTTTGGTTTCTTTAAAATTAAGTCACCAACTAGTTTCGCGCTTCCGCTAGATTTTAATTCTTCTAAAACAATTCCGTGTGCCTGTTCAATACACTTATCACAAATATGTGCATTGATACCTGCAATTAATAAATTAGTTTCTGGCTTCTTTCTTCCACAAAACGAACATTCTAATACTACTTTTGCCATTCTTTATTTAAGTTACTAAGCTGCAAAGATACTAAGTTTCTAAGCTTTTCAATTAAAACTTTAAAACTTAACTCCTTACAGCTTAATATTTTTATTTTTTTATTTAAAATTTAAATCACAAAGAACACTTAGAACCTTAGTGTCTTAGCAACTTAGAAGCTTAAAAGATTATCCTCTTCTTAACACTTCGTCAATCATTCCGTACTCTTTCGCCTCGTCAGCTTTCATCCAGTAATCACGCTCACTGTCTTTGTGCACTTTGTCAAAAGTTTGTCCTGAATGTTGAGAAATGATGTTATACAATTCATCTTTTAATTTCAACATCTCGCGTAAGTTGATTTCCATATCTGTTGCAACACCTTGTGCTCCTCCTGATGGCTGGTGAATCATTACTCTTGAGTGAGGCAATGCAGAGCGTTTTCCTGCAGCTCCTGCACATAGTAAAACTGCTCCCATAGAAGCTGCCATTCCTGTACAGATTGTTGCTACATCAGGTTTGATGTACTGCATAGTATCGTAAATTCCTAAACCTGCATAAACACTTCCTCCTGGAGAGTTTAAATAAATTTGAATATCTTTTGAAGCATCAGCGCTTTCTAAAAATAACAACTGAGCCTGAACGATATTAGCAATCTGATCGTCAATACCTGTTCCTAAAAAGATAATTCTGTCCATCATTAATCTTGAGAAAACGTCTAATTGAGAAATATTCAATTGGCGCTCTTCGATAATATATGGAGTCATGTTTGTTGGTGTCATCGCTGCTACGATTTTATCGTAATACATTGCGTTTACTCCTTGGTGCTTTGTAGCAAATTTTTTGAATTCTTTACCGTAGTTCATATTTTTAGTTTAAAGTTGAAAAGTCTAAAGTCAGCATGTGACTTAAACGAATTAAACAAAGTTCATACCTTTTTATAAGAGATGCCAATTTGTCTGAAACGTTTCTTTTGTTTCAAGTTTAAGGTTTCAAGTTAACTGAAGAAAACATGAAACCTGAAACCTTAAACTTGAAACAAAAAAAAGAACGTCAACAGAATCAAAAATTCCATTGACGTTCAAATATAATTATTTTTATCTTTCAGTTTCTGTAATAAAATCTTAATTTTTAAAAAGTATATCTCTTAACTTTTGACTTTACAACTTTTAACTTTCAGACTAAAATTTATTCTCCGTAAGAAGCTGCAATAAATTCTTCGTAAGTAACCTCTTTTGTAGTTGGGTTAGCTTTTTCTTTGAAGATATCTAACATTTTAGCTGCTACAACTTGCTCAGAAAGTCTTTTTACTTCGTCTTGGTTAGATAAAACTCTAGCCACGATTCCTTGAACTTCTTCGTCAGTTGGGTTTGTTTGACCAAATTGAGCCATTTGCTGTCTGATTGCGTTTGATGTAAACTCTTTCAAGTCATCAAATGTAATTTGGATATTGCTTTGAGCTAAAGCTTTTCCTTCGATTAATTGGAAACGTAAACCTTTTTCAGATCTTGCGTATTCAACTTCAGCTTCTTCTGCAGTTAATTTTTTCTCTCCAACAGTTTGCAACCATTTTTTCAAGAATTCAGCTGGCAAATCGAATTTTGTGTTTTCGATCAAGAAATCCTGAACATCTAATAATAATTTTTGGTCAGCTTGCTGAGCGAATTGAGATTCAGCGTCTTCTTTAATTTTAGCTTTTAAATCTTCTAAAGAAGCTACTTTTCCTTCACCAAAAAGTTTGTCGAATAATTCTTGGTTTAATTCAGCTGGCTCAGAACCGTTGATTGCTTCAATAGTAAAGTTCACTTCAACATCTAAACCGTGAACACCTTCGTGACCTACTTTTAAGTAATCCATTAATTGGTGATCGTCTTCAAATAAACCTTTTGTGCTTACTGTAACAACATCTCCAACTTTTTTACCTGTGAATTGTTTTTGAGCTTTTTTGCTGAATGCATCTACAGAAATTGTAGTTGTATTGTTGATTCCGTTTGCTTCGTTTGAGAAAGTTCCAGTTAAATCAGATTTAGCATCAGAAACTTCTTGAGGAACTGCTTTTCCAAATTGTTTTTGGATACGCTCAACTTGTCCATCGATTAATTTATCGTCAGCAGTAACAATATATTTTACGATATTATTTTTAGCTTCAAGATCAATTTCAAAATTTGGCACTAAACCAATTTCGTATTCGAAAGTTAATTCTTCAGCATCCCAGTTAAAATTTTCGTTTACTTTAGCAAGAGGAGTTCCTAAAAGATTTAATCTTTCAGATTGAATATAACGCTCTAAAGCCAAATCAACTACTTTTTTGATCTCTTCTTGCTTAATAGCTTTTCCGTATTGTTTTTCAACAAGATCTTTAGGCACTGCCCCTTTTCTAAATCCTTTTACTTGCGCTAAAGGCATTTTTTCGTTAATTCTTTTTGCTACTTGACCTTTATAATCCATATGAACAACGTTCATAACGATTGTCTCGTTTACAGCGTCTATTGCTACTCTTTTAATATCCATCTTCTTCTTTAATTTACATAATAAAATTGGGTTGCAAAATTATAAAATTTTTGCAACCCAACCAAGTTTTTAATCTATTGTATTTGAAGCAGTTTTAATCTGCTACATTTGTTTTATTTATCATCTCCAAGTATTTTATAAGTAATAGATTGAAGTATAGACAAAATAATACTGAATAGTAATGCTGTCCAAAATGAATTTACTGCAAAACCGCCCACAATATTGGTGCACAGCAAAATAATTATCGCGTTGATTACCAGTAAAAACAAACCTAAAGTAACAAAAGTAACCGGCAAGGTTAAAATCACTAAAATTGGTTTTATAAAAACGTTCAGCAATCCTAAAACTACTGCAACAATTACAGCCGTACCAAAACTAGCAACATGAACCCCAGTCAAAATATTAGATAATAATAAAACCAAGGCAGCAGTAACAAGGAGTCTAAGTAATAATTTCATAGTTATTCTGGTTTAAAATTTATTTAAAAGTACTAATTTTTTAATCAAAAATAACTACTCTTTTAAAAAGGTGGCAGTCAATTCAAAAAACATTTTCGGATTTTCTGCATGAAGCCAATGCCCTGCATTTGGAATTGTTTCTAATTTTAGATTTGGAAAATGCTTGCGAATTCCATCAAGATCAGCATCTTGAATATAGCCAGAATTTCCTCCTCTAATAAATAATGTCGGATTATTAAAAACTAAATGATCAGCCAAAGGTTTTCCAATAGCATCGAGATTATTATTAAATGCTTCAAGATTAAATCTAAAGGCCAATTGTCCTGGCTCTTTCCAATATAGATTTTTCAATAGGAATTGTCTTGTTCCAAAATCCGGAACATATTGAGACACTATTTCCTCTACATCATTCCGGCTTGGTTTTACCGAAAAATCGACAGCATTTAATCCTGCCAAAATCTCCTGATGATGCTGTTTATAGAATCTCGGGCCAATATCTGCCACAATTAATTTATCTACAATCTCTGGATGTGTGGTTGCAAAAAGCATTGCTACTTTCCCTCCCATTGAATGTCCGAGAATATCAATTCGTGTTAGATTATTTGCCTTACAATATTCATAAACATCTTGAACCATGGCTTCATAACTCCATTCATCTGAATGAAAACTGCGACCGTGGTTTCTTAAATCTAAAATATGAACTTGAAATCCAGCTTCTACATATTGCCCTGCCAAAGTTTTCCAATTGTCAGACATTCCAAGAAATCCGTGCATGATGACAAGCGGTTTTCCTTCGCCTTCTATTTTTGAGTATAACATTTACTTTTTAGTTTTACTTTGAAAAATTATTTCAATTTATTCAGATACATATTTACTGTATTATCTAACCCAAGGTAAAGTGCCTCTGAAATCAAGGCATGACCAATAGAAACTTCCAATAAACCAGGAATATTTTGCTTGAAAAATTTAATATTATCTAAACTTAAATCGTGTCCGGCATTGATTCCTAAACCTAATTCGTTTGCCAATTCTGCAGCTTTAGTGTATGGCTCAATCCCTTTTTCGTTTCCTAAACTATATTGGTGCGCAAAAGATTCCGTATACAATTCAATTCTATCTGTCCCTGTTTTTTTTGCTCCTTCAATCATTTCTAAAATTGGATCAACAAAAATTGATGTTCTGATTCCGTTTTTTTGGAACTCTTGGATAACCTCAGTTAAATATTCTTGATTTTTAATCGTATCCCAACCTGCAGAAGAAGTTATTGCTCCAATTGCATCTGGAACTAAGGTTACCTGATCTGGTTTGCATTCTAAAACCAAATCAATAAAATTATGTTGCGGATTTCCTTCAATATTATATTCTGTGGTAACAACTGCTTTCAAATCGCGCGCATCCTGATAACGAATATGACGCTCGTCTGGACGTGGATGAATGGTAATTCCCTGCCCTCCAAATCGCTGAATATCTGCAGCTACTTTTAATAAATCTGGAACATTTCCGCCACGGGCATTTCGAAGCGTTGCTATTTTATTGATATTTACACTTAATTTTGTCATATAAATAGATATTAATTCTAGTAACATTATATTTGTTACGACAAAAATACAAAGTAAAACAGAGCGGTTTTCGGTATTTTTTGATTATTTTGCATCAAATATCTTCAATTGATTTATGACAGAAATTACAAACTATATCACAAACGATTTCAGAGCGATTGACAGTCAGGAAACGATAGCCTCGATTCAGGACTTTTTTATCGATGTAAATTTTTCTCATTTTCCGATTTTGGAAGACGGTGTTTTTATTGGAAACATCTCTTCTGACGATGTTGAAACATTTGACACTGAAAAAAAAGCAGTTGATTATAAATATACTTTAGAACGTTTTTTTGCCAGAAAATCGATGATCTGGCTAGATGTTCTAGAAGTTTTCGCAAAAAACCACACCAATCTTCTCCCAATTCTTGATGAGAATAATAATTACGTAGGTTATTATGAAATGGAAGATATCATGAAATTTTTTCAAGAAACTCCATTTTTAAAAGAACCTGGCGCTATTATTATTGTGCAAAAAGGTCTGTTGGATTATTCTATGAGCGAGGTGACCCAAATTGTAGAAAGTAATAATGGAAAAGTTTTAGGATGTTTTGTCTCTGAAGCTGATACAGAAAATGTTCAAATTACTGTAAAAATTGGTTTAGGAGCAATCAATGAAATCATTCAGACTTATAGAAGATATGGATATGAAATTATTTCAGAACATCAGGAAGACAACTATATTAACAGTCTAAAAGAGCGATCAGATTATTTAGACAAATATCTCAACATATAAATTATGAATGTGCCAATGGGAGAATTAGTTAATTAGATAATTTTCGCATTTCCAAATTATCTAATTTACACATTGACAAATTATCTAATTTACAACGAATGAAAATAGCCATTTACGGACAATATTATCAGAACAGTACCGAACCTATTATAAAAGACATATTCAATTTCTTCAATGCCAACAACGTCGAAATGGTAATTGAAGAAAACTTCTTGAACATGCTTTATGAAAAACAGCTTGTAAAAAAAGAATACAAAACTTTTTCGCCGAGTACTGCTTTAGACAATAGTTTCGAAATGCTGATAAGTATTGGAGGTGACGGTACGATTCTTAGAGCCGCTGCATTTGTTCGAAATTCTGGCGTTCCTTTATTAGGAATTAATGCTGGAAGATTAGGTTTCTTGGCTAAAGTTCAGAAAGAAAACATTGACATTTTACTTCAATATGTTATTAGCCAAAATTATACAACTTCTGAAAGAACCTTATTAGGCTTAACTTGCGAACCTTATAACAAAGCTTTTGAAGAACTTAATTTTGCAATGAACGAAGTTACTGTGAGTAGAAAAGATACCACTTCGATGATTACTGTCGAAACATATTTAAATAATGAATATCTAAATTCTTATTGGGCTGATGGTTTAATCATTTCAACACCAACAGGTTCTACAGGATATTCTTTAAGTTGCGGTGGACCAATTTTAACACCAGATGTCAAAAGTTTAGTTATTACACCAATTGCACCACATAATTTAACCGCCAGACCTCTAGTTATTCCAGACGACACAGAAATTACATTGCGCGTATCAGGAAGAGAAGACCAGTATTTGGTTTCTTTAGACTCAAGAATTTCTTCTGTGAAAAACGAGTCTATTTTAAAAATTAAAAAAACAGATTACAAAATTAAAATGGTCGAAATACCAGGCGAAACTTTCTTAAAGACGTTAAGAAACAAACTGCTATGGGGAGAAGATAAAAGAAATTAAACTCTTTTCTGATTCTTCACTATACGATAATACCACATTTTCTCGTTCTGCATGTAGTGAATCATCATTAAATGGCTCAAAATCATAACGTAAATTAAAAAAAAAGCACATTTAACTAAAGGAACTTTGATTCGTATTGATAATTATTATATTTGCACGCAATTTTGAATTAAATGAAGAAAATTTTTAATTTATTGTTATGTTTTTTCCCCCTTATTACACTAAATGCTCAAATCAATGAGATTGGTGTCTTTTTTGGCGGAAGTAACTTTGTAGGCGATGTTGGAAAAACAACTTACATCTCCCCAGAAAAACCAGCTTTTGGTGTTCTTTACAAGTGGAATAGAAGCCCAAGACATGCTTGGAGATTTTCTTACATGCAATCAAACATTAGCGGAAATGATTTTAAATCAGATGAAACAGGAAGAAATCAGAGAGGCTATCGCTTTGACAATGATATTAAAGAATTTTCTGCTGGACTAGAATTCAATTTTTTCGATTTTAATCTGCATGATTACCATACTAAGATAACTCCTTATGTCTTTACCGGTTTAAATTACTTTATTTTTGACAACTTGTACAGATATACTTCAAACCCAAACGTAATATACGCTCAAAAAAACCGTAGTTCTGCAGCAATACCAATTATATTAGGTATAAAATCTAATATCTCGCCTCGTTTTGTTTTAGGAGCCGAAGTCGGAGCACGTTATACCTTTACAGACAACATTGACGGAAGTAATCCTAATACAAGCAATACACAAATCCTAAAATTTGGAAATTTAAATAATAATGACTGGTATGTTTTCTCAGGTCTTACTTTAACGTATACCTTTGGACAAAAACCTTGCTATTGCCCAGAATAAAATGAATTTAATAGAATCAATAGATCACAAAAACTTACCTAAACACCTTGCCATTATCATGGACGGCAACGGACGCTGGGCAAAACAACAAGGCTTCCTGCGTGCATTTGGCCATGAAAATGGAACAAAATCTGTAAAAGAAATAATCAAAACCTCGGCTAAACTTGGAATTGAGTATTTAACTTTATACGCTTTTTCTACAGAAAACTGGAATCGTCCTAAACTGGAGGTGCAGGCATTAATGAAAATATTGATTAATTCATTAAAAAAAGAACTTGTAACCCTTGAAGAAAACAATATCAGACTTAATGCAATTGGAAATCTTGATAAATTACCAAAAACAGCCCAAAAAGAACTTTTGGATGTTATGGAAAAAACCAAAAACAATACTCGTTTAACTCTTACCCTCGCTTTAAGTTATGGCTCCAGAGAGGAACTGGTAAATGCTGTAAAGTCAATTAGTGATAAAGTTAAAAATAATATAATTTCAATAGACACTATTGACGATTCAATTATAAATGAGCATCTTTACACGCAAAATTTACCAGACGTAGATTTATTAATACGAACAAGTGGAGAACATAGAATAAGTAATTTTTTGCTGTGGCAGATTGCCTATGCAGAATTGTATTTTACTAATGTCTTGTGGCCAGACTTTAAAGACCAAGATTTATATGAGGCTATTATTAGTTATCAAAAAAGAGAACGTAGATTTGGAAAAACCAGTGAACAAATTAAATAATTTTTTAGTGTTGCAAAAAAAAATACAAATAGTCCTTACCCTTTTACTTTTGGGTAGTTTTTCACAAATTAAAGCACAAGAAAGAGTTCCTTTTGATCAAGGGAAAAAATATATTCTAGCTAAAGTTTCTGTTGTTGGTAAAATAAGCTTCAATGAACAAACGGTTGTAACCTTTTCAGGACTTCAGAAAGGACAAGAGATAACTGTACCTGGAGAAGAAATCAGTAGCGCAATTAAAAAATTAGGAAAACTGGGGCTTTTTGATGAAATCGCTTTCTATGTTAATAAAGTAGAAAATGACAGTATCTATTTAGACCTAGATATCGTCGAACTTCCTAAATTAAACGAGGTTAAAATTGTTGGTGTTAAGAAAAGCAAAGTTGAAGCCTTAATTAAGGATAACAACTTGACAAAGAATAAAATTGTCAACGAAAACTTAATTACTACGACTAAGAATTACATCGAAAATAAATACAAAAAAGAAGGTTTTTATAACACTAAAGTTACAATCACCAATACTCCTGATACTATAAACGGGCATCAAGTTAATATGCTTGTCAGGATAGACAAGGGAGACAAAGTAAAAATCAGTAGCATTGACTTCACTGGAAACAAACAACTCACAGACACTCAGTTGCGAGGTGCAATGAAAGACACAAAACAGAAAAACTTCATTCGCGTATTTAAAGCATCGAAATTTATTCCAGAAAAATATAAAACTGACTTAGAAAAAGTAATCGCAGCCTATAAAGAAAAAGGGTATCGCGATGCTCGTATTATTTATGATTCTGTACAATATAATAAGAAGAAAAATACACTTGCTATTAAAATTGATGTAGAAGAAGGAAACAAATATTACTTCGGAAACATTAAATTCTTAGGTAATACAGTTTACTCAGATCAGCTTTTAAGCCGTTATTTGGGAATCAAAAAAGGAGAAACTTATAACGGAGTTTTACTTGAAAAAAGAATTGCCGATAAGTCTAAACCAGACGCAGAAGATATTACCAACTTATACCAAAACAACGGTTATTTGTTCTCAAACATTAATGCTGTAGAGGTAAAAACAGTTAATGACACTATCGATTTTGAGATTAGAGTTACAGAAGGTCCTATCGCTTATTTCAACAAAATTACGGTTGTTGGAAACGATAAAACAAACGACCATGTTATTTACCGAGAGTTAAGAACAAAACCAGGCGAAAAATATAGCAAAGAACAATTAGTTAGAACGATTCGTGAGATTGGACAATTAGGTTTCTTTGATCCTGAGGCAATCGATCCTAAATTTAAAAATGTTGATGCTGGAGCAGGAACAGTTGATATTGAATACAATGTAGTAGAAAAAGGATCTAGCCAGGTTGAGCTTCAAGGAGGTTACGGAGGTGGTGGTTTCATTGGAACATTGGGACTTTCGTTTAACAACTTCTCAGCGCGTAAAATATTTGATAAAGAAGCTTATAAGCCTTTACCAATGGGAGACGGACAAAAAGTCTCGCTTCGTTTGCAAGGAAGTACATATTTCCAAACCTATAGTTTATCTTTCTCAGAGCCATGGTTTGGAGGAAAGAAACCCGTACAGTTTAGTTCATCTATTTCATACAGTAAGCAATTTCTTAACAATTACATCACTAGAACTGTTGATAAAAGCAAAAGTTTTAATATTTTTACAATCCAAGTTGGTTTAGCAAAAAGACTAACCGTGCCAGATGACTACTTCGTATTATCACAGTCTGTAAGTTATCAGCACTACGACTTGAACAATTATAATACAGGTTTGTTTACTTTTGGTGATGGTGCATCAAGAAACTTAGCTTATACAATCGGACTTTCAAGAAGCAATAAAGGGGTAAACCCAATATTCCCAACGTATGGTTCTGAATTTAGTATTTCGGCAAAAGTTACACCTCCATATTCATTATTTAATGGAATTGATTATGGTGATTTACATAACCAAAAAGATTATAAAACACAATACACAGGAACATCTGGAAGTGGTGTAGATGGAAAACCACTTAACAATGGTGACTATGTAAAAACAGAGACTGTAAATGGGCAAACTGGTTATGTAAGTGTTGGATCTGATTATTCAAGCGCTGATACAGATGTAGCAAAAGTCGATCAGAAAAAATACAACTGGTTAGAATACTATAAAATTAAATTTAAAGGAGATTGGTATACTAAAGTTTATGGAAAATTAGTATTAAGAACACTTACCGAATTTGGTTTCTTAGGGGCTTATAACCAAGAAAGAGGTGTAATTCCGTTTGAGCGTTTTTACTTAGGAGGTGATGGTATGGCACAATACTCAATGGATGGTAGAGAGACAATTCAGTTGAGAGGTTATCCAAACAACTCTTTGACTCCTGTAAATGCAAATGGTGATGCAATTGGAGCAACGATTTACAACAAATTCTCTATGGAATTACGTTACCCAATTACATTAAAAGCATCGGCTTCTATTTTTGCCTTAACGTTCTTAGAAGCAGGTTCATCTTATCCAACGTTCAAAGATTACAACCCATTTGATTTAAATCGTTCTGCTGGAGCTGGTTTACGTGTATTCATGCCTGCATTTGGATTATTGGGTATTGACTTTGGTTACGGATTTGATGCTCTTCCAGGGCAAACAAAAGCTAATGGATGGGAAACACACTTTATTATTGGACAACAATTTTAGTGAAATAACGTTTGGTTAAAAATCATCAAATAAAGTTATGTTATGAGAAAACAATTTTTATTTATATTTTTAGCCTTGATTGTAGCAAATACAAGTCAGGCGCAAGGTAAGACTACTCGAATTGGCTACATCGACATGGAATATATTTTAGAAAATGTTTCCGATTATAAAGAAGCTAAATCACAATTAGAGCAAAAAGCTCAAAAGTGGAAACAAGAAGTTGAGGCTAAAAAATTAAATATAAATAATTTGAAAGAAAGCTTAAAAACAGAAAAAGCTTTACTTACTAAAGAATTAATAGAAGAAAGAGAAACAGAAATTAAGTTTCTTGAACAAGAAATGATGGATTATCAACAGAAACAATTTGGTTCTGATGGAAATCTAATGAGACAGAAAGCAGCTTTGGCAAAACCTATACAAGACCAGGTTTTTACAGCTGTGCAAGATATCGCAGAAGCAAAAAATTATGATTTTGTTTTTGATAAATCATCAGATCTTACCATGCTTTTCAGCAATAAAAGATTTGATATCAGCGATCAGGTTTTAAGAATTTTAAACCGTACTGAAAAACGTGAGCAGTTAAGTAAAAAACAACTGAAAGAACAGGAAGCTAAAGAAAACATTGAGAACGCAATTGATGAAAATCCAGCAATGGCCGATCGACAAAAAGCACTAGATGAAAAAAGAGCTGCTAGAGAAAAACTGATCCAAGACCGAAAGCTAGAGCAAGATGCTAAGAGGAAAGAATATGAAGACAGAAGAAAAGCTCTACAAGAAGAAAGAGATGCTAAAAAAAATGGCACGGTTTCTGGAACAGCCTCACCAGCAACAGTAGCTCCTGCTGCTGCAACGGATGCTGCTAAAACTAGCTCGACTGCTAAAACTACAGCGCCAACATCAACTGGAGAAACTCCAGCTACTGAGCAGCCGGCAATGACGAAAGCAGAGGAAAGACAATTACTTTACGAACAGCGTAAAAAAGAATTGGAAGAAAGAAGAAAGAAGATTTTAGAAGAAAGAGAAGCGGCTAAAAAAGCAAAAGAAGCCGAAACACAAAAAACAAATACGACCAATAATTAATTAATATTTTAAAAATGATGAAACAAATCAAAACTTTACTAATTGCTGCAATTCTTATTTTAGGAGCAAGTAACACAATGAACGCGCAAGCGAAGGTAGCTCATGTTGATGTAAGCGAGATCATGTCTAAAATGCCTGCTATGCTAGATGCTCAAAATCAACTGCAAAAATTAAGTGGTACATATGATGCTGAATACAAAAAAATGGTTGACGAATATCAAGTAAAAATTAAAAAGTACGAAGCTGAAGCTGCAACTGTAACAGATGCTGTAAACGGTGAGCGTTCTAAAGAAGTTCAAGATATGCAAAAGAGAATTGTTGATTACAGAGACAATGCTCAAAAAGAATTGCAACAAAAAGAAACAGATATCGTAAAACCATTAATGGAAAAAGTTAGAGCTTCTATCCAAAAAGTTGGAAAAGCTAAAGGTTTCCAATACGTTTTAGACGGTTCTACTTTATTATTAGCTGATGGTCCAAACATCACTGCTGATGTTAAAAAAGATTTAGGATTCTAAGAAATTAAATCTCATAATTTAAACTGCTCAATTTATATAATTTGAGCAGTTTTTTTTTACAAAAAATTAAAGCTAATCTTTGGTATTATTTCAAGATTTCACTTAACTTAGAATATCGAATTTTTATTAAAAAATAGTAAATTTGCTTTATGACAAACAATAATCCTATAGGCGTTTTTGATTCTGGTATTGGCGGAACTTCCATTTGGAGCGCCATTCATGATCTTCTTCCAAATGAAAAAACCATTTATCTGGCTGACAGTAAAAATGCGCCATATGGTCAAAGAAGCAAAGATGAAATTGTTGCATTAAGCAAAAAAAATGTAGAGTTTTTACTAGAGAATAACTGCAAACTAATTGTTGTTGCCTGTAATACAGCTACAACAAATGCTATAGTAGAACTACGTGCAGATTATGATATTCCGTTTGTTGGAATTGAACCTGCCATTAAGCCTGCCGCAAACAATTCCCAAACTCAGGTTATTGGAATTCTAGCTACAAAGGGAACGCTAAACAGTGAGTTGTTTAATAAAACTGCCGAGATGTTTCATAACACAAAAATCATAGAGCAGGTTGGACACGGACTTGTACAGCTGATTGAAGATGGCAATTTGCACTCACCAGAAATGACACAATTGTTAGAGTCATACCTTCAGCCAATGATTGAAGCTAATATTGACTACTTGGTATTAGGATGCAGCCACTATCCTTATCTAATTCCTCAGATAAAAAAAATTCTCCCAGATCATATTAAAATAATAGACTCAGGAGAAGCTGTTGCGCGCCAAACTAAAAATCTACTTAAAGACAAAGTTGGCTTTTCTGAAAGTACAGATATTGACCCAGTATTTTATGTCAATTCTGACCCAAAAGTTTTAGAGTCAATTTTAGAGTATAAATATCCGGTAATCAAAAAAGACTTTTAAAGCATTATTCAAACTTTCGCTTGACGAACCAAATTCCGTCCAACGATAGATTAAGTGATATTTTGTGGTAGTTTTCTTTTATTAGATCATTTGCAATTCTGCCTTTCTGTCCGTAAGAATAAGAAATATTAAGTGATGAAAATGTATTTTCGATTGGAAGATTTAATCCAACAGAAATAGATGCGCTATTGACACGCTGTTTGTCAATTTCCAGATAGCCATTATCAAAGTTTATACCTGCAGCATAACCTACCCTATCCCAATATTTCCTAACATTCTTTTTAGTGCTATAGGTAACTCCTAATGCAAAACGATCTTGATTTACAAATTCACCATAAAGATCGGATTGGTTTGTATTACTCCAGAAGCTTTTTTCATAATCTAAAGTTACACTCAAATTATTTTTAAATCGTTTACTTGCTCCAAAACCAATTTCTAGTGGCATATAATAATCATCTGTATCTGAAGCTTTATTGGTTTCTATAGAAGATTCTACTTCATCTGCAATACTTGTTACAGATTGTACTTTGGAAGCATTTATTCTTGTTGGAACTTTAAACGTTGTTCCAATTGTAAATGTAGAATCTATTTTAAACTGGGCTCCTAATGTTGCACGAACGCCTCTATAATCTGTTTGCTTATGAACAGTGGTAATAGCATTTGAAATCAAGAAAGCACGATCATCAACGGTGTTTCCAAAAAGTACCGTTCCAGTTGCTCCTACTGTTAATTTTTTTCCAAATCGATATCCGTATGAAAAATCTAGATTGTTTAAACCTCCAGATCCTTGTGCCGTAACGTAATAATATTCCTGACTATCGGCAATTGGAAGTTTTAAATTTGAGATTTTAAATACCGAACTTGAATATGGGCGAAGCGCCAAACTAAAGCCAGAGTTTTTTGTGACTGGAAAAGCAAAAGCCAAATGAGAAAACTGAAAATTATTTCGCTTTTCTGTACGATTACTGCTCTGATATGTTGTAGCAATTGCTTTTCCTCCAATATCAAAAAGAAAATGATTCTGATACATAAATCCTAAAGAAGCCGGATTTAAATTATTGATAAAAGTATCTGAAGGTAAAGCAATTCCAGAACCACCTATTGAAGGCAAATAGCCAAAATCTGAATCATACAGACTTCCTAAACCATAAAGCGAATATGGAGAACTTGAAATACTTTGAGAAAACGAAGTCAGCGACATTAAAAGGAAGCAGCTCCATAAAACAATTTTATTTTTCATTTAATAAGAGATGTAATAAATTTTCAGCTGAATTTTATTGTTGAAATGTTTTTGATCACCCAGAACGATTCTGTTTACAGATTGTGCAATTCCAGGCAGTGTCAAAATAAGCGATGATCTTGAATCAGATTGTTTTAGCATTTCCTTTTGAAGAAAGGCTCCGACCGAAATTGAATATGCTACATTTTCGTTAAATTCATCACTGCTTTTACTCAGCCTTCCATAAACTGAAGCGCCAGCGGCATTGACAAGAGTTCCGCTTATTCTATTTAAATTATCTCCCACATAAACAGTTAGCGAATCAGCCAAAGGATATTTTTCTGAATAAGTATTATTAACTGGTTTAAGAACTAATTCTGCATCGACAATAGCGCCGTTTGCCGAAATATTCTTAAACTGTTTTATATTTGGAAAATCGACCCGACAAGCAACACCTGTTCCAGATTGTATAAATCCTTGGTTGTTGACTAGTGTACTTGATAATGTACCAGTAGACACGGGGAGATTTTGCAGGATCGTTCCTGTTTTGTCGAGCGAAATAGAATTAAACTGTTTAGAAGTGTCTAAAATCGAAAAATCGATTATATATGGCGTTTCATTATCTGTCTGATACTTCGAATAATACAACCGAACCTTACTTTCCGAAACACTAAATCCGATAACATTGGACGAACTTGAATTTTCGGGAACCAATACAAATCCTTTGAGATATTCTGTAAAACTATCAAAATCTGTAACTTCTCTTTTCTTTATTTTTTGAAAAAGAGCTTCTCCAAATTCTTTACTCATTTGAATATTGATAGAATCTTTTTCCTTTGGCCTTGGTTTAAATGATATTGAACCCAAACTTTCCGAGCTGTAAGTCAGCGTCGAATTATTATAGAAATTATTATCCTCTTTATTTGGCTTAACTTTTTGAGTTAATCTGTGAATATTAAACGTCTGAACTTTTGTCGTATCTCCATAAAAGTACCTATCATACTTAAGAATCATAGAAATAGAATCAAAAACATAATTTGTAGATTCGGTATCTGATCCAATACTGTTTAATGCATAAATATCTGTAGAAACCTGAAAATAGCTATCCGATTTTACTTTTCCGAAAATGGGATCATCATAATTTCCTATCAGAATTCTACCTCGGCTAGAAGTTGCCAATGAATCAAAATTAATCGTTGACATATTGACTGTCATCGTATCAATCAAAATCACTTTATTACTCAAAGCCAAATAATCAGACCCAACAGTAAATTCTCCAGTATCTGTATCTGTACCACATGAAAATAAGGTTAGTACAAAAAGTAGCATCAATATAAACTTGCGCATAATTTAATTTTTGGGCAAATATAAATTGTGCTCCTTGGCAACACACTATAACATATACTACCGCGCTTTTTTAAGCTACAGACTGTACAAAACAATCTATAATCTAAGTTCTATTCTAAAATCTTAATTCGACCTTAAAAACAACGATTTTGTCTATCAAAACACGTCATATATATATCTTCTTTTTTTTAAGAGCGTCATCCGTCTAATTTTGAGCCAATAAAATAAATAATGAAAGTAAGGTTTTTAGTTTGTTCTCTTTTTTTGATTTCATTTTTAGGTTTAAAAGCTCAGGAGAATTTTAGCGCTACTATAAATTTTAAAACCGAGCCGACAGAAAAGATAAATTTTAATGAAACAAACATTGCTGTTTTTTATCAGAAAAAATTAGGAGCAAAAAGCAAAATAGCAAACACACTAGAATATTCTAATTTGAAGGTGAATTACGAATTAAATCCCTATAACTTTTATGCAGATGAGGATAAGTTCAACCAAGTTCAAAACAAAATTGAATATTCATCTGAAATAGAAGAAAAAACAAAATGGAGGTTTTCTATAATTCCAACAGCGAATTTTCAGAGCAAACTAGATTTTTCTGTTATTACTGTTTTAGGAAATTTAGAGATAAGCCAGCGGCTAAGTTCAAAAGTAAATGTAATAGTTGGAGCGGGACGTACCTCTATTTTCGGAGCTCCTAAAATTACAGCGATTGCCGCTTTTGATTATAAAATGAATGAGAGAATCGATTTTAGAATCGGATTCCCAGATTCTAAAATTTCTTATTCTAATAATGATCGAAACAAATTTGGTCTGACGAATAGTTTTAATGGAAACTTTTATCATCTAGACAAAACGGTTGATGCAGATAACAAAGCCGTAAAAGCAGTTTTATCGCAAATGACTTCGGCATTAGAATATGAAAGAAATGTTGCAGGCAATTGGTTTTTAAATTTTAAAGCAGGTTACGATTTCAACAAAAAATACAATTTACTAGACAACAGTGACCATAAAATTTACGACTATAATACCGGCAATGGTTACGTTTTAGGAATAGGGATCAAATACAAACAATAAATATTAAATACACTATGATTAATCTAAAAAAAGGAATTTTATTCACAGCGCTTTTTTCGAGCCTCTTTTTTATAAGCTGCAGCAATGATAATGATGACGATGATTTGGTAGGGAACTGGATTAAAAAATCAGCCTTTGATGGCCCTGCAAGATCTAGTGCCACAAGTTTTGTTATCGGAGATTATGCTTATGTAGTAGGCGGATATACAGGCGATGTTTATTTGAAAGATTTGTGGGTTTACAATTCAACTGGAGATTATTGGGAACAGAAAGCTGATTTTGGCGGTGTTGGAAGAAGTTCTGCTTCTAGTTTTGCATTAAACGACAAAGGCTATGTAGGTCTTGGTTATGACGGAACAAACAAACTGAAAGATTTTTATCAATATGATCCGTCTGCAAACAGCTGGACACAAAAAACAGATTTTGCTGGAACAGCGCGTTATGCCGCAGTAGGTTTTCAGGTTGGCGGTAAAGCCTATTTTGGAACAGGTTATGACGGAAATTATTTGAAAGATTTTTATCAGTATGATGACCAAGCAAATACTTGGACTCTAGTAAATGGTTTCAGCGGAAATAAAAGACGTAACGCGACTGTTTTTACAATTGCAGACAAGGCGTACTTGGTGACTGGTGTAAACAATGGCGTATATCAGGAAGATTTCTGGGAATTTGATCCAGCAACAGATGTTTGGACAAGAAAACGTGATATTGACAAAGACACAGACGACGATTACAGCTACAACGACGATTATGCTATTGTACGTTCTAATGCATCAAGCTTTTCTATGAATGGTTTAGGATATGTTGTAGGAGGCGAAAACGTAAAAACAGTTTGGGAATACAACCCAGCATCCGACTTATGGACAGAAAGAACTCCAATGGAAGGAGCTACAAGAACCGATGCAGTTGGTTTTGCCATCAATAATCGCGGATTCTATATGTTAGGTCGAATTGGTTCTACTTACTTTGACGATGCATGGGAATTTAAACCATTAGACGAACAAAGTGACGATGATAACTAATATTAAAAAAGTCTTCTGGAGCACTATCCAGAAGATTTTAATCGTTTTTGCACTTCTTTTACTTTTTACTGCTTGCACAAAAAAAGAAGCTTTAACAACAGCATCTTTTAAAACAAATTCGGGATGGGGCTACACAATAGCCTACAAAGAAAAAATTTTAATTAAACAGTCTATCATTCCCGTAATAAGCGACACTAAAAGCTTTAAAACAGAAAACGATGCCCTAAAAGTTGCTGATCTTGTTAAGCAGAAACTCAAAGAAAACTTATCTCCTACGGTAACCAAAAATGAATTAATTTTATTAAAAATAAAATTGTAAATGCAGATCGATACCATTAAAAATACAGGCTACAACAAAATACTATTTCATTTTATGATATGGATTTTCTTTATTTTGACTTCTCTAATTCAATTTTATGAAAGCCCATTTAAACTCGACAACGATTTTTATGCCCAATGGCTTTCTGGAATCTTGTTGTTTTATCTGAACTATTTTTATTTGGTTCCAAATTATCTACTGCAAAAAAAATATTGGATCTATGGCACATTTGCTATTGGTCTGATAGTCCTATTTATGGCAATAAGGCTAAACTATTTTATTCCTGAATTTAGACATTTAAGGCCCGAAAAAATGATGCATTCTGAAACCATTATTCGTGACCCCCATTTTTTCCCAAAAGGCGACAGGATGCATCACAGAATAGAAATGAGACAGCCGTTTTTTTTTAAAATTGCCCCTTCATTTTTCTATATCCTAATTATTACAGTTTCTGCAATCATTAGAACATTAACTGAATTTTATAACAATCAGCAAAACAAACTGATTGCCGAAACACACCGAACAAATACCGAATTGATCTATTTGCGCAAACAAACCAACCCGCATTTTTTATTTAATTCTTTAAACAGTATTTATTCGCTGGCACACAAAAAATCTGATTTGGTCCCTGATGCCATCGTAACCTTGTCTGAGCTTATGCGCTATATGCTCTACGAGACAGACAATAAAACGGTGGCTTTAGAAAAAGAGGTCAATTATATCCAGAATTATATTGAATTGCAAAAACTGCGATTAAACAATATTGAAGACATTATAATCAATGTTCACGGTGATACTAAAAACAAGTTTATTGAACCTTTGCTGTTGATTTCTTTTGTTGAAAATGCCTTTAAATATGGAACTGATTATAAAGGCGCCGCTCACGTAAAGATCAAGATTCTTATTACAGATCATAATCTTGACTTTTGGATCGAAAATACGATTGAAAACTATGTAAAAGACCCTGAAAACTCAGGAATTGGATTGGTAAACATTCAAAGCCGCCTTGACCTTCTTTATCCAAACGCACACGAACTGACCATTACTCAGGATAATGAATATTACCGAGTTCATTTAAATTTAAAGTTAGACGAAATTAAAACCGCAATACATTAAAAAAACCGATTATGGACAGAAAAAAATTCATCCGAAATGGTATTTTGGGCATTGCATCATTGGCAACTGCTTCAAAATTTTTAGAATCTTGTTCTAAAAGCGATAATGACGAAACTGATACAAGCAATTCTGGAGACGGAAGCTGTACTGTTTCTCCATCTGAAACAAAAGGTCCGTTCCCGATTAAAACGCCAAGTCAGCTGGTTTTAGAAAACATCAAGTCTGACCGTATAGGAATTGCGCTATTGATTAATTTAAAAATTGAAAATAAAAAGAATAATTGCGAACCTCTTTCGGGAGTTTTAGTAGACATCTGGCATTGTGACAAAGACGGAAATTATTCTGAATATGGAGGCACGCAAATGCAGCAGACCGATTATACCTCTGTTCATTTCCTGAGAGGTAGACAGACTTCAAACGCAAACGGAGAAGTTTCTTTTATCTCTATTTATCCAGGCTGGTACCAAGGAAGAGCCCCGCATGTGCATGTTGAAGTTTTATCGAGTGCAGGAACTTCTTTACTTGTAACTCAGATCGCATTTCCAGAAACTATTTCGAGTCAGGTTTACTCCAGCACCAATTATGTGGCACACGGACAAGCAGATACTGCAAATGCAAAAGACAATGTATTTGCCGACAGCTTATCTGAGGAACTTGCTACGCTTACAGGAAACTTAACTGATGGTTATACGCTTACAAAAACAATAACCGTTAACGCATAATGTTGATTTGTAAAAACCAGTATTTTATGAAAATTTTAAAACTTAATTTACTGGTTTCAAACTACTTTTGACTGCAAAATAAATTTTCAAAAACTAATTTAGAAAAGATGAAATGTGTAATTATTGATGACGAACCTTTGGCTGTAGAACTTTTACAGGATTTTGTCAAAAAAGTAGACACTCTTGAATTAATAAACACTTTCAATAATGCTATTGATGCCGTTTCGTTTATCAATCAGAATAATGTCGATTTGATTTTTCTTGATATTCAAATGCCTCATTTTTCAGGAATTGATTTTTTAAATACCATAGAAAAAAAGCCCCTAGTAATTTTTACAACGGCTTATTCTGATTATGCTGTAGAAGGATTTAATCTTGGTGCAGTAGATTATTTAGTGAAACCAATTCCGTTTCATCGATTTCTAAAAGCAGTTGTTAGAGCACAGCAGGTTTTACAGCCTGTTACAACTCAAACACTTGCTGAAAACAACAATGCTCCAGAAATCGACCAAGATTTTATGTTTGTTCGAGCTGAATATGAAAATGTGAAATTAAATTTTGCTGATATTCTTTTTATTGAAGGCCTTAAAGATTATGTCAAAATTTACACTACAGACAATAAATTTACGCTGACGTTAATCAGTTTAATCAAACTTGAAAATTTACTTTCGAGCAAAGGTTTTGCTAGAATTCACAGATCGTATATTATCAATATCAAACACGTTAAATCAATTCAGAAAAACAAGGTATTAATAAGCGATAAAAGAGTTCCAATCAGCGAAAGCTATAAAAATACTTTCTTCGAAAAAATCAACCTTTAGTTTATGAAATTCCAATAATAAAAAATTCCAAATTCCAAGACTTAACCTTTGGAATTTGGACCCGAGCGATAGCGAACGGGCGAAGCAATTTTCTGTTTTGGAATTTTTATATTTTTATTTTTCTTCTTTGAACCAACTAGAGTACATCACGTAATTATTTGAAATACGCCCAATTTCGCCAGCAAAATCAGATTGATCAATATCTTTCACCTTTTTTGCCGGAACACCAGCATAAATGCTTCCTGAAGTCACAACTGTATTCTGAGTTACCACAGCACCAGCAGCAATTATAGCATTGCTTTCTACTATGCAATTATCCATTACAATTGCTCCCATTCCGATTAAAACGTTATCATGAATTGTGCATCCATGCACAATTGCATTATGGCCTATTGAAACGTTATTTCCTATAATCGTAGGATGTTTTTGATATGTACAATGAATTACTGCACCATCCTGAATGTTTACTTTGTTTCCGATTTTAATAAAATGAACATCTCCTCTCACAACAGCATTAAACCAAACACTGCAAGATTCTCCAAAAGTAACATCTCCAACAATAGTAGCATTTTCGGCCACATAACAATCCTCTGGAATAAGAGGCGATTTTCCGTTTACAGATTTAATCAGCATAAAAATAAATTTTAATTAATTGCAGGACAATTACAATCGTAACGTTCTTTTTTACAGAACAGGTTAATTCCTAATGTAATTTGATGGTAACCGCCTGTATCAAACTTTACATCGCCTACGACTTGAGTATAAGTATAAGCAAACATAAAGTTCTTGAAATTAACTCCTACAATAGGAGTAAAATACTGTAGTTTTTGAGAAGAAACACTAGTTCCCGATAAATAATCTGTGCCCTCAAAACCTCTTCGATAAGACAAAGCTGCCCAAAGGCTTCCAAAATCCATGTTTTTATAAGCTTTCATGTTCAGATCGATTGTTTTTTCTTTGGTCTGATCAAAAAACTGAAAAAGGATAGAAGGCTCCCATGTCCAATTATCATTCTTGCCAAACACATAACCCGCGCTAAATAAAAACTTTCTTAAATTGTTATTTTCATAATCTGAATAAAGATCTCTCCTAGTTTGTATTAGACCCTGAACAGTAGCATGAGCATAAAAATCCATAAAATTATATGAAGCTCCAACATCCATTGTAAAATAAGTATCGTTAAGCACTGAATTAGTAATTAAAGGATCAAGTGTAGGACCAAATTTAGTCTCATCCAACTGATTCTGCATTATTCCTCCACTTATACCAAAAGACAACTGATTTAAGTCTATCTCATCTCTCGAAAACATTATATGATGCGCATAGGTTGCTTTTAACCCTTTTTGAGAATGATATCCATTTTTATCGTTAAAAAGAATAACACCAGCTCCCGAGCGTTCGCCTATTCTTCCGTTAAAACTTAGTGTTTGCAAAGATGGCGCATCGTCTTGCCCAAACCATTGTTTTCTAGCAGTTAATCTAATCTTGGCACAGTTTGCCGCACCAGCCATCGAAGGGTGAATAAGATAATAATTATCAGACAAATAATCTGAATAAACAGGAATTCCCTCTTGGGAATAGGAATGAAAAGCAGTAATGAGAAAAATTAATAAAACCTTGATTTTTAATTTCATAAAGACAATATTGTTTCTATATAATTTTCACTCTTGCAATTTAACACGATTTATTTGAAAAGAGTCTTAATTATTTTATTAAAAAATCAAATATAGCCATTAGTAGAAAATAACTTTAGTAAATTTGCGAAAAATATATTACCATGACTAAAATCACTATAAAAGAAACCCAAAATCCAACTATTTTAAAGTTTGAATTTGAGGATTTCATTACTCAAAACCAGAACTTTGAGTTTAAAAATATTGACGAAGCACAAGCTTCTCCTCTAGCTCAGCAATTATTCTATTTACCGTTTGTTAAAACAGTTTATATTTCAGGAAACTTTATCGCTATCGAAAGATATAGTATTGTAGATTGGGATGATGTTAAAGATGCTGTTGCTGAACAAATCAGTGCTTTTGTTGATAAAGGTGGTGTTATCATTAAAATTGATGAAACAAAACCAAAAAAACAGCCTATTACAGTTTACGGAGAAACAACTCCAAATCCTTCTGCATTAAAATTTGTTGTAAGCAGAATGCTTACTCGTAATGCAGTAGAATACAAAAATATTGACCAGACAGCTTCTTCTCCATTAGCTCAGGAATTATTCAAATTCCCTTATGTGAAAGAAATTTTTATTGATGAAAATTATATTTCGGTTACAAAATATGAGATCAATAACTGGGATGAAATCACTTTAGAATTAAGAACTTTCATTAAACAATTTATAGAAAACGGAGGAACTGTTTTAGATGAAAGCTTAATTGAAACTAAAGCCAAAACTGAAGCTACAAAAGATGAGGCTTTTGACAAACTAGATGTTACATCACAGCAAATTATTAACATCTTAGAAGAATACGTAAAACCAGCAGTAGCTGCCGATGGTGGAAACATTGCTTTTGAATCTTACAATGAAGATGATAAAACGGTAAAAGTATTATTGCAAGGTGCTTGCAGCGGATGCCCTTCTTCTACATTTACTTTAAAGAGCGGTATTGAAAATATGTTGAAAAGCATGCTAAACGATGACGCTATAAAAGTAGAAGCTTCTAATGCTTAATCTGGCAAAACTATTATATAAAGCGTCTCATTGAGGCGCTTTTTTTTATTATTAATTACTAGCTTTCAATTATTTACCATTAAAAAAACGAGTAATTCTATAAAATTAATTAATATTGTATCCTTAACCAATTAATTAAAAACCATGGGATTATCTTCATTTTTTAAAAATTTGTTCGGCTCAACCAAAGAGTCTGTAACTGAATTGGCAAATAATGCCGAAGAGACTTTTGAACAAGCAAAGGAAGCTGCAGCACCTTATATCGAGAAAGCAGAAGCTTTTGCAGAAGAAACAATTGAAAAAGTAAAAGAAGTTTCGGAACCAATTATTGACAACGCAGCCGATTATGCTGAAAAAGCAAAAGATACGGTAAGCGAATATGCTGATAAAGCAGCTAAAGTAGTAAATGATGTAGTAGGTTCTGTTAAAGAAAAAACAGCTTCATTAGCAACCAGCGACACGCCAGAAACCATTTCTGAAACTGTTGTTGACGAAAGCGAGAAAACAGTAGCAGAAGTAGAAGAAATAGCTGATGACGCTGCTGAGAAAGCATAAACACACTTTTCGAATAATGTAAATATTTTTATATTTGCACTACTAATATACCTTCTCTTAATGAGAAGGTTTTTTTATTTTTAAATCATGAATCTTAGTCCAGAACAAGTCAGCAAATACATAAGCCGTTTTATTGACATTTTAGTTGATTATTCACCAAAACTGATTTCTGCTTTTTTAATCCTATTTGTTGGTTTATACGCCATCAGATTGATTAACCGAATCATTAGAAAAGTAATGATTCAGCGAAATTTAGATCCTACATTGACAAAATTCTTATCCGATATTTTATTGTGGGCGCTGCGAATATTATTATTCGTAACCTTTATTTCTAAATTAGGAATTGAAACTTCATCATTCGTTGCCATTTTAGGAGCAATGGGTCTTGCTGTTGGTTTATCATTGCAAGGATCACTTTCTAATTTTGCCGGCGGAATGCTTATTATTGTTTTTAAGCCATTTAAAGTTGGAGATACGATAGAAGCACAAGGCGTTGTTGCAACAGTTCTCGAAATCCAGATTTTTGTAACCAAAATGCTTACGGCAAATAACCAGACTGTATTTGTTCCTAATGGTTCTTTGTCTAATGGAAATATCATTAATTACTCTATGCAAGGAGAAAGAAGAGCCGATCTAACTTTTGCCATTTCTTACGACTCAGACATTAAAAAAGCAAAAGAAATTCTTTTAGATGTTTTGAATAAAAACCCTAAAGTATTGAAGAAGCCCGCTCCAGAGGTTTTTGTGAAAAATCTATCTGCAAGTTCTATTGATTTTGCTGTTCGTCCTTGGGCTAAAAATGCCAATTACGGAGCTGTATTTTCTGAAACTTTAGAGAATTGCAAAATAGCATTGGATGAGGCTGGAATTGCAATTCAGCCATACACAATACAGAAATAAAAAGCATTATTCCTTTTTTGAAGGAGCTGTAATTATAAAATCTTTTAAATAATAAGGTTCAAAATAAGCGACATCTACAGTGTCGCTTTTTTGATACTTATCAAAACTGATTTTGCTCATTGCTTGTGCAGAAGGATATTTAATATTTTCCACAAACACAAAATTGTCTTTAGTCAAAACAGGTTTGCATTTATCAGCACAATCGCCAACAAAGTAAAGCTTGTCGGTATATTCCTGAAATGAATTTTCATCAATAATTTCAGCTTTTATAGTTCTTTCCAGCGTCAAATCTGAATTAAAAACAGCGCTGTACACTTCCATACGACGTGCATCTAACATAGGTACAATTTTTCCGTCAGCAATTCCTGCTTGCGATGCTAAAGTCTGCATCGTATCAACAGCAATCAGCGGAATATTTAAAGCATAACACAAGCCTTTTGCTGCCGAAACACCAATTCTTAAACCTGTATATGATCCTGGCCCTTGACTAACAGCAACAGCCGTTAATTCATGCACCGAAATTCCCGCTTTTGCGATTACTTCTTCAATAAAAACATGCAGTTTTTCGGCGTGTGAATATCCTTCATCAGCCAATTCACTGCAAACAATGGTCTTACCATCTTTTGCTATAGATACAGAACAATTTTTAGTAGCTGTTTCGATGTTGAGAATAAAAGACAATGTTTATAATTTTATAATGTTATTAAAATTTTCTAATAAAATAGTTTGAGATTCCACCAATTAAAAGTGTAGAAACAAAAAACAAAAAGTACGCTACAATAAGATTAACAGTGATAAACCCCAAATAAAGAGCAATTTTTTTACCTGATGAAAAATATACATATTCTTCATTATAGTATGAACTCTGATAGATTCTAAAGTGTATAACTATAAGAAAGAAAACTGCAACAATAAATCCTCCTCCTAATCCATAAAGCATTTCTTCAGAAAAACCACCATGCAATGCAATCATATAGCATCAATTTTTATTTTTTTGGAGCTTCAGCTTTTTTAAGTTTTACCTTATCTCCAGAATTAAGATCTTTAGAAACTGTTGTATATGGCCCCGTAATAACTACATCGCCCGATTTTAGACCAGACATCACTTCAATATTAGTATCGTCCTGAATTCCAGTTTTAATGACTCTAATTTTAGCTTTATCTCCAACTTTCACAAAAACACATTCGAATTTTTTATCACTTTTAGGAGCCGCTTTTTTATCTTCATTTGGATCTTCAACCTTAAAATCTTTTACAGCAGTAGTATCCGATTTTACAACGACAGAACTAATTGGCACGGCCAAAACATTTGTTTTTGTTGTTGTAATTATATCAACTGTAGCCGTCATTCCCGGTCTAAAAGGAGAATATGTACTTGGTTTTCCTTCTAACAAATCTTGATAAGAATCTTTCAGAATACGAACTTTAACTTTAAAATTCGTTACCTGATCTGAAGTCAAAGTTGTACTTGCTGAGTTTGAAATACTCGTTACTACTCCCTTAAATTTCTTTTTTAAGTAGGCGTCAACTTCAACATTTGCTTCGTCACCAATTTTAATTTTTACAATGTCATTTTCGTTTACATCAACTTCAACTTCCATATTGTTTAAATTGGCTACGCGCAAAAGCTCAGTTCCAGCCATTTGTTGCGTTCCTAAAACTCTTTCTCCCAATTCTACATTTAATACAGAAATAGTTCCATCTGCTGGAGAATAAATCGTTGTACGGCCTAAGTTGTCTCGAGCTTCGGTAACAGACGCCGAAGCACTTTGAACATTATAATAGGCACTTTGTTTTGTTGCTTTGGCAACTTCATAAGTAGAAATGGCTTTATCCCAATCTGATTTTGAAATTACACCCTTATCATATAATATTTTATTACGCTCATAATTTGCTTTTGCTTCTTTAAAACTAGCGTCAGATTGAGTAAGACTTGCTTTTGTTCCGGCCAAATTTGCAACAGATCTATCTAATCCAGAGGTATATAAATCGGGATTTATCTTGACTAATAAATCACCTTTTTTTACTACCTGTCCTTCTTTTACATTTAATGAAATTATCTCGCCCGAAACCATCGACGCAATTTTAACCTCAATTTCAGGCTGAATTTTACCTGTTGCAGATACTGTTTCAACAATTGTTGAAGCCATCACTTTTGCAGTTTCTACTTCTTTTCCTTCGTCCTTATTTCCTATTACTCCAGCCTTAGAAAGACCAACCAAAGCTGCAATTAGAACTATTGCACCACCTAGTAAGAAATAAACTGTTTTTTTTGACATAATAAATTATTTTGTAATAATTGGAACAATTGGAATTCCGAAATAAAACTCTAATATTTTAATTTTGAACATGTAATCGTATTTTGTTCTGATAACATCAGACTGCGCATTGGTCAATAATGTTTGAGCTTGTGTGAAATCAAATGAGTTCATTAACCCAACATCGTATTTTTCTTTTGCATAATTGTAAGCCTGCTGTCTTGCTTCTAAAGTTACAGTAGAAGATTCGTATGTATTTAGAGCTCCTCTTGCATCAGTAAACGCAGTATAAACGTTACGCTGCAAATCTAAACTTTTTTGCTCTAAATCTATTTTAGATTTTTCTAAACTTACTTTATTACGCTCTACATTATTTCTAACTGAGAATCCATTAAAGATAGGAACAGAAAGCTGAAATCCAAAAGATTGTCCTTTATTATCACTAAACTGGTCCATTATTGGATCTGCTTTACCCAAAACTGGCGTATAATTATCCTGAAGAACTGGCTGATTGGTACCCTGAACATATCCAATCTGTGAAGTTGGGTTTGCTAGATTTGGTGTAGTACCTCTTATAACATCACTGTAACTTGCTCTAGTATTAAAGTTATAGAAAGCACTTAAAGTTGGCTGAAAGGCTCCTTTTGCGATAGCAACATTTTTCTCAGCAATTTCAAGATTGGTCTGCGCTAATTTTAACTCTGTTCTAGTTTCTTTAGCTTTATTGTAAATTTCAATTGGACTCTGAGCTAGAATATTGTTTTCATCCATTGCATTGGTATCATCAACAACATCAAAATCTGCAAATTCTTTTAATTGTAAAAGCTGTGCCAAACTCAATTTAGAGATCAATAAATTATTTTCAGAAACGGCGATATTTTGTTTGTCTGTTGCCACAGTTGCTTTCAAATCGAACAAATCCCCACGAGGAATAGTCCCCGCATTTACCATTTCTTCGGAACGCGCATATCTCTTCTCGTCGATTGTTAACTGTTCTTTTTTTACTTTCAAATCTTCTTTGTTAGATAAAATCTGCAAAAATGCGCTTGCCACATTCAGAGAAATATCTTCTTGCATTTTTAACAGCTGATATTGCGAAGAAATAATTGTTAACTTCGCTTTTCTCATCGTATTTTGATTCTGCAGACCTTTGTAAATATCTACACCAGCACTCAAACCAACAGAAGAATATTGTGTAGTTTGATTACGTAAAATACCCGTTGTTACATCCTGGTTCAAACCGATATTCCAAGAATGAGAAGCATTTCCGTTTACAGATGGAAGATAATTTCCTAATGCAGCTTTTTTATCAATATCTGCATTTTTTAAATCCAGTTCCGATTGCTTAATCGTGATATTGTTTTCGAGTGCGTATCTCACACACTCTTCTAAAGTCCATTTCTTAGTTTGTGCCTGTCCAGTTAATCCGAATCCGAATAACACTGCAAAAATCAGACTATTATATTTATTTATTTTCATATACTTTTAATGAAGGCGCAGTAAACCGAACTACGCAAATTTAACATTTTTAAAACCAAAAGATCCCTAACCTTTCAAATTAGCTTATTTTTTTTCTTTGTCTCCTTCGTTAATCAAGCCCTGGTTCCAGATTTTAATTTTGTCTGTATCATTTACACCACTTTTAACTTGAACATAGATTCCGTCACTAACTCCGAGAACCAAATCTCTTCTTTGAAATTTTTGTGGAGCAGTTTCAACTTCTACATAAGGCTTTTGTGTTTTTTTGTCAAATTGAACCAAAGATTCTTTTATTGCTAGAACTTTCTCTGCTTTTTCTAAAATAATAGAAGCGTTTGCGCTTAAACCAGCTCTAATAAAAGTATCGTCTCTGTTAACCATTTGTGCTTTAATCTCAAATTGGATTGCTCCATTTTCTGTAACTCCTTTTGGAGCAATATAATTTAAAACTGCATCAAACTTTTTATTCTCAATGGCACCGATTGTAATCTCAATTGGCATTTTTTCTTTGATCTTTCCAACCTCAGATTCATCGATTTTTCCAATAAAGATCATTCTTCCAACATCGGCAACACTTGCAATTGTAGTTCCTTCGTTGAAATTATTACTTTCGATAACTTGGTTACCAACTTTTACTGGAACATCTAATACCATTCCGTTCACAGTCGAGCGAATTAAGGTATTGGCATAGCTACCTAAAGAAGAAGTTGTCCCTGTTTTAACGATATCCAAACCTTGTTTTGCCGCTAAATAGTTTTGTTTTGCTTGATTATAAGCAAGTAAAGCTGCATCATAATCATTTGCAGAAATAACATCTTTTTCAAATAATGTTTTCTGTCTTTTGTAAATTTTTTCCTGATTATCTAATGCTATTTTAGCCGTCTGCACTTGATTCTGAGAATTGCTTACGTTCGAAACATTCGCTACAACTCTAATCTTAGCAATCATATCACCAGCTTTGATTTTTTCACCAGCTTTGATGTACACTTCTTCAATGATACCTGAAATATTTGGTTTGATTAAAACTTCTTCATCAGGCTGAATATTACCTGTCGCAATAGTATTTTTTACGATGGTTTTTATTTCTGCTTTTTCCGTTTTAAATACAATCGGCGATTCTTGGTTTTTAGCATACAAATAATAAAGTGCGCCAAAAAAAACAATTGCAATAAATATTAAAATGGTTACCGTTACTCCTTTTTTCATTTGTTTTTGGTTTAATCGATTTATTTTGATTGATAATTTATTCTGTTCTTAATGCATCTACAGGTTTCACATTGATTGCGGTTTGTGCTGGGATAAATCCAGCAAGCAAACCAGATCCTACTAATATAATTAATGCTACAAATACAACTCCTAAATCTACAGTTGGATTGGCAAACATAGTATTTTGATCAGGAGGCATCGAATCTAGCACCATATTTAAAAGTGCTATAACTCCTGTAGCAACAGCAATTCCGAGCATACCTGAAATAATGGTTAAAAATATTGACTCAGATAATATCTGCCCTCTAATTGCTCCAGGAGTCGCTCCTAAAGCTCTTCTAATTCCGATTTCTTTTGTACGTTCTTTAACCACAATCAGCATAATATTCGAAATTCCGATTACACCCGAAATCAAAACTAATGTTCCTACGAAATATGCAATTACTTTTAAAATATTAAATAAGCTTTGCACTTTATTAAATTGCTCATACAAATCAAAATTTCCAACTGCTCTCTCATCTGTCGGGTTTATAGAATGCAATGCTTTTATAATCTCTAAAATTTTAGGTTTTAAATCGGTTATAGAAGTTTCGTCTTTTGCCGTAAGCGCCATCCACCCCACTTTATCCCCATAATTAAAGGCCTGCTGAAAAGTTGTAAAAGGAATGAAAATATTCTTCTGTTCTTGTTCTGCATTTCCTCCCTGTTGTTTCGATTTATAAACTCCAACAACCATAAAATTGATACTGTTAATTTTGATATAGGTTCCAACGGCTTCTTCTTCTTTACCATAAAGTTCGCTGATAACGCCTTTACCAATTACACAGACTTTTCTTCTTTGCTCAATATCCTGCTGGTTTACAAATCTTCCTTTAATGATATCCATTGGCTGTTGTTTAATAAGCTCTGGATAATCTCCGTAAATTGTAAATGCAGAAGTTTTTGTACCTCTTACTACGTTATTTGTTCCATTAAAATCACCTAACTGATTTCTTGGTGAAACATATAATAAATCTGGCAACGCCGCTTTTAAAGCAGTTACATCGCTATTTCTAAAATCATAACGTCTTGTTTTTGGCAAACCTTTATAAGCCTTGGAAGTAGTTTGGCTCCACATAAACATGGTATTGGTCGCGATTCCATCAAAACCTTTTTTGATACCATTTTCCAAACCATTACCTGCAGCAAGTAAAATTACCAAGATAAAAATTCCCCAAAAAACACCAAAAGCTGTCAGGATAGTCCTGAAAGGATTGGCGGTTAAGGCCTGTAAAATCTCGTCCCAATTATCTTTTTTAAACATAATTATTCGTCTCTAAGTGCTACAATAGGTTTAATTTTGGCTGCTCTGTAGGCTGGAAAAAATCCTGCCATTGCCCCTGCAAAAACAAGTAATACCAAAGTAGTTAAAGCAACACTAAAATCTACTTCAGGATTTCTAAAATATTCGCTCTGAACCATCGGCCCTACAAATTCCAATAGTGCAAGACTGGCCAATAATCCAACAAAACCTGCAATCGTCGTAATAAAAATTGACTCATGAAGAATCATCGTTATAATAGAAAAAGGCGAAGCTCCCAGCGCTTTTCTAATTCCGATTTCTTTTGTGCGTTCTTTTACAATGATCAGCATGATATTACTTACTCCAACTACACCAGCGATAATCGTACAGATACCAACCCACCAGAAAAAGAGTCTGATATATAAGTTTAAATCATAAAATTGTTTAGCATCTTTAACCGAATTATAAACTCCAACACCACCGTCATCCTCAGGAGCTACAACATTTTTACTCTTTAATAAATCTTTTAAATCTTGTGTAAATTTTTCAGACTGAGCCAATGCTTCATCATAATCGTTTGTCTTTTTAAGGGTAAAAAATAGGTTGCTAATTTTATCGCCACCGCCAAATGTTTTCTGAACCGTAGTCAAAGGTAAATAAGCACGAGTTTCTTCTCTCTCTCCTCCTGGATCTGTAAAAACTCCGACCACTTTGAAGTTGATGTTGTTAATTAGGATTTCTTCCCCAATTGCCTCTTTATCTTTAAGCAAATCAGTTTTCAATTTCATCCCGATTACAGCCACTTTTGCGTTACTTTCTAAATCCTTTGCATTGATATAACGGCCTTGAACAATGGTCAAATTTTCTATTCCTCCATAATCTGGATCTACACCTCTAAACTGATAACTTCCCGATTCTTTACCATAAGCAAAAGCCTGCCCCCAGTAATTATTTGTTGAAGCTCTCAAATCTAATTTATCTTCAAATTTTTGTACCGATTGATTATAATCGCTATTGCGAAATTGAATCTGTCTTCCTGGATTTAGCCCTTTGTATTCTTTGGTAGTTGTTCCAGACCAAACCTCGATAATTCCAGCTGCGTCACGTTCGAATTGTTTTTCAATTCCGTTCTGTAGACCTTTACCTGCACCAAGTAGGATTACCAAAATAAAAATTCCAGAAGCCACAGAAACCCCTGTTAAGAATGTTCTTAAGCGGTTTTTCGAAATGGCTTCAAATATTTCCTGCCAGCGTTCAATATTAAACATAAGACGAAGCTCTAACTTGTTCTACTTTTTTATCATCGATAATTAATCCATCTTTCAGGACAACATTTCTTTTGCACATTGCAGCAATATCAGGTTCGTGTGTAACAATCAAAATCGTTTTTCCTTCGTCGTTAATCCCTTGAATAAGTTCCATCACTTCATAAGAAGTTTTTGTATCCAAAGCTCCTGTCGGCTCATCGGCAAGCAAAACCTTCGGATTTGAAGCCAATGCTCTTGCAATAGCCACACGTTGTTTCTGACCTCCAGAAAGTTCATTTGGCAAGTGGTGAACGTGAGAACCTAAACCAACTTTTTCCAAATACTTCATTGCTATATCGTAACGTTCCTTTCTTTTAACACCTTGATAATACAAAGGCATCGCAACATTATCTAATGCTGTTTTGTAATTGATTAAGTTAAAAGACTGAAAAACAAAACCTAAAAACTTATTACGGTATTTTGAGGCAATTGTTTCGTTTAATTTTTTTATAGGCGTTTTATCTAAAATATAACTTCCAGAATCAGCTTCATCTAGAATTCCCAAAATGTTAAGAAGTGTAGATTTACCTGACCCAGATGATCCCATGATTGCAACTAATTCACCTTCTTCAATATTAAAATTAATACCTTTTAATACATGCAATTCTGAACTTCCCATCTTATAGGATTTATGTAAATCTTTTATTTCAATCATGGTATTGTTAATTTTTTTAGACAATAATAACATTTTTATTAAGTAATTTATGATAATAAAAAGTTAATAATTTTGTTACCTATTTTGTATAAGACTGCATAATTTAGTTATTGTTACACTTTTTTAATAAAATATGATTGTTTTCGTAATTTTACTTCGTAATAAAAATCATCTTAAATGAAGCTTAGTTCTATTATTTCAATGTTTACAGCACTTGCGGTGCTATCAAACTGTTCATCGGCTCAAAAATTAGAAACATTAAAACCCGAACCAGACGATGCTAGTCCGCTGATTTATGACAGCAGTCCCTCCTTTATAAACCTCCCTATTACCATCAAATTAAGCGATATTGAAAATCAGACCAACTCTTTGCTTAACGGTTTAATTTATGAAGACAACAATATCGAAGATGATGATATTGAAATGAAAATCTGGAAACAAGCTCCAATTAAAATTCAAAATGATCCATCGAATCTTGATAAAAGAATTAGAACAATTTTACCCCTTAAAGCGACGATCAAATATCGAATTGGAACAAAAAAGCTTGGAGTTGAATTGTATGACGTAAGAGAATTTAACTTAAACGGAGTTATCACGCTTTCAAGCGAAACTGCCCTAACCAACTGGAAGCTTTCCACAAAAACAGAATTTAAATCACTAAACTGGAACGAAAGTCCAACCATGTCAATATTTGGCAAAAACATGCCAATTACATATTTGATAAATCCTGCTATTTCTATTTTCAAAAGCAAACTGGAAAAGGAAATTGATGGAGCAATTGAAAAATCAATGGATTTTAAGCCGAATGTTCTTCAAGCTGTCGAAAAAATCTGCACTCCTTTTCAAATGAGTGACACTTATGAAAGCTGGCTTCGAATTGTTCCCATTGAAATTTATTCTACAAATGCTAAACTTAAAAACGATTCATTTTTGCTTGACATGGGCATGAAATGTAATATGGAAACAATTGTTGGCAAACAGCCAGACTCAAAATACAATGCAAGCAAAATCGCGCTAAAACCAGTTGCTAAAATCCCAAATCAGATTTCTGCTAATATCGCAGCCATTTCAAGTTATGTTGATGCCTCAAAAATTATGACCAAGAATTTTGCCGGTCAGGAATTTGGTTCTGGCAGCAAAAAAGTAACGGTAAAAAATGTATCAATCTGGCATAAAGATGGAAAAATGATTATTGCATTAGATGTTTTAGGATATATAAATGGAACACTTTATTTAAATGGTTTTCCGTCATACAATGTGCAGACAAAAGAAATTTACTTTGAAAAACTAGATTACGTTTTAGACACCAAAAGCAAATTGATGCGAACAGCAAACTGGCTAGCGCAAGGATATATTCATAAAAAGATGGAAGAAAGCTGCCGCTATTCAATTCAGCCCAATCTTGAAGAAGGCAAAAAGAGCATGGCAGGATACCTAAAGAATTACTCACCAATGCCAGGTGTATTCGTTAATGGAAAAATGGAAGATATTCAGTTTGACAAAATACAGTTAACCAATCAGGCGATTATAGCATTCATCAAAATAAACGGTACGGTAAATGTCTCGGTTAACGGACTTAAATAATAAAAAAAAAGCAGTGTAATAACTACACTGCTTTTTTCTTTTTAGAATACATTCGATAAATCAAATATCCTATTATTAATACTAGTAAATACGGAATAACCATTAAATAAACAATTCCATCATTTACTGCTTCGGCCTTTTTAGTATTAGAATCTCCCGATAATGCCGCGCGGCACATGGCGCACTGAGCGTTTGCAGAAACTCCAATTAAAAAAATACAAATCCCAAATACTATAGCTTGGAATTTGGATTTTAAAATTTGAACATTATTTTTTTTAGTGCACATAATACGGAGATATCATTAAATAAACTATCACTCCTGTTACTGCAACATATAACCAAAGCGGAAAAGTGATTTTAGCAATTTTTCTATGTCTATCAAAACGTTTTGCAAGCGCTCTAACATAGGTGATTAAAACAAGTGGAATAATTGCAATTGACAATAAAATATGCGTTACAAGAATGAAGAAATATACATAACGTAGTGCTCCCTCTCCTCCATATTTTGTAGAATCTGAAGTCATATGATACGCTACATACATAACCAAAAACGCAACTGACAATGCAATAGCAAAAGTCATTAATCTTTCATGTAATTTTTGGTTTCCTTTTTTAATTGCCAAAACAGCCCAAACCAAAACAATTGCTGTAATACCATTTGTAGTTGCATAAATTGGAGGCAAGAACGATAAAGGCTCTACATTAAAACCAAAATCTTTCAATTTAACTCCAAACAAAATTGCTACAACTACTGGAATTACAATTGAAACTGCAATAATGAACTTGCTGTATTTTTTCTCTAAAGTATTATCTTCCATTTTTATTCTTCTAATAAAATTTTAATGTCTTCCTGAATATCGCGAACTCCTTTTTTATCTAAACCGTCGTAATAAATATTCGGATTTCCATATTCATCTTTTCTGCAACGAATGTTTCCATCTTTGTCTATTAAAGCAAACAAACCAGAATGCTCAAATCCACCACTTACTTTATCATTCTCACCAGCATAGAGATTAAATCCTTTATTTGACAAGCCCATAATTACGTTTCTGTCTCCAGTCAAGAAATTCCAGTTTGAAGATTTTACACCTAACAATTTAGCGTGATCTTTTAAAACTTGTGGCGTATCATGTTTAGGGTCGATTGTAATAGAAACAATTCCAAAGTTCGGGTTTCCGAAAAAGGTCTTTTCAATCTCTAGCATACTCATATTCATCTTTGGACAAATAGACGGACAAGTTGTAAAGAAGAATTCCAAAACATATACTTTTCCTTTATACGTTTCATTAGAAACTTTTATATTATCCTGATTCGTCAATTCGAATTTAGGAGCTGGACCAATTGTTAAAAGTTTAGCTTCCTTTGAAGATTTGACCCCAACATTATCCAAACGATTTCCTTTTACAACGTCACCGTTTTTAACTCGATCAACAATTTTTGGAATAGCGTAAATCCCAAAAATCAAAATGACAAAAGAGATTCCGATATATGATTTGTTCTTAAACATTATAAATGATTTTAAAGTTGCTTTGTAGCGTTATGATTTTTCTTTAAAGCTGCGCGGTATTCGTAAAGAATAATCTTGAAATCATCAAGCATCTCATTGCTTAATTCAGACGGATGAAAAGTATCATACCCCTCTTTATATTCCTCTTTATCTTTTCTACCTCTTAGATTACGTTCTTTATCGATAATATAAACATTAGAAGTTCCAAGATTCTCATTCAATTTTTCCTTTAAATGCAATCCATCATAAAACTTCTGAATTTCTTCTTTTGAAGCAAAAATAAAATTCCAATTCTTAACATCTGTAAAAGGAGATAAAGCATCAACAATTTTTTGAGCTTCTTTTTCAGTTCCTTTTGGACACAACACTACAAACTGAAGATCTTCAAAACCGTTATAACGCTTATAGATCTTTTCATTTAGATTAAAATAATTACCTCTATTTTCTAAAATATTTGTACCCGCAAAGCCTAGTACAGTAATCTTCTTATCAAGGGAGATTTTTTTTCCGTTTAATGAATTCCAGTTTCCAAAGTCGGCCACTTTTGGTGTTATTACAGGAAGTGTTGTAAAACTATTTACACCAGAAGCGAAAAATAAATACGCTACAATTGGCAATACAAAAAGTACAAAGAGAACTATATTTTTTTTCATTGTATTAACGGGGAATTATTGAGGTACAAAAATAAAAAAAGCTCCGTAAATCGGAGCTTCTTTTCGAATTAATATCATGTTAAAAATTCCATTTAATAGTAGAATCTTTAAAAACCCCATAAATATAATGTCCTTCTGTTAACAGAATAAACAATAAATATAAAACTAGGAAGATAACAGGAGAAACTACAGACCATCTAAGGTTGCTTTTTTCACCTTCCATGTGCATAAATGCCCATACAATATAATATGCTTTGAAAATTGTTAAGATATAGAAAATCCAGTTTAATAGATTCAATCCAACAAAATGGTTAAATTCCAATACTCCAGGTTTGTAGATACCTAAAATAACCTCTACTGTAGTTACTACTGAAAGTAATCCGAAAACAAACCAGATCCTTTTTGTATTTGATACGTGCTCGTGTGACATAATAATTAAATTCTAAAAATTAAACTAGGTAGAAAACTGTAAATACAAATACCCAAACTAAATCTACGAAGTGCCAGTATAAACCAACTTTCTCTACCATTTCGTAGCTTCTTCTTTTCTCATAAGTACCTAACAATACATTAAAGAAAATAATGATATTGATGATAACTCCAGAGAACACGTGGAATCCGTGGAAACCTGTAATGAAGAAGAAGAAATCAGCAAATAATTTATTACCGTACTCGTTTCTAATCAAGTTAGCACCTTCTACTACATATTTAGCACTAGCCAAATGCTTTTCAGATTCTTCTCTTGACAAAACTGTCTTTTGCTTCTTATCTGTAAGTTTTTCTGTTCTGATTAAGATTTCTGGATGTGCTTTAAATCCAGCTTGCACTTCAGCAACTGTATAAGTTGGAAGAGACTGAGCGTCTTCCATAAACCAAGTTGAGTGGCTTCTTGTTAAAGCTTCTCTTTGTTCTGGCAATTTAACAGCAAAATCAGCCAAAGCTACTCTTTTACCATCTTTATCCACGAATTGAAGTAAACTTCCTCCAACTGTTTCAACTGCACCATATTCCCCTTTAATGAAGTTTTTCCATTCCCAAGCTTGAGAACCAACGAAAATTAAACCTCCAATAATAGTTAAGAACATATAGATTGCAACTTTTGTCTTTTTCAATTGGTGTCCTGCATCAACAGCTAATACCATTGTTACAGAAGAAAAGATCAAAATAAAAGTCATTAATGCTACATAATACATTGGAGCCGCAACACCATGCATAAATGGGAAGTGAGTGAACACTTCATCAGCCAAAGGCCAAGTTTCAATAAATTTAAATCTAGAAAAACCATAAGCTCCTAGAAATCCAGAGAATGTTAAGGCATCTGATACGATAAAAAACCACATCATCATTTTACCATAACTTGCTCCTAAAGGCTCATTGTGACCGCCTCCCCAAGTTTTTTCGTCGTTGTTTGCAGTAGTAACTGTCGCTCCCATAAAAGATATTCGTTAAAAAGTTCCCAAATTTACGTTTTTTTCTTATTTAAAGAAATATAAAAATAAAAATAAATATACCCATAATAAATCCAAAAAGTGCCAATACATCGCACCTAGCTCTATCCCAAGAGTTTGAGTCGAATTGTATTTTTGTTTAAAATGATTATAAATTATAATTAAAAGTGAAATTAATCCGCCAGCTAAGTGCAACAGGTGTGTAACTGTTACCACATAAAGAAAAGTTGTAGTAATTGAACTACCTTCTCCAGTAAAGTAATACCCTTCAGCAACGATTTGTCCAAATCCTTTGAATTGTAATACCACAAATAAAATTCCTAAAGCCAAAGTTCCAAGAAGCAATCCTGTAACTGCACTTCTATTATCTTTTTGAATGGCTTTTTTTGCCAGGTGAAAAGTAACACTACATGCAATGATTACGGCTGTACTCCAATAGAACGCCGAAGGAAGTTCAAAATTCTTCAACCAGTCTGCTCTTGATTTACTTACTACAAATGCACTTGTCAGACCAGCAAACATCATGGTCATGCTAACCATTGCGAAAAGCAGAATCAGTTTTGCTGATTTTGATTTCCTTACTTGTTCTTCATTTGTTTTTAATGTCATTTCCATAACTATCTTAAAAATTTATCTATTATAAATACAATTTGCAACAGCGAAATATAAGAAACGCTTACTAGCATTAATGTTCTCGCTGCTTTCGCAGTTCTTAATCGATACAAACGAACTGCATAGAAAAGCATCCAAATCCCTAATAGAAAGACTAAAACCGCTGCAATTGGAGAAATAAACAATTGCCCTGTAAAACCTAACACAGGTAATAACGATGCTATTATAAGCCAAATTGTATACAATATTATTTGTAATGCAGTTCCTTTATCTTTTTTACCCGTCGGAAGCATAAAAATTCCCGCTTTCTCATAGTCTTCATACAAAAACCACCCAATAGACCAGAAATGAGGAAACTGCCAAAAAAATTGAATTAAAAATAAAGTTCCTGCTTCTATACCAAATTCGCCAGTTGCTGCTACCCAACCCAGCATAAACGGAATTGCTCCAGGAAATGCTCCAACAAAAACAGACAACGAAGTTACTGTTTTTAATGGTGTATAAACACTTGTATAAAGAAATATAGAAATTGCAGCAAACATTGCTGACTTTGCGTTTATAGTATAAAGAAGTGCGATTCCTAAAATTGTCAAAAGACTTGCTACCAGAAGAGCTACTTTTGGAGACATACGCCCTGATGGAACTGGACGATTTTTAGTACGATCCATCAAAGAATCGATATCTTTTTCGATTACTTGATTAAAAGCGTTTGAAGCTCCTACCATACAATAACCTCCAACTGCCAAAACAGCCAAAACACTCCATTTGAAAGGATGCTCAGAATCTACTCCTAATAAATATCCAGCGATAGAAGAGAATAATACACTAATAGCTAAACCAGCTTTAGTAATCTCTTTAAAATCTAGAAATATTGATTTGATTGATAATGTATTTTTTGCAGCGTTCAATACCGTTGTTTTTGTGTATTTTTTTTGAGTGGTGCAAATGTACAAATTAGATTGTAGAATTTAAGCCTATAAAAATAGATTTTTTTCAATAAAACCTTTGCAAATTAAGATCTCAGCATTCTTTAACACTATTATTTCGAAAAATCTTATTAAAAATACTAGTAATCAAAATACCAATTAAAAATATCTGAACGTAAACCAATGCTAAACCAAGTGGTACTTTGTTTAAAAGTTGCTGCCGTTTCTTGAGTCGGATCAAAATTTCTATAGATCAAACTTCCAAACAGTTTCAAATTGGTCATCGGATTAATCAAATAACCACCTTGAATATCTGCAATAAAAACATTCGTTTTATTTCCCTGTCCAATTTTTACGCCTGTATCATACGGACGTTTCTCATCATAAATTTTATAAATATTTCCTCCATAGTTATAAGAGTCTTCCGCAGTATCGAAATCCAAACCTCTTGTTCCAACTGTCAATTTTGCATCGGCAAGCCAACGGCCTTTATGATATCTAGCAATTGCAACAAGTTCTTTAAAATTTCCTCCCCATTGGTGTCCAACACTCTGGTTATTGTGTCCATAATTTGTAATGACAGCACTATGCGAGTAAACATAAGGACGTACTCTATTAAATTCCACCTGCACTAGCAAATCTTTTACATTAAAGGCATTGAAATATTTTGCCCCAAGTTGAAATCCGAATTTGTTTTTCCAACTTTGATTTCCCGCTCCAACATCAGAAACAGAAAATTCATCGATCAAGAATTGCGAATACAGATTTACACTATTATTCCATTTGTATTTTCCAGTAATTCCTAAAAGCGCATTTCCGCTTTTAGATGAAGAACCAAATTCTACTGCACGGTAAAAAATAATCGGGTTAACAAAATTAGCATCAAAACCTCTGTTGTTTGAATTCGTCCAAACTACAGATTCAAAAAAACCTAAATTGACTCTATTAGAAACATTCCAACTCAAATAGTGATTTGCCATAAATTTAGTTGCATACGTTTTCTCAGCTGTTACTTCTGGACGAACGTCTTTCATCCACATATACGTATTAGTGTATTTGATTTTCCAAAATTTAGTATTCAATTTAAAATATGGGTACGGACTTGCTCCATCGCTTTCTAACAAAGAACGATAACCATCCCCTATAAAATTTCGACCATAACCCAATTGAAAATCAAATATTTTTCCTGGTGCAAAGGTAATATTCGCTTCTGCTAAAGGAAAATCATAAGCATCTGTCTTGAATCTTTTTGCAATTCCAACTCCTGGAATTATTGCAGGGTTTCCTCCTGAAGGCTTAATCGATTCCGCATAATCGTTAAAATATCCTGCAAATCTTCCCTGGCTCTCAAAAAATGTAGTTGTAAAGTTGATTTGTTTCCCTAAGCCACCTCTAAAGTTAAGCGCTCGCGTGTTCACGTAAGTGTAAGACGCATCAAGATCTGAAGCTTTACCCATTTGTAAATCCACAATTGGATTTAAGGCAAACCAATAATCTTCTCCCTGAATCTGCACTAAATTTTCATTCCACCATTTTCTTCCCAGCCAAGTTGATATTTTTTTCTGTAACGATTCATTTACTGCTCTCAAATTATAATATTTTGAAACCTCAGCATAAGTATAAGGCTTAGATGCCGTATGATTATTGCTTCCAACCTGATTCATTGCAGCATCAAACTGCGCATAATAACTGTGCGAAAAAGGAATATTTAAATGGCTATCAAATTCTGGATTATTGTATTTTTTATAGACAATACTATCCAACTCTGTCATTGGTTTTTCGGCTGGTTTTAAAATTTCTGCTGCTGCTTGAGCTTCTGCGGCAAGCTGTGCTGCACTTTTTAGCGGTATATCAATAGAAATCGTATATTTAGAATACGTAGGTTTTCCGTTATAAGTCGAAGGTTTTATTTTTGGAAATGTACCAAAAACTCTCTTTGCCTCTTCAGACAATTCTTCCGTTTCTGAAGAAACATAAATCACTTTAAATTCTCCTTCTGCATTTACTTCAAAAAGCAATTTTACTGCTCCTTTATAATTGTTTTGTTTTAATTTCTGAGGAACTTGAAAATTGTTAAATACAAAATCCTGCACTTCTTTATAAAAACAGGTTTCTAATTTTTTGGCTTCCAAATTTTCGCAGTTAGGAAAAACCGGAAACATTTCTGCAGTGAAACCCGACTGAATTGAAGAATTACCATTTTGCTGAGCGGAAAGAATAAAAAAAGAAAAAATTAAAACAAGGGACAAAAAAAACTTATTCACTTAAAATCTGGGTATTTATTTAATATTGGTTTGGGGAAATTTCCCCATTAGCAATTGCTTTTGCAGCCGAAGTTCCAATTCGTTTTACTCCTAAACGAATCATTTCTGCCGCTTCTTCAAATGAACGGACTCCGCCTGCTGCTTTTATTGAAAGTGGCGAAGCATTTTCAAGCATCATAATTATAGTTGGGACTGTCACTCCATTTGGAGCACCATCGTCTGTTTTGTAAAAACCAGTAGAAGATTTTACAAAAACAGATTCAAAATCGTCTTCTTTAAAATTAGATACTACAACATGTTTTATTAAAGACGATAGCTGAATAATTTCTTTATCTGTTAAGGCAGCAACTTCAATAATCCACTTTACGGTTTTATCGTTTGCTAAACCTATCTGTGTTCCGATTAAGATTTCTTTTTTCACTAAATCGAGATCACCATTTTTAAATGCTTCGTAGTTGCATACAAAATCTAAATCGTCAGCTCCATTAGCAATAGCCTCATTAGCTTCTTTAATTTTGTCTTCAAGACTTGATTTCCCTTCTGGAAAATCAATTACGGTTCCGACTAATAGAACAGAATTGGCTTCGATAATCATTTTTTTTGCCAGAGCAACATATTCTGGGCGAATCATAATTAGTTTGAAACCTTCATGAATTGCTTCGGCAATTGCATTTTTGACCACAATAGTATTTTCTGCTTCCGAAAGACCAGCTTGCGATGCAGTTTTCAAATACGTTGAGTCCAAATATTGCTTTACATTCATTTTGATAGAAGTTGCACAAAACCAGCACAAAAGTACATTTTATATTGAAAAAACATAGCTTTTAAGTGCTTGATTTTCTTGTAATAAAAAACCCACCGAAGTGGGTTTCTAAAATTATATTTTATCGATTTGCCTTTTAAAAGCTATTGCTGAAAAAACTGCCACAACAGCTCCTAGCGCATTTGCTAATATATCTGTAACATCTGATGATCTTGTTACCGTAAGAGCACTTTGAAGAATTTCGATTGTGATTCCAAAAAAGACAGAAAATATGAAAGAAATCAAATATGCTTTATAGTCATCTGCATCTTTTCCTTTTAATTCTTTTTTGAAAAATAAAATCCACGAAATCGTAAATCCAAAATGAAAACAGAAATGAACAATTTTATCAATACTCGGAAAATTAACCGCTGGTATATTACTTGAATCTGTCAAACAAAAATAAGTAATAATTCCTGAGCAGATAATTGCCCAAATTAATAAGAGTTGTTTAGGCACCGATTAAATCTTTATAAGCTTGATCAGATAATAGAGAGTCAATTTCTGATGCATCAGCAATTTTAATTTTAATCATCCATCCAGCTCCATAAGGATCTGAATTTACTGTTTCAGGAGCACTTTCTAATTCTTCATTAAAAGCAATGATTTCACCTGTTAATGGTAAAAATAAATCAGAAACTGTTTTTACAGCTTCAACTGTTCCAAAAACCTCATCTTTATCTAGTGTCTGGTCTAAAGTTTCTACTTCAACATACACGATATCTCCTAACTCCTTTTGTGCAAAATGAGTAATTCCTACTGTCGCAACATCTCCTTCAATGCTAACCCATTCGTGATCTTTTGTGTACTTTAAATTTGCTGGTATGCTCATAATAGTTGTGTTTGAAAATTGATTGTTTAAAATTTAAGCCACAAATGTAATAATCTTCTAATAAAATCTAGTTTAGAAACTCAAATTTAATTTCCGAAATTATAACGAAGTGTGAAACCTGATCTGATATTCGTTAAAGGGAAAGAAGTTGAAATAACTGCTTTCGAGAACGAATGGTCATAATAGAATATTGCCGTTAAGTTTTTACTGAAAGCATAATCTGCCGTCAATTTCAACGTCCATATATTCTGTCCTGCTGCCAGCTGATTATTATCGTAATCTAAATAGCGAACTAGAGTTTCGTTATTTCGATATGAAAAATCGGCTTTTATATTGATATCACTTTTAATAATTCCCGTCGGATTATCTGCCAATCTAGACGAAATAATCACATCTTTAAAACGATATCCTACTCCTACTACGTATTCTACTCCTCTAACCTCTGTCAATAAATTATTATCGAAACTCATAGACAAAGCGCGATCTTTTTTAACTTCGGTCAATAAACGGAATGAATTTTTCAATTCAAAATCAATTCTCATCAACGGACTAAACTGCTCTACTAAGTTAACATTAGACATAATCGTTTTATTAAAGAAGTTAGTATTTACATCCTGTCCTGTTGGATTCTCTAAATAATCAAAGTTAGATCTAAACTGGCTAATTGTATACGATGCTCTATAATTGTGCTGCAATGAAAAACGTCTAAAATGATCTTTAAAATACTTATAACGCATTAAACCATTATATTTAATATTCCAATTCGGAATAGGGAAACTTCTAAAAATACCTGTCGAACTCTTCGAAGCATCTGCTCCTGTATAAGCCGCCATAAACGAAGGCAGCAAAACAGCTTGATTACTTTTTGAGAAACCAATTGGATACCCTTCATTGGCAACATATATTTTATAATTAGGATCTGTTTCAGCCGGAATTGGATTATTAGCATCTCCATATCTTGGAATTACTCCTCCACCATAGTGTTCCTCTGCCAAACGATTTGCAATAACCAAACGATTGCTTCTAAAATCATCAAATGCAGACGACACAGTTTCTGTACTTGTAGAGAAGGACGTTTTAATTAATACCGTTGAAATAGAAAACATTCCATAAGTATATGGCGATAATGGCTTATAATATAATCCTCCAATAGAATCTCTAACCGTATATTGTTCTGATGAATTCTCAGAATAAGCGCGATCCATTGCTAAATCAATTTTCAAATCAGGCAACAAATCTACGTTTGCTGTTACTTTCAACAGCTTGTTGCTTACCTGCGTGAAGTTCTGATTGAAATTCTGATAACTTGTCAGCCAACCATTTTTTGCAGCTTCAAAACGCACATCATCCTGACTACCAAATACGAATCCTAATGAAGGTTTAGAGGTTCCAAAGAAACCTACACCTGGAATATATCCTGGTAAAACTGTTCCGCTATTTTTTGTGTAGTTAATCTGAACGTTTTTAATACTCGTTAAAACCCCGATTAAACCATCATAAAAAGGATTACTGCTTGTAACTGGTTTAGCCGTGTTTACAATCTTCTCTCCTGGTTTTGGTGGCGCAGCTGGTTTTGTAGTTTTTGCTGGTTTTGAGCCTGGCGTTAAACCCAAATATTTATACAATGTATTCATATTTAATGTCGTCGAAAAAGTATTTGAATTCGCATTTTGAATCGTATTTCCTAAATTCCAAGACATTCCACTGTCATCAACATATTGAGACATTGCTGTTGAAGAACGCTGCCAGTTGTAATCAGCAGTATAAGAATAAGTGGCTTTTACAAAACTAAATATTGGAATTTTATTAATTGGAATATCATAATTCAGAACCAACTGCTGTAAGTGCTGATTTGGTATACCAATATCAAAATAATCATCCCAAATATTAAAATCTTCTTTTGGTGTATTATCGTCATTTAAGAAGTTTCTAACAATATTATTAGAAGCTGCTGTATAATTTAATTTTAATGATTTTGTCAAATTAAATCCAAAACCATATTGATAATTAAACGCAAAATTTCTTCTATAAAGCGGGTCAAGTCCAATACCCTCCACGTTTTCGACCTGTCTGTACTGCTGACGGTTACTTTGTCTCAAAATATTGGTATTAAACGAAATATTTGAAGGAAGATAATTAAAATTAAAATCACTTAGCATTTTCCAATAATCGCTTTTTTTCATGAATTGGGTCTGCTTAAATGGCACTACCTCTTTTGGCTGGAATGTATAAGCATAATTTACTGCAGTATTCGATTGTTCGTCGTTGTAATTTTCAACCTCATAATCGTGTCTTTCTACCTGATTGTACGATTGAGAAAAAGTAAAGTTTTCTACATCATAAACATGTGGTTTCTGTTCTGGCGCTCTATCTTTTCTTACCCCAATAAAGTTAATACTCTTACGTTTAGTGTAATCAACTGCACGTGTTCTAATATTTTCTTTTTCTACTGGATCTGTAGTCTCTGCGATCAATTGATCTAACTTAATATCCTGATTAAACGGATCGTATTCTGGCGTAATAACTTCCTCTCCGATTGCATAATTGAATGGAAGATTAATGCCCCATTTTGGAGGCAACAGTTTTCCTAAATTTATATTGGTTACAATGTTGTACTGCTGAATATCTTCACGATCTCTTTCGTTTGCTCCCTGCTCAAGAGAACCAAAACCAATTGTACTCTTTTTACCAGAAGCAGACAATGTCATCAAATCGGCCATATTGGTATCTACATTCAGTAATGCAGCCATACCTCCTTTGTTTTCTAAATCAGACATACGAAGTTCGTTAAACCAAACTTCTCCCATAATATCTTTATGGTTTGCTGCACTTTTTACTCCGACCATTAAATTTCGAACCAATCCAAAATTAGGATTTCCTTTAATCCCCAAAGTTAACTTAGCGTCTTGGTCACCACCCTGTACATCTGGATCTCGGTCTGGATAATAAATACCATTTATATCTCTCTTTGGCGAATTAATATCTATATTCATTCCCAAAATCTTCATTCTTGTCAATAGAGATAGAACCAAATCAATATTATTCTCTTCAAGCCAAACTTGATCTGGACTAATAGTACAAGATCCGCCCGTTCTCGTTACTTTTAATGGAATTTCAACTTGGTAAAAGTTCTGTGTAAAATCGTTACCAAAACGGATAAATCCGATCATCTCATCGTCTAAAAGCTGATTTTCATTTGGAAGCGATTCAGCATGAAGGAACATTTTCAATTTTTTGTACTGACGCATGTCAACGCTTACATTTTTGAAAACTGCTCTAGAATCTTGATATTCTAATCCTGTACCTGCAATTCGAACTGCTAAAGACTGTTCATTTTGATTGATAATCGTATTATTATTATACAATTGCTCTCTTTGAACTCCTGGTGGAATAACATAGTTAACTGGACATTTGGTACCGTTTTCTTGAATGTTTACTGCCGCAACATCAAACTGGGTTCCGTCATCATCAGGATTTGTATCATTTGCATCTAGTGTTCCTGTATACTTTCTCCACTCTCCACGAACTAAATCTAAAGCTCCAAAACGAACTGTCATTTGATCATTAAATCCAGTCATGAACATACGCATGAAACGAATCGATCTAAAGTCGGTAATATTCCCAATAGTATTTTGAGGTTTTGAAACAGGAATTTTAAATTGAATCCATCTTGCATTGGTTGAACCTCCATTTGGAAGTTCTACGTTTTGAACCTCTCTAATATCTGTGATATAATTTTCACCAACCTGCATGCCTGGCTTTACATCAATACTATACTCATAATAAGCATTGATTGTACTCATGGTATTATCACGATTGATATCTTCAACATCTGGAAGAGTTGTAGAACCACGGTTTGGATCATCAACGCTTACAGCAGAATTCCCTTCTGTTCCGTTGTATCTTTTATAACGCTGTAAAACGCCTCCTTCTTCATTTAAGAAGTATTTATAGTTATCGGCAGCGGGATCTGGTTCTCCTGCATAATTGGTGTAAATTGATCCTTCTTTTACATCTGGCAGACCATCTAAACCAACATCCTGATTTTTACGATTGTCTGGATTAGTATCAAATGCGTAAATCAATGATTGAGATGCTGGAACGTCTCCCCAAATAGGTTGCGGGTTCACCATAATCTGATCTGGCCCCAAACCATTCTCATACTGTTTTCTTCCGTCTTTTAGAACGTCTTCAGAAACCTCACCTAAATTGAAATAGATTTTTCCGTTATTAGTTGACTGAGCTTGTCCTGTACCAACATAAGGATCCAATACCCAAAACTGAATGTACTCGACATTTCCTTGCTCAAAGTTAGTAGAGTTAAGCGAACGCATAATTCCTCCAAAATTGCCAGCCGGATTGCTTGAAGCAAAATTTGGGTTATTATTATATGGTCCTCTGTCAGAAGGATAATACGTTAAATCGAGCGTATTAACTACCTGAATTTGTCCCTGTGCAATATCTGTATTTGGATAAAGTTCTTTACTGTAAATTCTTCTTGTTGAGTTTAAAGACAAATCATCATTTGAAACTCCTGAAGGTTTTGAAGTATAGAAAATCGGATCAATAGTATACCAAGACAGCTTAGCACGTTTATAACCATACTCTAAAGTATTTGAGCTGGCATTGAAAGTATTATCTGTCGCTGAAGTAATAAATGGTGTTGAAGCCAAACTCCAAGCATACGCAGACCTCATATCAATTGTAGTCTGAGTACCTTCAAAATCATCGATATAAATAGTTGCTTCACCTTCAAAATCACTTGCTTTTGGAGCATCGGGTTTCAAAAATGCTACTTCTCCGCGAATCGAAAGATTAGAAGGAACATCTGTATCTATATTTGGCAGTTTATTAGCCAATCTTGTTAAAAATGGAACTTCTGTTGCATAATTTCCGTTGAAACCAAAAATAGTATTATTTACAGATTCTTGCCCATAACTTGATTTTTGCGTAAAAGGACGTTCTGTCATTTTTAAAAACGTTCCTCCAACAACAAATTTTTCAGAAATTTTATGTTCAATATTGAATCCCATAAATCTTCTGGTTTGCTGTCCAAAGATTGAATTGTTTTCTAACGAAACTTCAATCGGGGTATTAGAAGCCTGAAGTGATGGATCTAATATCTGCACTCTTCCTAATTGATAATCTACACTATAATCAATACCTTCTACTAAAACTCTTCCGGCAGCTGTTACCACTACAGATCCCTGCGGCACGTTGAAAGCACCAATAGGAATACCGTTACTGCCCGAAGATTTGTATTTTCCTCTTAATAAGAATTTGTTTTTATCACTATCCTGCAAAGCCCCCGCCTGAGTATTCTTATACATGTTCCTAAAAACGTATTTCTTCTGGTTCGGGTTATATGTAGTTGGATCGTTATAATTCTCTGCTGAACCAGTAATTTGAAGTTTCTTAAATAAAAGTTCTCCAAAAGGTTCTTTTGTGGTGAAAATAATTCGTGCATTCTGCACATCTACGGTAACACCTGGAACATAATCAAAGAAACCATCTCCGCCTTTTTGTGGGTCATTATTGTAATTTAACTGATCTAAGTTAAAAACATTTAGCAATGGTGTCTTTGTAATGTAATAATTACTTGGATTAGGATTTACAGGATCATCGTCAGGAAAAAGAGTTCCTTGAACTGGTGTTATATAATTTATTGGTGAAGGATCTGTATAAAGAATATTCAGCCTAAAATCTTCTTGTTTGATTTGGTATGCCTGCGGAATTTGATACACGTTTTTCATCATCAAGTTCCAAACTGGATTCTGTACGTTTGTCAAACTGCTTTTCAGCATTTTCAATACCAAACTCTGCGTAACAATTGCCTGATTGGCATTGTTGTTTCCTGTAACCACAGTTGCATCTACACCATCACTTCCAAATTCCCCAACTTGGTACACTTTTCCTCCAACAGTATATTCAAACGCAACTGCCAAAATTTCGTCATTGGCCAAACGCTGTTGCAATGAGATATAACCTAACTGTGCATTAAAAGTATATTCTTGTGTTGTTAATTTTCTAGCATTTTCTAGAACAGAGTAATCTGTACCTTCATTTACGTTGGCATTATTAAATCCTGATTTTGCTGTTACAATTTCCCTAATATTAGAATTTAAATAACTTCCAGGTTTTCCAATTGCTGCAGGATCATATTTATTGTTCGTGTTATCTGTAGGGGAGTCAACAGGATTATTAAAGAAACCCGTTGGATCTGTAATTACAACCACTTGGTTGTCCGGAACCCCAGAAACCTGACCTTCTCCTAAATCCTGAAGCGCAATAATATTTCTTAAGTTATTATTTCCTGTCGTTATTCTATTCTGCTTATTGGTTACCCAAACTTCAATCCTTGTAACTTGAACACGGCTGTCTATTAATGGATAGTTTTTTAATGAAGTATCATACTTGTTTCTAAAGTATTGTGACAAGAAGAAATGTCGGTCATTATCGTAATCTAATGCGAATAAATCAAAGTTTTGTACAGTTCCTCCACCTTCTGCGACTATACTTTTGGTTTGAGACTTTTGTTCTGAGAAAACTCCTGTAACAGTTGTTTTACCAAATTGCAGTTGCGCTTTGACCCCAAATAAACTTTGAGCACCTCGAATAAGCGTACTATTAAGAGGCATGCTCACATTACCCACCTCAACTTTCTGAACAATATCATCTTCTGAAGGTGTATAAGCTAGTTTAAATAAGTTTTGAAAAGCAAATGTTGATTGAGTGTCGTAGTTGGCATTTACTTCAAGACGGGTTCCAATTTTCCCCATTAAACTCATACTGATTCTTTGGTCAAAATCAAAAGTTAGGGAAGATCTGTTTCTTGGCGAAAATGAAGGATTATCTTGTTTTGTGTAACGCATACCCAAGTCCATTTCTACTGAACCTGTGGGCTTTACATCTATGGTATTACTTCCAAAGATGCTTTCGAATAAACTCGAGTTGATATAATATCTTGGTAATAAATCTTTTTTTGCTGCTTCGGCTCCAGCTTTTTTACCGTCAATAGCATCCGATTTTTTTCTAAAATAATTTCGCCTCGATTCTTTTAGAACTAAATCTTCGTATTCTTTTGGAGTTAAAATTAAAGGGTAATTAATAGAAAAACCATCTACTGAAGTGGTGTAAATATAACGGTCTGTAATAGGATCGTATCTATATGCCGAAAGTACACTTGGCGGATCTTCGATATCTATCTTACCTACTGAAAATTGAGTTTTTGTTGTATCTTGAGCTACCGGTGTAACCTGTGCACGCAAAACATTACCGCAGAGTAATACCAGCAACAAAATACAAATTTTACGCATAGAATTCTTTTATATAAAATGAAATTTATAAACTTTTTAAAGCCTTTTTGATAATTGTTTCTGCGGTAGCTTCAGGATCTTCTTTCACAATCTTTTCTACCACTTTTTCAGAAGCTTTTCGCACAAAGCCAAGAACTTCTAGAGCAGATAACGCTTCATCTCGATTTCTATTGTTTTGAACAGCAAAAACTTCGTCTATATCGTATAATTTAACAACTTTTTCCTTTAAATCAAGTATAACTCTTTGTGCCGTTTTGTTTCCAATCCCTTTTATAGACTGGATTACGCCTACATCTCCAGATGCGATGGCGTTTATAATTTGCTTTGGTTCAATTGACGAAAGCATTGTTCTTGCAATTCCTGCTCCAATTCCTGAAACAGAAAGCAGCATTCTAAAAATTTCTCTTTCCGATTTTTCGGCAAAACCATATAAAGTATGCGCATCTTCTTTAATTTGAAGATGCGTATACAATTTTATATTTTCAGAATTTGGAATTAAAGAGAAGGTATGCAACGATATGTTTACCTGATAACCTACTCCGCCACAATCAATTACAACCTCTGTAGGATTCTTTTCTACTAATCTACCTTGCAAATGTGCTATCATAAATATAATTCTTAGTATCAAATATAACAAAAATGCCATAAAACTACGACAAATATGTTGAATCCCTCTTAGAAGATTTATTGTGTTATTTTATTCTTTTTACTTTCTTTTTCTTGTGCATCAATAACAGCGATAGCTGCCATGTTTACCATCTCTTCTACGCTTGCACCTAATTGGAAAATGTGAACTGGTTTGCCCATACCCATCATAATTGGTCCAATAGAATTCACTTTATACAATTCTTTTAATAATTTATAAGTGATATTTGCCGATTCCAAATTAGGGAATATCAAGGTATTTACTTTCTTTCCTGCTAATTTAGAGAAAGGGAATTTTTCTTGAAGCATTTCTGGATTTAAAGCAAAATCTGCTTGAATTTCTCCATCAACAATTAATTCTGGGTGATTTTTATGCAGATAAGCTACAGCTTCTCTAACCTTTGAAGCGCTTTCGCTAGTTGAAGAACCAAAGTTTGAGAATGAAACCATTGCAATAACAGGCTCAATTCCGAACATTTTTGCTGTTTTAGAAGTCATAATCGCAATATTAATCAAATCTTGAGCAGACGGATTAATGTTTATTGCAGTATCTGATAAAAACATTGGACCACGAGATGTAAGCATCATGTTTGCGGTTGCAATAAGCGAAGCATTTTGCGCTTTTGGAATTAACTGCATCATTGGTTTTACAACAGAAGGATAACTTCTAGAATGTCCTGTAACCACTGCATCAGCTTCTCCTTCATTAACCATCATTGCAGCAAAATAGTTTCTTTCGCGCATGAATTTTTCTGCATCTAGTTTAGAAACCCCTCTTCTTCCTCTTGCTTCCCAAAATGATTTAGCAAATCTGTTACGTCTTTCAGTTTCTTCATCTGTTTTAGGGTCAATGATTTCAAGATCAGCATCAAAACCAAGTTCTGCTTTTAATTCTAAAATCACTTCTTTGTTTCCTAATAAAACTGGGAATCCAATTCCGTCTTCATAAACAATTTGAGCTGCTTTTAGAACGTTTAATTGATCTGCTTCAGCAAAAACAATTTTCTTCGGATCTAATTTTGCACGGTTAGTAATCAAACGCACCATTTTGTTATCATTACCCATACGCTCACGAAGGTGATCTTCATAAGCTGCCCAGTCTGTAATAGGATTTTTTGCTACTCCAGATTCCATTGCTGCTTTTGCAACCGCTGGAGCTACAACAGTAATCAATCTAGGGTCGAAAGGTTTAGGAATGATATATTCTTGTCCAAATCCAAGTTTCATTGCACCGTAAGCTACGTTTACTTGCTCTGGAACTGGTTCTTTTGCCAAAATAGCTAAAGCTTTTACAGCCGCCATTTTCATTTCTTCGTTGATTTTTGTCGCTCTTACATCTAGTGCTCCTCTAAAAATATAAGGGAAACCTAATACGTTATTTACCTGATTAGGAAAATCTGAACGTCCCGTAGCCATAATAACATCTTTACGAGTTTCTACAGCCAAATTATAATCGATTTCTGGGTTTGGATTTGCCATTGCAAAAACGATCGGATTGTTAGACATTGTCAACAACATTTCTGGCGAAAGAATATCTCCAGAAGATAATCCGATGAAAACATCTGCACCTTTTACAGCTTCAGCCAAAGGAATCTGAGGTCCGTTAACTGCATATTTTAATTGTAAATCTGAAAGTGCAGGATTGTCTTTAGTTAAAAGCCCTTTACTGTTGTACATTAAAACGTTTTCAACTTTTACTCCAAGTAAAACGTATAAATCTGTACAAGCAATTGCTGCAGATCCTGCTCCAGAAACTACTACTTTTACGTCTTCTGCTTTTTTTCCTGCCAATTCAAGCGCATTGATTAAAGCTGCAGAAGAGATAATTGCTGTTCCGTGCTGGTCATCGTGCATTACTGGAATATCCAATTCTTCGATCAATCTTCTTTCGATTTCAAAAGATTCTGGAGCTTTGATATCTTCAAGATTAATACCTCCAAAAGTTGGAGCAATATTTTTTACAGTCTGAATAAATTCTTCAACATTTTCGGTATCAATTTCGATATCAAAAACATCAATGTCTGAGAAAATTTTAAACAATAAACCTTTTCCTTCCATTACAGGTTTTCCTGCTTCTGGACCAATATTTCCAAGTCCTAAAACAGCTGTACCGTTTGAAATTACGGCTACTAAATTTCCTTTTGCTGTATATTTATAAACGTCTTCTTTGTTTGCTGCGATTTCTAAACATGGTTCTGCAACTCCCGGCGAATAGGCCAATGATAAATCTCTCTGGGTTGCATATTTTTTTGTTGGAACTACCTGAATTTTTCCTGGAGTTGGTTCTGCGTGATACAGTAACGCTTCTCTTCTTTTACTCTCTTTGTTCATTGTTTTTAGCTTTTATTCTAGCTTACAAAGATATAAGTCTTGTTTTAAAATGGCGTCTTTTTAGCGTTTTCTTTTCCTAAAATTTATTCGAATAAATAGAAAAAGTCCAATAGAAATTGGACTCGTTTGAATTTTTATCGTTTTTAGGTATGCTTTATTGAGAAATATAAGAATTCAAATGGTTGATTGTGTCTTTCTGAATTTCTATAATTGCCTTCACTACATCGCTGATTGAAATTACTCCAACCACTGTTCCATCTTCTAAAACAGGCAGGTGTCTTATTCTTTTTTCGCTCATAAGTTCCATACAATCTTCAAGATTATCTGAAAGTTTTACTGTAAAAACATGACTTTCCATAATCTCATGAACAAAAGTTTCTTTAGAAGATTTATCTTTCAGTACAATTTTCCTAGCATAATCTCTCTCTGATAATATTCCTTTTAAAATATTATCATCCATAACTAAAATTGCCCCAATGTTTTTTTCTCCCATCACTTTTAACGCATCATAAACCGTTAAATTGGAGAAAATCGAATAAACATTTCTTCCTTTTGCTTTAAGTATTTGATCTACAGTCATAATGAAAAATTTTTGATTTTATAAAGTTATAATAAAAACCAACACAATTTGCAGCGAAATCGATTTTTTAAAATCATAACCAATTCATTTTAAACATAATACATGAAAATTAAGATTTTCAAATTTATAGTGTAAAGAATGAATTTGTTTAGAATTGTTTTTTGAAGAAATTTAGATTTTTTAACGTTTACCAACGAGAAACCCCCAGCGGGGTTTTTTCATTTTTTTAATCTCTAAAATGCTCCAGCAGAGCATAATATTTATAGCCGAAAAATTACGGCAAAAGAAAAAAGCTCCAGAGGAGCGACATATCACCCCGCTAGGGCTTTTGGATGGGATATAATATCTTTTCTATAAATATTTCGTCTCGCTGGGACTACCGACCAATCACTCCTAGCGGAGTGGGTTTCGAATTATATACAATGGGTAAAAAACCACTCCGATAGGAGTGACTGATTGGTAGAAAAAAAATTATCACACCCCAAACCATTATCCCATAGGGATTATTTCTAAACAAAAACCCCTTTTCTAAAATTTAGAAAAGGGGTTTTATAATTCATAAAGAAGATGTTTTACATTGATACAATAATAAACTCGCTTCGTCTATTTTTCATGTGTTCTTTTTCTGTACATTTTACTCCGTCTGCACATTTATTGACTAATTGCGTTTCTCCATAACCTTTGGCGCTTAATCGATCTTCGCTAATTCCTTTTTGAACTAACCAGTTTTTGGTTGATTGTGCTCTTTTTTCTGAAAGAATCTGATTGCTTTCTGAAGAAGAACGGCTATCGGTATGCGAACGAATATCAAGTTTCATTGTTGGATATTCATTTAAAAGATTGACTACTTTCATCAATTGCGGTTCAGATGTTTTCTTGATTGTTGCTTTACCTAAATCAAAGAAATTCATTGGCAGATTTAATAGTTTTGCTATATCTACTCCCACTCTTATCGAACCCACTTTTACTGGACTGATTGTCGTTTTTTTAATGGCTACAGTTTTTGCAACAAGAGGTTTAAAAACTTTGTTTAATGCAATCATTTGAGTCGTTTCTCCTTTTTCTTTAAGGATTGTTACTGCAACTTCTTTGGCATTGTAATCGTTTTTAGCAGTTCTAATCGTGTATTTTTTTCCACATCTTAAATCAGGAAAAATGTAGTTTCCTTTTTCGTCTGTAGTGATTGTTCCAACTGGATCAAATTTTTCATTAAACAAAGTCAAAGATGTGTTCGCCAAAATCTCATTTGTTTCTGCATCGGTAACTGTTCCCGATAAGTTTTGCTCGCAGATTAATCTTCTTGTTTCTGTAAATCTGTAAATATCATCCAAACCAAGTCCGCTTTCTCTGTTTGAAGAAAAGTAACCGCTTCTAGTTTTGCTGTCAATACTAAAAGCAAAATCGTCTTGCTTACTATTTACTGGTTCTCCAACATTTAAAACTTCATCAAAAATTCCGTTCGTTTTTATTCTCGAAGCAAAAATATCTAATCCGCCTAAACCTGGACGGCCATCAGTTGCAAAATACAATTCGTTATCTCCAGAAATGAACGGAAAAGTTTCTCTTCCTTCGGTATTAATTGCTGGACCTAAATTTTCTGGTGCTCCAAAAGTTCCGTCTTCATTAATTGCAACTTTAAAAATATCTGACAGACCTAACGTTCCTGGCATATCTGATGCAAAGTACAATGTTTTTTCGTCGACACTTAGAGCTGGATGCGCCGTACTATATTGGTCGCTATTGAACGGAAGTTCTTTTACATTTTGCCATGTGTTATCGATAAGCTCAGCTTTGTATAATTTAAGAAGTGTTACATTTTTGTCGTTACTTCTTCTTTTACCATCAGTAAAATTATTTCGGGTAAAATACATAGTGCGCCCGTCCTTAGTAAAAATCGGACTTGACTCATTAAAATTGTCTTTTTTTCTTTTTACTAAAAGCTCAGGTTTTCCAACACTTCCATCCGGCATTAAATCGGCTGCGTAAAGTCTAGAAAACGATCTGTTTGTCCATTGAAAATTGGCCTTAACAACTCCGCCTGTATCTCGGGCAGAAGTAAAAACAATTTTGTTGTTGTACACAACGCTTCCGTAATCTGAATATCTTGAGTTAACTCCAGCGTCACCTATTTGAAATCGGCCTGAGTTTTCTTTTATTTCTTCTAAATAATTTTTCTCATTCCTGATTAAATCTGCTCTTTTTTCTGCCGTTGCCTTTTGATTGAATTTCTGTAAAATCTCATCAGACTTGCGATAATCGCCTACTGATTTTAAAGATTGCGCATATCTATATAAATACTCAGCTTCTTGATTTTCGTTTATTACAAATAATTGCTCGTACCATTTTAATGCGCTTTTTAATTCTCCATTAAAATAATATGAATTTGCTAAACGTTGAATTATTCCTTGGTCGGTAGTCTGATCATTTACCAAAGTCTCATAAACTTTTATTGCATCTGCGTAAGCGTACTCTTCGTATTTTTTATCTGCATATTTTATGTTCATGGTTGTGAATGGGTTTTGCGCATTCACATTTGAAATAAAACTAGACAGTAAAAAGATCAAAATTAATTTTATAGCTTTCATAGGTTGTATTAAAAGAATCTTGGGGATATCATTTTATTATAATTATTAAAGAATTCGAATCTTAAGAAAATCTCATGAGATCCAGAATTGTATTTTCTTAATTGTGTAGTTTCATGATCATAGCCATAACCGATGTACATTCCTTTTGTCACTTGAAATCCTGCCATTGCACTAACAGATGCGCTCCAACGATAAGCAAGCCCTAAAACAAATTTGTCATTAAACATAAAATTTCCTGAGACATCAACTTGCAACGGTGCTCCTTCGACCATTTTAGCCATTAATGCTGGTTTGAATTTTATGTATTCTAAACGATCCAGATTAAATACATAACCTGCTATTAAATAATAATTGATTTTATCTTTGAAAATAGCCACATCGTCTGCATCATAACGATTTGTTTCTATAAAATTAGGAACAGATAATCCGATGTAAGCTCTGTCTGAATGATAGTAAATTCCTGCTCCAATATTTGGGGAGAATTTATTTTTAAGATTCTGAAACTGTGGATCATCCTGATCTTCATAACTCAACTTATTAATGTCGATATTAAAAAGATTGGCAGTACCTTTTATACCAAAAGATAAATTCCATGATTCTGAAGTCGGAATAGTATAAGACAAATCTGCCGATAATGTATTTTCTACAGTTGGTCCAATTTTATCATTCACCAAAGAAACTCCAAGTCCTAAATCACTATTTCTTAAAGGTGTGTTAACCGAGAACGTGCTTGTTTCGGGTGCTCCATCTAATCCAACCCATTGTGTACGATATAAACCAAAAACGCTTAATGCTCCTCTTGAACCTGCATACGCTGGATTGACTTCGATTGTGTTGTACATATATTGCGTGTACTGTGCATCTTGCTGCGCATTAGACACAATCGAAAAAAACATAAAAACTAAAATTAATTTTTTCATTTATTAAGCTTTAGAACGGCTTAGGGTTAACTAAGCCGTATTCCATTTTATTTATTAAGGTATAAGTAACCAGATTCTTGGTGAGACTTCTGAGCACTGTCTTTGTATTTTAAGACATAGAAATACGTTCCAACCGGAAGACCATCTGTTTGTTTGATTGTAGAACGTCCGTTAGAATATCCTTCAAAAACTCGATCGTTATTGTTGTACTGATCTATACTGAAAACCAGAACTCCCCAACGGTTATAAATTTCAACCGTATTGTCTGGATAACATTCAATTCCTCTAATGTAGAATCTTGCATTCTTACTGTCTCCATTTGGAGAGAAAGCGTTCATTACTTTAATCGAACATCCGTTTAAGTCTAAAACTGTTGGACTATCTCCACTATTGCTTGAATCATCTGACTGATCTTCGACAACAACTCCTCTTACACTGCTTCCTTTTACAGTTGCCTGGTTGCTCACACTTCCTCGATTAATATCTTCTTGAGTGATTTTGTAAACCGCCGTGAAATTGGTATCATTAGATTCGTTTACGCCCAAATTAAGTGACTGTCCTGAAACCATTACTCCAGGAAGCGGATCGCTTAATGTGATTCCAACAAGTGGCACATTTCCTGTATTGGTTACTGTAAATTTGTACGTAATGGTTTCTCCTGCATTTGCAAAACCGCTCTTATTTTCGTCATTGAAAACTGCTGTTTTGATAACCGAAATAGCTGGAACTTCAACAAAAACATTTAACATTGCTGTAGAACAATTTGTATCATTAGCTTTTTCGCAAACCTGATAAGTCAAAGGATAATTACCTCCTGGTGTGTTTGGCTTAACACTTACCGTTCCGTCAGCATTCCACTCAAAATATGGACTATCTGTTAACGGCTTAATTATAACATCCGCAGGATTTATTGGCTGTCCGTTTATCAAATCATTATCTAAAACATTTACAAATTCTAATGAGCCATTAATTCCGTCAGCACTAACATCATTATCATTGTTTAAAGTAATTTTATTTTCTGTTGGCGGAGCTGGGTCTACAACATTATCAACTGTAATCTTAATTACTGCCTGACTGCAATTTGATGTATTTGCAGCTTCACAAATCTGATACGTTAGTTCGTAAACCCCATCTGGCGTATTTGTCGCAATATTTACTGAACCGTCTGCATTCAACGTAATATTTGGATGTACAACCGGAACTGATAAAATAACATCTGAAGCCTTCAATTTTGCTCCATTTAATAAGTCATTTTCAAAAATATTAATGTTAGCATTTACTCCTTTCTTTACATTTACTGGTCCTGCCTCGTCATTATTTGCTTTTATACTAAATGTTGGACGTGCATTACAATCTGGCGTAGCCGGCGGATAAGCAACCGAAACTGTAACGGTTGGATTTAATGAAAATTCGATTTTTACTCCATTTCTAGTATCTTCAAATCCGTCTGCTCCTTCTGCCCATATTCCGTTATTTAAAACCCATCCTGGCCAATCTATTCCATTTTGGTTACTGTCAATCTCTGCTCCTGGCCATAAAATATTTCCACTTAATGGCAGATTGGTCTGAGTTGCAACAACATTATTGTTGCTATCAATCCATCTAACAGTTAATAAATTATGTGCTGTGAAATTTTCTGGTGCAACTGCATAATTAACATAAGGAACATTGTTTGAACAATAACTGTTTGCTGTTACATTCATTTTTGGTTCAGTTACACTAACTTTTACAACATTTGAATCACAATTATTTGGATTTAATTTTTCGCAGATTGTATATGTCAATTCATATTCTCCCGCAGGTGCATTAGGTGCTAGTACAACATTTCCGTCTGTATCTACAGTTAAATATCCTTTTGGATCTGCTTGAGTTACTTTCAGATCAACATCTGATGGCACTAATTTATTTCCATCTTTAGTATCATTATCAAAAAGGTTGATTACTGTTTGTGAGACATTTACTCCAACTGCAGATGGCACAAGATCTTCGTTTGCCACAAGATTTCCTCCTGTAACTTTTACCACTGTAATTACCGAATCACAATTTGTTGGATTCGTGTTTTCGCAGATTTTATATTCTACATTATAATCTGCTGCTGGCGTATTTGGCGCAACAGTAATCGTATGATCTGAATTTAACGTAAGTCCTGCTGGAAGCGTTCCAACGATTTCAAACTTAACTTCTCCTGCTCCTATTCCAACTACGATTGGGCTTCCGTTTAATTTATCGTTTGCTGTTAATGAGATGGTCGTTCCTCCGATATTTCCATTTATTGAAGCTATCACATCTTCAACTGCATCGATTACTGGAGTTCCTACCGTTACCTTCACAGTATTTGAACTACAGTTGTCCAGATTTAATTTCTCGCAGATTTCATAAGTCAGCTCGTAATCTCCCGCTGGAGGATTAGCGCCTAAAACAATGTTTCCATCTGCATCCACAGTCAGATATCCTTTTGGATCTGCAGCTGTAGTTTTTAGCGTAACATCTGAAGGATTTAACGGCTGCGAATTTTTTGTGTCATTCTCAAAAACGTTTTTGCCCAATGTCTGAGGAGCATTCGATCCTAAAACTGAAGGGATAAGATCTTCGTTTGCCACAAGGTTTCCTGCAGTAACCGGTACGGTTATAGTTACCGAGTCACAGTTTGTAGGATTCGTGTTTTCGCAGATTTTATATTCTACATTATAATTTCCTTTTGGCGTGTTTGGCGCAACAGTAATCGTATGATCTGAATTTAACGTAAGTCCTGCCGGAAGCGTTCCAACGATTTCAAACTTAACTTCCCCAGCTCCTGTTCCAACTACGATTGGGCTTCCGTTTAATTTATCGTTTGCTGTTAGTGCAATTGTTGTTCCTCCGATATTTCCATTTATTGGACTTACCGTATCTTCAACTGCATCGATTACTGGAGTTCCTACCGTTACCTTCACAGTATTTGAACTGCAGTTGTCCAGATTTAATTTCTCGCAGATTTCATAAGTCAGCTCGTAATCTCCCGCTGGCGGATTAGCTCCTAAAACAATATTTCCATCTACATCCACAGTCATATATCCTTTTGGATCTGCCGCTGTAGTTTTAAGCGTAACATCTGAAGGATTTAACGGCTGCGAATTTTTTGTGTCATTCTCAAAAACGTTTTTGCCCAATGTCTGAGGAACATTCGATCCTAAAACTGAAGGAATAACATCTTCGTTTGCCACAAGGTTTCCTGCAGTAACCGGTACGGTTATAGTTACGGAGTCGCAGTTTGTTGGATTCGTGTTTTCGCAGATTTTATATTCTACATTATAATTTCCTTTTGGCGTGTTTGGCGCAACTGTAATTGTATAATCTGAATTTAATGTAAGTCCCACTGGAAGCGTTCCAACGATTTCAAACTTAACTTCTCCCGCTCCTGTTCCAACTACGATTGGGCTTCCGTTTAATTTATCGTTTGCTGTTAATGAGATGGTCGTTCCTCCGATATTTCCATTTATTGAAGCTATCACATCTTCAACTGCATCGATTACTGGAGTTCCTACTGTTACCTTCACAGTATTTGAACTGCAGTTGTCCAGATTTAATTTCTCGCAGATTTCATAAGTCAGCTCGTAATCTCCCGCTGGCGGATTAGCGCCTAAAACAATATTTCCGTCTACATCCACAGTCAGATACCCTTTTGGATCTGCCGCTGTAGTTTTAAGCGTAACATCTGAAGGATTTAACGGCTGCGAATTTTTTGTGTCATTGTCAAAAACGTTTTTGCCCAATGTCTGAGGAACATTCGATCCTAAAACTGAAGGGATAACATCTTCGTTTGCCACAAGGTTTCCTGCAGTAACCGGTACGGTTATAGTTACCGAGTCGCAGTTTGCAGGAACTGCACCTACTTCACATATTGTATATTCTACCTTATAATTTCCTTTTGGAGTTTCTGGAGCTACTGTAATAGTTCCATTTGTATTTAATGTTAATCCAGATGGTAAAGTGCCAACAATATTTATGGTCACTTCTCCTGAATTACTTCCAATTACTACTTTATCACCGTTTAGTGTATCGTTTTCTATTAGAGATACTGTTGTTCCACCAATGTTTCCATTAATTGGAGTAATAGTATCTAGTACTGCGTCTATTGTATTTGCAACTTTAACTTCCGCAACTGCTGTCTTGCAGTTTGATGGATTCGCATCTTTCTCGCAGATTTCGTATGTAGTGCTGTAGGTTCCACTTGGCGTGTTTGCCGCTAGAGTCACATCTCCATTTGCATCAACGCTTAATGGCCCGTTGCTACCAACAGTTACAACTGTATTGCCAGACGTAACAAATGCTCCGTCCAAAGTATCGTTTGATTTTACATTTCCGACAATTGCTGACGTTGATCCTGAAGATTTTGTTCCGAAATCATCTTTAACGGCGATTAAATCATTTACAATTTCAACTTTAACTGTAGCTGTATTGCAATTTCCACTATTAGCAATTTCACAAATCGAATAATCAAATGTATAAATACCTGTTGGTGTATTCGGTTTTACTGAAACAGCACCATTTACAGTATTGAAAATTAACTCTGACGGTACAGTACCATTTACCGCAACATCAACATCTCCTATATTTACTTTATTACAATTTAAAACATCATTATCAAAAACATTAATAATAACGACTCCTCCAGTTACGCCATTTGACGAAGAAATACTATCATCTTTTGCAACAATGGCACCAATTACTTTAACAATTTGTGTGCAGCTCTGCGTATTTCCTGCCGCATCTTTTGCCGTCCAAGTTACTGTCGTGTTTCCGATTGGGAAACTTGGAGGAGCATCATTCGTCACCGTTACAGCTCCCGTGCAGTTGTCCGATACCGTTGGAGTCCCTAAAGCAACTCCAGTAGCAGCGCATGAATCCGCATCTGCAGAAACTGAAACTGTCGTTGGGCATGTGATTGAAGGTTTTTGGGTGTCATTAACCGTCACTATCTGAGTGCAGGTCTGCGTATTTCCTGCCGCATCTTTTGCCGTCCAAGTTACTGTCGTGTTTCCGATTGGGAAACT
>NZ_JCAMPD010000015.1:0-112053 GCF_059511845.1 Flavobacterium sp. PLA-DH12
AGCTTTTCCGAATCTTTTTTTTCTGAAAATTTCTTTTCTTCAGATCCTTCCTTCCTGCCGGTATTTCGATGAACGCCTTCGCTGTTGCGGGTGCAAAAGTAGAACCTTTTTCCGCTTTTCCAAGCTTTTTTACCGGGTTTTTTTGATCTTTTTTCGCCTTTTTTCTTAACGCACTGATAACGGATGGTTTACAGACCGACTTTTTTTTAAACATTGAAATCTTTTCCTTCAAAATAGTTTAAATCGAAAAATGGTAGTCCAAAAAGACATATTGTATCAAACTAGGTGAGTTTTAATTCCATTATAAAAGCCTTAATATCAAAATTGAATTCTTGAACAGAATTGACCATTTATACTAAACATCTCAAACAACTACCTAACAAAAAGAGCCAAAGCACTATTAATAAACACTTTGACTCTTTTTTGCTATTTTCCTATGCATTTTTCTTTGTGTATTCTACTTCCCGATTCACTATAACATTATATTATAGTCTTCAAAACCCTTTATTACACAGATATCTGTCTCAGAAAATAATTTATACTTATATAAGTCAATAAGGTCTGATTTTTTCCGACTTTCCGATATTAACTTATATAAAATGTTTATGCAGTCAATTAAAAATAACCGAATGATCTTTAACAATTAAATTTGAATTGGCATTTTTAGCCGTAGAAGTAAATGTGTTTCCTACTGATTTCTTCACATCACCCTCATAATTCATGCTAAAAGCAACATCATTCTGGGTTGAAATGATTACACCGTCTTTATAAACGCTTGCTGTACCTTTTCCTGTAAAACTCACTTTGTATTTTTCTCCATTCTCTAAAACCTTAAAAGTTCCGGCAGTAGGTTGAATACTAATTCCATTTGTAACCGATAAAGCTCCTTTTGCCGTATTGATATTTGTACCTAATAAAGATTGTCCCCATTTTGTAAAAGTATAAGCTGTAGCTTCAGAAAAACCTCCATAACTATAATCTCCTTTCGCTAAATTATTTTGAAGAGAAGAAAACAATTCGAAGTAAACTACTGCTCCATCCTCAGTTGCAGAAATAGATTTAGATCGTAGCGAAAAATCAATGTTATATGCATTTCCGCGAATGCCATAATTTTCCAGATAACCTTGCGATAATTCCACCGTTTGGCTACCAATTTTTAAGAATCCTTTATTTGTATTACTTTGATGGCTTTCATCATCACTTGAACAAGATGATAGTAATGCAATGAAAATCAATACTAATACTTTTATACTATTATTCATATCTATGATAATTTATTTTAAAAAATCAGTTTTAGATTATTCGGGATAGGCATTAAAGCTCCATCCCGAATTCTTAACCTTACTTAACAATAATTCTAGCAGTCTGTCCAGTCTTAAGACTTTTAATGAAATAACTTCCGGAAGCCAAATCAGAAACTGACATCTCAGTTTCATAGCCAATTACATCAACTTGTTTAACCAAAAGTCCGTTCATACTGAAAATAACCAATTGATCAAATTCTGCACTTGATTTCAAGCTCACTTTTCCTGTAGCTACTGTTGGGAAAACTAAAAACTCTCCAAGTTTTTTCCAGCGTCCGTAAAGCGTAAAATTATCTTTCTGCGTAGTACTAAAACCTGTTATTTCTTTTCCGTATACAGCATCTGCATACCAACCTAAAAAGCGATATCCTGAACATTGTGCTGCTTCTAATGTAAAAGCAATCCCTGTTTGCATAGTTGTTTTATTTGGATTAACCGCTCCTGCAGGCAAGTTCAAGTACGAAATGCTATAAAAAGTTGGAGGTTCATCTTGTTTATTGTTTCCTCCCACTCCCCAAAAAGCATAAAAGGTCTGATTTCCTGTTGTAGTGCTGGCAATTTCTTTTATAGTATTAGGAGTTGTTGGTGAAACAGACCATCCGTAAAAAGTATAATCTTTTATCGTTGGAACTGGTAACATTGCTGCCGCTCCTTCTGTATATTCAATTGGTTCTAGTCCTAAAATAGGTTTTCCGTCAATTGAGTTTAAATAAGAAACACTCGATTTAACAATGGGTTTTGGATCTGGTTTGTTGTTTCCTCCTTCTCCCCAAAAGGCATAAAACACTTGATTTCCTGTAGCAGTTGCTGGAATCGTTTTTAATAATCCAGGCGTTGTTGCTGTTGCTGACCATCCGAAGAAAGTATAACCTTCAAGTTTTGGCGTTTTTAAGTTCGTAATCGCACCTTCCATATATTCAGCAGGATCAAGTATTATGGCTTTTCCGCCAAAAGAATTAATATAACTTATTTTGGAAAACTTAGCATCTGCTTTCAGCCATCTTGGATCTCCCAAAACATTTCCTTCTAACGAAGCCTTAGCCAAGGGAGAATTTTTAGAAAAGCTAAAATTGCCTTGCGCTGGATTTGGGTACACTAGTGCCACCATGCCTAAACCTAATAACGTCTTAACATTTGACTCTCCCACAGTAACCGCTCCTTTCACTATCTGAGAGGAAACTCCAACAAGAAGATTATTGTCTAAAACCACTTTTCCTGCTCCAGCAACATTATTAGAATTAAACAAATAAAGCGATTTTGCATTTTCTCGCTCGTCTTGCATAATGTTATTTTTGAAAGAATAAACAGAAGCACTATTATACTGATTGTCTACAAACACAAATCCGTTTCCGGTTTGATTACCTGAATTGTAAATCGTATTGCTTTCAAACGTAATATTAACTGTTTGCGTTGCTTCATTTTTGTTTTGAAGAATCAAGAAATTATTTCCTTTTTCGTAATTGAAAATAGTCGAATTTTTAACCGAAATCGAATTTACAATATGCGAATCTGGCTGAATAAAACTTCCTCCTGTTGCCGCGCTTCCGTCAATAATACAATTTTCTATAACAATTTTAGAAATCGCATTCTCTGAAACTCCTTCCGTCACTAATAAACTTTGTTTAATTCCTTTTATAGTCGAATTTTTAATTTCAAAACTTGACACACTTGCCCCTTTTTTCAATTGAAGCAAACTTGCACCAGCATTCGTTAAATCAAAATCAACACCATCAAAACTGAAGCTTCCTGAAACAATTTCTGGGTTTTCTGAAGCGAAAGATGCTGCGAAAACAGGTTTTGCATTGGCATCTGGAATAAATGTATATTTATGGTTTTTAACAGCAAGATCAGCTGAAGCTGTATAAGTACCGCTTGCCATTATGAATTTTGATCCGTTTTCAGCAGCATTGTATTTTTCAACAAAATTCTGAGGGTTTACATAAACATCTAAACTCCCGTTTTGGTTCTCTGTAATATGATTTACAAGACTGTTGATGTAAACCTCAACGTTGGTATACTTACCGTCAATCGTTTTTAAATTGCCATCTGCTGAACTGGCAGGATTTAATCCTTTTTCTGTTTCCCATTTATCAGGCATACCGTCACCGTCTGTATCTGTTGGAGCTTCTCCAGAAGGTAATACTGGCCACCCTCCAGCTGCTGAAGGCGTATCGATATAACCGTTTGTACTTCCATTTCCACCATTCATAATACTTGCCGTACCAGAACGAGTATCCTCTACTGCTCTTTTATCTACAGTATCTCTGTATAAATTGGCACCTGCATTTTCTAGAACCAATTCATACGCTTTTGTAGCGCTATGAGTCGTGATTTCTCCAAAAGCATGAGGTGCGCTAATTTTGATTGAAGCTTTATCTGCATCGCTCACAGGAAGCTGGCTGCCATGAAATTGGCTATAAACTCCGTATGTCCAGTTATCTTGAGTGGCTCTTTCTGATCCAACAACATAATTTCCGTCAACAAAATATTTTCCCCAAATTCCGTATAAAGGCGAAGTAGTGTCCAAACTTCTTCCTGTTGACAGGATACGTTCTTTAGTCGAATTTGAAGTCCCAGGTCCTGGTTTCCAATAATTATTTACCAAATTCACATTCATGGCATCTCCGCCATAACAGCTGTTTCCGCCCCAATTATAAATAACGTTGTTACGAATGTCAACCAAATCTGTTTTTGCAAAAATATCATTTGCATATTCTCCCAACCTTGGATTACGACTATCATGATGCGCTAACAGATTATGATGGAAAGAAGCGTTTCTACCACCCCAAACACCGCCATATCCGTGGGCTCCTTTTGCGTGAACAGAATTCCTAAGGCTTTCAGAAATGATACACCATTGCAGCGTAAAGTTCTCATTTTGATAAAAAGAAACACATTCGTCTGTTGACCAGCTCATAGAGCAGTGATCTACAATGATATTTTTTTGAAAACGTCCTCCTAAAGCATCGTTCTCCACATCATGAGTATCTCCCATTCTAAAGCGCAAATAGCGCAGAATAATGTTATTTCCTCTTACTTTAACATTATAATCTTTTAAAGTTATACCGCCTCCTGGAGCTGTTTGTCCTGCAATTGTAATATTATCAGTAATATTTAATTCGCTTTTTAATTCAATATTTCCCGAAACTTTAAAAACAACAATTCTAGGACCAGCCTGACCAATCGCATCACGAAGCGAGCCCGCTCCAGAATCGTTTAGATTTGTTACATAAATTACTTTTCCGCCACGGCCTCCTGTTACATATTTTCCATAACCTTCGGCTCCTGGAAATGCAGGAATGCTTTCAGTCCCTCCTCCTGTTACTTCTTTTTTAACTTCAATCTTTCCTTCTCCGTTAAAGAATTCAGGATTTGTCGTTTTATCGTAAGTTCCTTCTTTAAAATCTACTCCATTAATAGTAAGTTTTTGAACATTTAAAACAATATTTAATGACGCTTTACCATTTTCTGTGATATTTAAATTTAAAGTGGAACCAGCTGCACGTTCATGGCTGAAAATAACATAATTATCCTGACCTATTTTAATAGTCCCAGAACCAAAAGCATTTGCAGAAGCGCCTTCAATTACCGTTGGATAATTTAATGCTGGGAATTTTGTGCTTTTCTGTGTAAGATCCCAAGTACCGATAAATTCGCTGTTATCACCTTTAAGAAGCAGAGTTCCTGTATTGGCATTAACACCTTGACCGATATTTAAAGGCGAAATGGTTCCGTTTCCTGATACGGGACCGCTTAAAGTCATTATGGTTTGATTGGCAATACCCGAAATCATTTCGAATTTCACATTTCCAGAAATGACCATCGGCGCTTCTAAAGCCATGCCTGCACCACTTGTATTATAATATACTCTCGTTCCTTCTTTAAAAGTCAATACACCTGTAGCTTTATGAGCACCTCTCAAGCGAAGCGTTCCTGCATCAGATAAAGTCATATCGGCAGGAAAAACTGTTGTGGTTGTTTCGATTTCTTTGGTGCAAGAAACGGTTTTACCTGCAACTGGCATTACAGCTGGATTATAATTTCCTGCATTGTCCCAACTTTTATTTACTGCCGCAGTAAATTCGTAATCAAAATTTGAAGGTGGTATAACTTCATTTGGCTTATTATTCCCTCCAGATCCCCAGAAAGCATATAAAGTTTGATTTCCTGTTGCTGTAGTAGCAATTTCATTCAATGTATTTGCTGTGGTGCCAGAAGACGACCATCCATAAAACGTATATCCTACTAAAGTTGGAGTTGGCAATTTTGCTATTGTACCCTCAGTATATTCTATCGGAGTTAAACCTGATAAAGGAGTTCCATCAATTGAATTTAAATAAGTAATTGAAGATTTAGTCGCTCCTCCATTAATAGCCATACTAATACTACTCAAATCGCTTAATCCGCCGTATTCATTTGCTGCTTGAACAGTATATGTATAAGTTCCCGCAACCGCTGAAGGATCTGCAAAAGTAGCTTCTGTTGTAATGCCTAAAACTTTACCCTCTTTGCTAATCACATAACATATTGCATACGGATTTTCATCCCATTTTAAAGTATTAGCTGCAGATACCACAAGATTTGAAGGTTTTGTAATTTGCTCAACCACTCTGCGCGGATCCCATTTGTCTGTGCCGCTTAATACATTTTCTATCGTAAATTCATCAGCTTGCGCTTTGGTTAAAACTGGATTATAATTTCCTGTCTGAGCAACGCCGTTTACAGTAAATATATTAGTTCTGTTATCAGTATTTACTAATACGCCATTTCCGTTTACGCTATTGTATTCGGCAAAAAGTGCTGGTACAGTTCCCATACTTGCCCAACCGGCTGTATTAGGTTCGGTCATCATTTTTGTATTGAGATAAACGGCTCTTGGTGCATTTTGCCAAGGACGTCCTAAATAATAACTTGTAGTTGCCGAAATAGTATTGTTGTTGAAAATATAACCATATTGAGTTGCTGTATCATGATTAGGAGCTACAATATACCCCGAAGCAACCGAAACCAAATTACACTCTTCAAACCAATGCGTTCCACCACCACAAATAAAATCAACATCTCCTTCGATCGTAGATTTATAGTAAAAACTTCTTTTTCCTCCTGTTACTTGCGTGTCTTGCTTACTTCTAAGGCGAACTCCATTATAAACATTTCGATCTCCCGCAGGGTTTAATGCAGGTCTTTGTCCAGAAGTTGTAATCCCGTCTTTGTGTTCTATAGTTACATTTTCCATATACAAATCATTTGCTTCAATAGAGAGAACCGCATTTTTAATTCCCCATCCTGGATTTCCCTGCAGAATAACTTTGTCTTTAGATTGTGCAACCAGCGAAACGTTATTTTTTCCTGATGGAAGCTTTAAAACCACATCTTGCGGGTTAGTTCCGTCTCCACCCAAATTATAAGTTCCGTTGGCAATTAGTACCAAAAATCTTGATGCCGAATTATTAGGTGCAGCATTAAAAGCTTCTGCAATTGTCTTTACATATTTTCCTGAGGCAATTTGATCTGCTGTAGCATCTGCATCTACAATTAGATCAAATTTACGTTTGACAGGAATTGGCTTTTCCATTGTTTTAAATGACAAAGTAAGGGCTGAACCGTCATTTCCAGAAAGGTCTTTTACAAATCCAGCTGGGATCGTAAATGTGTATTGCTTGTTATACTCCAATCCGAAATAACTGAACTTTACAGTTTTGTTTACAAACTCGGCATTTAAATTTTTACCATTTAAAACTGCATTTCCTGTTCCTGATTGAACCTGCTCATTATAATTTAAAATAATGCTTCCATTGGCTGCCACAGAACCTGCCGCTTCTGTTGGAAATGAAGATTCTAAAACTGGCGCAACAGTATCACTAACTAAAACCTCATCGGCTTTAATCATTAAATTGGATAGAATTGTTGCTGTAACATCAATTGCAGATCCGTGTTTGGGTCCGTTTATATTTGGAATCCATCTTAAATAGATCTTTTCCTTTCCTTCTGCATCAGCAGGAAGAACTCCTCCAATATTGGTTATTGTTCCTGTATTGATTGTCGTTAAAGCCGAAACATTCACAAAATTCACTCCGTCTAATGAATATTGAAATGTCCACTCATCACACCCATAATAATACCCCAACAAACCCGAAACAACATTTATGTTTTTATATCCCACAGTTGAAAGTGTTGTCATAAAATAATAAAAATTCCCTCTTTCATTATTCCAGACACAAAATCCGTTCTTTCCTCCTCTATTTTGAAGTCTAACATTAGGTGCAAAAACATTGTCTGCTATATTATAGGCAAATAGTTGTGGTCTATTTTCTACCTTAGAATACAATTCGGCCACTCTCGGATTTGCATATTGATCATTTTTAAACGTCCATCCCGCAATAAAAGTCTGATTGGCATACGTTCCTGTAACTGTTTTATTTTCATTCATCACTACAGAAGTACTTAATGAAGTGGAACCATCAGCCCAATTGCTGAATTTTATAATATCGTTCTCCACTGCCGTAATCGTGACATTGGTTCCAGTTTCATAAACCGAAAATGCACCGTCTTTTCCTGCGGGAGAAACCGTATAGTCGCCTAAACCAAAAGCTCCGTTTGTATTTACGCTTAAAGTATATGTTGGTACAGCATCATATTGCGCAACTAAGGTCATGTCTGCATTTAGAGTATATGTTAACGGATTGGTTGTTGAAATAACAGCTCCTTTATCATCTACCCATTGCTTGAAATTGTAGCCGAAATTTTTATTGGCAGTCAATTTTATTTCGGTTCCTTTTGCAAATGTAGTTCCAGCGGGATTAAGTGTAACAGTTCCAGATGAAGCCGGATTGACATCTACAGTCAATTTGTGCGTCACAGCATTTGGGTTGTCGGTTACTTTTTCGAAATAATCTACGTTAAATAAATATCCTGTTCCAGGTCCAAGAAAAACGAGATATAGATCGAATGAACCATTCGTTGGCGTAATGGCTGCCGAAAACTTCTTGTAATCGGTAAAGCTTGTACTTCCTGATATCGTTGCAGAACCAATCAAAGTTCCTGTTGCAGAACCCAATCTAAATTCTATAGTTCCGCCAGTTGCTCCCGCCGCCGCAATATCAAAGCGAGTAACAAATTCGGTAAAATTAACTGCATTAAATTTAATCCAGGTATTGTTTTTAATATACCCTACGTTTCCGCCTCCCGAGCGAGCAGCATTGGTTTCTGCCCTTGCTCCCGAAGCCTGGTTAAATGTTTCAGCTTCAATCTTCTCAATGGTTTGAGAAAACCCCATTACTGTAAACAGTACGAGGAATAGATGAATAAAAAATTGTTTTTTCATTTGGTTTAAATATGGTTTTAGTTAGTAATAGTTTTCAAAAGAGTTTTTTCTGGTATCTCAAACCCTTCTGACGGTTTAAATAAAATATTAGTTTAATTCTTTCATTCCTTCAAAAACTAATCTTGCCACTTCTTCAGCTCCTTTAGTTTGAAAATGTGTGTTATCTTTTTGTCCTTCCGGATAAGCTTCGTATATACCTCCTTTGAAATTCATAAAATAATTTTCACTCACATACGGCTGTCCTTTTTTGGTGAAAAAATCAATTGATTTTTGGTTTAAATCAATACATGGCACATCCAATTCTTTGGCTATATCTTTTACTGCCTGCGGATATAAACCATGGATATTCTGCAGTTTTCCGTCTTTCCACGGAAAATTTCTCGCTACAGGCGTAATCAAAATCGGTTTTGCTCCTTTTGCTCTTGTCTGTTCTACAAAAAGTCTTAGAAATTCCTTATAACCTTCAATATTTACATATCGTTCAGGCTTATCTTCGGCGGCATCATTATGGCCGAACTGCATTAAAACTAAATCACCTTTTTTTAGATTTTCGTAAACCAGACGCCATCTACCTTCCTGAAAGAAAGTCCTAGTGCTTCGCCCACCTCTGGCTCTATCATCAACAAAAGCACTGTCAGTTTTAATCAGTTTATTGATTTTCTTTAGACTGTCTTTTACTAAAAACTGCTGAAAAACCTGTCCCCAGCCTGTAACAGGATATCGCGTTTTCTTATAGTCTTTCCCTTCTTCATAATTGTTAGCATAATCAGCCACAGTAGAGTCCCCGATCAAATAGACCGTAGTTTTGGGCTTGGGTTTTATAAAAGACATTACTGCAAACGCTAAAGCCATACAGAGAATTGAAATAATGAATCTTGATTTCATAATTCTTTATTTTTTAAAAACATTAGTTAAAAATTGATCTATATATTGAATTGTCGGTTCAAACCAAGGATTGAAAAGACAAAAGACATGTGGTGAGTTTTCAAATTCGTGAACCTCCGAATAGATTCCGTTTTCTGCCAAAACTTTTCTAAAATCATCTCTTCCAGCATGCATTCTAGGAATGGAACTATTAATAAATAAAGTGGGCGGAGTTGAAGCGTTTACATAAGACAGCGGAGAAGCGGCTTCCCATAATTTCGGATTGTCCTTTCTAGAATAGCCGAACCAATAGGTCCCTGCCGAAATATTTTTAGTATCATTTCCTTCACTGCTTTCAGGATGGATAAAAGATAGTGTTCCGTCAATATCAATTATGGCGTTGACTTGAGATTTTGAGCTTGAATTTGTTACTTCTCCTTCAAACAGAGGCATATTGCCTGTTACTCCCATAAAAGCTGCCAGTTCTCCACCAGCAGAAAATCCAAGGGAAACAATTTGATTTGGATTAACATTATACGTATCGGCATTTTCTCTTACCCAGCGAATCGAAGCTTTAATATCGTAAACTGCTGCTGGAAAAAGCGCTTCTGTAGAAAGTCTGTACTCGGGCGTAAAACAGACATAACCTAGGCTTGCCAATTTCTGCGCCATCTGATGATGCTGTTCTCGGCTTCCAGATCGCCATCCTCCACCATGAATCAATATAATAGCAGTCTGTTTTTCTTTTTTATTTTTATCAAAAAAAACATCCAGTTTCATTTTCCGTTTGCCGTAAGTGCAATATACAATGTCGTTTTTCTGTACAAGAGCGTCAAAATGCATTTCGGAAACGAGAGAAATATTAGGAAAGTATTTCAATGTTTTTTTGAATGCGCTTCTATTATTGAAAAAAGTGTCTCTAACCTGAGTCAATCCTTGCAAATATTGCGCGTTCATCTTTTGAAGAAATAAGATCCAGACCCAAATAAATACTGCTTTTAATTTTCTGTTTTGAAACTTCATTCTTTATTTATTTAATCGATTATACTTCTGAAAGATGGATTTTAAAAACTTCAATTCGGTTTCCAATCTTTAAAAATGGCTTTCATCGAATATTCCTTTTTTAATTGTGCTGCTGAAAGCTGATGTGACCAACTGGCTCTTGATGCAGCATTTGCTCCTGCTCCTGTAGATTGATATTCGGCATAAAAAGCCGTTTTTTCGGCTTCTGGTTTTCCCCAATTATGCCATCCTAATGGTTTAATGTGTGAATCCATTTCACATCTTATAAAAACAGTTTTGGCATAATTTCTCCAAGGTCTTCCTAAGAAATAAGAGTTATCTCCTGAATTTGAAGTCAGTTTGCAGTTTAGGAATACAAATCCGTATGCGCTGGATTCTGGCGTATTGGCAGCAGTAATATAAGAACCTCCTTTTTTAGAGAAGATTTCACATTGATCAAAAATCACGGTCGAACCTCCAAAAATGAAATCAGTTGTTCCTTCGATATAACAGTTTTTATAATACTGTCTACTGCCACTTTCTCTAGGATATAAAGTATCTTGAAATCCTAAAAATCTGCAATTCTCGAATATGATTCGGTCTCCGTCAATTCTAACTGCCACCGCCTGTCCAACTGGGCCAGACGAATTCTCGAACGTAATATTCTGCGCTTTAAAAGCATTACCTGCAACAATAAAACTGGCAGATCCAGAAGTTCCCACTGTTCCTCCTGCACCATTCGATTTGGATGCGTAGTCATCATAAGTCAGGATTACATTTCCTCTGCTTTCGCCAATCAGCGTAATGTTATTTTTGTTTAAGGCCAATTCTAGTTTTTCTTTGTAGATTCCATTCTTTACAAAAATTTTAGTTTCTGATGTTTTTAATAATGGCACCGAATTAAACGCTTCTTGAACAGTTTTAAAATCTCCTTTTCCATCTGCATCCACAACGATATCGTAAGACTTGGTTGCTGTTGTAGAATCATTTGCAAACGAAAGATTCATAAAGAAGATGGAAACGGCCACAAATTTGAATAGTATCATTTTTTTCTGTTTTAGTCCATCACTTTTACTTCGCCTTTAATCGATTCTAGCACTTTTAGATCTTTATCCATAACCATTTTTTTGCCGTTGGTTTTTAGTGAAATATCTTTTGTTTCTAAACCTCCAACCCAAAACATCTGATTTTCACCCGTAGATTTCAAACCATCCAAACTCACATTCTGACTGTTTGAAAAACTTACCGCGATTCCAGGTTTGTCTAATCTTAAATCAAGATTTCTAAAAGTGATTTTGCTGGTATAGTTCAACTGAACTCCAATATCTGAACGGATAATCATGTTATCAAATTCGATGTTAGTAACTGGCATTTCTGGAATTCCCATAATTTTCAAAGCCTGAGCCGCACCATTTACATAAATGTTTTTGAAATACATATTTTTAAAAGCAGGCGTATCATCAGAAATAGCTTCTTTTGCGACTGTTATTTCGCCTGTTGTTTTATCTTCTGATAAAGATTTTCCGAAATAATACAAGTTAAAATTGATGGCATCTGTTGGAATATTATTCATGCGAATGTCTTCCATCCAAATATTCTCCACTACACCGCCACGTCCTCGAACAGATTTAAAACGAAGTCCGCAGTCTGTTCCATTAAATGTGAGGTTTTTGGCAAATATATTTTTAACGCCTCCAGACATTTCGCTTCCAATTGTAAAACCTCCATGTGCATGATAAACTACACAATCTGTAATCACAAAAAATTCGGTTGGCTTTGCACGGTCTCTTCCTTCTTTATCTTTTCCAGATTTAATGCAGATCGCATCATCGCCAACATCAAAACGACAATTGGTTACCGTTCCTATTCGGCAAGATTCTAAATCTAAACCATCTCCATTTTGAGAATACCAAGGATTGCGAATTGTTAAGTTTCGTAGAGTAAGATGCTCGCACATTAACGGATTCACATTCCAAGCAGGAGAATTTTGAAAAGTGACACCATCTAAAAGCAGTTTTTTACAATTAACCAAACTCACCATAACCGGACGAAGCGCTTCTTTATAAGGCTCCATGTTTTCTACGGTTTCCTTTTTAGGTAATTTATTTCTTTCCTCATTCCCTTCATAAGCTCCTTTAGAAGGATACCAGATTTTTCCGTCTTTAGACAGAACACCGCCAGATTTTACCAATTCGTCCCATTGCCCAGCAGTCATTTTTCCTATTTTAACTGGTCTCCATACAGCGCCATTTCCATCAAAAATTCCTTGACCGGTAATGGCAATGTTTTCTAAGTCAACTCCCATAATTGGCGATTCACAGCGAACGACTTTATTACCTTCAAAATAGGATTCTATTAGTTTGTACTGCTTTAAATCGCTTGTAAAAGAAACAAAAGCGCCATTTTGCGTATGCAGATTTACATTGCTTTTCAGTTTTATTGGTCCCGTTGTCCATAGTCCAGCAGGAATTACCACAACTCCTCCGCCCGACTTAGAGCATTTTTCAATTGCCGAATTAATAGCATTTGTACAAAGCTGTTCTGTATTTGGTATGGCCCCAAAATCGAGAATATTTAAAGTGTCTCTTTTAAACTCTGGAATTTGCACTTCTGGCATTTTGAAAGGGATTTTCAAACTTGATTTAGCTTTTTTATCTGCCCCATATACAGTTCCTTTCTTTTGTCCAATACATGAAAAAGCCATAAAAAGAAATGCTGTTATAAAAAGTGTGCTTTTAGTTTTTATCATAACCAATTGTAATTTTGATATATTATTTTTTGTCTAGAGATTTTTGCAATTCGATTCCAGCTAGAATATAAGGACCAACTGCTTTTGCATCGTTATCTCTAATAGGTTCAGAAATATAGTATTCAAATGAACCGTTTCTATCTTCAGGATTCTTACCTCCTAATCCCGCAACGGCACAACATTTTGAAATAGAAATAGTTCCGTCTTCATTGTCTTTTATAAATTCTTTTTGAATTCCGTTAAAACCTTTTTTTGCCGATTTCAGAAACTTTTGGTTTACATACCCTTTGTTGTAAGCTTTAGCAAAAGAATACACAAACATTGCAGAACAAGTCGATTCTAGATAATTGCCTTTTCTTCCTGGCTGATCCATTACTTGCCACCAGACTCCTGTTTTAGAATCTTGCGCTTTTAGAACAGCATCAAAAACCTGTTGAACAATTTTGATTAAATCTTTTCGTTTGGAATGATTTTCTGGAACAAAGTCTAAAATATCGACCAAAGCCATACAATACCACCCTTGTGCTCGTCCCCATACATGTGAAGAAGTTCCGGTTGTTTTGTTTGCCCAGAATTGCGCACGTTTTTCATCGTAACCATGAAAATTCAAACCTGTTTTAGCATCAAAAGTGTGTTTCTGAATTAATTGTGCTTGAAGGATAGCATCATCAATCGCTTTTGGATCACTGAAAACTTCTCCGTATTGCGCTGAAAAAGGATCTGCCATATAAACGCCATCCAGCCACATTTGCCATGGATAGCTCTTTTTATGCCAATAACCACCATCAGAATTCCTTGGATGTCCTTCTAATTGTTTGTGCAATAAATCCATCGCTTTTTTATAGCGCGAATCATTTGTCTTTTTATAAATTTCAAAAAGTATTTTTCCAGAATTTATCAGATCCAAACTGTATTTATCGAGTTCATAGCCTCCTAATATGTTTCCATCTTTGTCAATTAATTGTTCGGCATAAGAAAGTCCGTAATCCCAATATTTCTGATTTTTAGTATAATCGTACAATTTCTGATTAGCAAGAGCCACCAAGCCATTGGTATAATTCCATTTGGGATATTTGACGCCATCCAGAAATACTGGATTTGGAACACGTTTTTGATCTGAATCGGCCATTTTAATTGCCCATTCTATTGGAGATAATTCTTTTTTATCTGCAGATCTTGATTGCCCGAAAGAAATGATGCTAACGAACAAAGCAAGAAAACAATATTTCATTTTATACTTCATACTATTTCTAATTTTCTTCGACTCTAAACCAATCGTAATCGGCATAACTGCTGTCATTTATAGTTTTCGATCCTGTTGCAAAAAGTCCAATTTTAGCTCCAACCCATCTTCCCGCGCTTGGCTTGAAAGATTCTCCCAGTTTTTTAAAATTCTTTCCATCAATACTGTAGTAAAAAGTGACTCTCGCATCAAAAGGTTCTTTGTTCTGAACCATTTCTACTTTGGTACGCAGACTCACTTCTTTTTTATTGACAGGAATCGATGCCATTTCTTTCTCCAATTCTTTAGAAGTTCTGGCGCTTTTCATAATGCGTTGCACCAAATTTAAATTGCCAGCTTTATCCTGTTCTATTGCGATGTAAGCGTAATCTTCGCCAAATACAATCAAGCCTGAACCGCTTACTCCTGCATCTGGATTATTTTCGAAAGTCAATTTTGTTGTTGCCGTAAAATTGGCACCGGGAAATTTTTGCAATAAAAGATTCGGCATCATCCACATGGTTTTTATTCCTTCTTTTTTCGGAATACAATTTAGACGCATAAAACCAAGATTTGCAGAAGACCATCCCCAATGCTCCGCAGGATTCTGATTAGCTTGCCATTGCCATTGCAGTCCCAATTGATGGCTATTAAATTCATCTGAAGAAACTAATGGCGTTGCTGGATAATTTTTTCCTACGTTTGGTTTTGTCCATTCCATAACAGGCTCTCCAATTCCGTCTTTATTGGAATCTTTTCCCATAATTGGCCAACCGTCTTTCCAAATCACAGGCTGCAAATGAACCACGCGCCCGTAAGCCCAACGGTCTTGAAAATGCAAAAACCATCCGTCTCCGTTTGGAGTTTCTACATATCCGCCTTGATGAGGCCCGTTAAATGGTGAATCTCCTTGATGAAGAACCACTTTATATTCATAAGGTCCCCAAACATTTTTTGAACGCATTGCCAATTGCCATCCTGGCTTTACGCCACCTGCAGGAGCCATAATCCAATAGTATCCTTCACGTTTGTACACTTTTGAACCTTCGACAGTAGTGTGACCATTATGCCCGTCAAAAACCAAAGCTGGATTTCCAATTAGTTTCGTTCCGTCTGGTGCCATTTCAGACAGCATTAAAACTGTTTTCACATTGGCGCGGCTTCCTGCAAAAGCATAAGATAAATACGCTTTTCCGTCTTCATCCCAAAATGGGCACGTATCTATAATTCCTTTTGCTTCTTTTACTAAAATAGGCTCATCCCAAACACCAGCAGGGTTCTTAGTTTTTACCATAAATATTCCAAAATCAGGATCTCCCCAGTAAATAAAATACTCACCATTGTGGTAACGAATAGACGGCGCCCAAACACCATCGCCATGACGAACGGTTTGATAATGTTCTATCGGAAATAGATTCTGCAATGCATATCCAATCAATTCCCAGTTTACAAGGTCTTTAGAATGAAGTATTGGAAGTCCCGGAACACTGTTAAAACTAGAGGCTGTCATGTAATAACCATCTTCTCCAGCACAAACATCGGGATCAGAATAATCTACATGTAAGATTGGGTTTTTATATTTTCCATTTCCCAAATCGGCGTTCCAGCCTTGTGCATTTGCTCCTAAATACCAAAATAATCCTAAGGCGAATAGTAATTGTTTGAATTTCATTGTATTGATTTTTATTATATAATTCGCTTCATTAAAACATCAACAAAAAAGTCTTGCTGTTTTAAAGTCTAATTTCCTTTTATTAATCTCGGGAATACAGTACACTGAAGTATCCTCAACCACAAGGATACTTCATGAAAGTACTGAAACCACTTAATTAACAAAACTTAAGGCAACCATCTTGTATCTCCTACTCTATTGGTTACAATTGGAGAATTTGGATCTTTAATCATCAAATTGCCATTTGCAGGATCAACAAATAAATTTTGTGCACTTATACCCAGATCGGTTCCCTGAATTGCAGCAGCACCTAATAGATAATCTGTTGTTGTATAATTGTTTCCGTAAGTTGCAGGTGTATTGGCTGCAATTGCCTGAATTACTTTACCACAAGAAGATGCCAATAACACATTCTTAAAGATTAAAGTAGATCCGACAGCATTCGGAATATTGATTAATGACCTATTATATGCATAATCATAAATCGTAATATTTTGGTATTCTAATTGAATTGGATAAGCCGATGTGCCATAATCAAACAGGTTTTTAAAGTTTCGATTCTTGTCTGTTGTCTGATAATAATCTCTCATGAAAGTACAGTTTGAGAATTTGGCTTTCTTCACATTATCAGCTCCAGCAGAACCGAATACAAATGTTCCGTATGGTCCTGAGTGTCCTCCAACCTGATCAAACGTACAGTAGCTCATATCAAATTCACCAATTTCTTTGTATTTTCCGTTTCCTTGATGTCTCCAGAATCCACGTTTGAAATAATTGAAAACACAATTGTAGAAAGTAATTTTATCTAATTTCCAAGCTGTTCCGCTATTAAAGAAATAACTTGCATCAATAGTCTGATAAAAACGAATGTTCTCAAAAGCCAATTCTGATAAATAAGAACCTTCTGCAATATTCCAGTTTCCGTTCATTTCGATCTGAGGGCGTTCTCCTTCAGTTCCTCCTGTAAGTTTAAATCCTTTTGAAATGGTAAAAGGCGTAATTTTAAACAATGAACCTGCTTCAAGGAAATATTCTGTTCCTTCTGGAATGGTCGGATCATCATTGTTTGTTCTCAATAAAGCATCTAAGTCCATTCCTTTTGTTACAATAATAGTTGATGTTGAAGGACCTGCCGAACGGAAAGAAACCTGATTATAAGGCTTATCGTAACGTCTTGGTTTGTTGTTGTCGAAAATATTTACATTGTACAATGTGTTTTTTTCTAAGCCAACTACTGTTGCTTCTCCTTTAGCAATTTCCGCAGAAGTTAGCTTACGACCAATTGCAGGAATTTCAGCAGATTGTGCAGGCGAAACAGAAATACTGTCTACTGGATTCTGAGGAGAAATATCCCAGTTTACTGTAACTTCAGTTTCTGTAATATTAACCTTTTCTACTGTATGCAAAATTGGATCAAACGGCGGACGCTCTTCTGTTAAAGCATTGGTATAGGACCATTGTGAATTATGTCCATCAATTACATGGTTAGATTTCACCCTAATATAAAACTGGGTTTTATATGGAATATCATCCATCAAAAGCTGCGTTTCTGTCGTTGTATACGATTTGTACAAACTTTTATAATAATTGTCTAAATGCAACTCTACGGTATAAGATTTCGCATCGTTGACTTTATACCATACAATAGCTATTGAGTTGCCTTTTACTAAAGGAGCTGTAAGTACAAATTTTGGCTGAAACAGATCTTGTTCTTGCGGATATTTAAACTCATCGTTTTCACAAGATATCAGCATTTCTCCACAGGCAATGATACCAAGAAGAGATAATATATAAAGTATTTTTCTAAATTTTTTCATGCTTGGCTCGATTTAAAAATTAAATCCATAATAATTTTGAATAGCTCCTCTATGGTCTGTAATTACCTTAGAAGGATACGGACATAAATAACGTAATGGATCTGTTGGAGATACCGATGAAGCGTTGTTGTAATTGATGAATCCTCTAAAACTCCATTTGATATCGTTTCTTGGTTCGTAACTTGCTGTTTCGTTGTTTAATGAATACCAGCTTACTGCAAACGGAAGTTCTGTATAACCCGCAGGACGAGCCTGTAAAATTTCATCAATTCCTTTGATATCTAAGATTGTTCTACCTGAGTTAATAGGATCTGGAATATTTTTGTAATAAATACTTCCCGGAACTTGATCAATTCCAGCCACATAAGCTCCATTGGCTACACGTCCCCAATTATACAGTTTGAAATATTGATTGTAAATCACTTCGCTGAATTTATTCCAGCGGGCCAAATCGAATTTACGTTTGCTTTCTCCACCAAATTCCCATTTACGCTCGTCCATAATAGCTTTAAAGAATAAATCTGGCGATGACTTAGACATTACATAATTATCTACTTTAGTTGCCCAATCTGCTTGAGCGAAAGCTCTTCTTCTCACACGTCTCAAACATTCACGTGCATCTTCGCGAGGTCCAAAACGTTCATTCACCGCTTCTGCATACATTAACAATACATCTGCAAAACGCATCCAAGAATAGTTGATTCCCGTACCTTTCTGGCTCGTGCTTCCCAACGGATCATTCATCCATAATTTAGACCATTTTCCCACTGCCAAACGTGCCAAATCCAGACGAATTACCTGATTTAAGTTTTGATCATAAGAAAGCGGAGCGCAGGTAACATCTCTTCTTAAATCTTTATTGTCAAATGAATAAAGGTATTCTCCGCATAAACTAAGAGTTCCAGAAGCGCTTCCGTAAGGATGATTCCCCTCTGCAATCGGAATTCCAGCAAGATATCCATACTCTCCTGTAGAGTTTTTCAGCATCGGAATTGAGAAAATAACGTCGTCATTAACTGGTGTTTCCCAATTATTCTGTTTCATCCAGAAATCTCTATAACTCAATTTTAAATCATGCTGTCTGCCTAAAATCACTTTTTCCAAATATTGGATTGCGATATCATAATATTCCTCGTAATTTTTTCCTCTTTCCATGTGCCCAATACTTGCTGGATTGTTTTCGTCTGGGCGAAGCGTCCATCCTCCTCTTGTAAGCGCCAATAATCCGATCAAACCTTGATTGAAACTTCTAGAAGCACGTTCCACTCCATAATCCAATTCGTTTGCATTTTTCATATAAGGCTCAACTGACTTTAAATCGTCAATTAAAAATTCAAGAATCACATTTCGATCCGTAGTTCCTACAGCAAAATTCTCATCACCAGTTGAAGATTTGGTACGAAAGACAACGTCTCCCCAAATACGGATAATGTCTAAATAAACCATTGCACGAATTGTTTTTACCTCTCCATACATCTGCATAATAGTAGAAGGAGCATTTTTTGGATCTGCTTTATACAAATCAGAACTTTCGATTCCTTCAATTACATCATTGGCAGTATTGATTATTTTGTACATCGCACTCCAAGTACCATTTAAAGTAGTCCAATATGGTTTTGGATCGTAACACGCAATATCAGAACCGTTTCCGTTTACTGTATTGGTCGAAACGCCAGACATTTCTACATCTGTATTCATATTAAAAACAAAAGCAAGACGGTTAGCATAAGCATCATCAGTCAGCATAAGCGTATAGACACCTGCAACCGCAGACTGAATGTCTTTCTCTGATTTAAAAACTTCTGCTTGGGTAAAGCCAGATCCTGGCTGTACATCTAGATATTCATCGCAGGCTGTAAAAGACAGCGCAACAACTAGCAGCAAACTAAATATTATCTTTTTATTCATCTTTGTGAGATTTAATATTGTTTAATTAAAATGACAATTGCACTCCAAAAGCATAATTGCGCGTTCTTGGATAAGCATTGTAATCAATATTTGGTGTTAATCCTGTTTCCAGATTGATGTCTGGATCGTATCCTGAATAGTTTGTCCAAACAAATAAGTTGCTTCCTGTAACATATAGTCTAATTCTGCTGAATCCTGCTTTTGAACTGTTTTGTTTTGGAATGGTATAACCAATGCTCAAAGTGTTTAATCTCAAGAAAGAACCATCTTCAACTGCATAAGACATAGCAATAGGACGTCCAATAGAAACAGGATTCCACATCGTAGCATTTTCGTTTTGTTTTGCCAGCTGTTCAGGCGAATAGCGAAGATCGTTGCCCATGTCATCATAATTTCTCCAACGATTGTTCAATCCTACATCCATACTGAAATTGTTTTGGTTGTTCTGGAAGAAAGAAGTCGTCATAATCTTATTGGCGTTGTATACATCAAACCCTGACATGAAATTGAAAAATGCGGTCAAGTCGAAATTTTTCCAAATCGCATTTACACCAAAACCTCCAGAAAAATCAGGATTTGTGTCTCCGATAACCTTTCTGTCTTTATCTCCAATTACATAGCTATTTGGGTCTGAAGGATCAACAGGAGTCAGTTTTTTAAATTTAGCATTTCCTGGAACTGGATCTCCCGAAAGATTTTTTGAATTGGCAACACCCTCTTTTAATTTCCACGTTTTAGTTACTGCATCAAAAGATTCAAAGTCATCCATTGTGTAGAAACCGTCGTTTACGAAACCATAAATCAGGCCTTTTGTTCCGCCTACATAAGCACGATAATCATCGTCATTTAACAATTGTGTTCCTGCCCAGCCCGAACTTAAAATCCATTCTTGTTCGCCGCTCGCTAGTTTGTCAATTTTATTTTTGTTGTAACCAATATTAAAAGTCAAATCAACTTGAAAATCTTTTTTCTTAATTACACTTCCGTTAATTGCAAATTCAACACCTCTATTAGAAGTCTGCCCAACATTGGTCATCATTTTGGTAAAACCAGAAACGGAAGCAATATCAGATGGCACTAATAAATCTTTTACTTTATTGTGATAGAAATCTAAAGTTCCGGTAAGCCTTTCTTTGAAAAACCCAAAATCTAGACCTACGTTTGCCGTATAAGTTGTTTCCCATTTTACGTTTGGATTGTTCAGATATTTGTCATTATAAAAATTATAGTAGTAATGGTTTTCTTCTCCCCATCCTACAGAACGATCTCTAGATACGCCGTAATATTTTGCATATAAATCGCCTTTAATTCTATCGTTACCCGAAGCTCCATAACTCAAACGAAGTTTTAAGTTCGAAACCGTTTCGCTATTTTTTAGGAAACTTTCATTCGAAACCCTCCAAGCAAAAGCTCCCGCTGGGAAAACTCCCCATCTATTGTCTGGACCAAATTTTGTAGAACCGTCGGTACGCACTGTAAACGTAAATAAATAACGATCGTCATAACCGTAATTCGCTCTTCCAAAAAACGACGAAATTCTATTTGGAGATTCTGCATTTGAACCATTATCAAAAGGAGTTCCCAAAGCTAGGTTGTCTAAAGCTTTTTCTCCAGTTATATCTTCAGGGAAATAACGGGTACGAAAAAACTTAATTGAACTTTCCTGATCTTTTATTTCCTGTCCAACCATCAATTGAAAATCGTGGCGCTCTTTTAATTTAAACCCGTAGTTCAATACGTTATTCAGCTGCCAGCGTGGCGATTGGGTCATAGACCAATATGTTAGAGGCATATTGTTATTCTCTAATGCTGTTTTAGTATCTGTTCCCCAGAAACGACCATCTTCCTGATATTTATATTCGTAACCGAATGAAGAGCGAAGGGTCAATCCTTTTTTGATTGTCCATGTTAAAGCTCCAGTAGTGTTAAATATTCTCGTAGTACGTTTACGATAGTTTTTCTCTGCTTCTTCGAATGGATTAAAACGAGGTTTAATTTCATAATCGTCTGGATCAAAATAAGTATTATCTTCAGGTAAAGTCATATAATCTTCTAAACCTCCTGTTGGCGCCTCACGTAAAGCTCTAAGCAAGCTCACTCCATCTGTTCCTGAACCGTCTATGGTTTGATTCGTTAAACGGGTTTGATATTCGAACGTAAGATTGTCTGTTAATTTTGAATTTAAAATCAGATAAATATAATTCTGACGCATACCTGTTCCAACCAAAACACCAGGCTGATCCTGATTTACAAACGTAAATTTGAACTTCGTTTTTTCGCTTCCGCCATTTACATTAACATCTGTGTATCTTGCAATTGGATTGCTTCCGAAAATTTCATTTTGCCAATCTGTACCTTTATTTCCTTTATAAATGTAAAATTCGCTTGGTTTGCCATACATATTATAAAATGCAGTTGGATTAGAAGTTCCCTTGCGCGCAAACTCGTACTGCATCATCACAAATTCATAAGGATCCATAACATCCAAGTGATTGGCAAGCGTTTTAATTTGTGTATAGTTATGAATGTTTACCGAAACTTTTCCAGCTTTTGGAACTTTAGTTGTAACGATGATAACTCCGTTTGCTCCTCTTGCACCATAAACGGCTGTAGACGCAGCATCTTTCAAAACTTCTACCGATTCGATATCTGTTGGCGGAATATCATTTAAGTTGGCAACCTCAAAACCATCAACCAAAATTAATGGCGAATTGTCTTCTGTAATAGACCCTCCTCCACGAACTCTAATTTTTACTTCAGATCCTGGCGAACCATCAACCGTTGTAACCTGCACTCCAGGAAGTCTTCCCGTCAAGGCTTCAGCTACGTTTGAGGTTGGTACTTTTGCCAATTCGGTACCTTTTATACTGGCAACTGCTCCAGTTAAGTTTTTACGTTTTTGCGTACCGTAACCAATTACAACAACTTCATTTAACTCGCTATTCGATTCTTTCATTGTTACTGTAATTCCAGATACGCGTCCTTTTAATGGCACTACTTCATCATTCATACCAACAAATTTGATAATCAAAACCGCTGTTTCTGGATCTGCTACTGTTATACTGAATTTCCCATCAAAATCAGTAACTCCATTGGTTTTTTCATTCTTTACCATAATTGTTGCGCCAGGAATACCTCCCATGTTATCTCTAACCGAACCGCTCACGGTTACACGCTTCTGAGCATAAGCACCTCCTGCCAAAAATAGGACGGCTAAAATGCTCCAGATATATTTTTTTATAGTCATAACTAGAATATTTTTTTATTTGATTAAAAGCCTTTGTTTGAATTATTAGATAAAACATAGCAAAGCTCAGATTATAACTTTCTATGGCTATCGTATTTACGTTTCAGTAAATTCAATGGCGGCTAATAGTATTTGGTTTTAGTTTATCTTGACAAGAAGTTTATCAAGGTTCGTTTATAAGGAAGTCGACACTTGTAACTTTACTGCCTTCAATAGCAAAAGTTCCTTGCAATTCTTTTGTTTTCACAACTTCCATATTCTGGTTGAGGCATTCTATTTTAACACGAACGTTATTTGCCTCTTCTCCTGTTTGAAATAAAACAAAATCATCTGTGTAGTTTATCCCTCCACTTGTTGTTGCTTTGCTTCTAGTTACAAACATGTCTTCTTTTATGTAAGTTCCGTCGACCACTTTGTAGCCACTTCGCTTCACCAAAACTGTAGTCTTAATTGTGGTATAACTTTTATCGGCCACAATGTCTAAAGTCTTCAAACGAAGAATTCCTGTTCTCGTAACAATATTCAGCGTCAATGGTTCTTCAAATGGCGAAGCGTAAGGCATCGCATCTGATAAATTTACTGGCTGGTTTGCCAATGCAGGCTGCGGAACAATTAATTCGTTAAGGTTCGTTGGAGATGGAACCATTTGCTCTGGATAATCTGTTGCTATCAATTTGTATTTTCCATCGTCTAAAGAAAAAGGATACAGCGAACTGTAGTTCGCAAAATATTCTCCGTTTTCCTTATATACAAAAACAGGTCTGGTTGAAATGCCTACGTTTAAATTCCAAGGTTCTCCGTTTAATTGAAAATCTAGTTTTTTAACTGTATGGCTTTCATATTTAAGGTCGTCACTAGAGCAAGAATTAAGAAGAAAAAAAATCCCCGCTCCAAGAATCATATTTTTGATCATTTTCATATCTCTAAAAATTTAAAAACGATGAAAATTTTCTGTTTGATTCATATTTAGGACTACAGTCCAAAATAGGCAGTTGAATGTTAAATTTAGTTTGGTTCATAATTTTGGTTTTAAGGTTAGTTAGTTAAAAATCAATCAAGATTATGAAGCAAAACTAGAAATCGCATATCTGATAATGGGGTAATTTTTGCTTTTCGAAATGGTACAAATCGCTATTTAAGCACTCAGAAACAGTTATTCAATAAATTTTCTTACTTTTTTTTATACAATGCAAAAAAAACAGCATCAATAAAAAGAGATATCGTAATGGCTTATTTAAAGACTTATTTTTGATTATTTTATTTTCTTTAAAAAAGAAGCCTCATTAAAATAATGAGGCTCCTATATAAATAGTCTTTATTTAGATAACTGAATCAATTAAATTGTCGGCGGTATTCTGCTGGAGTATGATCGTACTTTGCTCTGAAACATTTTCCGAAGTATTTTAGATCATTAAAACCTACTTCAAAACAGATTTCCTTTATCAATAAATCATCTTCTTTCAAAAGTCTTGCAGCTTCACTTAATCGCATGTCTCGAATGAAAACAACGGGAGAAGCACCTGTAATGCTTTTGAGCTTATTGAAAAAACTAGCGCGTGACATGCACATTAATTTCCCCAATTCGTCAACAGAAAAATCAGAATTTGACATATTTTCTTTAACGAATTCAATAACCTGAAACATAAATTTCTGGTCTTTATTGGATATTTGAAGCGGTTCTTCTTTGAAAATTTCGATTGTGCTTCCGCTAGAAAACAATTGCTGCAAACGAGCACGCTGATCTAGAACATTTTTTACCCTTGCTCTTAACAAACTGACATTAAACGGTTTGGTCACATAATCATCTGCTCCATATTCTAAACCTTCCAATTTGCTTTCAATCGATGATTTAGCGCTAAGTAAAATAACAGGAATATGACTGGTTGCTAGATTATCTCGAATGGACTTCAGCATTTCGATTCCGTCTTTTTCTGGCATCATAATATCGCTAATAACAAAATCTGGCAAAATCTCTTCTGCTTTTATGTAACCTCCATCACCATTTTCGGCAGTATAAATCGTATAATCGCTTTCTAAAATAGAAACAATAAAGGCGCGCAATTCTGGATCATCTTCTACAACAAGTCCAATTGGATGCTCTCTAGCAGATTCTTCTATAATTATTGCTTCTTGCTCCGTTTCGAAATCTTGATTTATTTCATCAGAAAAATGCTCTTCCGTTTCTTCCAATAAAATATCAACATCGTCTTTGAAGTGCTGATAACCTTTTAAAAATGCAATTTGAAAACTGCTTCCTTTTCCTTGAATACTATCAATTAAAATTTCAGCTCCATGTTTATCGGCAATATCTTTAATAATAGAAAGTCCAAGACCTGTACTCGGATTAGAAAAGTTTTCATTGTAATTTGAAAAACGCACAAATAGCCTTTTTTGAAGTGTCGGACTAATTCCTGGTCCATTATCGCTTACAGTTAAAAAGACATGTTTCTCAGATTCTTCTACTTTTACCTCTATAGAATCTCCTTTGTTGCAATATTTAAAAGCATTAGAAAGTAAGTTGATTAAAATTTTATCCAAACTGTCTGGATCTACCCAAATTTTTGATTCTGAAGAATTAATATCAACTTTCAAATTTATATTGCTCTGCGTACTCATCTCACTAAAATCCTCACACATTTGAGATACGAATTCTCCCAGATTGATTTCGCGAATAGCCAGTTTTTTATCTTGAACTCTTCTCAAATCCAAAATCTGATTGACGAGGTTCAATAATTTATTACTGCTTTTTTCAATAATACGCAGCTGTCCTTTTGCAGTATCTTTCAAATCATCATCTGCAAGCATCACTTCCAAAGGTGCTGCAATCATAGTAAGCGGCGTGCGAATTTCATGCGAAATATCAGTAAAGAATTTTAGTTTCAATTCGCTCATTTGCTTTTCAAGCTTCACATCATTTCGAAGTTTTAAAATAGTAATAATGGCTCTTCTTGTTAAGAAAAATAAACCTCCAGCTAATATTAAATAGCAGAAATAAGCAAAATTAGTTCCCCAGATCGAAGGTCGAATCGTGATCTTAATTCGCCTTTCATTGTTCATCCATAAATTATGTCCGTTTGTAGAAGAAACCAAAAGCGTATAACTTCCTCTGCCCAAATTGGTATAGTTAATAGACTGTCCGCCTTTAATGTAGTTCCATTGTTTATCAATACCTTCCAATTTGTAGCGGTATACAATATTTTCGCTTTTTAAATAATCCAAAGCCGAAATTTGCACTCTGAAAAAATTCTGATTGTGCTCCAGCGTAACTTCTTCCAGCAAATCAGGATTTTTTGGAGTTTCAGGATTTATTTCGTGTAATTCTTTATTATTCACCAAAAATCCAGAAATCGCTAAATAAGGTTTAAAATGGAAAGGTTTTATATTTTCTGGTTTGAAATAAATTACGCCATTAGAATATCCTACAGCTATTTCTCCATTTAAAAGTTCGCATTTTGTTGCTTCAGAAAATATCTCGGTTCCAATAATTGATTTTAATTCTGGAAACGTTTCGGCGCTGTTATTTTTAGGATCAAAACGAACAATCTGATTGTCGCTCATGAGCCAGATTTTACCCGCTTTATCTTCCTGAATGGCTACAACTCCTTCAACTGGAAAAGAAACCATTTCATTCCAAATAGATTTAACATTCAATTGTCCTTTTTTATCTAAATCTGCCATTATCAATCCCATGCCGTTGGTTGCCAATGCCATCTGATTGTCATGGGTGATTAGAATATCCAAAATATCGTTTCCTGAAACTTGAGAATATTCATTAAATTTTATTTTGTTTGTCGATTTAGTATCTTCTGAAAAAGAAAACAATTTATAGGATGAAATAAAAAATATCTTATGGTCTTTGTTTTCTACAATCGAACGGACTTTATCTGCTGTTTTTATTGGATAGTTTTTTAATTCATTTTTAAAATTAATGAATTGAATTCTGCCGCCTGATTCACGAATAATATTGACCCCGCCACCCCAAGTTGCAATATAAATCTGTCCATTTGAAGCTTGAAAGATTTTAAAAACATCATCTGAGTTTAAACCGTATTTGTCATTTTCATTTTCATTGTATTTGTAATGAACAACTTTATATTTAAAAGACTGATCAGTTGGAGATAGGCAAAATAATCCGTTTCCTCTAGTTCCTACCCAAATTCTGCCTTTGTTATCCTGAAGCATACTGTAAATATCGGCTCCCCAACCCGGCCCTGAAGAGGATAATGTTCCGTCAGAAGCCAGAAATCCGATTTTCTTTTTTTGACTGTCAAACAAAGCGATTTTCTCTTTTCGGCTTGCAACCCAAAGATTCCCTCTGCTATCTTTCATCAAACTTCGCACATTGTGTTTATGATGATCATTTGAAGAATCGAGGTTTAGAGTCGAAAAATTGCTGTTGCTAAAAGTCACCAAATCTAGTCCTTGTTTAAAAGAGCAAAACCAAAGATTTCCTAGTCTGTCAAACATTGCCGTATGCATTAAATCTGAAACCGACTCTTTTGATTCGTTAATGCATCTAATGATAGAAGAAAGTTTATTATTTTTTTCATCCCAATAAGAAAATGGAGCATTTCCAGATTGTATCCAAACCGTTCCATTTGGAGAAGTAATCATAAAACTCTTCCTTTGCCCTCCAGCTGTTGCAGAATCACTGTAATCAACAAGCATACGCGTGATCTTTTTGGTCAGCAGATCGAACTGAAACACACCTTCTCCTTGAGCTTCAAACCAAAATTGTCTGGAACGTGTTGAGCCTAAATAATTGATTTTTTTATTTGGAAATCCCGCTAAAGTTTTGCTATTATATGCATCTAACTTTCCTGTTTTCAGATCATAAAAATAAAAAATCTGCCCTGCCGTTATTATAAGCATTTTAGTATTGGCAACAAGTTCGGTATAAATGATATCTTGCTTAATATCAAGGAGAAAGTCAAAAAATGTACTTGCTTTTTTATTATAACGTGCCAGTTCTCCATTGTTTCCTCCAAAGATGATCTCTTCTTTGGTTTCTAAAAATGAATTGTACAAACAAGGTTTTCCATTAAAAAAGAAATATTGAGGCTCTCTACCAGACTTGTCTAATCTGCAAGTGCCTGCTTCGGTAAAAAACCAGGTTGCTCCCTGTTTATCCTCAAAAATATCACGGATTTTTCCACAGCGCTTTGCTGGATCAAAGGCAATTTTCCTAACTTCTTTATTTTTTTCAAAAGCAATCACATAATTTTTTTCTTCGGGAAAAAGCCAAACTCTTCCCGAAGGCATTACCTTAAAATCTACAAATGCAATATTTGCAGTCTTTAAGGGCACGACTTCAATTGGATAATGAAAACTTAACTCGCGAGTATCAAAATAATAAATATCATTTTTCTCAGACTGAATCCAAATTCGGTCGCTATTATCAAACTTAAATTTAAAAACGCGATTGGAAATTAAATTCAGTGAACTGTTTTGTTTTACTCTAAATTTCTGAAATGTGTTTCCATCGTAACGAATCAATCCGTTAAAAGTAGAGAGCCAAATAAATCCCTTTTTGTCTTGCTGAATATCAAGAATACGAGATTGCCTTAACTTTAAATCGTTTGCAAAATGAGTCAATGTACCAGAAGGCTGTGCGATGCACAAAACGCCTATCCAGCAAAAAAAAAATACGAGTAGATTTCTTTTCATTTAAAACTTTATAAAATTAAGTAGATCACAAAAATATCAAAATTCTTTTCCTAACCTAGGAGAAGTGACTATTGCAGCAAAATACCACCATAAAAATAGCAATTTGTCTCCCTTCTTCATTTTGAGCAAAAATCATAAATTATTAATGTAAAGCTTTATAGCATACTTTAATTAGTAATTTATCCCAACTTTAGAGGTATAAAAATCTAATTTTGTAAGTCAGCAGAAAACAAAATAGCTTTTTGCTTTACTATTGATGTTTGCTCATTCGTATTCCTGTTGTAAAAACAGCGAATCAAAAAATAATAAACCTAATACTATCCAAAACCTATGAAAAGAAAATCCATAGTTATTGCGTTACATTTTTTTGCTATAACCACCTTTGCGCAAGAAAGTTTTCCGTACAAAAATCCAAATCTGCCAACAGAACAGCGTGTCAATGACTTGGTATCGAGAATGTCATTAGACGAAAAAATAAATCAGTTAATGGATTCTGCTCCTGCAATTGACCGTTTAGGAATTCCAGAATACAACTGGTGGAACGAATCGCTGCATGGCGTTGCTCGCGCAGGATTTGCCACTGTTTTTCCACAATCTATTTCAATTGCTTCCTCTTGGGACCGCCAGTTGATATTGGATGTTGCAAACGCAATTTCTGATGAAGCTCGTGCCAAACATCATGAATATCTACGAAGAGGACAGCACGGAATGTATCAGGGATTGACTTTTTGGTCACCTAATGTGAACATATTTCGCGATCCACGCTGGGGACGCGGACATGAAACGTATGGGGAAGATCCGTTTCTAACAAGCCAATTAGGTCTTAATTATGTAAATGGCCTTCAAGGCAATAACGAAAAATATTTAAAAGTAGTCGCTACAGCCAAACACTATGCCGTGCATTCTGGTCCAGAACCGTCCCGCCATTTTTTTGATGCGAATACGAGCGATATTGATCTTTATGAAACTTATCTTCCTGCCTTTAGAACTTTGGTAAAGGAGGGGCATGTTTATTCTGTAATGGGCGCGTACAACCGTTTTAGAGGGGAGTCGGCCAGTGCAAGCCCTTTTCTTTTCAATATTTTGAGAAATGTCTGGGGATTTAAGGGTTATATCGTATCTGATTGTGGCGCTGTCACGGATATTTGGAAATATCATAAAATAACAAATGATGCCGCAAGTGCTTCTGCATTGGCGGTAAAAAATGGTTTAGATTTAGAATGTGGAAGCAGTTTCCAATCTCTGAAAGAAGCTGTTGACCGTAAATTAATTGCTGAAGCAGACATTGATACTGCCGTGAAGCGTTTATTTACTGCTCGCTTTAAGTTAGGAATGTTTGATCCAGATGAGATTGTTCCTTTTGCGCAAATTCCATTTTCAGTAAACAATAATGCGGCAAACGATTTTCTAGCCAGGACGGCTTCGCAAAAAAGCATTGTTCTTTTGAAAAACCAAAATAACGCATTGCCGCTTTCTAAAGATATCAAAACGATTGCTGTTATTGGACCAAATGCTGATGACATTCAATCTTTATGGGGAAATTATAGCGGAGTTCCAAGTAATCCTGTTACCGTTTTAAAAGGAATTCAGAATAAATTGGAGCCAAATGCAAAAGTTTTATATGCTAAAGGAACTGATTTAGCAAAAGGAGTTCCTGAAATGAAAATTATACCATCAATATATTTCCAGAATGAAAACGGAACGCAAGGTTTAATTGGAGAATATTATGCCAACCGTGAATGGAACGGAATACCTCTTTTCACTCGTATAGACGACAATGTTGATTTTCATTGGGACATCAACACTCCTGATCCTCGTTTGAAAATGGGCAACTATAGTGTAAAATGGACTGGTTATCTAACGGTTCCTAAAACGGGAACTTACAATATTTCAGAATGGTCGAAACCTTTTATGACTGTTGAAATTGAAGGCGGAAAAACTACTGGAGGAAAAAATAATCATCATCCTCGTTTTCGTCCGCAGAAAATAGATTTAGAGGCAGGCAAAAAATATAAAATAGAAGTTAAATACCAGAACTTCTATGGAGATGCCATTGCACAGCTATTATGGGCAGAACCTGAAGAAGACATATTGCAAAAGGCAGTCCAGACAGCAGAGCAAGCAGATGCCGTAGTTCTTGTTTTAGGGCTTAATGAGCGTCTTGAAGGCGAAGAAATGAAAGTGGAAGCGGATGGTTTTAATGGTGGTGACCGAACAAGTTTGGATCTTCCCGCCAATCAAGAAGAACTTATGAAAGCGGTTAAAGCTACCGGTAAACCTGTTGTTTTAGTTTTAATTAATGGAAGTGCACTTTCTGTAAATTGGGCCAATGATAATCTGCCTGCTATTTTAACGGCGGGATATCCAGGGCAGCAAGGCGGTAATGCAATTGCAGATGTTCTTTTTGGAGATTACAATCCAGCTGGAAGACTTCCTGTAACATATTACAAATCTGTAGATCAGCTTCCTAAATTTGAAAATTATGATATGGAAGGCAGAACTTATAGATATTTTCATAAAACACCTCTTTATCCTTTCGGATTTGGTTTAAGCTACACGACTTTTAAATATTCTAATTTACATCTTCCTAAAGATTTCAATTCTGATGTAAATTTTAAAGTCTCTGTTGACATAACCAATACAGGGGAACGCGATGGAGATGAAGTGGCTGAATTGTACATTAAAGACGAAAAAGCCTCAACTCCACGTCCGATATGCCAGTTAGAAGGTTTTGAGCGAATTCATCTTAAAAAAGGAGAAACAAAGACCGTTACTTTTACCATTACTCCAAGACAGCTTTCTATGATCAATAAGAAAAAACAGAGAGTTGTAGAACCTGGCTGGTTTACCATTTTTGTTGGAGGAAAACAACCAGATGGATCTAATGACATTCAAAGCGGAAGAATAAATTTTAACGGAAAAACCATAACTCTTGAAAATTAAGCTTTTACAAACTATAATACTAACTATTTACTATTGTTAGTATTTACAATAAACCAAACCTCGCTGTCGCGAATTATCACTTTTTATTATTTATTTTATTGTGGTTTCGGTCTACGGTTGCACCGTAGACCGTAGACCGCAAACGTAAGCAAGATGTTAAAGCTTACTTTTTTGCTGAAGGAAATTTAACATCATGAGCAATTGGAACTTCTTTCATTACTTCTAATATGCATAAATAAGCCAATAAGCTTCGCAGGAAATACGCTACCTCATCGAGTATATTTATGATTTTATGATAGCCACGATTTCCTTAAACCCTTTTGATTCCGCATGCTGTAATGGGGTTACGCCATCGTGGTCAGGGATATCCATTTTCGCTCCTGCATCTTTCAAAATTCGAACAATCTGCTGGTATTTCAAGCTTCCATCTCCTAGTACAATAGCCTCCATTAAAGCGGTCCATCCTAAACGGTTAATATGATCAATCGGATAGTTCTTGGTATTAGCAAGCAATCTCACTGTTTCAATATGACCACGTTCACAGGCAGGTATAAGTGCCGATCCATTATAGCGGTTGAAAATATCAAAACGTGCACCATTATTCAAAAATAACTGCACCAATTCAGTCTGACCACTTGCACCAGCATATAGAAAAGCGCTGTCCTTGTTCTCAGCTTGCTGGTTCACATCTGCCTTATGCTTTACTAAAATCTTCGCCATTTCTACTTGCTTACCCATTGTGGCAATAAGCAGTAGAGAACGTTTATTACTGTCCGTGGTATTTACATTCGCTCCATTCTCTAAAGCTTTCACAACTCCTAAGGTATCATTCTGATGCACCAAATGCAGGATATCTTTTTGCATGATTTCATTTTTTTTTAAAGCTCTAACTAGCTGGCACGAACAAACAGAAATTATTAGTGTTATTAAAAGGACTATACTATTTTTCATGGACAGATAAATTAGAAAAAATATTTACGTTGTAAGTCAGATATTTTATTGGCAATATACGTAAAACTCCTTCTGTCCAACAACTGGCATCAATAAGAGTCACTGCGCAAATGCAAACAATTGAACTAATCTCACCTTATTATTTCTTGGATTGCCAAAATCTATCTTTCCCCTCTGCAATCCATTCTAGAGATTGCGCAATTCTCTTGTTTCTAGTTTCATCTGTTTTTGCGTCTGCAATCCAGATAATATAATTTTTACGGAATGATGGCGATTTACTTTCAAAAATTTCAGTCGCTTTACCATCCTTCTTCAATGCATCTATAAATTCTTGAGGAGCGACAACTTCTGCAGCTGATTTTTCTTTTACTGGTTTAGGTTTAGCAGTGCCATTCTCATTTAAAACCATTGCTTCTTTAATATACGCAATTAATTTTTCTTTGCTTGGCAATTCAGATAAGTCTTTTATCTTGTCTAAATATCCAAATTTCTTGCCCGCCTGCACGCTTGCCTGAATCTCTTTGTCCTTCATTAATTCAGCTTTATACAAACTAAATGAGCAATGCTGTTTAAAACCGCCCATCATAACTAAATGATCGCCTTTGTAAGAATAATGTGGCGTTCCCCATTTAATATTCTCCTCTGCCTCGGGACAGGCACTAAAAATTATCTCTCGTAAATGGTTTAAAATAGGCTTTGCAAAGTCAGCCATTTTTGCAATGTAATCTGTAACGTCTTTGTTATAATTTTCCATTGATTGAACTATTTATTATATGATGAAATTTTAAAACATGCAAATACTACTAAACTCTAATACAAAATAGTATCATTTTTTCCTCTTAAATTATGACAACCCAAATTGCTCTAATTTATAACAAATCTACTAAAACGAAAATATATTTTTATCCTTAAATATAACATTATTATAAACATTCTTTCTTAGTTTAAAAGCTTCATCTGAGATTAGAATGTAAACTGCAAAAACATTATTAAATAAAAAAAACAACCCGAAAGTTGTTTTAATTTTATTCTATTATTTCTTAATTATCTGCAAATGTTTGACAGAATAATAATCGCCTAAACATTTGATATATTATCATTTAAAATTCCATCCCAATGTCAAACCAAATGCTGCTGGAGTGATTTTAGCATTTTGTTCTGTACTATACAAACCATTAGCTTTTCTGTCGGCGGTTGATGCTGGATTGTATCCAACATAAGACTGATTCTTGTTTTGATCAAGTATGGTTCCATATCCGTTTTCGAGAAACATCGCAGCATATAAAGCATTCTTTTTACCAATATCAAATGTAAATCCGAACTCAAAAGAGCTCATAAAAATACCTTTTGTTTCATATTCCCCTGATCCAGAATAACTGCTTCCCTGCCCTATTCCATATTCTGGTAAATCATTAATTGTCAAATTAAAATCAGGATAATAAGCACTACCATTTACATTATCTGCAGTCGCTTTTATTTTATAACTAACCGGTAAAAAATACTTTACTCCTCCTCTAAAATTAAAATCAATCCCTTTGTTAATGTTCATTTTAAATTGCAAAAAAAGTGGGATTTGAAGGGCCTGCAATGTTTGTTTTTCTTTATAATTACTGGTAGTAACACTATAAATAAATGCCGAACCAGAAGCATCTACTTCATAATTTGTCAGTGTAGTAGAAGAAGAAACCAAAGATACATTTTGCTTGTATTGTGAGAATTCTAATCCTGATCCAATTCCGATGTTTTTTGTAAAGGAATAGATATATCCAACTTTTACAGCTCCTCCCATTTTAGTTTCGGCTACTGTTCCTGCTACGTTGCTTTCAAGACTAGCCGCTCCTGTTTGTACCCCAACGTAAAATTGAGCATTCGCAATTGTAGAAAAAAGCGCTAATATAATTCCTAATATGTGTTTACGATTAAATTTCATGTCTGTTATTTTTTACCAGAATAATCCATCCCCATTTATAAATAATGGGGACTTCATACCCATTCATTTATTTAGTTTTTCACTAAAAGGTTTTTTGTAAACGTTTTACCATTTGTTAAAGTGAGCCTTACAATATAGACACCTTCAACAGCTGGAGCCAGTAAAGTAGTCTCATTTTCATTGGTCACTTTTTGATCTACCAACGATCCACTTATACTAAACACGTCAACACGAGAATTTATCATTTTAGCTGGATCAAAATTGGTAACCAATTGATAAGTCTCATTACTTTTAACTGGATTCGGAATAATTTTAATCACCTCATTTGTTGCAGTTGAAGACAACTTTAATGGACAAGAAGTGATTAATGTTCCGTCTAATTTTTTAGCAACTGCGTAATATGTTCCATTTAAACCTCCAGCTTCTTTGTAATATTGCAAAGTTTGACCTGCAACAAGAATTCCGTCTTTGTACCACGCATACGATGTAAATTCTTTTGAACTATTGTCAAAGAAAATAACATTGTCAAACTGTTGCCTGATTAAATTTGGCTGGCTATTTAAAACTGGTAACGTTATACTTTCAGCTGCATAGTAATTGTTATTACCAGCTTGTGAAGCCATAATTGTTCCTGAACCAGAATTTTTAAAGATTAATTCATTATTGAAAATCGTTACCACATCTATATTCGAAGAAACATAACTTATTGGTAAACCACTATTTGAACTAGCAGTTAATACAGTTGTAGTTGCTCCGTCACAATTCGAAACTAAAGTTTGATTCCAAGTGATTACCTGATTTGCTCTGGTAATTTCAAAGTCTTTGCCTATATACGTAATGGCATAATTGTTACCCGCAGTCAAAGTTCCTTGTCCTATTTCATAAGTTCCAACATTCTCTCCAATTGCTCTTTTTAATGTACCTGAGAAAATATCATTTCTAACTAAAGCAGGTGAAACCGAATAGGTAAGAGTTGAATCTGTTTCTCCGTATACTTTTGTTTGAAAATCATCTGCCGTTACAGTTATTGGTTTAGCGGTAACTATAAGATTGCTTTCTGTGTAACTAATCGCATAATTTGGACCAGCGCTTAAGTTTCCTTGTCCGATAGCATAAGATCCTACATTCTCGCCTGCTGTTCTTGATAAAGCTCCTGTAAAGGCATCACTTCCAACTAAACCCGGTGAAAATGTATAAGTCAAAACAGGATCAGCAGAGCTGTAGATTTTGGTTTTACTATCTGCTGTCACTGCAATTGGTTTAGCAGTAACTGCAAGATCGCTTTCTGTGTAACTAATCGTATAATTTGAACCAGCGCTCAAGCTTCCTTGTCCGATAGGATAAGATCCTACATTCTCGCCTGCTGTTCTTGATAAAGCTCCTGTAAAGTAATCACTTCCAACTAAACCTGGTGAAAATGTATAAGTCAAAACAGGATCAGCTGAACCGTAAACCTTTGTTTTACTATCTGCTGTCACTGCAATTGGTTTAGCAGTAACTGCAAGATCGCTTTCTGTGAAACTAATTGCATAATTTGAACCAGCGCTTAAGGTTCCTTGTCCGATAGCATAAGATCCTACATTCTCGCCTGCTGTTCTTGATAAAGCTCCTGTAAAGTAATCGCTTCCAACTAAACCTGGTGAAAATGTATAAGTCAAAACGGGATCAGCTGAACCGTAAGCCTTTGTTTTACTATCTGCTGTGACTGCAATTGGTTTAGCGGTAACTGCAAGATCGCTTTCTGTGAAACTAATCGCATAATTTGGACCAGCACTTAAGCTTCCTTGTCCGATAGCATAAGATCCTACATTCTCGCCTGCTGTTCTTGATAAAGCCCCCGTAAAGGCATCACTTCCAACTAGACCAGGTAAAAATGTATAAGTCAAAGCAGGATCAGCAGAACCATAGATTTTGGTTTTACTATCTGCTGTGACTGAAATTGGTTTAGCAGTAACTGCAAAATCGCTTTCTGTGAAACTAATTGCATAATTTGAACCAGCACTTAAGGTTCCTTGTCCAATAGCATAAGATCCTACATTCTCGCCTGCTGTTCTTGATAAAGCTCCTGTAAAGACATCACTTCCAACTAAACCCGGTGAAAATGTATAAGTCAAAACAGGATCAGCAGAACCATAAGTTTTTGTTTGACTATCTGCTATGACTGAAATTGGTTTAGCAGTAACTGCAAAATCGCTTTCTGTGAAACTAATTGCATAATTTGAACCAGCACTTAAGGTTCCTTGTCCAATAGCATAAGATCCTACATTCTCACCTGCTGTTCTTGATAAGGCCCCCGTAAAGGCATCACTTCCAACTAAACCCGGTGAAAATGTATAGGTCAAAACAGGATCAGCAGAACCATAGATTTTGGTTTGACTATCTGCTGTAACTGCAATTGGTTTAACGGTAACTGCAAGATTGCTTTCTGTGAAACTAATTGCATAATTTGAACCAGCACTTAAGGTTCCTTGTCCGATAGTATAAGATCCTACATTCTCGCCTGCTGTTCTTGATAAAGCTCCTGTAAAGGTATCACTTCCAACTAGACCCGGTAAAGACATATAACTCAAAGCAGGATCGATTGAGCCGTAAGTTTTTGTTTGACTATCTGCTGTGATTGAAATTGATTTTTTTTCAATAGTAAGAGTAATGTCTCTTAATCCTGATCTATAATTCCCATCAGCAACCTGAGTCGCACGTATTGTTACAGTACCAGCATTGACTAATGTAACTTTTTTATTATTTGTTTCGGACAAAATTACCGAACCTGTTCCTCCTGCAATTATAGAATAACTGATGTTTCCTGGAGAATCAGAAATTGCAGTTAAATCAAAATCAGCATCGCCATAGATTTTGCTAATATCTGCAAAAGTAATCGTAGGGCTAATAGCTGCATCGACTAAAACAGCCGTAGTCACACCTACATTATTCAACAGTAAATTTGCATCGTTTGTTGCAAAGTCTCTTAAAGCTCCTCCATTAAGCCTTATAGTGCCAATCTCAATACCATCAGTATCTAATTCTCCAGCTTGAACGATGTATCTAAAGGTTAAACTACTCGAACCTGAGCCACTAAAATAATCAACTTGGCGAGTTGTAGCCCCAATAGTTATTGCTAATTGCGGTGTGCCACTAACGAATACACTTTCAGGAAAATTAACCGTAAAATCTAGAGTATTTCCAGTTGTATATGTTCCATTTACAGGTACAGTCAAATTTATTACTTCTGGTGCAGCTGTATCTATGGCATAGTTATTAGAAACGGTAGTTCCGATTCCTGTATTACCTGCTGCATCTGTTACACCAGTATTGAACAATGTTATAATATTAGTCGCTTCTGCAATATTTGGCGTCGGTGTAAGATAGGCTGTCCAAGTAACACCGCCATCTAATGAACGTACTGCACCTAATGTTCCACCTTCTACTATAAAACCAGCATTGGTAAAACCTGTCACTGCTTCTGAAAAAGTAAAAGTTACCAAACTCGTTTCACCAATCTTCAAATTTGTATCTGCAACCTCTATAGATGCGGTTGGTGCAGCTGTATCTACGGCATAGTTATTAGAATAGGTCCTAGCGTTCCCTGCATTACCTGCTAGATCTGTTATGCCAGCATTGTTCAATGTTATAATATTACTTGCATCTGTAATATTTTGTGTTGGTGTAAGATAGGCTGTCCAAGTAACACCGCCATCTGATGAACTTACTGCGCTTACTGTTCCGCTTTCTACTGTAAAATCAGCATTGGTAAAACCTGTCACTGCTTCTGAAAAAGTAAAAGTTACCAAACTCGTTTTACCAATCGTCAAGTTTATATCTGCAACCACTATATATGCGGTTGGTCCGACAGCATCAACTAAAACAGCTGTAGTCTCACCTACATTATTTAATAGTAAGTCAGCATCGTTTGTTCCAGAGTCTTTTAAAGTGCCTCCGTTAAGAACTAAAGTACCGATAGTAATACCATCATTATCTAATTCCCCAGATTGAACAATGTATCTAAACAATAAACCACTCGTCCCCGAACCACTCATATAAATAGCCTGGCGCGTTGTTGCTCCAATGGCTATTTCCAATTGAGGTGTGCCGGTAACCGTAATATTTCCATTGAAATTAACTATAAAATCCAGGCTATTCCCAACAGTGTATATTTTATTTGCAGGAACATCTACACTTGTTACAATTGGCACAGAGATAGCAAACGTGATTTTTGTATTATTTACACCACCAGCATTTTGTGTAGTAATAGTATAAGTATTTGAGGCAGTTGGAGCCGTTGGTGTACCCGAAATAACACCCGATGTAGTATCAAAATACAAACCGACAGGTAAAGCCGGACTAATTGTATAAGTTTTTGTAGGGTTTGGTTCCGGTGTACCTCCTGTATTGGTAGGAGTCAAAGATGCTATAGCAGTTCCCGTAATATATGTTGTCTTAACTCCCGCATATGAAATATTTGGTACGGCTGGATTTACCGTAACATTAATTTTCGCCCTTGTACTTTCGCAACCGTTTACAGTTTGCGAAACCCAATAAGAAGTTGTTCCCAAAGCACTAGTTAAAGGCGTAATTGTCGAAACGCTTGTGCTTGTTGTTGCATCTGTATACCATTTCAAATTTGTACCGTTTGTCGTAGTTAAGGCAGACGCCGTTGCTCCAAGAGTATAAACTACCGGAGTAGACACAGTAGGTGCGGCAGGTACAGGATTTACAGCAACATTCACTGCATTTCTGGTAACAACAATTTTTTTTACGAGACTATTGTTGGTATCTGCTACAAAAATATTTCCCGAACCATCTATAAAAACACCGTACGGACGGTTAAAATCATTTCTTACAGTTGACATAGTAAGTCCATCAGGAGATATTTTATTAATGCTGTTTGTTCCGTAATCTGCTTCATATATATTTCCAAAAGCATCTATTGCAAGTCCAATTGGATTATTAATTCCAATAGTCCTTAAACTTTTAACACTCCCATCAGGAGCTATTTTTTTAATAGCATTATTGTTGGTATCTGATACATAAATGTTTCCGGCAGCATCTAAAGCAATTCCTTGCGGATGATTAAATCCAATTGCCAATGTTGTTGTAGTAACGCCATCAGGAGAGATTTTTTTTATAGCATTATTAAATTGATCTGCTACATAAATGTATCCAGCAGCATCTACAGCCACATTACAAGGTCTGTTAAAACTGCCTCCTAAAGTTGTAACAGTACTTCCGTCAGCAGATATTTTTTTAACTGCATTATTAGTACTTTCTGCTACATAAACATTTCCGGCGGCATCTAAAGCAATACCAAATGGACCACTGAGTCCACTTTTTAAAGTTGTAATAGTAAGCCCGTCAGGAGACATTTTTTTTATTGCGTTATTAAGCTGATCTGACACATAAATAGTTCCTGCTGCATCTACGGCAATTGAAGTTTCTTTATTGAAGCCACTTCCTAATGTTATGGGAGCAAATGTTTCTTCTAAATAATAAGTACCAGTAGCGAGTGCTGTAGTTGAGTTCAATGCTGTTTGGCTGATGTCGGAGCTGTACCATTTATAACTACTGCCGACAGTAGTCCCTGTACTCAAATTGGTAACAGTTGCAGAACCGCAAAATGATTGAGATGTCTGTGCTATCCCGCTGGCAAAATTCAGCAAAATAAAAACCATCAGTATCGATAATCTGGAAAGCAGCCGATCGCGTGTTTTTTTTAAGACCACTCTCAGCGAATAAGTAATTTTTGTCATATTCTATTTTTTGCAGACAAAAGTAAAATAGAGGCTATGGTAAGAGATACTCCAAAAAGTTTTATTCAAAAAAATCTATAGCCCAAAAAGTCATTTTGACTATATAATCAAAGCAAAAAGGAAGTTTATAGAGCTACTTCTAATTCTTGTTTTTGAAGTTCAGACGGCAGAACACCATGATGTTTTTTAAAAGCGGTACTAAATTTACTGGTGTTTTCGTAACCAAACTTATATGAAATTTCCTTTATGAGAAGTTTGTTTTCTATAATAAGTTCTTTGGCTAAGATCATCTGTTTTTCCTGAAAATATTTATAGATGGGTTTTCCAAAAAACTGCTTAAAATCTGATTTGAGTTTGCTTTCAGAAATCTTAAATTTTTCAGCCAAAAAATCAATTCCAGGAAATTTGTCAAATAAATTACCTAATAAATAGTTTTCGACTTTATTGATACTAAATTTATCATTATAGTCAATGACAGAATGTCTTTTAATCACTTCTTGTTTCTTGCAAATTTTCAAGAAATCAAAAATAAGATTCAAAGTATAAAGTTTAAACTGGAGAAAATCGATATGAGTTGATTCATTATTCATATTCATAACTTCGTCAAACAAGCCAAAATTTTTCAATACCTCTTCTTCTTCATCAAGCGGCCAAGCAATATAAGGTGTATCAGATGCTATAAAATCATTTAATCCCGCTTCAGAGAACAAACTATTTTGAACAAGATTTTTTTGCAGCCATTCTTCACTAAAATACAGAGTGATGTATTTATTATTTGCGCCTTTAAAATTCACATCACAATTGCGTTCTTTTGGTTTAAAGAATGTCCAACTGTAATTCGCGAAACATAATTGTTTTTCACAGATTTTCATATCAGCTACTACACGAGTTGTAACATTATTTAGACTAAGCATATAATAGCCTCCATCCTCAATTTTCAATTCCTGAGGATTATCATAAATAAGATCAAAGGCAACATTCGTTTTATATTTCATCTTAGAATAAATAACCCAAAGGCCCTCTTCTAATTCTTGATAGTTAAAACCTCCTGAACAAAATGGCGTATTAGCATAAACACTCTGCTTTACTCGATTGTGTTTCATAAACGGGTAGTTGGCAAGACTCTCTACCAGATCCTGCGGAGATTTACTGCTATAAGGAAGATGATAGAAACCATTGCTGTACGTAAAAAAGTACTGCTTAAATTGGTTTAGCCAATTCTGTAATTTTTGTTGAAGCATTTTATGCGTAAAAAAAGTTTACTTAAAACCATTTATTAGAATACCGATTTTTTATTCTTCTAAAAAGCAGGTTTTGTCGTTGTCAAATATAGTCGTAAATGATCTTCCTTTGCAAATTGCACTATTAAAATTATTTAAAAATGGAGTTGATACTTTTTTGTGACTAAAAGAGTAGGCTCTATATAACTAAAGTTGTAAAAAAATAAGGACATAAAACTTAAAGTTGACTTAACATCCTTTTTCCCACTGCATCATAATGCTTTAATCTCTTGATCGTAAATACTCACATATTCAAAAAAAAATTGAATAAAAAAAACATCTAAAACATTAATAATTAACATTTTAACTGTTTCATTTATTTTTATTTTATGTTTCTTTACGCCCTCTATTTCCCGATGCAGAAATTAACTTTCCTTATTTAATAAGGTTTAAGCAATGTCGAGGTACAAATAAGGTACAAATTTTACACTTTAAAATCTTACAAAAAACAATATTGGTTATTTTGATAATATTTGGTCAAATAACAGCCTTTTCGCAGAACATTTAACGTAGTAGTTAGTGCAAATATAAAAGAAATAATCTTACAACTTTGAACAGTCATAAATAATTGAACATAATTGTAATATGCTCTAAATTATCATTGGGATTTTATTTAATTTAGCACAACATAATTAACATGCTGTTTTACAAATAATTACATTAAAACTATATATATTAAACGTTTTATTTTAATAATAAATCAAATCTATATGGGAGCATCACATCGTTATTTTGATCCCGAGTTTAAAGAAAAAGCAGTACTGTTAAGTTATAACCGAAGCAATAACAGCAAAACTGAAAGAGAACTCAATATACCGCAAGGTCTATTACATAAATGGCGCAGGGAGTACGAACTATTGGGTAACTATTGTTTCCCCGGTAAAGGCAAACCTAAAGTGAAAATGGAGAGTTTTATTGTTACTGATCAATCAAAAAAAAGCAGAAAATCAAAGAACCTTTTCTTTAGTCCTGAATTTAAGGAGAAAGTGGTGCAGCAAAGTTATGGGAGTACTAGTATTTCAAAACTGGAAAGAGAACTCAATATACCGGGTGGACGTCTTCATTGCTGGCGCAAAACCTATGAAAAATTTGGCCCGGGATGTTTCTGCGGAAATGGCAGAAGCCGAATAGATCCCCCACGCCAAAAAATAATTGAACTGGAAAAAAAATGCCTCGATTCAGAGCTTAATTGTGAAATCTTAAAGAACTGCGTTCCCTACTTTCGTAAAGGTCGACTTGCCGTATTTGAGTTCGTAAAAGAAAATGAAAGAAAATATACCCTTCATAGAATGTGTCGGGTATTGCAAATATCTGAAAGCAGCTATCGTATCTGGAAAGCCGAGCCACTTTCAAATACTAAGAAGCGTATAATTTTACTAAAAGAAAAGATAACAGAGACATTTAAAAATTCCCATGGATTTTATGGCTGCACTAAAATTGCTCAAGAACTCACCAATAATGGCACAAAAATATCTTACACCCAAGTAGGGTTATACATGAAAGAGATGCGACTGCGGCAAAAAGCAAAAAGGAAATTCAAAATCACAACTAATTCCAAACACAATAACTACACATCACCCAATCTTCTCTACCGAAAGTTTAATGTTACGTCTGAGTCAATGGTCTGGGTTTCGGACATTACTTATATACAAACCGATAAAAGGTTTTTATATCTTACGGTCATCATGGATTTGTACGACCGGAAAATAATTGGATGGAGTCTTAGCACTACTATGTCTGCCCTGAAAACCACAATTGCTGCCTGGGACATGGCCGTTGTGAATCGCTCAGTTTCAGAAGGGTTAATATTTCATTCTGATCGTGGCGTACAGTACGCCTGCAGAGCTTTTACCAACAGACTGGAATCATATAAAGGTATCATCCGTAGTATGAGTCGCAGAAAAAACTCACTGGATAATGCCCATGCTGAGAGTTTCTTCAATACACTTAAAAGAGAATTGATATATCAAAACAAATTATTGCCTAGGAAGGATATTAAAATATTGATTATTGATTACATAGAAAATTGGTACAACAAAATAAGAATACATTCCTCCCTCAATTATCTGACTATTGAAGAATTTAATGCTTCCCATAAACCATAAAACTTATTAATTTCCATATTGCACAAAAATTTTATTCTATATGAAAAAGAGTCAAAGAATTTATGATCGTGATTTCAAAGTAATGGCTGTAATGTTGAGTCATAAGGGAAGTACTATTGAAAAAGTTGAGCAAGAACTCGGTATCACAAAAACACTCCTGAATCGATGGCGGCAGGATTTTAATAAATATGGCAAAGGAAGCTTTCCTGGTTGTGGAAATCCTAGACTAAATCCAGAAGACAATAAAATTTATCTGCTCAAAAAAAGAATTGAGAAAGCGGAACTTCATTCTTCAATTATATCAAATGCAGTTCCTTATCTTTCTATGGGACGAATTGCCATATATCACTTCATTGAGAGATTTGAAAAAAAGTGTTCTGCAAAACAAATTTGCAAAATTCTTGGCGTAGACCAGCGTTCCTATAGCAGATGGAAAAACCACTATTATACGCACGAAAGAAAAAAAAGAAAAATAGAATTACAGCAGAACATAACGGCTCTTTTTAATGAAAGTAAAAAAAGATACGGTTATATGAGAATAGCCGCTGAACTTCAAAAAAGAGGCTACAAGATCTCAAGCTCAACCACGGCAAGGTACATGTGTGAATTAGGTCTTTGTGTTTCAATTAAAAAGCCTTAAATCTACCGATCTTTATTATAATATTATATCAGCACTAAGGATACTACCACTAATTATTAGTCCAGATTCATAATTTCAAACTCGACACTAAAACTTTTTAAGCAAAAAACAAATGTATAATTAGTTTTAACAAGTCACCATATACTGAAAATACAGAAGTTGTTTGACGAGAAACCGAAGGGCTCTCATTTTAAAAACTTTTTATCAAGCTGCTGACCACTCATAGGGAATAATCCAAAAGGAATGACATAGGAATGCCTGTCAATATCTTACCTTTTAGAGGAATAAGCATATTACTTTATAAATCTTCCTGTTATAATAGAATATTTTTTTTTAAATTTCTTCTATTAATAATATTAAAAAAGAGTATTATGGTAGAAAAAAGAAGAGTATTTAGCCCTGATTTCAAAAGAAATGCCGTTAAGCTAAGCTATCAGAAGAACAGCACTAAAGAATCTGCCGATGAATTGGGAATAGAAATGCATTTTATCCAGAGATGGCGTAGGGAGCATAGACAATTCGGCGATGGTAGCTTTTGCGGAAAAGGCCAAATAAAGGTGCATCCTGAACAAAAGACCATATATGAACTTGAACAAAAATTAAAAAAAGCCGAACTGAGATACGAAATATTGCAAAATGCCACTCCGCATCTCTACAACGGGAATGAAGAAATCTACCAGTTCATAAAAAACAACCATAAAAAATATGACCTGGTACAGATGTGCCAGGTACTGGATGTAGGTAAAAAAAGATACAATATATGGAAAAAGAACGGCCTCTCTGAGAAGAAGAGCCATATCATTGCTTTAAAAAAAAATATCATTAAAATATTCCTTAACTCAAACAAACGCTACGGGAGCAAACAAATCACATCCGAATTAAATAAGCTTGGATACAATCTGAAACAATCCAAGGTAGATTTCTACATGCGCCAGCTGAAGCTGAAAAGGATTCCAAAAAGAAAATTTGTGGCAACCACCGATTCTTTCCATAACCATTACATCGCCCCCAATGTCTTAAATAGAAATTTTACTGTAGAAGCTCCCTCAAAAGTATGGGTTTCAGACATAACATATATCAAAACAAAAAAACGCTTTATGTATCTTACTGTCATAATGGATCTATATGACAGAAAAATAATAGGCTGGAATCTAAGCGTCAGCATATCTGCAGAAAATACCATTCTGCCATCATGGGAGATGGCAATAAAAAACCGTAAAGTTTTGCGGGACATGATATTCCACTCGGACAGAGGAGTGCAGTATGCCTGCAAAGCCTTAAGTGGCATTCTTGATTCATTCGGCTGCATCCGAAGCATGAGTCGAAAATGGAATTCCTATGATAATGCGGTATGCGAGAGTTTTTTCAGCACCTTAAAAAATGAATTGATTCATCAGAAGATCAAACTGATAAACCAAAGGCAGATGAGGAAAGAAATTTACGATTTTATAGAAACATGGTATAACAGAAAAAGAATCCATTCCTATCTCAACTATAAGACCATTGAGCAGTTCGCAGCAGAAAACCAAACCATTTATAATTCGCATTTAGAAATACAATGAGACGAAAATACGATCCTAATTTTAAAGAAAAGCTTGTCATCATGAGTTACGGAAACAAAAGCATCATAAAGCTGGAGAAAGAATTCTGCCTATATAGAGGCCTGCTGACCGATTGGCGCCAGAAGCATGAGAAATGGGGAAACGACAATTTTAAGGCAGAATATTTTTCGAGGCTCCGTCTCGAAAAGGGGAAAATTCAAGAACTAGAAAAAAAAATAAAGCACATGGATGAAAAATTCCTGATTCTAAAAGCCGCTGGCCGATACTTAAATAAAGAAGCGGCCGTACTTTTGAACTTTATCCTAAAAAACGAAAAAGAGTACAGCATTAGGCTAATGTGCAACGTATTAAATATTAACAGATCTTTCTACCACAAATGGAAAAGAAATATACCCAACAAGACGCAGAAGCTAAAAGCACTAAGACAGCAGAAGATAAAGGAGGCTTTTTTTAACTCGCAGCAGCGATACGGCGCCCTTAGAATTGCTGCGATGCTTCAAAATGAAGGCTTTGTAATTTCTCTCACAACCGTAAAGAGATATATGAAGGAGCTTGGATTGCAATGCAATTTAAAAAAATAATATTCTCCTTTTCACAGACTTTATTCATATTCTATCTGCGATCCAATTTAGTTAAACCGACTTTCAACCTTAGTATAACAGCAAGGAGTAAGTCTAGATTTATAATGCTCCATTGGGAAAAAAATGAACAGAAAAAAATATAGCTTGTAAAAAAGAAAAATATAAGTCTAAAGGCTACATAACTTTAACCTGATCTTGTAAATCCTATTAATCATCTGCAAATAAGTAACTATAAAAAATATCTGCCAATAAAATCAACCACACTCATCTTAGGACTTGACAATCACTAGCCAAAATAAAGCTAGAAAGACTAATAAAAGAAACCATATCACAAAGAAGTCTCAAAAAGAAAACCTAACTAACTAACTAACTAACTAACTAACTAACTAACTAACTAACTAAGAATAAAAAAAGCCCTCATTTCTGAGAGCTTTCAAGTTTCATTGGAATACTGTTTTATAAAGAGCTTGCTTTAATTCTTACGATTTTACCATCCTTCATAACCACTAGATCGCTGTTATTCTTCTTTTTAAACTCAATTAATTTTTCAGAAACTTGATCCATAGCCTCTATAATCTTCTTCTGGGTCGGTGTCGTTGTTGTTTTGTGTTCTCTCATGATTGATTTTTTTTGAGTTTATCGAACTTGATTTCATTTATAACTTCAATATAATTGCTTAATGTTTTTTGTGGTATCAATTTAGCTTTTACATCTTGCCTTTTCGCATCATGCTTATAATAATGCTTAATAGATTTGTGCAAGAGGCGCTTGCACAAATTAAAAATCGAGATAAACTTCTGAAAATGCCAGTAGGATCCAGATTAGCCAAGACATATGATAAATCGATTGATAACGGACCTTTATGAAAAATTATACTTGTTCTTCAAATTGTGTATACACTCTGCAGATGATCGCACTTAAAATTTATTCTGACAGATATTTTCTTTCTATTTTTTCTTTTGCTTCAGCCAGTATTGAATGTATTTTTTCCTCAAACTGTTTTTTAGGCGGCAGATCGGTCCAGTATTCCGCAACTATTATCCCGTCTTTATGCATTTCCAGCAACTCAATCTGTTCCCTGCTGCTTTCCGCACAGAGTATTAGGCCTATCGGTGTATTTTCCCCATCCTGTTTTTCGTATCTATCCAGCCAGCGCAAATACAGTTCCATCTGCCCCTTATGTTTAGCCTGAAACTTGCCCAACTTTAATTCAATGGCTACTAACCGCTTTAACTTTCTGTGGTAAAACAACAGATCCAAATTAAAATCTTCACCGTCTATAATCATTCTTTTCTGGCGCTCCACAAATGAGAATCCTTTTCCCAGTTCCAGAATAAATTTTTCCAGTTCATCCAGTATTGCCTGTTCCAGATCCTTTTCCAGATAGGCATTTCCTAAATTTAGAAAATCCAACAAATAAGGATCTTTAAATGAATACTGCAGATTATCTTCAGATGAAGCTGTCTGGATGTTAGCTATTGAAGTTCGTTCGAAAGCCTTTGTCGCTATCTGCCTGCGCAAATCCCTGACACTCATCAGCTGGTCGCTTACCTGACTGGCATAAAACAGTTTTGCCTCTGCATTTTTGATCGGCAGGATAACTAAAAAATGAGACCAGCTTAATTGTCGTGACAGTGTCACGACAATTTCCCTGTCTCTAAACTGATCGGCAAACTGCATCATTCTTCGAAGATTTTTCTCTTCGAAATTTCTTCCGTACTTATTCTTCAATTCTGCAGACAGCGCAGGTACAATCTGTTTTCCATATTCCGCGCGTTTGTTATGAAGCATCGTTTCATTAATTCTAAAACCAATCTCCCAGAAAAGCAATGTTAGAGCACTATTGTTCTGAACTATAACCTGCTGCTGGGTCTGTTCCACAAGCCGGGATAATTCACTGAATAAATCAGTTTCTACAATAGCAGCATTATTTATATTTTTCGCCATATTATATCATTATTATTAAACTAAATTAAATTTTTCTAATTTTTAGCTTAATTAATCATCATTTTAATAAATGTATCTGTTAGCAACAAAAATACTAAAAAGCAGCTTTCAACAGTTTAAAAACAAATTTAATTGAATCCTTTAAGCATTGAAAGGTCAAAACCCACCCATATCACCTTCGAATATGTATAATATCTCGCTCTGCTTTTTACTCCCAATTAAACTCCTGCTTCCCTATGACACATTCAAAAAGAAATCTATAAATAAAAATAATGAACCTCTCCAACCAACCTCCCCATCGCCGGCTAAAACAAAAATCAAAAACACTCACAAGAAACAAAAGAAAACTAACTAACTAACTAACTAACTAACTAACTAACTAACTAACTAACTAACTAACTAACTAACTAACTAACTAACTAACTAACTAACTAACTAACTAACTAACTAACTAACTAACTAACTAACTAATACCAACCAACCAACCAACCAACCAACCAACCAACCAACCAACCAACCAACCAACCAAAGACACTCAGCCACAATAATCATGAAAGCTCTTAAATGAGATAACTGAACTCCCTTACCTATAGTCTAAAAATCAAACTGAAAACAATCCATAACACGCAATCAAAGCTAATTTATACTCCGCATCTAAATTTCCAAGACAACTTTTTTTGAATATATTAATAAAAACACTACAAAAACACATCCGTAGTATCGCAAGAAAAAGACAACTCTTTAAAGATCAAAACCTTAATAAACACATTTCTTTGAATAAATTTAAGCAATGTTTTTTCATGCTTGCACCCCATCATTTTTTTTACAATATTTGAAAAAAAATCTTACTTTTTTTGAAGTAATTCTGGATACCCATCTCTATTATATCATTTTGCAGAAAAGATACTGATCCTATACATTCAATTAGATCTTTAACATCGCTCATAAATATGGCCTCTATTTTTTCCCAAAAAAAACGCATAAAATACAATAAGTTTATATGAAAAAAAAATCTAATTCCATTGCCATCATTATATGCTGGTCAGGCTCGTATCCATGGTACTTTCCATATTTTATACATTCCTGTTCATTTAATAGCAGTATCGACTTCTTTATTATAACTGACAATAAAGAAGTAATCCCGAAGAAACCATCGAATGTAAGAATAATTGATAAATCATTAGATCAGATTAAACACTTAGCTTCTGACAAGCTCGGCTTTGAGGTCAATATCGATTACCCTTACAAATTATGCGATTTTAAGCCGGCCTATGGATATTTATTCTCAGATCTGATAAAAGGCTATGATTTTTGGGGACAAAGTGACCTTGATGTAATTTATGGAAACATTCGGGATTTCTTAACTGAAGATCTACTTGAGCATTTTGATTTTATAAGCATGCGACATGATTACACCACTGGCTGTTTTGCGCTCTACAAAAATAATGAAACTATCAATCGCTTTTTTATGCGCAGTAAGGATTTTAAAACAGTATTCTCCAATCCTGACCATTATTGCTTTGATGAATGCAATTTTGCGTGGGACGAACTGACTATTGGGAAATCAATTTTCGAGATCAAAACAGATATAGAAAGTTTTACGCACTTAATAAAAGGAGCTGCCGCATCTGGAGAAATTAAAGCACATTTTGATTTTATACTCTTGGAAGGATTAACAGGGCGAATAACTTTTGAAAATGGAAGGGTATATTATAAAAATAAATTTGAAGGGATTATGTACCATTTATTCTGGTTTAAAAAAGAATATTTCGCGAAGAAAGCACCCAAAAATATTCCGAATAAATATTATTTAAGCAAAACAAAAATTTATCATTCGAGATAATGCAATCATAATATGCTGGCTGCCAAAATTGCAATATACTCAAATTTTAACAAAGATATTTAAAAGAAAGTAAAATTGAAAAGATTTCCTCATTATAGACAGGCAGATATGAAGGATTGTGGCCCGACATGCTTAAAGATTATTGCTAAGTATTACGGTAAAACATTAGACATACAGTATCTGAGAAATATTAGCGAGACTACCCGCAGGGGAAGCAATCTCCTTTTTCTGAGTGATGCCGCCGAGAAAACCGGTTTTAGAACATTAGGTGTCAAGCTGAGTATTGAAAGTCTGCAAGACGCCACTTTGCCCTGTATAGTGTATTGGAATAAAAATCATTATGTGGTGCTTTATAAAATCAATAAAGAAACTTATTACATTTCAGACCCCGCTTTCGGTTTAATAGAATATCAGAAAAAAGATTTTCTAAAATCCTGGATTGGCAGCAATACTGAAGACCATACTCAGGATGGCATTGTGCTGCTGCTGGAACCAACTCCTAATTTTTTTCAGTCCGATTTAGATAACGAAGACCATAAGGCTTTCGGTTTTGGCCTTTTATCGCAGTATATCCTGCGCTATAGATCATTTTTGTTTCAGTTGAGTATTGGCTTGTTGGCCAGTAGCTTATTGCAGCTTATATTTCCTTTTTTAACCCAAAGCATTGTTGATGTGGGAATCCAGAACCAGAACATTAGCTTTATCTATCTCATCCTTTTTGCACAATTGTTCCTTTTTGCGGGAAGAACTGGACTGGAGTTTATTAGAAGCTGGATTCTGCTGCATTTATCAACCAGAATTAATATTTCACTGATATCAGATTTCTTTATTAAATTAATGGATCTGCCTATCTCTTTTTTTGATGTCCGGATGACCGGAGATATTATGCAGCGAATAAATGATCACCGTCGCATCGAAAAAATTCTAACCACATCTTCATTAAATGTATTATTTTCACTTATCAATGTGCTTATTATGGGCGCTGTTTTAGCATATTATAGCCTTCAGATATTCTTAGTATTTTCTGCGGGAAGTTTTCTTTATTTTGGATGGATAATATTATTCTTAAAAAGAAGAGAAGCGTTGGACCACAAAAGGTTTTCCGAGGTTTCAAATGAGCAGAGTAAAGTAATAGAGCTGATAAACGGCATGCAGGAAATCAAGCTTCATAATGCAGAAAAGGAGAAGCGCTGGAGCTGGGAATATGTCCAGGCAAGACTTTTCAGGGTCTCGATAAAGGGTCTTGTATTAGAACAGACGCAGACAATAGGTTCTTCAATTATTAATGAATTAAAAAATATATTTATTATTTTCCTTTCTGCCAAATTGGTTATAGACGGTTTAATAACACTGGGAATGATGCTTGCCATCAGTTCCATCGTAGGAAGCCTGAACGGCCCCATAACCCAGTTAATTGAATTTGTAAGAGAGTTGCAGGATGCTAAAATTTCGCTGGCTAGACTTTCCGAAATTCATAAAAAAGAGAGTGAAACGCAGCAGGAAGACGATCAGTCAAATGATGTTCCTTATGATTCGGATATCGAATTGAAAAATGTTTCCTACAGATATTTAGGTTCAGACATTCCGGTTTTAGACAATTTAAGCTTAAAAATTCCTGCCAATAAAATAACTGCAATAGTAGGAACCAGTGGAAGCGGAAAAACAACCCTGATGAAACTGCTTTTAAAGTTCTACGAACCGGAAAAAGGAGAAATTACCATAGGAAATACCCAGCTCAAGAATATCACGCAAAAAGCTTGGCGATCCAATATCGGGGCCGTTATGCAGGAAGGCTTTATTTTCAGCGATACCATTGCCAATAACATTGCTATTGGAGCAGATAAAATTGATAAAGAAAGGCTGGTTTACGCATCAGATGTGGCGAATATCAGACAGTATATAACCGGGCTTCCCTTGGGCTTCAATACCAAAATCGGTTCGGAAGGAACAGGAATGAGCACCGGACAGAAACAGCGTCTGCTGATTGCAAGGGCGGTGTACAAGAATCCTGAAATCTTATTTTTTGACGAAGCAACATCTGCTTTGGACGCCAATAACGAAAAAGAAATTATGCGGAAGCTTGACATCTTCTTTAGGGATAAGACTGTTGTGGTCATTGCGCACCGTCTGAGCACGGTCATGAACGCCGACCAGATTGTGGTTTTGGACAAAGGAAAAATCATTGAAATTGGAAACCACTCCGCGCTTGTTGAACAGAAAGGGAATTATTTTGAACTGGTTCGAAACCAATTGCAATTAGGAAATTAATCATGGCCGAAGATACATTTGAATTAAGAAGCGAAGAGGTTCAGGATATCCTGACCAAAGTGCCGCATTGGATGATACGATGGGGGACTGTTCTGATATTTGCCATCATCATAATACTGTTTTTTATCTCCTGGTTTGTCAAATACCCTGATGCAGTTAAAACAGAAATTATTATTACAACCAATATTCCCCCAGAGAAGATTGTATCAAAATCTTCTGGGCGAATTGAAGCAATTTTAGTAAAAGATAAAACAGAGAATGCTAAAAACAGCACACTGGCCATTATTGAAAACACGGCAAATTACAAAGATGTTTTTCTGCTTAAAAATATTGTCGCTAGATATGATATAAATAATTCCCAAAAAGGATTTCCTTTCGCATTATTGCAAAACAAGCAATTAGGAGAGGTAGAAAGTGCTTTTGCGGCATTCCAAAAAGATTATCAGGCCCAGGAACTAAATAAAGACCTGCACCCTTTTGAAGTGGACACTAGAGCGCAGCAGTCTGAAAAAATCCAGATAACGGAAAGGATAGAAATTTTGAAGCAGCAGAAACTAATTAACGAAAGGGAGCTGGAACTTCAGAAAAATGAAATGGTCCGTTTTGAAACGCTGTTTAATAAAGGAATCATTTCTGCGCAGGAAATGGAAGCCAAAAATCTAAATTTCCTCCAAGCGCAGAAAAACTATAGAAGCTTGCTGTCATCCATTTCGCAGTTAAAATCCTCTCTGATTGACAATGCAAAATCAAGCCATAATCTGCAGATAAACAGCACAAAAGAAGAGGCCAATCTCGGACGCAGCGTATCGCAGTCTTTCTATCAGCTCAAAAAAACGATACGAGACTGGGAAATGGCTTATGCACTACAGTCTTCCATCAGCGGTAAAGTGACTTTCCTTCAGGTCTGGAATGAAAACCAGACCATAAGCGCTGGAGATAATGTATTTTCTATAATTCCGAATGCTAAAAACAGTTATGTAGGAAAAGTGAAAGCGCCTGCTCTAAATTCAGGAAAAATAAAAATAGGGCAGAAAGTCAATATACGTTTGGCAAATTACCCAGATCGAGAATTTGGCGTTTTGAAAGGCCAAATCAAAAACATTTCATTGGTGCCAGATAAGGAAGGAAACATTCTTATAGATGTTGCTCTTCCAAACGGACTAGAAACATCATACAATAAAAAGATTGCTTTCCAGCAGGAAATGAAAGGAAGCGCTGAAATCATAACCGAAAATCTGCGTTTGATCGAACGGATACTGTATCAGTTTAAAAGTATTTTCGAACAGATTTAATAATGCCTAATTAAATATTACAATTAGGCTTAAACAATTTCTTATTCTTTAGATATATAGATACCGGCTTTAAAGTTATAAAAAATATGACCTGCCTATTGTATTTAAAAGGCAAAATCGGTGCGTCTTTAGTTATATCTGACATTACTATCTCAAACGTGGCTACAGCATAAAAAACTGCTTCTGCTACATTTTCAAGATTTGCTTACATTTTTTTTACATTCTAAAACACTACAGCTTAAAAAGACAATTATGTCACTCTAGAATTTTACGCAGTATAGATTCCCATTCTTCCACTCCTGTAAAATTTTAAATCCTTTTTTTATATATAAAAATTGCAGCATTTATGATTTTACTTGCCATATGGCATCCCTTTTTAAAAAAAACCTCATAAAACTGGCAGCTATATTCTCCCCTTCCATAATTATTAAGGTTGTATGTTAGTATTAAAATGTTTTCTGCACACAGCTATGTGTCATCATTACAGTAGCAAATGAGTTCTATGCACTCCCGCAACATTTAAGTTTCTTACCGCTAAGGCCAGTAGGCCAGTAAATAGATTCATATAGTTAAAAAACTTGATTATTTTCAGTACAGATGGCAATTTAAGCTTAATTATGATCTTAAAAAAACTTAACAAAAACACATCATGTTTTTTTTTCATCTTTTGCTTTTATCATATAAAACTTATGTTTTTAACATAAATCATTAAAATCATATTTTTTCTTAAAAGTCAATCTTAAAAAAAAAGCAGAAAAAAAACTAAGTTTACAGCATAATTTTCTTACCAAATTTGATTTACTGAAAACATGAATTTTACTTTTAAATTATTCTGTAGGCTTTTTGCTGTTCTTTCATTTTTTCTATTTTCATGTAAAAAAAATGAAACTCCGATTATTGAAAGCATCAAACCTGAAAGGCAGGATTTTGAAATAATATCGATATATGCCCATGACATGAACTCTTTTACAGAAGGACTGTTTTGTGATGGTGAAACACTTTTTGAAAGCACAGGCTCCCCTGCTGATCTCCCGGAAACGAAGTCGGTTTTTGGCATTTTAGACCTAAAATCAGGCTCAATTGATATAAAAGCTGAATTAGATAAAAAGTTTTTCTTTGGAGAAGGTATTGCAAAATCTAAAGATAAGATATTCCAACTAACTTATAAAAATAAGGTTGGCTTCATTTACAATTCAAAGACATTTAAACAGATCGGAACTTTTCAGTTTGAAAGTGAAGAGGGATGGGGGCTGACTAATACCGAAGATGGAACTTTAATCATGAGCGATGGGACAAATAATCTAACTTTTGTCAATCCTGATGGTTTTAAGGCAATTAGCCGACTTCAGGTTCTAGATAATGGAAAACCCATCAATAATTTAAATGAATTAGAATATGTTGATGGATACATCTATGCCAATGTGTACACGACTAGCAATATAGTCAAAATTGACCCCTCAAATGGTGAAGTCATAAAAACTATGAATCTAGATGCCTTAAGCCAAGAGGCTAAAAGCCGGTTCGTGGGGGCATTGGAAATGAATGGAATAGCTTATAATAAAACAAAAAAAACATTTCTGGTTACTGGAAAAATGTGGCCCTGTGTTTTTGAAATTAAATTTACTGAATAATCTTTTACTATCTAACCGCATAACCCATGATTGAAAATTTTAACTTTCTTTTCCAATATCTGGAAAACGAGAACATTGCAATAGATAGATCTGAATTTATATTTCAGGTTGAATCTCATCCTAACAGAGGCACGCTACTAGCAATATGCGATGCGGTAACTTTTTTTAACATTGGTAATTTTGCCTTTCAGATGCCAATGGAAGAGATAGATAATCTGCCCGATAAATTTGTTGCATTTTTAAGTGGAAGTTCTGGTGTTTCGGAACCATATTTTATAGAGCACAAAGGAAATGACTATTATTACTACACAGACAAAAAAAAGCTGCTGCTTTCCAGAGCAGAGTTAGAGTCCCGCTGGAGAAATGTTGTTTTGCTGTTGAGTAAAGAGCAGGATGATGCTGGAAAAGAAATAGAAAAGAATAAGGGCAATTACATGAATTGCTTAATTGCATTATTTATTTTAGCCTTACTTTCGCTATTATCTAAATCTCAAGCAGGTATAGGGGAAAAGCTTTTTATTCTTTTGCCCTTAGCAGGAATTCTCCTTTCCTTTATTGCATTTAAAGAACTTTTTAATATCCAAAATGAGCTTGTTTCAAAATTCTGTAATATAACAATTGCTACGGACTGCAACAGTATTATTGGATCAAAAAAATGGAAACTTTTTGAAGTTATTAATTTTAGTGATCTTAGTATCGTTTTTTTTGCTTCCCAATTTATTAGCCTAATTATTTTTCTTCTTTTAGGGAATGCCAGCATTTTTCTCAGCCTTCAGGCCATGCTTCTAATCTGTTCAGCTCCTTTTGCAGCAGTGTCGCTGTATTATCAAAAATTTATTGAAAAGAAATGGTGCCCTGTCTGCTTGCTTATAATTGGTACCATGGCATTCGAATTAGTATACATCTATTATCTTCAAGATGTCAATTTGATTTTTTCACAATTATTAATTGTGTCATATTTTTTCATTATAAGTTCCACAGCATTATCATGGTCCTATTTAAAACATGTTCTGGAACACTCCAAAGATTTGAAACAAGCGCAAATATCGAATAATCGATTTATGAGAAATTACGATATGTTTAGAAACAGCCTAATGTCGAAAAAAGAAAAAATTCTTACACAAGATCAAATAATTATTGGTAGCAAATTGAGTAAAACAAAAATCACTTTAATTTCCAATCCTTTCTGCGGACACTGTAAAGATGCCCATATTATGATCGACGGACTTTTGGAGAAATTTGATGATATATATGTTGAGCTGATATTTAAAACAGATCTTAACAATGAAACCGAAGATAAAAAGAAATTATTCCGAATTCTGTTGCAAATTTATTTTAAAGAAGGCCAAATTTCATTCTTGAATGCACTAAAATCTTGGTTTAATGAGCAGAATTTACAAAAATGGCTCCTTGAGTTTTCATTAGATGTGACCGAAAAGTTTGATTATATATTGGAATCACAAAATAATTGGTGTGAGACAAATGGATATAATTTCACTCCTGTTCTTTTTCTAAATGGATATGAATTTCCGTACATGTATGAACGAAAAAATCTTGTATTTTTTATAGAAGACTTGATGGAAGACGATTTTAGCTTTCAAAATGTAGCTAGTGATTAAGATGTGGGAGAAATCAAAATTAAAAGTTTTAAACATTAGCCAGTAAAAAATCATATCTGATTTCCTACGTTTATCCATCGAAAAACTTATCCACTATTGATTTTGTTCTATATTTCTGAAATAATTCCTAACATTCTAGAAAACATAAAAATTACCAGAGTCGCTCTATCCGATGAATTTGATCATGTTTTAATTGCAGAGCATTTTCAATTTATTTCAAATGGTCAATAAATTGTAAAAATTGCCTAAGCATAAAAAAAATCAATTATTGCCCTATATAATTTTAGCAGCGTAAGTTAGATTATGTCCTCAAAAAATATTCTAAGATTAGATCAAGTGCACGTGATTGAAATTAAGGAATGTAATTAGATAATTAAACAAATAAAACAATTAAGATTATGAAAAGATTAAAAATGAGTCTTGCCACAGCGCAGACAAAATTATCGAGAAGTGAAATGAAGACTATTATGGCAGGAAGCTATTCTGGCACCATAGTCTACTGTCCATGTGCATTTAGTGAGCAATGCCTGTCCATGAGCTGCAATGGTGGGGGCTTTGACACATGTTATAATGGAGTATGCCATCATAGAGGGTAATATCTAAATTGGCTGGAATTAATATTTCGGCCAATTACTCCAGTTCGAGAGATGTCTTTTAAGCGTCATGTTCTTTTACTTTACTTTATTTGTAATCGCCAATTTAAGACCTGCTTATTGCCAATAAAGCTATTATTTAAATCTCTTCGCTTTTTTTGCAAAACTCCAACAAACAGTAGTTGGTTTAATCCCTGCATAAGGAATTTAATAAGGCAATAAATATAACCATAGATCTATACATTCGTAGAGCATTTAGAGTTTAAACTGGAAAAAAAAATGTCAATAATTTTTTTAATAAATCAAGTGCACGTGATTGAACTAAAAAAATATTAGTTAACCTTAAATTAAATAAATTATGAAAAAACTAAAAATGAGTCTTGCAAATGCGCAGACAAAGTTATCGAGAAACGAAATGAAAACTATTATGGCAGGAAGTGGAGCGCCATGGGGTTATTGTCCTTGCACCTTTGACATCAATTGCATAGGAATAACCTGTAATGGACAAAACGGGCTTAATGTCTGCTATAACGGTTTCTGCTACCATCGAGGATAAAGTTAAAACAAGTTGGCTGAATGTATTTTCAGCCAATTGCACTGGAATATTTCCACAATGTCGAAAATATTAAAAAAATGACGATATCACCTTCAATTGCTATAATGACTTGCTGGTATGGAGAGTATCCATGGTATTTTCCCTATTTTATAAAGTCTTGTATTTACAACCCTTCAATTGATTTTATTCTAATAACGGATAATCTGGATGAAATTAAGAATAAACCTGCCAATGTTAAAGTCATTTATAAAACTTTAGAAGAATTTAAGATTAATGCCTCGAATAAACTAGGTTTTGAGATTACGCTAAATAATCCATATAAAATGTGTGATTTTAAACCTGCATATGGCTATTTATTTTCAGAAATCTTTGACTCATATGATTTTTGGGGTCATGGAGATATAGATATGGTGTATGGTGACATAAGGGGATTTTTGACAGATGAATTGCTCCAGAACTATGATATAATAAATAGTCGCCATGATTTTATAACAGGAACTTTCTGTCTTTACCGCAATACGGAAAAAATGAATCTGCTTTTTACGAAAAGCAGAGATTATAAATATGTGTTTACGCAGGAGGAGCATTTTTCTTTCGTGGAATGCAATTTTCTTTATCATGAATTAGCTTTGGGACATTCTATTTTTGATTTCCCCGATAATATACAAAGTATGACATATCTAACCGTTAAAGGAAACATGAATGGCGATTTTAGAGTCTTTTTTGATCATATAATAGCTCAGGGTGTGTCTGACAGGATCAGATGGGATAATGGGGCAATAATATTCAAAAATGAATTTGAATGTCTATTCTATGATATGATAGATTATAAAGTGATCTGTAAGAATAAAAAAGCCAGCTACCCCATTCCTGATGTTTTCTATTTTAATCAAAATGGGATAAACAGAAACAGTGCTATTAAACTCTTGTATTTAAAGCTCTTAAAAATGGTGAACATAAAAGATTAATTTGTTGAATTTTAAATTTTGCTATACAATCAGAATTTGGGTTTCCAAGGAAAAAATTGGAGATAAACTGTGTACCTTAAAGTATTCTACAACTTGCTGGCACTACTGGAGTGATATCCTTTTAGGCTGGGCTTCGGCAAAAAAATTCGAACGTATAGCGAATAATATCAAGCACATCCTCTAATCAATATCGCATTTTCATAGCAAGAAACTTTATAAGCCCTATGTCCAATTATTATATATTGCTCAAATGCACTAAAAAAAAAGCGTATTCCTTATATTAATTAGTTAATGGTTAATCAGGAAAGCAAAAGCAAGTCTCTTTTTAATGTTGTAGTATTTTTATATACTTTTGGACCATATTCACATTTAACTATTATAATGGCAATTGCCTCTTAAAACTATTAAAACCACACCTCTAACCATCAAAACCTAGCAGAAAAAAATTATGAATTCCATAAAATCTAGCCATTATACTTCAGTTTGCCTGCATCAAAAGGCGCCATTTCAATTTCCATATTAGAATCTGCAATCCTTCTTACCCAAAAACAAATCACACAGCAAGCGCATTTTACTTCTGTTTCCAAAAAATGGAATAGAACGATCATGCCTTTTTTCAAAAAACCAATACCAATTAATGAGACAAACCATTCTATTATTATGTTGCTTTCTTTTTTTATCAAATATTTTACTGGCACAAACATCAGGCACAGTAAAAGGATATGCCATAGACACCATAAACAATTCGCCTTTATCGAAAGCATCAGTCTCTCTGTTAAGAGCACAGGATTCCATTTTAATAAAATTTACCAGGGCCAAAGAAAATGGCTATTTTGAGCTGCATAATATTAAACCCGGTAAATTTATTCTGCTGATTTCCTATCCTAAATATGCTGATTTTGTAGATCAATTTTCTCTTGATTCAACAAAGCTAACCAAAGATTACGGTAAAATCAATTTGGCTGATAAAGGCCGACTGCTTTCTGAAATCATCATAAAAGGCAATAGGGCAGCTATGAAAATCAAAGGAGATACATTAGAATTTGATCCAAAAGCATTTAAAATAGAGCCCAATGCAAAAGTGGAAGATCTGATAAAGCAATTCCCAGGAATACAAATTGATAAAGACGGAAAAATAACCGCTCAGGGTGAAACCGTAACCAAAGTTTTGGTTGATGGAGAGGAATTTTTTGGAGATGATCCCACTTTAGTTACAAAAAACCTGCGTGCCGATATGGTTGATAAAGTGCAACTGTACGACAAAAAAAGCGATCAGGCCGCTTTTACTGGAATTGATGACGGTCAGAAAACCAAAACGCTGAATGTAAAGCTTAAAGAAGACAAAAAAAATGGCTATTTTGGGAAAGCAGAACTCGGAGGAGGAACTGATAATTTTTACAAAGGCCAGGCTATGTTTAATAAGTTTTGGGATAAGAAAAAATTAGCAGCATATGGCATTTTAGGCAATACCGGACAAGTAGGATTAGGATGGGGAGACAAAGACAAATATGGCCAAAACAGTTATCAAGTAACTGATGACGGCGGTATTTATTTTTCAAACAATGGAAATGATGAATTTGAAAGCTGGGATGGACAATTTAATGGTGAAGGAATTCCAGTAGCTCAAACTGGAGGAATACATTTTGACAATAAATGGAACGGTGATAAAGAATCTATCAATATAAATTATAAAATTGGCGATATTAAACTTTCAGGAAACCGAAATGATATTAACCAGCAAAATTTAAGTTCGAGCAGCATTTATAATACTTCAGACAAAGGTTTTGAGAAAAACATGACTAAAAACAAGCTTGATCTGACTTATGAGATTAAAATTGACACCACATTAACTTTAAAATTAAATGTAGACGGATTGTTTAAAAACAGTAATTCAAGTGAAGCAGAAATGCGAAAAGGCTCTGACGAACAAGGCAACCAATTGAATAATTTGCAACAGACAACTACAAACGATGCTGATGATAAAACATTTAATATAAATGCTTTATTAACCAAAAGACTTAAAAAAACAGGACGAACATTATCTCTTAATTTAAACCAATCAACTACAGATAGCAAAAGTAATGGTTACTTAAATTCTAGAGCTGAATTTTTCACACCATCTATAATTAATCCAGATAGCACCAAAATAGTCGATCAAAATAAAGTCAATACTATTAGCAATAGAGCTTTTAAATCAAATTTAATCTATACCGAGCCTTTAACCAAAAGCCTATCTTTAATTCTTAATTATGGATTCAATATTAGCAACGGAAAAGCTGATCGCAAATCTTTTAATCAATCTCCAGATGGCGATTATAATGTTTTGGATTCCATCTTTAGTAATAATTATGAATTAGACCAAACGATAAACCAGCTTGGAGCAATTTTTAACTATAAAAAAAATAAAACTGTTTTTTCTTTTGGTTCTAAATTTAGCGGTGTAAACTTTAAACAATATGATGTTTATACAGATAATTATTTTAGGCAAAAATTTGTGAACTACATGCCTCAGATAAACTATCAATATAATTTCAAACAAAGAGAATCATTGCGCCTATCGTATAATGGAAACATCGAACAGCCAACATTAGATCAGCTGCAGCCTATCCGAAACAATCAAAACCAATTGAATACAATTGTGGGTAATCCAAATTTAGATCCTTCTTTTAAAAATATTTTTAGAGGTAGCTATTACTCCTATAAAGTGCTCACTAATCAATATTTTTCGATTAGTGGATCATATAATTTTACGCTAAATCCAATAATAAGTAATGTGATTACAAATGATAGAGGAGAAAGCATATCAAAATTTGTAAACATAGAAAACAAAGCAGCAACAAGTTATTATTTGAACGGTAATTTTGGCAAAACAGTCAAAGCCATAGACATGACAGCAGGAATTGGCTTAAGCGCCAACAAAAATGTAAACTATAATTACATAAACACAAAACTGAATCAAACTAAAAACTCAACCTATTCCTTTAATTTAAACTTATCAAAGTATAAAGAAAAAAAATATAATTTTAATACCAGCTTTGGGCCCACATACAATGTTGCAGATGCAAGCATCAACGAAAATAGCGATAGTAATGGCTGGGGTTTTAATGGAAATTTCTGGACCAGTATAGAATTACCTTTCAAACTACAAATTAGTACAGATGGCAATTATCAATATAATGGAAAAACGCAAGTGATTCAGGAAACTTTTGAACGTTTTATTTTGAATGCATCTATCACCAAAAAATTCTTAAAATCAGATAATTTAAAAGTTTCAATAACAGGAAGAGATCTTTTGAACCAAAATGTCGGATTTAATCGTTCGGCTTATAATGGAAACATCAGCCAAAGCACTTATACCACTATCCAAAGATACTTTATGTTCTCTGTAAGCTGGGATTTCAGCAAAATGGGCGGAGGAGAAATTAAACAAAACTAAAACCATGAAAACAATAATAAATCGCATCTTAATTTTAATAACGGTATTGGCAAGCGGCAATACTTTTGCTCAAAATGACCACTTTATTGAAAATGGCGTAATCGAATATGAGAAAAAATCGAATATGTATGCTTTGATTACAAAAAAAATAAAAGGAGAAACTGACGGTTATTATCAAGCTGCTTTTGATAGCTATAAAAAAAACAATCCACAATTTAAAACAACAAAGAGCACACTCAGTTTTTCAAAAAACAAGAGTTTATACAACTGGGTTGAAACAAATCAACCAGCAACCAACCATTGGATTGCTGACGACGCAATGGCCAATTTAAAAAATGTTATCGCCACAGATCTTGATACGCAAACCAGCATTACACAAAAAAACGTATACGATGATTTATACCTAGTTAAAGACAGCTTGCGCAAAATTGATTGGAAAATTACCGATGAAACCAGAGAAATTGCGGGTTACGAATGCCGCAGAGCAAATGCTATAGTTCTCGATTCTGTTTATGTTGTTGCCTACTACACAATTCAGATTCCATTCTCAGGAGGCCCTGAATCTTTCACAGGACTGCCCGGAACAATTTTAGGCATGGCTCTCCCGCATGAAAACATGACATGGTTTGCCACAAAAGTTACTGAAATTCCAGTTTCTGACAAAGATTTAGCTCCACCAGTTAAAGGCAAGCCTACTAACAATAAAGGACTAAACAAAATACTTTTGGATGCTTTGAAAGACTGGGGAAAATGGGCAAAAAAAACATTGCAGGCCTATTCTCTATAGCTAGCTATTAAACCTTATTTCTTATACAAAAACTAATCTAAGTATTTCTTGAGATTTCAAGAATATATAAATGGAGCCAGCAGCAGAATAGCAGCATCGTGGCGCAGTAAAGATGGAGCCGCCCCTCTTTCTGCCGCAAACAGCCAAAGCTGTTTTTTTTTAAGTTTAGATAGTGCACTGTAAAATATTCTCCAAAAAAACAACTGTGAAATCAAATCGATTTTTAAGCCTATCAAAAGAGGAGAAAAAAAATACAATCACTCCAACTCCGTTATATAAAAGTATAAGATTCCCAGATTTCAGCTCATGACGTTATGGAATCTTTTTGAAAATACAAGCATCTAAAAAATACTCCCTTAAAAAAAATTCTCAGAACGAAATATCTGCTTTTCTTTTTAGCGCTATACCTTTCAATTGGGTGTTCTGGCACTAACGAAGAAGAAGTCCAGAACCCAAATCCCGAATTGCCTCCCCCACTATCCAGACCATTTCGTCCAATTCCGCCAACATAGGCGATACTATTACAATCAAAGGAGAGAATTTTAATCCAAAGGCGGCTTATACAGTTCTAAAGGATGATTACGATTATCTTCGTGTAACAGACTAAAGAAAAATACAGAGTCCGCCGCTGCGTCTCAAAAAGGTTATTGCCCGCAATGGTTCATTACGAAAGGCCAAAAGAAATAAAAAGACAAAAAAGCTTCACAGCGATCCGAAGTTTTTTTGTTTTTAGCAGGAGTAAAACTCCATACATAAACCATTTAACTAGCATCCTAGTGATTTTACCCTAATAGATCCTCAGCAATCAAATAACAATAAGACCATCAGTCCATTCAAACAAATCCCTTTTCACCAGCATTCCCATCACCGGCCAAAATCAAAAAAAAACTAAAATCAATCTAAAAGAAAAACATAAAAACTAACTAACTAACTAACTAACTAACTAACTAACTAACTAACTAACTAACTAACTAACTAACTAACTAACTAACTAACTAACTAACTAACTAACTAACTAACTAACTTTTCAAGAAGGAGGAAATTGTTAAAGATAACTTTAAAGTTTTTTGACTAACGTAGATTCTTAGTGCTGGGATCAGTTCCAGAAATTCACTTTCCAGAATTTGTAAGGGATGCATTGACAAGAGATACAAATGGGGTACAAATAAAAAAACTGCAAAAAAATCGCAGTTCTTAATTTTAATATCTTTTATCCAACCTGTTATTTACTTCTTTTTGGATTTCTGCTATCGTTTTAATCCGCCCGGACTTAATCCAATCAAGCAATTCAGTCTTTTGAAAATATAGCCGCTTGCCCTTTTTGCTTACTGGCAGTTCATTCCTGCATACTTTAGAATATATTGTGGCAACAGAAAGCTTCAAGAGTTTTGAAGCATCCTGGATAGTAAGCAAATTATCATCAATCTCTTTATCCTCATTCGCGTTATTTTTTAAAATCCTTTCAATATTTTCTATACGCAAAGAAAGGGTTCCTAAAATATCTGGCAAATCTTCAAATTTATATGGTTTCATAATATGCATATGTTTTATAGATGCAAAAAGGTTTGCATCACTATTATTTTGCTGTTTTCAAGCTCTCTAAAAATAAAGAAATTAATTAAGCCGCTATACTTAATTCACTATAGAACAACACATTATCAGACGATTCATTTATATTTAAAAGTCTTTCCAAATCATCCAAAAAATGATGGTTTGTAATTTGTATCGTAAGGCTCCCCTTACGATACAAACCAAACCATTCTTTATTCCCCATAAACAATTGAATATCTTTACATTACAAACAACAGTAAAATAATAAAGAAATGGAATACAATGAAAATCAGCGTGGAAAAATTACACCTCAAAAAGCATTAAAAATGTTAACTGACGAAGGGATGAATGTAACCTTAGAAGAAGCTACGGAAATATTATCTTTTTTAAGAATTTTGGCGGAAGCAAGAGTGAAGCATTTTTTAAAAGATTCGGAAAGCGATGAAATCGTAAAAGATGATCAATTGAATCAAAATATTCACACTCCTACTAAAATTAGGCAGGAAAAAAAACTCTCTCCCGAAGGAATAATTTATTGCAAAACTTGTAACTTTTTAAACAATAATTTTTAGTTAATACCTATTAATTTAGCTGTAAAACCAATTTTAAGCTGTCAGTACTTTTAAAAACAAGCCTTATTGATTATAAGGCTTGCTTTATTTTTAAATATTATTCTAATGATATTCTGTTTGCGGCATCCCTTTTTTTCTGGTCAATCACTTTTACATATACCTGCGTGGTCTTAACGCTCCTATGTCCTAGCATTTTTGAAATGGTAAAAATATCTGTTCCCGCAGTGAGCTGGAGCGTTGCATAAGTATGCCTAAAGCAGTGAAAGGTAATATGCTTATTAATGCCAGATAATGCTACCCATACTGGAAGCACCCGGTCAACATCCCATTTATTTAATCCTTTAAACACCAATTCCTTTTCACCTTTTCTTTTTCCAAGCAGTTCAAAAGCTTTGTCAGAAATAGGCATTGTTTCAGCTCCTTGAGTTTTTTTCTGACGGAATATGATATAGTAACCATCATTTTCAATGTAATGGACCTCAGACCAGAGCAGCTTCGCAATATCTACATAACGTATTCCTGTCAATACAGAAAACATCGAAATTTTACGCACTAAGGAATTTGGACAGGGAGTAGAAAAAAGTTTTCGGGTCTCTTCAATAGTCATAAAATTGCGCTGAGATTCCATTTCTTTAATAGATCCAATTTTTGCGTTTATGTCTGTTCTTAGTTTATCCTCTTTATACGCCCCTTTTAGAGTTGTTTTTATTTTATTGTAATAGGAAAGCGCAGTATTGCGAGAAATCTGCTTATTATTCTTTCGCATGCTTCTCGCTTTGAGAAGATAATCTCTGAAGTCTTCAATAACTGTAACCGTAACATCCTTAAACAGCAGATCATTTCCATTTAAAAATGCTTCAAAGTGCGCTATGGCACAGTTCCATATCGATAGATTATTCCCTGTTTTTTTCTCTCCTAGCTTTTTATAGTATTGGAGAAATGATTCGTTTCCGCGGGCCTGAATCTGCAGCTGTTCTTTTTCAAATGGAGAATAGATCTCCGATTTATTGATTTCATTCTGTCTTCTTGCACGGATCAGTTCTGCCGTATGCAGATTTTCAGAATTTGACAGCTTCTGATACTGATCTGCCGGTTTCTGATAGATATAGAGTTTCAAAAACTCGCGTCTGGTGTAGTCGTTTGTTCTTGAATCCCACACGGGAGGATAGAAATCCAAATAGAGAGACATTCTTCCCTGAGAAATAGCTTTCTTTCTAAGTGTTACGATACTTTTACTCATGGCTCTGAATGTTAAATAATAAATCTATATCTCTTTTGGAAACATAAACAAACCTGCTTACACTGTATTTTTCAATCCTTGCTCTCAGCAAAATGCCGTATAAGGCAGCAGGAGAAATATTCAGCTTCTTCTGTATTTCAGAAATTGTATAGCAGTGCTCAATTCCTGGAAATTTCTGAAAAGTTTCTTCATTTTTTCTGCTTTCGTACAACCGTTCAAAAAAACTATCAATATCTGAACGTCTTATAATAGTTTTACCTCCAATTTTACTAATGGCAATTTCATTCCTTGAAATTACCCTATAAAGCGTCCTCCTGCTTACTCCCATAAAAAGACATGCTTGATCAATAGTGAAAATTTCAAGTTTTTCCAGCTGCTCGATACCCGCGTCAAGTATGGATTTCATTTCTTGCCGTCTGGCCTCTTTCTTTTTTTCGCTGCTTCTCTTCTTGTAATTCTTGCTTCCGCAGGTTAGCGAGCAAAATTTTGTTTTAATTGTCTTTGCTGTAAATTCACTATTACAGAACTGACAGATTTTGGAAATCCTAATGTTTGAACCCATAATTTTTAAATTTAAGTTTCCTACTGCACTTAAATGTCCTTCGAACTTCCATAGTTACTTTCCAAACTCTGGAATCTGCCTTGCCAAAATATAAGGGCACAAGACAAACGATATGCTCAAAAAATAACATTTTTGCTAATTTCTCCTCCAAAAATCCGATCTTTGAAAACCTCAGCAAAATGTACATTTGTGCCATCATTTATCCCTTTTTGTCACAAAATTTGTACCTCGAAATCCGAGGTACAAATAAGGTACAGATTTAAGCAAAGCAATACCAAATATTCCAAAATAAAAATCAATAAAAAAAGAGTCAAAATGTTAATTACCAACACCTTAACTCTTTTTGTTATTTTTTGTTTTGCGTTTCTTTGTTCCTTCTACTTCCCGATGCAGAAATTCGCAAAAATATTCCCCAATAATTCGTCATTAGAAACTTGTCCTGTAATCAGTCCGAATTGATATAAAGCTTCGCGAATATCAAGCGCCATTAGATCACTTGAAAGACCTGATTCTAAACCAAATTTTACTTTCTGAATTTCATCTAAAGCTTTTAATAACGAATCATAATGTCTTGTATTGGTAACAATCGTTTCATTATTTCGAAGCGCTCCTGTATTCACAAAAGACAACAATTCATTCTTTAAATCTTCTACTCCTATTTTTTCTTTCGCAGAGATCAATAGCAATTTTGCATTTAAATTCTCTAACTGATTGGTTATATTAGCTACTTCATCAGCAGATAGAATATCTTTTTTGTTCACTACAATAAGCAGCGGTTTTAGTGGATATTTATTTTTGATCTGCTCAATTTCATTTACAAATTCAGAACTTGATGTCTGAAACTTTAATCCATCAAACAAATAAATTACAACTTGAGCCTGTTCTATTTTTTCGAAAGTTTTCTTGATTCCGATACTTTCTACAACGTCTTTTGTATCACGAATTCCTGCAGTATCAATAAATCTAAATCCAATACCGCCAATTACTAATTCGTCTTCAATGGTATCGCGCGTAGTTCCTGCAATGTCTGAAACAATGGCACGTTCTTCGTTCAACAAAGCATTCAATAAAGTCGATTTACCAACATTTGGTTCACCTACAATCGCAACTGGGATTCCGTTTTTGATTACATTTCCAACAGCAAACGAATCGATTAAACGTTTTAAAACAAATTCAATACGGTTTAATAATTCATGAAATTGTGTTCGGTCTGCAAATTCTACATCTTCTTCTGCAAAATCCAATTCCAATTCTATTAAAGAAGCAAAATTTAAAAGCTCTTCTCTTAGTTTCGCAATTTCATTACTGAATCCGCCACGCATTTGCTGCATCGCAATTTGATGAGAAGCTTCGTTGTCTGACGAAATCAAATCTGCCACCGCTTCTGCTTGCGATAAATCCAGTTTTCCATTTAAGAAAGCTCTTAATGTAAATTCACCAGCATCAGCCATTCTACAGCCATTTCGAAGCAATAACTGAATAATCTGCTGCTGAATATAAGTCGATCCGTGACAAGAAATTTCAATCGTATCTTCTCCCGTATAAGAATTCGGACCTTTAAATACCGAAACCAAAACTTCGTCTAATGTTTTACTTCCGTCTACAATATGCCCTAAATGAAGTGTATGCGTCTTCTGTTTTGTTAAATCCTTGTTTTTAATAGATTTAAATACCGAATTGCCAATTGTAATGGCTTCGGCTCCAGAAATACGAATTATGGCGATAGCTCCAGCTCCCGAAGGCGTGGCCAAAGCAACTATAGAATCTTGATTTATCATGCTGCAAAGGTATAAAAAAACGCTCAAATTCTTTTCTGCGTTAATGCAACTCGATTCAAACAAGAAATCTTCAAATTAATTGAGATTAATAAATTATTAATTGTTAAAATACTGATAAATATCAGGTTGTTTTCTTCGCAGAATGAGTAAATTTGAGAGACAAACCTTAATCTTAAGTACTATGAAAAAGATATTATTTCCAACCGATTTCTCTGATGCTGCTACCAATGCATTTGTCCATGCTTTAGAATTTGCTAAAGTGGTAAACGCCGAATTAATCTTACTTCATACATTCGAGATTCCCGTTTACGACAGCCAATTCTTTCCAGAGAATTATGCTTCTATATACAGTTCAATCGAATTGGCAAAATTTGAAATGTTTAAAGACGAAATTCCAAAACTACGCCAAATTGCTGCCGAACGTAAATTAGAAGATATTGTAATCAAACACCGTTTAATGGATGGTGATCTTATCTACAACCTAAAAAATGCCGTAGAAGAAGATCAAGTCGATTTTGTGATTATGGGAACCAATAGCGCTTCTGACTGGACTAAATTCTTTACAGGTTCTAATACCGAATCTGTGATTTCTGGAGTCGAAGTTCCTGTTCTGTGTATTCCTATCGATGCAAAATACAGAAAAGTAAAAACTATTGGCTTTACTACACGCTACCGTGAAAAAGATAAAAAAGAACTGAAAAAAATTCTGAAAATCGCTAAAAAAACCGGTGCTAAGGTAAAAAGTTTATACGTTAAAACTTCTAATTCAGATGTTTCAGAAGAAACTAGAAAAGAATGGGAAAAAGAATTCTCTGAAGAAAATGTAGAATTTTTAGTTTTACCAAGTGATGACGTCAAAGAAACCATTCTTGACTTTATTCTTTACAAAGACATTGATGTTTTAACCACAATTACACATAAACGCTCATTCTTTGAAAGTCTATTTGATTCAAGCTTTTCAAAAAAGATTGCCAAAGAAGTAACCATTCCAATTTTGGTTATGCATGAAGATTAAATGGCAATAGTGATGATTTTGTGACTTAAAAGCTATATTTGTATTTCAACCAAAATAATAGAATGAAAGCATATCCAGACAACGTTACAAAATACTCAGAACTCTATAATAAAACCAACAAAAAATACAACAGCATAAGTCTTTTGAGACTATTAAGTATTTTCCTTTTCTTGTTTTTTATGTTTTATTACATCAAGACAGATCAAATACTTTATGTTACCCTAGCTGTTTTGTCTTTTGCTGGTTTTATTTTTTTTATGAGAATACATTCGAGAGTATCATTTCAAAGATTGCTGGCAGAAACACTTTTAAAAATTAATCAGAACGAAATTGCTTTTCTGAAAAGAGAAAAAACACCTTTTGAAAACGGAGCTGAATTTATCGATTTTCATCATCCGTATGCTTACGATTTGGATATTTTTGGAGACCATTCTTTATTTCAAAACCTAAATAGAACTGCCTCTTTTATCGGAAAAAAAACACTTGCGGAATTATTACTGCATACGCTACCCGAAACCGAAATTTTAGAAAATCAAGAAGCTATTAATGAATTAAAAAGCAAAATAGATTGGAGGCAAGAATTTCAGGCTTTAGCAATCTTAAGTCAAGATTCTAAACAATCTTATGAAGCGATAAAACATTGGACTTCTTTTACAAATAATTCCTTACCTAAAGTTTTAGTCGCATTATCATTAATTCTTCCAGTAACCTTTTTTGGATTTCTGGCTGCGTACTTTATTACATCTAAAACCATTATACTTTCTTATTTAACATATGTCTTTATTGCCAATTTAATTGTTTTAGGAAGAGCTGTAAAGAGAATTCAATCGGAAATAGCAAAAGCTGATAATGTCGCCAACATCATAAAGCAATACAGTTTATTGATTGAAAAAATTGAACATGAATCTTTCCAATCTAAGAAACTAATTCGCTTACAAGAACAGCTTAACTTTAAGAATGCAAAAGCGAGCCAGCATTTTAAACAGCTTTCTGAGTTATTTTCAAGAATGGATACGATAAACAACTTTGTAACAGCCACTTTATTCAACGGAACATTCTTATTCAATCTGCATGTTTTAAAAGCACTTTTAAAATGGAAAGAAGATTATGCTTCAGAAATGAATCATTGGATTGCTATAATTGGCGAAATTGAGGCGTTAAATAGTCTAGCTAATCTAGCTTACAATAATGAAGATTTCGTTTTTCCTGAAATCAATTCTGATTATAAAATCGAGTTTAAAAATCTAAGCCATCCGTTATTGAACCCCGCAACAAGAGTTGGAAATGACACTCGATTTCATCCACAATCTTTTGTGATTTTGACCGGATCTAATATGTCTGGTAAAAGTACATTTTTAAGAAGTTTAGGAATCAATATGGTACTTAGCGGAATTGGTTCAGTTATTTGTGCATCAGAAGCTAAAGTACATCCACTTCCAGTATTAGTTTCAATGCGATTATCAGATTCTTTATCTGATTCTGAATCTTACTTTTTTGCTGAAATTAAACGTTTAAAACAGATTATGGATGAACTTGAAAATCAGCCCGCTTTTGTTTTATTAGATGAGATTTTAAGAGGTACGAATTCTGATGATAAAAGAAACGGAACAATTGAAGTGGTGAAGAAAATAATTTCTAAAAAAGCAATCGGTGCCATCGCAACACACGACATTGAAGTTTGTTTGACTACAAATGAATATCCTGAAATTTTAACCAATCAATGTTTCGAAGTTGAGATCCAAAACAACGATTTACATTTTGATTACAAACTCCGAAACGGAATCTGTAAAAACAAAAGCGCAACATTCTTAATGCAGAAAATGGGGGTTATTTAATGGTGAATTGTAAATGGTGAATGGTGAATTATTTTCTGTATGCAAAGAAGACATTCACAATTCACCATTTACAATTAACAATTAATTTTCCTCGTACATTTCCATCCACAAACGCGTTTCTTCTAAATCGAGTTCTTTTTCTATTTTGCGGAAGATTTCTTCATTGACAGAACCAAATTTATGCATCGATTCTAATTTTGCTCGTTCTACATTCAGCAGATCGATCTGGATTTTAGTAAAATCATTGAAAATTTCACCGCCAAGAAGTTTTCCATTTCCGAAGAAATTAGCTGGAAGTTCTGTCTTTTGAAGTCGGTTGAATTTTACTTCGTATTTGCTTTTTATGTTATGAAGCAATTCATCATTCAGTAAAGAGAAATTATCTTCTATGTGCGCGATCGTTTCTGAAACAATCACGTTTCGTATATTATATTCTTCGGCAAGTATTGAATAACGCTCAATTTTCAACTTTTTGATGAGCCAAGGAAGCGTAAGCCCTTGTATGACCAAAGTTGAAAGTATTACACAGAAAACTAAGTATATAATTAAATTTCGAAGCGGAAATTCTTCTGTTTTATTCAACATTAACGGAAGTGCCAAAGCCGCAGCCATAGAAACTACACCTCGCATTCCTGACCATCCGAAAATGATCATGTTTCGATAATCAAATTGTTCTTTTTCTCGAATCTTTTTACTGATTACCCGAGGAAGAATTGTAGCGGGAATAACCCATAAAAAACGAACTAAAATCACTACAATACTTATAACTGCTCCCCAAATGAATAACGAACTGCCAGAATAATTACTTATTCCTGCAATGATTTGTCTTAACTGAAGTCCAATTAAAATAAAGATTAAACCATTCAGAATATTATTAAGCACATCCCAAATTGTATTCGTCATAATTCGGCTTTCATGCGAAAAAATAGTTCCTGATCTTGCTGCCAGAAAAAGGCCTGTTGTTACCACAGCCAAAACTCCAGAACCTTCAAAATGCTCCGCAAGAAGATAAGAAGCAAATGGCGTCAATAATGTAAGTGTTACTTCGATAATATCATCACAAACAAATCTTTTATGGATATAATACATAATATATCCAACAGCCAAGCCTATTGCTATACCTAAAACTGACATTAATACAAAATTTAATCCTGCCTGCCACAAAACAAAATTACCTGCTGTAATTGCTGTAAGCGCATATTTATAGGCAACCAGACCACTTGCATCGTTTACTAAACTTTCTCCTTCTAGGATCGCAATTAACCTCGGATTAAGCCCTAACCCTTTTGTAATCGCCGTTGCCGAAACGGCATCGGGAGGAGAAACAATAGCACCAAGCAAAAAAGCTAACGGCCAAGACATATCATCAATAAGCCAATGTGCTGAAACAGCAACAAGTCCTGTTGTAAAAAAAACCAAACCCACAGCAGCAAAAGTTATCGGACGTATGGACTGCTTAAAATCTGACCAGCTTGTATGCCATGCTGCATGGTATAAAAGAGGTGGCAAAAATATAATGAATACGATTTCTGGACTTAAAGCAATTACAGGAAGTCCAGGAACAACACTAATAACAACACCGCATAAAACCAAAACAATAGGAATCGGAAAATTATATCTTTTACTAACAAGGCTAAGAAAAGCCACACCGAAAAGCAGCATTATGATAACGGTAATATTATCCATTTGAGATGGTTTTGATTAGATTTTGATTTATGGAATTTGGGTACTAAATTAAGATTTTATGACAACTAAATTAAAAAAATAGAATACCAATTTATTGACTTATGTCAAACTTTTTGGCTTTAAACAACTTTAGATTTGCTTCTTATTATTTCTAAAAAGGTTTTATGACAAGTACAGAATTAAGTCCGTTAATACAATTTGGAATTTCGAGTAAAGAACGTGTAGAAAATGCTTTAGAACAGCTTAAAAAAGGAAAAGGTGTTTTGGTAACCGACGATGAAAACCGAGAAAATGAGGGAGATCTTATATTTTCTGCACAACACATAACTGTTCAGAATATGGCTTTAATGATTCGCGAATGCAGCGGCATTGTCTGCCTTTGCCTAACGAATGAAAAAGCGGATGAATTGGAACTTCCCTACATGGTAAAAGAAAACACAAGCAGTTTTCAAACTCCTTTCACGATAACAATTGAAGCCAGAAACGGAGTTACAACTGGAGTTTCTGCAAAAGATCGAACTACCACTATCAAAACAGCTATTGCAGCAAACGCAAAACCAGAAGATTTAGCAAAACCTGGACATATTTTTCCTCTTAGAGCAAACAATAATGGTGTTTTAGGAAGAAATGGTCATACTGAAGGAAGTGTCGATTTAATGAAATTGGCGGGTTTACAACCTGAAGCTGTCCTTTGCGAATTGATGAACGAAGACGGTAGCATGGCGAAACTAGACAAAATTGTTAGCTTTGCACAAGAACACGACTTAGTGGTTTTGTCAATAGAAGATATTATTTACTACCGCAAATTCGTTAGAGATTATAACTAAATGATATACGAACAGCTTGGCAATTCTATTCGAAAAAGCATTAACGTTTCTGATGAAGATTTAGAAACCATTCTCTCCTATTTTAAACTTATCAAAAAAGGAAAAAATGAAATTTTGCTGGCTCAAGGCCAAGTAAGTCAAGAAACATTTTTTGTTGCAAAAGGCTGTCTACGCATCTTTTTTATTAATGAAGAAGGAAAAGATGCTACGCGATATATTGCATTCGAAAATCAATTTGCAACAGCTTTAGTTAGTTTTATCACCAAAATGCCAGCGTTAGAAAATATTCAAGTTGTGGAGAAATCAGAATTGCTGAGCATTTCTCATGAAAATTTCAATCATTTGATGACAATAATTCCGCAATGGCGTGAGTTTTACAGCAATTATTTGGAAAAAGCTTATGTAAATAATGCCAATCGATTAATGTCTTTTACAACTATGGATGCTTTAGAAAGATACAATCAGCTTTTGAAAATAAATCCTTCCATTGTGAAAAGATTGCCAAATAAAATTGTTGCTTCTTATATTAATATTTCACAGGAAACTTTGAGTAGGTTGAAATCTAAAGTTTAGAGCTTTTTTTTTAGCCACTAAGACGCTAAGACTCTAAGTTATTTTTAGCCACGCGCGAAACAATTCGTAAATTTAATTAAATTATTATTTCAATATGAATTGCCTCCAGCTTTAGCTGGAGGTCAAAAAGGAGAATAAGAAGGCTTTAGCCAAATTCAAAGTTTGGCTAAAGCCTTTTACAATTTAAAACAAAAACCTCCAGCTAAAGCTGGAGGCAATTCATATCTGTCTTAATCAGCTTAAATCTTTTAAAATCTGCGTGAAACCCTTTGCGTTTCTTGCATATAAATCTTAGTGAATCTTTACGGTAAAGATTCACAATAAAAAAAAGCCGAATCTAAATTAAGATTCGGCCTTTTGATTTTTATGATTCACAGCTGCTGCAAGAAACAAGACTTGTTACCAATTCTTTAGAAACACTCTGGCTTCTTTGGTAATACAGACTTTTTACTCCTTGCTGCCAAGCTTCAATCATTAAACGGTTTACATCTTTGATTGCCAATTCTGCTGGAATATTAAGATTTAAACTTTGTCCTTGATCAACAAATTTCTGACGAATTCCTGCTTGCTGCACAATTTCTAACTGGCTAATTTCTTTAAATGTTTTAAAAACATCTTTTTCAGTTTGTGTCAGCTGCTCCATGTGTTGCACACTTCCTCCGTTTAGCATAATTCCTCTCCAAACTTCTTCGTTGTCTAGCCCTTTTTCTTCAAGCAACTTTTTAAGGTATTTGTTTTTACGCATAAAGTTACCTTTACTCAATCCAGCTTTATAATAGTTACTGCTAAAAGGTTCGATTCCTGGCGAAGTTTGCCCTAAAATTGCAGAAGATGAAGTTGTTGGCGCAATTGCCATTGTGGTTGTATTACGTCTTCCGTAACCTTTTAGCAATTCTGGTTCGCCATAAATTCTAGCCAATTCTTGACTAGCTTTATCTGCTTTATCGCTAATATGTTTGAAAATCTCTGTTGTTTTCATTTTAGCTTCCATTCCTTCAAACGGAATCATATTTTTCTGCAAATAAGAATGCCATCCTAAAACTCCTAAACCAAGCGCACGGTGTCTTTTAGCAAATTTATTCGCTGCAGAAAGATAATAGTTACCTTCTGTTTTTTCAATAAATTCCTGCAAAACAGCATCTAAGAAAAAGATCGCCAATTTTACCGCTTCAGTATCTTTCCATTCTTCATATAATTCTAAGTTCATAGAAGATAAACAGCAGATAAATGATTCATCATGCGTAGACGGAAGCATAATCTCACTGCATAAATTACTGGCGTTGATTCTTAGATTCTGATCTTTATAAACTTGCGGCTTATTTTTATTTACGTTGTCACTAAAGAAAATATACGGTAATCCTTTTTGTTGGCGGCTTTCCAATACTTTCGCCCAAATTTGTCTTTTATCAACATCGCCATCAATCATTTCCTGCATCCAGTAATCTGGCACACAGATTCCCGTAAACAGGTTTTGAATTGGGTTTCCGATACTTTTAATTTTTAAAAATTCCTCAATATCCGGATGGTCAATATCTAAATAAGCAGCAAACGCACCACGACGAACTCCACCTTGAGAAATAGTGTCCATTGCCGTATCAAAAAGTTTCATAAAACTAACCGCTCCACTACTCTTTCCGTTATCAGTTACAGCACTTCCGCGTTCACGTAATTCACCAAAATAACCAGAAGTTCCACCTCCAATTTTAGTCTGCATAATTACTTCACCCAGTTTATGTGTAATCCCTTCAATCTTGTCTGGAACATGAACATTAAAACAAGAAATTGGCAAACCTCTTTCGGTTCCCATATTGGCCCAAACTGGCGAACTTATGCTCATCCAACCTCTTTCGATCATTTCCATGAAAGATTCTTTCAATTCTGGTTTGTACAGCCTTTTCGCTGCAGCCGTACAAATTCTATCGATTGCCCCTTCTACAGTTTCTCCTTTTAAAAGATAGCCACGATTTAAAATCTGTTCACTTTCAGAATTTTTCCACCACATTTTACTGTCGTTTTGCGTTTCAAAATTAGTATTTGCTGAGTTTGTGTCTGTCGTATTCATAAGTATTCTGGGCTTGTATTAAAAAAGGTCGTTTGCTGTAATGCTTTTATCGTGTTTTGTATATTCTACTGGACGTTTTGCAAAGAAATCGTCTAAACTGTTTGCAAAAACCTCTTCTTCAAACCAAGTCATTTTTGAATATTCTTCTGGAGCCACATTAAAAATAGTTTCAATATTGATTTGTTTTAAGCTCTCGTCAATTCTAAATTTCATGAAGTTTACTAAATCTTCTTTATTTATGGTTTCTATCGCTCCATCCTCAAAAATCCAGTCCAAAATAGCAGCTTCAACACTAATAGATTCTTTTACTGTTTCTCTAATTAACTCTAAAGTTTCTGCATCAAAATATTCTGGAAACTCTTCACGAATTTTATTAATGATATAGATTCCGCCATTAGCGTGAATTTGTTCGTCGATCGAAGTCCAAGCAATAATATTGCTCACATTTTTCATATAACCTTTGAATCTTGTAAAAGACAGCAAAATGGCAAACTGACTAAATAAAGATACATTCTCAATCAGGATACTGAACAAAATCAGTGAAACCATATACTTTCTGTTATCCTGAGATTTGGTATCTTTCAGTACATTCGAAAGATAATCTACACGTCTGCGTATTACAGGGACATCTAACAGCTTTTCAAACTCATCATTATATCCTAAAACTTCCAGCAAACGAGAATATGCTTCTGAATGTCTAAATTCACATTCCGCAAAAGTAGTTCCCAAACCGTTGAATTCTGGTTTCGGAAAATGCTCATATATATTACCCCAAAAACTTTTTACAGCTACCTCAATCTGTGCAATTGCCAACAAACTATTTTTAATTGCTGTTTTTTCTGCCAGATTTAAATGTGCATGAAAATCTTGTGTATCGGCAGTAAAGTCTACTTCGGTGTGTACCCAGTACGCTTTATTGATCGCTTCGGTAAATTGCAGAACCTCAGGATACTCAAAAGGTTTGTAATTGATTCTTTTATCAAAAATTGACATATATATAGAGTTTTAAGTGACTATTTTAGAGACAGAAATATGAGCGCTTAAATTGGGGAGGGATTAGCGTGATTTCTATAATTACAAATTTAACCTACAGTTATTCTTTTGTCCCATTTTAGATGTTAAAAATCCATCCAATTATCAACAGTTTTAAAACTTCAAAAATTCGGTATGACTCAAATTTTATCAACATGAAAATAATGTTCTGTAATTTGCAATGAACTAGCATTTTCCCTAAAATTAATATCAAGTTATCAACATCAAAAAATGGTCTTTTTGAAGACAGTAATAAAAACAGTTATCAACATTCGTATTTTGAAAACAGAAATTTGAAGAAGAATTTTGCTTGGAAAAAACGCTAGTTATTAATAATTATTCTAAATAATACTTTGAACCGCAAAAACATAACAATCATTATTACAGTAATTTAATATCTACATATTATAAAAAAGTTTTGAAATTCACAGAAAACAACGAAATAAGGCTGAAGAATCTACTAAAATCTCATTTCCAAAAGTAGTTACATCAAAAAAGAGGAAAAAACGATAATCCCTTCTTAAAAAGAGCACTTTTTTCTCTAAGAAAAGACGCTTTTATTTATGGTTCAAAAACGAACCAGATTAAAACAAAATTAAAATTTACTTAAGCAATCCTTAATTTTTAGAAAAACTAAAGCCGAAATGCCTTTTTACAGCAAATTATTCTTGCTTTAAGAATATTAATTTTTACATTTGCTTTTATTTTTATTTATTCTAAATAGATTAAAAATATTTCCGAAAATTAAATCAATCTTGAACAATTCTATAACCATAAATTATCGAAATATGAAAAAGAACCTTTTTGTTTCTTTTGCATTTGCTGCTACTTTATTTGTAAGTGCCCAACAAAAAAACTCTCTGCTAGATGCCGCTTTCTGGAAAACTTCACCAACTGTAGAAACGGTTCAATCAGAAATCTCTAAAGGAAATAATCCAGCTGAAGCTAATGCCAATGCATTTGACGTTACTACTTTCGCTATTAATAATGATGCGCCTTTTGCAACTATCAAATTTTTGGTAGAACAGCCTGGAAATTCAGTTACAAAATTAACTCACGATAATCGTATCTATCTGCACTGGGCAGCTTATAGAGGAAATACAGAATTAGTACAATATTTAATTTCTAAAGGTTCTGATATAAATTATGAAGACAGCCACGGAACTGCGCCTGCGGATTTTGCTGCTTCAAACGGTCAGTCAGCTCCAGCAATGTATGATACTTTCTTTAAAGCTGGACTTAATCCGACAAAAAAATATGCTAATGGGGCAAACCTTTTACTCTTAGCTATTGCTTCTGATAAAGATTTAAAAGCTGCCGAATATTTTTCTACTAAAGGAATGTCTTTAAAAGATGTGGATAATGATGGAAATACAGCTTTCTCTTATGCAGCAAGATCTGGAAATATTGCTCTTTTGAAAAAACTTTTAGAAAAAGGAATCAAACCAACTGATGGCGCTCTTTTATTTGCTGCGCAAGGAAGCAGAAGGGAAACCAATACTCTTGAAACCTATAAATATTTGGTTGACGAAGTAAAAATCAAAGCAACTGCTCAAAATAAAGCGGGACAAAATGTATTGCATATTTTGGCTGGAAAACCAAATCAGACAGAAATTATTCAATATTTCTTAGCAAAAGGTGTTGATGTTAATAAAGCAGATAAAGAAGGAAATACACCATTAATGGCTGCAGCCGCAGCAAGAGATGCAGCTGCTTTGGAACTTTTTCTTCCAAAAGCTAAAAACGTAAATGCGCAAAATCTAAAAGGAGAATCTGCTTTGACATTTGCTGTAAAAAATGGAACTCCAGAAGCTGTAAATTTACTTTTAGCAAAAGGTGCCGATGTAAATGTGAAAGATAAAGACGGAAACAATTTAGGTGTTTATTTAGTACAATCTTATCGTCCAGCAGGAAGAGAAAAAGCGGCGACAGACCCTTTTGATGCAAAAGCAAAATTACTTCAGGATAAAGGTTTAAACCTTGCAGCTCCTCAAAAAGATGGAAATACTTTATATCATTTAGCGATCACTAAAAATGATGTTTCTCTTCTTAAAAAAATTACTGATTTAAAAGTAGACATCAACGCTAAAAACAAAGACGGTTTAACAGCTTTACACAGAGCGGCAATGACTTCTAAAGATGATGCCATCTTGAAATATCTAGTTTCAGCTGGTGCTAAAAAAGACATCAGCACAGAATTTGACGAAACTGCTTATGCTTTAGCAAAAGAAAATGAACTGCTTACAAAAAATAATATCTCAGTTGAGTTTTTAAAATAACTTTAAAAAAATTATGAGTTTTGAGTTATGAATTATGAGTGGAAAATTCAAGCCGTAATTAATAACTTAAAACTCATAAATCATAATTAAAATTCATAACTTATAATTCATAATTTAATTTCATGAAATCAATATTAAAAATTGCTCTTACAGGCGCTTTTATCTTTTTAGTTTCTTTCCAATCTCAGGCACAATCGAGCAAGTATAAAATCATGCTTCAAATGAACAATTATATGGGAGAAGGTGCTTATATCGTTGTTTCTCTTGTTAATTCGGCTGGTGAGTACGAAAAAACGCTTTATGTAATGGGCGATGATAAAAAATGGTACAAATCTCTAAAAGAATGGAACAAATTCCATACGCAGAAAAATGATGATATCAGCGCTAAAACTGGAGCTTCTGTAACTGGTGGAGACCGTAGTGTAACTACAATCGAAATTGAAAATTCTAAAATTAACAAAGGATATAAACTTCGTTTTGAGTCGGCTGTCGAAGATCAGAAATACTATGTGAGCGATCTTGAAATTCCGCTTACAACAGAAGCTATGGCTGATAAAACAGACGGTAAAGGTTACATCAAATATGTAAGATTAAACAAAATATAATCTTAAGCACATTATTTTTTAACCTTATAATGAGTACAAATTTTATTTTTGTGCTTAGAATTAAAATCTGAGCTTTGTCATCGTTTTAAACTTTGACAAAGCTTTAAACGTTTTATAATAGAATACACTCAATGACTCTTTCTTTCTGGCGTTACGCACACTTGGCTTTGGCCTTGTTTTCTTCTATTTTTTTGCTTTTAGCTTCGGTAACCGGAATTATTCTGGCAGTCGATGCGGTTCAGGAAAAAACACTTCCGTACAAAGCTGAAAATTTTAATGAAATAACTTTGGGCGAAACCCTTCCTATTCTTAAGAAAGCGTACCCAGAAATTACCGAATTAAGTGTCGATTACAATCAGTTTGTAACGCTTCAGGCTATTGATGCTGATGGAAATGATGTTAAGGCATACATTGATCCAAAAACAGGAAAAGCATTAGGAACTCCTGCAAAAAAATCCGAATTCATAAATTGGATTACAAGTTTTCACCGTTCGCTATTTCTTCACGAAGCAGGGCGTTTTTTTGTGGGTGTAATTTCTTTTTGCTTGTTATTAATTGCCATTTCGGGTTTTGTTCTAGTTCTGAAAAGACAGCGTGGCATCCGAAATTTCTTTTCTAAAATAATCAAAGAATATTTTGCTCAATATTACCATGTTCTTTTAGGAAGATTGGCTCTTATTCCTATTTTGATTATTGCACTTACAGGTACCTATTTATCGCTCGAAAGATTCAACTTTTTTATAGGTGAAGAAAAAGCAAAACCTATAAAAACAGCACTTTCAGAAAACGCCAAAATAACTTCAGTTTTCAATACCACTTTATTATCTGAAGTAAAAAAAATCGAATTTCCTTTTACAGACGATCCCGAAGAATATTATATCATTGAAACAAAAGATCGCGAGATTGAAGTCAATCAGGTTACAGGTGCTATAATTTCTGAAAAACGTTCTCCAATGACGGCTCAATTTGCTGCATTAAGTCTTGATCTTCATACGGGAAGAATTAACGGAATCTGGGCTGTAATCTTAGCAATTGCGTGTATCAACATTCTATTCTTTATTTATTCTGGTTTTGCAATTACTTTGAAAAGAAGATCTAGCCGAATTAAAAATAAATTTAAAGCAAGCGAGAGTACTTTTATCTTTTTAATCGGTTCCGAAAACGGAAGCACTTTCCGATTTGCCAATGCGATTCAGAAGCAATTAATTGAGAATGGACAAAAAGTCTTTGTAAGCGAACTGAATAAATTTACAACTTATCCAAAGGCTGAACATATTGTTGTTTTCACTTCAACTCATGGTTTAGGAGATGCACCTTCTAACGGAACACAATTCAAAACATTAATAGAAAAACAAAATCAAGATCAGAACATTAATTTCTCTGTGGTTGGTTTTGGTTCTAAATCTTATCCTGATTTTTGCCAATTTGCAATTGAAATAGATCAGCTTTTAGGAAAACAAAAGTGGGCAGATCGTTATTTAGATTTGAAAACTGTCAATGATAAATCGGCTGTTGAATTTGTAGAATGGGTGAAATTATGGAGCGAAAAAACGGGAATTCCGCTGGCAACAACTCCATCGCTATATAATCATATTCCAAAAGGTTTACAGAAATTAATGGTTTTAGACAAAACGCCAATTTCTGATACCGAACATACTTTCATTCTGACTTTAAGAGCAAGTGCAAGAGTTAAATTCAGTTCTGGCGATTTATTGGCAATTTATCCTGCCAACGATTCTAGAGAACGCCTCTACTCTATCGGAAATCATTCTGGAAATATTCAATTGGTTGTAAAATTGCATCCAAACGGATTAGGTTCTGGTTTTTTAAATTCGTTAGAACCAGGAAATGTCATAAAAGCTCAGATTGTAAAAAATCCTGCTTTTCATCTTCCTAAAAAAGCTTCAAAAGTTGCTTTTATTTCTAACGGAACAGGAATTGCTCCTTTCTTAGGAATGATCGAACAGAATAAAGCTAAACAAGAACTTCATTTGTACAGCGGATTTAGAATGGAAACGCCAACATTAATGGCGTATAAAAAGTTCGCTGGAATCATGATTCAAAAAGAACATCTGGATAATTTTCATGTGGCGCTATCTCGTGAAGCTGAACATATTTATGTAATGGATTTGATTAAAAGAGATTCTATTTTCTTTGTGAATTTATTAAACAAAGGCGGGGTTATTATGATTTGTGGTTCACTTGCCATGCAGAAAGATGTCGAAGCTATTTTGAGCGAAATGTGTTTAGCAAAAGGATTAAAAACGCTCTCTGAATATAAAGCCAACAAACAATTTTTGACAGATTGTTATTAGAGTAATTTTAGATTTTAGATTGTTGATTTCTAATTTTCAACTTTTGACTTTTGACTTTCGACTTTTGACTTTCGACTTTTTAATACATTTTCATGCATAACTTATTATCATATAAAATTTCATTATTTTTTGTAATTATTTGCTGTGTATCTACACATTCTCAAGTATTACGAAAAAGAACGACGCTTTTGATGGGCGGACGTTTTGATATTTCTATTGTAGACAAAGATTCTCTTTCGGCAGAAAAAAATATAGATGAAGTTATTGCCGAGATTACACGAATTGAATATTTAATATCCGATTGGAAACCCACTTCTCAAGTTTCTGAAGTCAATCAGAACGCTGGAATAAAACCTGTAAAAGTGGACCGTGAAGTTTTTGAATTGACTAAAAGAGCCATCAAACTTTCTGAAATTACAAATGGCGGTTTTGATATTAGCTTTGCGGCAATGGACAGAATCTGGAAATTTGACGGCTCAATGACGGAAATGCCTTCGGCGGAAGCCATAAAAAAATCGGTAGAAAAAGTCGGCTATAAAAACATTATTCTAGACAGCACAGAATCGACTATTTTCTTAAAATTAAAAGGAATGAAAATTGGATTCGGCGCTTTAGGTGAAGGTTATGCAACCGACAAATGCCGTGCGATGATGATTGCAAAAGACGTTCAGGCCGGAATTATAAATGGTTCTGGAGATATGAGCACTTGGGGAAAACAACCTAATGGAAAAGATTGGAAAATCGGAATCACAAATCCGTTTAAACCAGAAAAGATTTTGGCAGCTGTTCCTTTAATAGACGGTGCTGTAACAACTTCAGGCAGTTACGAAAAATTTGTAGTTTTTAATGGAAAACGTTATTCACATATTATAAATCCTGCAACGGGTTATCCTGCCACTGGTTTGTGCAGTGTAACAGTCTTTGGTCCAAACGCTGAAACCGCTAACGGATTAAGTACTTCTATGATGGTTTTAGGTCAGAAAGAAGGTTTGCTTTTATTGCAAAAATTCCCAGATTACAGTTGTGTGATGATTACGGATAAAGGGAAAATTATTAAGTCTAAGAACTTCTCTTATAAGTTATGAGTTATGAGTTTTGAGTTGACTTTAGCTTTAGCTGGAGGTATAAATATATCTACATAAGAAGGCTTTAGCCAAACTTATTTTGGCTAAAGCCTTTTTCATTTCCTTTCAAAATAACCTCCAGCTAAAGCTAGAGGCAACTCATAAATAAGCTTTGAGGCCTTGCTCCCGATAACTATCGGGATTGCGAGATTATTTCATTTGCATTACTAATAAAAACACTTTACGAAAACCCTTCTTCCGAAACTTCGGGATTGCTCACGAAGACAACCGAATTATCAATTATTAATTATCAATTGGAAACTCATAATTCATAACTCTTAATTCATAACTCCAAAAGACAACATTAAAATAACATTAGAATACTTCTCCAAATTCTAATAATCTTCTAATTGCTTTATTTAGATTAAATTTAAATTATCGTATAAGTTTGCAGTCCTATAAATAGTAAACTTACATGAGAATTCTTTACGCTCTCTTTTTTATGATGACTTTTTCTGGGTGGTCTCAAACCGGAAAAATTACAGGAAAAGTCTATTTTGCCAATAATGAAACCGCTTTTGGAGCATCAGTTCAAATAACGGGAACTAAAAAATTTGTTGTCGTTGACAATGATGGTCAATTTGAAATAAAAGGCTTGGCTTACGGAAGTTACGATTTGGAAATTTCTTCAATGGAAGCAAAACCAAAAAAAGTAAACATATCCGTAAATCGTCCATCACATCAAATCAATATCGCATTAGAAAAAATAACAGATCCGAAAGCGCTTAAAGAAGTCAAAATTGAAAAGAAAACATTCAAAAAAGACATTATAGAAAAAGGATTTGCGGTAAATGTCATTGAAACGCAAGAAGCTGCAAAAAGAAATCTGCAAACCAACGATTTATTAGACCGTTCTGGCGGAGTAAGAATCAGACAAAATGGAGGTTTGGGTTCTGCTGTAACGTACAACATCAACGGAATGTCTGGAAATGCGATTCGAATTTTTATTGACGGAGTTCCGATTCAGACTTACGGCGCTTCTTTCAGTTTAAATAGTATTCCGCCTGCATTAATTGAAAGAATTGAGGTTTTCAAAGGAGTTGTTCCAGCTTATTTAGCTGATGATTCACTTGGAGGCGCAATCAATGTGGTTTTAAAGAAAGGAGCAAAAAACAGTCTAAACGCTTCTGTTTCTTACGGATCATTCAATACCGTACAATCGAATGTGAATGCTTCTTACCGAGATAAAAACGGATTTACAGTAAAAGCAAATGCATTTCAGAATTACTCGGATAATGATTATGAAGTTTGGGGAAAATGGGTTTACAATATCGCTCCAAACGGACGTTACGAATACATTCGTGCGAAGAGATTTGAGAGTATGTACCGTTCTTTTGGGGGACGATTAGAAGCTGGTTTTACCAATGTCGATTGGGCAGATAATCTACTTATCAGCTACAATGGTTCGCAAGATTTTAACCAGATTCAGCACGGGCAATACATGACTAAACCTTATAAAGGTCGTTTTAGTGAATCGGCAGCCAATGTATTTAGCTTGAATTATAGCAAAAAAGACTTCCTAATTAAAAACCTTGATTTTTCTCTTATTTCGGTTTACAGTCACAGAAACGATGTGATCAACGATACCGTAAAATGGAACTACAACTGGAATGGCGAAAAAGCGTTGGGTCTCTATGGTCAGCCCATTTTAACCAATACTGGAGCACAACAGGGCGCGCCAACCATCAATCATATGAGATCGGATATTTTTAATACTCGTGCAGGTTTAAGTTATACGATTACTGAAAATCACAAGGTTTTGGTGAATGTTATGACTTACATTCTTGATCGAAATGATTATGATGAAATGCAGCCAGAAATTACTAGAAACTTTATAATTACTAGAGATTTAGCTAAAACCATTTCTTCATTTGCTTATGAAATGACGGCGTTTCAATCTCGATTTAGAGCGAATCTTTTCGTAAAAAATTACAATCTGAAAAATGAACAGAGAGATCCTCAGGTTGTAACTCAAAACGGCCAAAATGTAGTAAAAGAAGTCATTACCTCTAAAAGAACCAATTATACTGGGTACGGAATGGCCACTTCCTACTCTATTCTGCCAAAAGTTATGGTTATGGCTTCTGCTGAAAAAGCAATCAGACTTCCTTCTGAAAATGAAATATTTGGTAATCCTGGAGAAAACATCATCAGCAATTCTGGTCTAAAACCTGAACAGAGCAATAATTTTAATGCCGGTTTACGTTTTGGTCCATACGAAATTAATCATCACAAATTTACCGTTTCAGGAAACGCTTTCTGGAGAAATACCGAAGATAAAATTGTACGTCAGATTAGTGATCGTGTAAACGAAGCGATTCAAGCTTCACCTTTCGTAAACTTAGGAAAAGCGCAATCTGTAGGTTTTGAAGCTTCTTTTCAATACTCTTTCAACAATCGTTTTTTTGCGGGTATGAATCTTTCAAAATTCAATTCGCTGTTTAAAGATAAATATGATAAAAACGGAAACATTCTTCCGAACTATAATAAACAGCTTCCAAATGAGCCTTTCTTTAATTTAAATGGAAATCTTCAATACAATTTTAGAAATGTAATTCAGAGCAAATCAGAGCTTAATTTATATTACTACTGCGGTTATGTTGCGCCATTTTATACTTCATGGTTAGAAACCGACAGAACTACAGCCCAGTTTCCGCAAGATTTAGGTTTGAGTTATGTTTTTCCAAACAAGCAGATCACGGTTAGTTTTGATGCAAGAAATGTTTTTGACGAACAGGTTTATGACAATTTCGCAGCTCAAAAGCCAGGAAGAGCCTTTTATTTAAAACTCAACTATACCTTAAATAAATTTTAATCATTCAATACATAACTAATTTTTAAATGCAATAAAAATGAAAAAAAACACATTTAAATTATTTACCTCTAGCTTGCTAATTGGTGCATTTGCATTGACAACAGCTTGCAGCAGCGACGATAACAAAAATACTGAACCTGTTAACCCAGAAACAGACGGACGTTGGATTACAGTAGCTGGAGCAGTAATGCAGACCGATCCAGGAGACGGAAACGGCGGAACAAAAGTGTACGCTATTAGTAAAGCGAATGCTATTGATCCTAATTTTTCTGTAAATGTTTACGATCAAGGTGTACCGGTTCAATCTAGCAGAACGGCACGTTTACAATCTTCTGTCGACGGAACCACGCTTTTCAACATCACGTATACTGGTGCAAATGGTGGAGAATTTATGACGTACAAAGTAAACGGAGGAAACAATTTTGCACAATCTGATGCTAAAGTAAATATCTCTCAATATGCGGGTACTTCTCCAAGATGGGTAAAACTTTTTGATGGAGATAAAACAGGTGTTGCAGTAAACATTGCTGCTCCAATTGTTAGTGTAAACGAAGACAAATCATATAAAAATACAAGAGGAAAAGCGACTGTTTTGTCTCTAGACATGAAACAAACTTTAATCTCTGCTTACAAACAATATGACATTCCGTTAACTGCTGAAGAAGAAGCACAAGGACACCACATTTTCCGTTTGGATGCTCCAACTTTAAACAAAGCGGGCAACAAATTGATCATTGGAACTTGGATGCGTAAAACAGACATAACTAACCCAAAAGAAAACGAAAGTTCATTTACTCGTTTAGGTTCAAAATCTGTTGTGGTTGATTATCCTTCTTTAGAAAATCCAGTGGTAATTACTTCAAAAGTTGCTTTTGGTGATACTAGCGGATACAGAAGTTTTAACAGTTTTGTGGCTACTGACGGAAACATTTATCAGGCAACACAAAGAGATACTCAAAAAGGTTCTTATATTTTAAAAATCAATCAGAACAATCAATACGATGACAATTATGTCTTTAGTTTAGATACTGCTTTAGGAGTAAAAGGAAGCTATATTGATGCTTGGAGATATGTAGGAAACGGAATTGCTTATGCGGTTTATACTTTTGAAGGTACGAATCAAGGTTATGTAGCAAGACTTGATTTGAATGCTAGAACAGCACAAAAAGTTGAAGGCATTGATTATGATGCTGACTTAGATTTCGGACAATACCAAGGTTTTGTTGTTGATGGAAACAGCTTCTACATTGCTGTTACTCCAGTTGGAAAAGACGGTAACATTTATGTAATTGATATTCCTTCTGGAAAAGTTACTAAAGGTGCCAAATTATTGAACAAACCTGGAAACCACTATATTGGTGTATTCTAAAAATATACGGCTGTGAAAACGGTCTGTGAAAAATTCATCACTTGAGTTTTTTTTTAATCGAACATTCCGCTTCTATTTATAGTAAGCGGAATGTTTTTTTTATGATTAGAATTTTGAAGCAATCAATTAGATTTTAAATAAAAGACGGCGTCTATACCACTTAATAGACACCGTCTTTTCTAACAAACAAAAACTAATTAACTTAACTCATTTTGTAAAATTGAACAGGCATTAATTTCACTAGTCGACTTAATTTATTGTATGGAATAGTGCTTTGTTTAGTTCTGTTTAATGAAAACCAAAGCTTCTTCGTAATTGGCTATTTCTACAAGTGCATTAAAAATATATTTTGAAACTAATGCGCCTCCATCTGAATTAATCAGCTCAATATCATCGTCTGGCGTGTGGTATTGCGGATGTCCGCCTGTATGGAAACCAACGGCCGAAATGGATTCTTTATAAAATGAAACATGATCTGAACCGCCTACATCACCAGCATGAATAACAGGATTTAATCCGCTATTTTCTTGCAGCTTTTTCATTAATTCAACTCCGTTTGGAAAAGTTCCTGCGCCTCCCATATAAAGTTCTTTTTTATCGTTCAATCTTCCGACCATATCCATATTGAGCATTACTTTTACAGCTTCTTTTGGAACTGGAAGATGATTCACAAAATACTTTGAACCGAGTAATCCTTCTTCTTCTCCGCTAAACGAAATAAAAATGATGCTTCGTTTAGGGTTTACTTTTTGTTTTGAGATTTCTTCTAAAATGTACAGCAAAGCCGAAACTCCAGAGGCATTATCATCTGCGCCATTATGAATGGCAAAGGCTTCTTTCTTTTTACTTCCAGAACCTTGTCCGCCCCAGCCCCAATGATCGTAATGCGCACCGATTACGATGTATTCTCTTTTCAAATTAGGATCAGAACCTTCAATGTAGCCCACAACGTTTTGCGTTGCCATACTATCCCATTTCATTTTATTGATTCCTTCTTTGACAAACACTTTGAAAGGCTGATAATAACTATCATTGAATTGCTGTAAACCATATTTCTTAAAATATTTTTTGATATACGCAGCCGCATCATTATTTCCTTTAGTTCCCACAAAACGCCCTTCCAATTTATCTGATGAAAGATATTTGTCATGTTTGTAAAAGGTCTTAGCCATTTGTGCATTCACGAAAGTGTAGCAAAAGAAAAGAATTGCAATAGAGAGTTTTTTCATAATTTGTTGTCTATAGAATGGAACGCGGATGACACGGATTTGCTTTGCAAAGACGCGGATGAACACAGATATTTTACAAAAAATGGAATGAAAAAATCCGTAAAAATCAGCGTTTTCACGAAGTGAATCCGTTTTATCAGCGTACTATTATCTTATAAATCAAAAGAGGTATGTTTAATATATTTTCGATCATAAGTATACAAAACGTGTATTCTTTTATCTGTAGTTTGAATTATGGCTGGATAACTAAATTCTCCTTTTTCCTGTTTTTCAAGATCGAATAATTTCGTCCATTTTAAACCATCTTTAGAATATTCAACATCTAGAATATTTCGTCCGTTAAACCAGTCTTTTCCAATTGGAAGCGGATTATTTACCAGTAAAAACAGATTTTTATTGATTGTTAAGGCATCAATTCCAGAATTTGAATTAATGACATTTATGGTGTTGGTTCTAATCCAGCTTTTACCATTATCTCCAGACCAGCTCGAAACCACTTTATTGTGTTTGCTTCGAGACAGCATCTGAATATCACTCTTGCTATGAATTAAAAATGTTGGCTGAATAATATCAAAGTTCTGATTGTTTTCTACCGCTATTTTCTTCCAAGAATCGGTAGCTTCTGTATATTCTTCAACATGCACACGCCATTCATCGGTACTTACACTTTCTGTACTGCTTCCGCATAAAATTACGCCTTGAGTTGTTTCGATTGGTTTATTTCGAATTGGACCTAAAATTCCTTCTGGAAGATACTTTGGTTCTCTCCATGTTGTTCCGTTATCTTTTGAAACCATCATAGCGCCAAACCATTCTCTCGGATTTTTTCCAATTTTATAAAACAAATATAAGTTCTGACTTTTGCTTTTAAACAAAACTGGATTCCAGCATGGCAGGGTATCACCGTTTTTAATTAAAGGCTGAATCAGTTCTTTTGGTACAGACCATTTTTTGTCTTTGTAAGCCGAAATATAAATTCCGACATCTTTTGCGCCTTCATATTTTCCACCAAACCAAGCTGCTAAAATTTCGTTTGGCTTATATTCAACCAACGTTGAGGCGTGACTGTTTGTAGTAACAGGCGGATCGGCAATATAACTGCTTTCGATATTTACAGCTTTTATCTGTGCTTTTATTTCATTCGAAAAAAGAAATAAAGCCAATAGCGCTGCAACAGTATATTTTGTCTTTAAAATCATTTTATTTTTAAATTATTAAACACATAGAAACATAGATTTTATTTAAAAAAAAAGAATAAAGAAACTAGTTTCTCACACATAGCTATGCTAAAGAAATATTTTTCTCTTTGCTTTTCTTTTTAGGCAAAGAACCTATGTTTCTATGTGTTAAAATTAAATTTGTTCAATTTCTCACAAAGGGAATTGCTTATGAATTAAAGTTGGGGCAAAAATTCACTTACTTCTCTATAAAAACAAAAGGAGAGTTACCTCTCCTTCTGCTCAAGTAACAAATCGATCGATCTATTACTTTACCAAATTAATTATTTTGTGTCCCACCAAAGTCTTGTTCCACCAGAGTCTGGACCTCCTAATTTAGAAACTCCATCTTCTACAGCAGCTTTGTTTGATGAGTACTCGTTTGTCGTGTAAATAATTCTTTTCATCAAAGATTTTCCAACTCCAGCATCTGGATTATCAGTATTTAAAACTGGATAGATTACTTTAGCATCGCTTCTTCTTAAATCTGCCCAAGCTTCCCAAGATTCTGGGAAAATTGCTAAGTATTTCTGAACTGCAATTTGAGTTCTTTGATCAGCAGTAGATGCAGACCATGCCACTGGCAATTTAACTGGAATATCTTGTAAATCTAAAGTTGGATATACGGTCAGAATGTTTGGCAATGTTGGCAATGATGTTCCTGCAATGTAAGCGTTAACATCAGCTACTTCTGTAATTCCCCATTGTGCAAGCGATAATCTAATACCTGTTTCATACAAAGTTTTAGCATCTGCTCCCATATTCCATCCATTTAAAGCTCCTTCTGCTCTACTTAAATAGTTTTCAGAAGCCATGAAGATTTCAATGTTTTTAGTTTCACTAAGTGTATTATTAGGACCATTTCCTAAAACATTATTGTTGAATTTAGAGAATTCAGTAGTTCCGAATTGATCTTCTAAACCTCCAACTGGATTTCCTCTATACACTCCTGAAGCAATTGGTGCAAACCATTTAGCTAAACGTGGATCGTTGTAACCTACTAAGATACTTTCCATAGAAGATGTCATTACATAACCCCAGCTGTTTACAATCATGTTTAAGTTGTTTGGCGTAATGTTACTTGCTTTAAAGAATGCACTTTGATCATTTGTTTGCATTACTCCGGCAGCAACGGCAGCTTCAGCTTGAGTTTTTGCATTTGCAGGATCTTTATCAGAAATTCTTAAAGCCAAACGCAATCTCATACTGTTTCCAAAGATTCTCCATTTGTCAACACTTCCTGCATAAACTCTATCATTTGGGGCAAGAGAAGCAACTGAAGTTGCAGAAGTAGAAGTTAATGTTGCATTTGCTTCGTCTAATAATTTAAAGAAATCTGCATAAATAAATTCTACGCTATCGTAAGAAACTTTATCTTTTCCGTTACCAGCTTCAGTATAAGGAATTGGTCCGTAAGCATCAACCATTTGGTTGTACATAAAAACTTTCCAGATTTTAAGAACAGCTGTAGCTTCTGCGTTTCCTTGAGATGCTTTAAAAGCATTTGATAAAGCTGGAGCCGCTACAGTGTAAAATCTTGTCCATCCTCTTCCTTCGTATCCATTTACGAAAGCATTTCTTTCCGTTCCATATCCACAGTTTAAATAGTGGATAAAAGTTGAAGATAAAATACCTGTAGCAATACCCCACGTACCTTGATCATCTATACCACTTGGTGATGAATAAGAACCATTGTGGATACCTGCGTACAATGCAGATGCAAATGCAGGACCTGCCAATGTAGCATCTAACTGATCTTCAGTCAACGAATTAGGATCTTTGTTTATTTCATCAAAATCGCCAGTACAGCTTGATAAAATCGAAACTGCCATTAATGCAACTCCTAATGTTTTTATTTTAAAACTATATTTCATGATATCTCTTTTTTAATTAAAATCCGAATTTAACATTCACTCCATAATCTCTCGTTGATGGAATGTTGAAAGATTCTATACCTTGTAAGTTACCTGTACCTGCGCCCGCTTCTGGATCAAAGTATTTAGCTTTGTTTAAGAAGAAGAATAAATTTCTACCTACTAATGAGAAATCGATGCTTGTAAATCCAGAGTTACCTAATAAACGTTTTGGCATTGAGTAACCAAAAACAAGCTCTCTTAATCTGATGTTTGTAGCATCATAAATAAATGGCTCTGCAATTGGAGTTCTCTGTCCGATAGCTGTCCAGTATTGTTCAGCATTGATGCTTGTTGTGTTTGGAGAGTAAGTTCCGTTTCCGTTAGCTACAACACCATCCACAATAATTCCGCCATTTCTTCCTGCTAAAGTAATATCGCTAACCCCTAAACCAGCTTGTCTAGCTTGAGTGTATGAAATAACTTCACCACCAATTCTAAAGTCAACCAAGAAGCTTAAAGAGAAATCTTTGTATTTAAAGTTGTTTTTGAAACCTGCAGTCCAATCTGGGTTAAAGTTACCTGCACGAACATCAAAACCATTTGTAGCTAATGGAATACCTGCACTATTTACAATGATATTTCCGTTTGGATCTCTTTGGAAACCTTTAATGTATAAATCACCATATTCACCTCCAACAACCACTTTACTTCTCACTAAACGCCCTTCTCCAAGAACTAATTCATCTCTTCCTTCAAAGATAGATTTTACTTTTGACTTATAAGAAGCGTAGTTTGCTGTAATATCCCAAGTAAAGTTTTCTGTCTGAATTGGAGTTGCAGTAAGCGTAAGCTCGATACCTTTATTTTCAATATCTCCACCATTTACGATCGCTCTAGAATATCCAGAAGGTTCTGGTGTATTGATGTAGAAAATTTGATTATTAGTCAAGGTATTGAAATATGTGAAATCTAAACCTAAACGATTGTTGAAGAATCTAACATCGGCACCAAACTCTGTAGAAGAAGAAATCTCTGGTTTTAAGTTTGGATTTGCTTTTGTGCTTTGTCCGTATAACATACCACCGTTTCCACCAATGTAAGAGAATCTTTGCTGTGTTTGATAAGGATCTGTATCATTACCCACTTGTGCATAAGAAGCTCTTAATTTAGCAAAGCTTATTACTTCAGGTAATGTAACCATATCTGAAATTACAGCAGAAAGTCCGAAAGATGGATAGAAATAATCTTGAGGCAAAGTAGAAGACCAGTCATTTCTAGCTGTTAAGTCTAAGAATAAATAGTTTCTGAAACCAATTTGACCAAATCCGTAAACAGAATTAATTCTTTTTTCTGAAGCTGTAGACGTAGATTGAACCGTTTGAACGTTTGATAACGCGAAGAAGTTTCTTTTACTTAAAACACCGCCAGAATTTAAAGCTGAACTATTTTGCTGTAATGAACTCGCTCCTGCATTAAGACCAACAGAGAAATCTCCGAATTTTTCATTGTAAGAAAGTAAAGCATCAATGTTTAATTCGCTTACTGTTTCATAAGATTCGCTATAAGAACCCATGTTACTGTTGAAAGCCGCAGTTGCATATCTGTTTCTTACGTTTTTGTTTGTCATTTGGTCTAAACCAGCTCTACCTTGTAAGCTTAACGTTTTTGTAAACTCATATTTAAGAGACGCTAAACCAATAAATCTATTTCTTTTATCTGTACGAGCATCATCTCTTAAAGCAGACCAGAATGGGTTTCCTCCAGGAGCTCCAGTTTCGTCAAGGAAATAGTTTACTTGTCTTTGTCCGGCTGCGTCAAAATATTCGAAATCTTTATAATCGTTATAAGCAATACTACGAGGCAATAAATAAGCAGATGTTCCAATAGACTCCTCACCTGTTCTCAATAAGTTATCGATATCTTGAACGATGTAGTTTGTTTTAGCATCTAAAGTTAATTTATCTGTAATCTTGCTTGTCAATCTTAAGTTAAGATTGTGTCTGTCCATTTGGTTTCCGCCCACAATACCTTCAGCACGTGTGTTAGTATAAGAGAAATAACCTTGCGCTTTTTCGTTACCAGCAGTAACTGTCAAAGTGTTTGCCAAATTATAACCTGTTTTGTAGAAATCAATAACGTTGTTTTTCTGTGGAGAATAGCTTTGTGTAGCTGGTCCCGCATAATTTGGATTACGAACCAACTGCCAAGCAGATACCTGACGTCCGTCTAAAGGCGCACCCCAGCTTGAGCTTGAGTTAGAAACATAGTTTCCGTTTGTTCCTTGACCGTATTCGTTTTGCAAGTTCATCAAATTATAAGCAGAAGAAGCCATAAAGTTAGATGATAACGAAACCGAAGTTTTTCCAGCTTTACCCGATTTAGTTGTAATTACGATTACACCATTTGATGCTCTGGAACCATAAAGAGCTGCTGCAGATGGACCTTTCAAAACAGTCATCGAAGCAATGTCTTCTGGGTTAATGTTAGAAATACCATCAGGTTGTGTAGTTCCTCCTGTATCAATATCAGGATTTGTATTTGTTGTTCCGTTAGAAATTGGCACACCATCTACTACGTAAAGAGGCTGGTTGTTTCCGTTAAGCGATCTGTTACCTCTTAAAGTAATTCTAGAAGAAGAACCAACACCATTTGAAGTAGTAGAGAAGTTAAGACCTGCAACTTTACCAGAAAGTGAGTTGGCAACGTTTAATGATCTTGCTTCAGATAACTCATCTACAGAAACGTTTTGTGCAGAATACGTAATGGCTTTTTTCTCTCTTTTAATACCAAGAGCCGTAACCACTACTTCTCCTAACTGCTGCGTATCTGGGCCAAGAGTTACATTAATTGTAGATTGTGATCCCACAGCAACTTCTTTTGTAGCAGATCCTACATAAGTAAAAACTAAAACTGCTGATTGATTTGGAACACTAATGCTGTACTTACCATCAAAATCTGTTGAAGCACTTGTTTTAGTTCCTTTAACAATAATATTTGCTCCAGGAATCGGAATCCCGCTTTGAGCATCTGTTATCGTTCCTTTTACTGTTGTCTGCGCTTCTAGGGCTTGAAACCCGAAAAGGCATATGACAAACAGTAATTTTAGTACGTTTTTAATCATATTAGTTGTTTTTTTAGAGTTAATAACATGTTAAACTTAAGAATACATTCTGTTAACAAAATATAATTTCGACAAATGACAATTTTGAAAAGGTGTAGGTAAATCTTAAGCGTTTTATTGAAAGAAAACGTTTTCATTTGTAATCTTACTCTGCCTTAAATTAAAAGACCAAATTCTATTATTGAATAGAATTCGGTCTTTTATAATTGTATTCATTTTTTTAAAGTAAAAACGCCGAAAAATCTTCGGCGTTTTTGGTTTTTTAGTTCAAAACCTTGAATTTAGTTTTAAGTAAATCGGTCGAATTTCCACCGACCATCACTTCAAAATCTCCAGGCTCTACAACGCGCTTCATTTCTCTGTTCCAAAGAGATAGCTCATCTGGTGTAAGTGTAAACTCAACAGTTGTAGTTTCGCCCTTTTTGATATTTAATCTTTTGAATCCTTTTAACGTTTTTTCAGGAGTTGTTACTGAACTGTAAACATCATTAATGTATAGCTGAACTACTTCATCTCCATCTCTGTCTCCGACGTTTTTAACATCAACAGAAACTTTTACTTCTCCATTTGGTTTAATTTCATTAGTATTCAGTTTTAAATTAGAATATTCAAACTTCGTATAACTTAATCCGTAACCAAATGTATATAAAGGATGCTCGCTTTCTGCTACATATTTATGAATCGCAGATGGTTTTTGGTTATAATATATTGGTAACTGCCCAACTGATTTTGGAACTGTAATTGGCAATCTTCCACCTGGATTATAATCTCCAAATAAAACATCAGCTACCGCTCTACCTCCTAATTCACCTGGAAACCAACCCTCTAAAACTGCCGGAATATTTTCAGCAATCCAGTTTGTAGAAAGCGGACGACCGTTTAATAAAACGCAAACTACTGGAGTTCCAGTTTTTTGAATCTCTTCAATTAATTGCTGCTGAATTCCAAATAAGTCTAAAGAAGCAACATCTCTGTTTTCTTCTACCAATTCGTTAGATTCTCCTAAAACCACAATCGCAATATCAGCTTTTTTAGCGGCATCGATTGCTGGCTGTAAGTTTACTTTTTCTAAATTCCAACGGAAATGAGCTCTGGCTCCCCAGCCTCCTTCCCACATTTCAATGCGGACTTTGTACTTTTTACCTTTTTCGATGTTTTTTGGAGTTGTGACCATGCTTGTCGCACCTTTTGTCCAATTGTCAATTACCAATTGATCATCAATATACATTCTAATTCCGTCATCAGAACTTAAACCTAACCATCCGTCAAGAGCCTGATCTGATTTTAAAAATCCTGTCCATCTGATAGAAAAATCATCCACATTCACGCCATCACCAGGTGCCCAAGGCCAGTCAAATTCTAACTGACTATCGATACGAGTCAATGCTGGAGTTCCTTCCAGATTTCTGTTATTGAAATATTCTCCTTTTAATCCGTTTTGAGATTCGTCTGGAGTAAATAAATATTTAGATGGAATAATTTGTCCTTTTACGATTAAAGGAACTCCTTCTTCATAAACTACATTTGCTGTTTTTCCAACCAATTCCTTAACTCCTTCGTAAACCGTCATTCCGACACTATTTTTTGGAGCATAACCTCCCAATCTTGAAGCATTTGCATTTGGTCCGATAACCGCAATATTTTTTAAGTTTTTGCTTAAAGGCAAAATATTGTTCTCATTTTTCAATAAAACCATTGATTTCTGAGCCGCTTCTAAAGCAACAGCTTGGTTTTCTTTTGTATGAAAACGCTCTTTAATCAGATTTTTATCTGTGTACGGATTTTCAAATAATCCTAATAAAAATTTCAAACGCAAAACTGCTCCCGCCGCACGGTCAATGTTTTCTATTGTCAATTTTTTTTCATTAACCAATTCAATGACTGTATTTTGCCAGAATTCGTTCGAAAAATCATAAAACTGCATATCAACACCAGCCGAAACCGCTTCTCTAATAGCATCTTTTGGAGAATCAGCCACTTTGTGAGTGGTTTGAATGTATTTAATAGCTCCTAAATCTGAAACTACAAGGCCTTTAAAACCCCATTCTTTTCTTAAAACATCTGTCAATAACCAGTGATTGGCTGCACAAGGAATTCCATCTAACTCTGAATACGCGCACATTGTTCCTAACGCACCGCCTTTTCTAAATGCTTTTTCAAAAGATGGTAAGTGGTCTTCTCTTGCAGAACGTTCTCCAACCAAAATTGGTGAAGAATTTCCTCCTGCCTGCGGAATACCGTGAACGGCAAAGTGTTTCGGCTCTGCAATAATAGAACGGTCTGATTTTAAATCGTCTCCTTGCATTCCTTTAATAAAAGCCAAACCAATTTCGCTATTCAGGAAAGCATCTTCACCAAAAGTTTCAGCAACACGTCCCCATCTTGGTTCGCGTCCTAAATCTAAGTTGGGTCCAAAACCGAAATGAACTCCATGAGCTCTGGCTTCCATTCCAATTACTTTTCCGACTTTGTCCATCGTAGCGATATCCCAAGTTGCTCCAAGACCAATGTTCATTGGGAAAGCGGTACTTCCTTCGTCTAAATAACCATGAAGCATTTCACACATAATCAAAGCTGGAATTCCCCAACGGTTTCCTTTAATTACATTCGTCTGCAAATCATTGATCATTTTCGCCGAACGCGGATATAAATCATGAATTGCTCCAATTCCTAATTTCCCGATTTTTTCTGCTGATTTAGCTTTAGCAAAATCTTCTTTATCTTTAAAAAAATCACCTCTATACATATCCATCTGACGCACTTTTTCCTCAAGTGTCATACGGCTTAGTAAATCTTGAACTCTTTCTTCTACTGGTAATTTGGCATCCTGATACGGATACTTTTTCTGGGCGTGGATCTGGTTTAAAAAACCAACAGCCATTACAAAAATAATGGCCGTTTTTCTCATTCTTAATTGTAACATAGTTGTGTTGTGTGTTTAGTTTTGAATCACCTTAAGCTTTGTGCCATTCACAAAATCATCATGTGAAATAAAGAAAGTATTAAGTGATTTTCCGTTTAGCTCAATCGAATTGATTTTTCCGCCATTATTTTCTTGTCTTTCAATTACGATGCTTTCCTTTTTATAATATCTTGGATCTAATTTGATCGTCACTCTATGAAACATTGGCGTTGTAATGGTGTAAATTGGATCTCCAGGCGATATTGGATAAATTCCCATCATCGAATACACTAGCCAAGCCGACATTGTCCCCGTATCGTCATTTCCTGGCAATCCTTTTGGTTCATTTTTGAAATATTCGCGAACCAATTTCTTTACCATATCCTGAGATTTATATTCTTCGCCTTTCACATAATTAAACAAATACGGATTGGCAATATCTGGTTCGTTTGCCATATCAAATTGTTTGGTGTCGAATATTTTCTGCAATTGTGCTGAAAATGGTATATCACCCCCCATTAATTTCTTTAATCCGATAATGTCGTGAGGAACCATAAAAGCATACTGCCAAGCATTTCCTTCTATAAAACCAACATTTTCTTCAAAATTAGCTCCTGAATTTGGATCAAATGGTTCGTACCATTTTCCGTCAGGAGTTCTTGGACGAAGCAGATTTAAGTTTTTATCGAATAATTTTCTGTAGGATAATGAACGTTCTTTAAAACGTTTTACATTGTCTTTGTCACCGAATTCGTTGGCCATAAGCGAAATAGAATAATCTGAAATATTGTATTCCTGAGTTGTAGAAACTGGGCCTTTATTGTCGGTTGTTAAATATCCTTTTTTGATATAATCTTTCAATCCAGGACGAAGCGGATTATTTTCAATGTTATCTGCGCCTTTCAACATCGCATAATAGGCTTTATTAACATCATAATCACGAACTCCCCTCATGTAACTATCTGTAATTACAATACTTGCAGGGTCTCCAACCATGGTAAAAGTTTCAGTCGAATTCAGTTCCCATTTGGGTAACCAACCGTTTTCATCAAACATAGTCAACATACTTTTTACCATATCAGATTGCTGTTTTGGATAAACCAAAGACATCAATGGATGTACATTTCTATACGTATCCCACAAAGAAAATACGGTATAACGGGTATCATCGGTTTTAGCAATTTTACTTCTTTTGATTACGGGATATTGTCCGTTAATATCATTTAAAGTATTTGGGTGAATTAAAGTGTGATACAAAGCTGTGTAGAAAATCGTATTGTCATCTTTTGTACCGCCTTCAACCAAAATTTTAGACAATTCTTCGTTCCATTCGTTGTAGGTTTCTTTGTAAATTGCATCAAAAGATCTGTTACCAACTTCTTTTGCTAAGTTTTCACGGGCATTTTCGATACTTACGTACGAAATTCCAATCTTCACTTCAACCGTTTCTTGTTTGTCGAATTTATATGTAAAATAACTTCCAATACTATCACCTACTACGGTTTTAATGGTATTTTCCATTATTCTCGCTTTTCCGTTGTAACCCATCCATTGTGCTTCAACGCCGTTGTATTTTGCAGTTTTTTTCCAAACTCCAAATTTATGGGCAGGTTTAGAAAATTGAGCCACAAAATAAACCGGATAAGCATCTTCTGGACTGTTATAACAAAACGAACCAACCGAACGCATTCCTTCAATTTCTGTAGAAGAAACCACTTTTATCATCGCGCCTTCTTCATTTGTTAAACCTAAACCAAGATTTAATAAAATATTAGATTGCCCTTTCGGGAAAGTGAATCGGCTTACTCCCACTCGCTTTGAAGTGGTAAATTCGCCTTTAACTTTGTATTTGTCGATGTTTACGCTGTAATAAGCTGCTTTGGCAACTTCATTAGAATACGTTGAACCGTATTTTAAATGATCGATTTCTATATTTCCAGTTGTTGGCATCAATAAAATAACACCCAAATCTGGACAGCCAACTCCGCTTAAATTCACCTGACTAAATCCCGTCAAAAAGGTATTCTCATTCACATACGGATTCGAAAGCCACTGGCTGTCTTTTTCCATTGGAGTATTCTTTACTCCAGCCACATTAAACGGACTGATACTTGCCATTCCGCGCGGAGCAATTGGTCCTGGAAAAGCCGCTCCATAATTAGAAGTTCCAATAAACGGATTCACGAAATCAGCAGGTTCCTGCGCAAAAATTGTAATGCTAAAAAACAGCATGCAAAAAATACATGCTGTTTGAAATTTGTTTGTATTTAAAACCATAGGTTTCATTTTTATCTGTTGATCGCTTCAATTTTTAAAGTCCACGCTTCTTTTGCAGGAAGATTATTTCTTAAGCTTTCTGGAATAATTACTTTAAATCCGTTTCCTTCTTTTGTCCATTTTAAAGAAGTTTTAGAACCTAACATCGTAATCTTAGTTCCTTTTTTAGGACTGATAGCTTTTACTGTAACTTCAGTAGGAATTTTGTCTTCTCCTTCTTTAGCTAAATAAAATGCAAATACATTACCTGCTTTATTTTGTGTGAAACAAATGTTTTCTTCTTTGTAAGGCTCAATTGGTTTTGTATTGTAAATCGCTGTGCTGTTTACTTTCATCCAATCACCATAAGCTTGCAATAAATCGTAAGCACCTTTATCCCATTCTCCTTCTGGACTTGGAGCAACGTTTAATAATAAGTTTCCGCCTTTAGCTACAATATCAATCAACAAATGAATTCCTTGTCTTCCAGTCATGTAAGTTGCACCTGGAGAATAAGACCATCCGCCACCAGCTGGAATACAAGATTCCCAAGGATAAGGCAATGTTTTTTCAGGAACACGTCCTTCTGGAGTTAAATAGTTTTGGTTTTTACCATGAACCGCTCTGTCTACTACAATTAAACCTGGTTGTTTTTGACGCGCTTTAATCACTAACTCATCCATTTTCGGATCTTGATCAACAACTCTATGTTTAATGAAACCATTTTTAGATTCGTTTTCTGCAAACTTCTCGTCGTAGTTTTCTTTAATGTTTACTTGGTCTCTTTTTCTAACCCATCCACCATCTAACCATAAGATATCTACTTTTCCGTAGTTAGAAAGAATTTCTAAGATTTGATTGTGAGTGAAATCAACATACTTTTGCCATTTTTCTGGATATAAAGAAGGATCGTAGTTTACGTTTCTGTCGAAAGGAGGAAAATATGGATCCCAATAGTTTTCGTTATGCCAGTCTGGTTTAGAGAAATAAGCTCCAGTTGAAATCCCTTCGCCTCTAAAAGAATTGAAAATCTCTTTTAAAACGTCTGCTTTCGGGTTGGTATGAAAAGGAACATCTTTACTAGTAATCTTGTAATCAGAATATTTAGTATCGTACATGTTGAATCCGTCATGGTGTTTGGTGGTAAAAACCATGTATTTCATTCCAGCATATTTGGCCGCTTTTGCCCATTTTGCAGGGTCAAATTTTACAGGATTAAAAGTCTTTCTTAATCCTTCGTAATCTTTAATATAGTCATTATAATTAGACGGATTACTTCCTTTTTTACGTTCACACCATCCATAATCTTCTGGACAAATAGACCAAGATTCTACAATACCCCACTGGCTGTAAGTTCCCCAGTGCATTAGCAGACCAAATTTCTTGCCTTGCCACTCGTCTAAGTTCTTTAAAACTAACGGATCAGTTTCTGGTACGTATCTTTCATCTTCATAAATCGCCTGAGCGAATATCTGAGCTGAAAATAAAAGGGCGATTATGAATATTCCTTTTTTCATCTTTAATCTAATTTATAATTTATTATTCTTTGTTTTTTAGTTTAGTTTATCAAGTATCGGCTGATCTGTAAAAGTTAATTCTGTTTGGTTAATTTCATTAAGTTGCTCCAATACAACAAACTTATTCTCACCCGCTTTCAACCAACAGCCAGGTACATAAAGTGTTTGTTGCGGTCCTACTTTCCAATAGCGACCAAGATTGTGTCCGTTAACAAATACAATTCCTTTTCCCCAAGCAGACATATCAAGAAAAGTATCGGCTGGTTTATCGATGTTTACTGTAGCTTCATATAAAACTGGACGTCCCGATTTTACCGTTTCATTTTTAATAGCTGGCACTTCGCTCATTGGCATTTTATACATTTCCCATCCACCACTAATTTCATATTCATTAATGAATACTGGAGAAATAATTCCTTTAGTATTATGTACTATTTCGGCTCCGTAATTAATACGTCCCATATTTTCAACCAGAATTTCTAAAATACCGTTAAACGGAATAGAAACGGTCAGTTCGTAATTTTTGAAAACTCTATTCAATTCACCTACCTTAACTCCATTTACATAAACTGTAGCAAAGTCTCTTAATCCCTCAATTTTCAATTTGCCAGAAGAAATTGGCTGCGTAAATCGTTTACGATATAAAACATATCCATTTCCCTGACCTAACTTTTCAAATGTTAAAGGCTGATCATTTACGACCGCTTTTTCTTTTTTGATCCAACTTAAAACATCCATACTTGATTTGACAGGCTGATTAGGATATTTTGTAACTTGTATTTTCTCAGGAATCGGTGCTAATTTTGTTTTAGAATACTTTTGCATTACTTCACGAATAGCCATGAATTTTGGTGTTGCCCAACCTGCTTCGCTAATAGGCGCATCATAATCATAGCTTGTAATATCTGGCTGAATATCACTCTCTTCATTGTAATTTGCTCCAGAGGTAAATCCAAAATTAGTACCGCCATGCACCATATAATAATTAAAAGAAACACCTGCATCAAGGTACTTTTGGGTCTGACTTGCAATCTCCTCAGATCCAACTTTAATAAATGGTTCTGCCCAATGATCCAACCAACCAGAATAAAACTCTGCTACCATATAAGGTCCTTGCCCGTTATGGTATTTATCAACTTGTTTCTTTAAATTTTCTATGTTTGATTCTCCATTTGCAGTTGGCAATACGCCTTCCACCATGCCGCCTTCAAATAACCAAGAACCATCAGAAGTAAAAAAAGGCTCTGGAAAACCCGTTTCTTTAAGTATATTGTAAATTGCAGTCTTGTATGCTTTATGATCTTCAGCACTAATATCGGTTCTTTGAGAAACATAAGAACCAAATTCATTTTCAGCCTGAACCATAATAATTGGGCCTCCCTGATTAGCAAAATTTCCTTTTACTACTGCATATAAATGTTCTAGATACGTTTTACAAGCATCTAAAAATGCTTTGTTATTGGTACGAATTACTAAATCTGGATTATTTTGCAGCCACCAAGGATATCCGCCAAACTCCCATTCACCACATGCATACGGACCTGGTCTAAGAATTACATATAATCCTTCACTTTTAGCAATGCGTAAAAACTCTGCCAAATCTCTATTTCCTGTTTTAAAATCCCATACACCTGGTTCTATTTCGTGATAATTCCAAAACACATAAGTTGCCACGGTATTCAATCCCATCGCTTTAATCATTTGCAATCGATGTCTCCAATACTCTTTAGGAATACGCTCATAGTGCATTTCTCCTGAATGTATTTTTACAATCTTCCCATCTTTTTGAAATTCTCCATTAGATATAGAAAATCCTTTTGTTTGAGCCTTTGTAAAAAACGGCATCAAGCAAATCAATAATACTCCGAGCTTAAATAATATCTTATTCATTTTTTTTCAGATTATACATTTATGACTTTAAAGCTTTGTCAAAGTTTGAAACTTTGACAAAGCTGTCACAAGCATTTCACGTTAAACTATGTGTTAGAAACTAGTTTCTTTCTAAACTCTTTTCAAAGTCAAAAAAATCTATGTTTCTATGTGTTTAAAAATATTTAATTCACCAAAATCTCATCCACAAACAACCAAGAACTTTCTCCTTTTGGACTTTTCTTTAAGTTGCCACCGATTACTTTTACAAACCGTGCATTTTGTTTTTGGAAATTGATTTTGAAATCTTTCAACTCCGGAACTGGATTTGCTGCATACGGACGTGTTATTTTTCCAACTTGCGTATATTTAATTCCATCAGTAGAAATCAATACTTTCACTTGAATTGGGAAATTAACTCCTGCACCTTGACTTTCTAAAGCTCCAACTATAACTTGTTCAATACTTTCTACTTTCTCGAGATCAATTACCAATTCCATATCATTAACCAGCCAAGCTTGCCATTGTCCGTCATGGAAATTTTTGCTTCCTCTGATTACATTAGCCATTGTATTGGCATCTCCTTTATAATTTTCATTAAAAGGCGTTAAGTATTTCACTTTCTTCGCAAATCCTTTATGAAAAACAATAGTATCTGTAAATGTTTTTCCAACTGGTTTTTCGTCTTGAAATAAAGAAGCTTTTAAAACTGTAGTTGCTGCAATTTCAATTGGAGTAGTATATTTTATAGCGTGATGATCAATGCTTTGGTTTCCTAAAACATAGCGAATATCTGGATTTGGAAATTCATTTTTCAATTCCACTTTCACTTGTTTATTCGCTAAATCTGCTGTTGAAGAAGCGGTTACCAAATAAGCGCTTTTCGCATAATTTAATCCCTGATAATCGTAACGTTTAAACATTGAGAACAATCTCGAGGTAAAATCGTTCCAATTGCGCTTCTCTTTCGGACTCCATAAAGTCTCTGATAAAGCCGCTAATCTTGGAAAAATCATATATTCAGAATCTTTCGGCCCTGCAATATGTTCTGCCCATAAATTAGCTTGTCCGCCCAAAACATGCGCTGATTCTTGTGGCGTCATAGTAGAAACAACAGGATCAAATTTATACACTTCACTTAACGGATTATAAGCATCAAATGCTAAAGGTTCCTCATTTTGTGGACCTTGATAAAAGTTGAAATAACAAGGCGTTTCTGGTGTCATAATTACATCATGACCTTGATCTGCCGCTTCGATTCCGCCTTTTGTTCCTCTCCAGCTCATTACTGTAGCATCTGGAGCCAAACCGCCTTCTAAGATTTCATCCCAACCAATTACTTTTTTACCTTTTGAATTGATGTATTTTTCCATACGTTTTACAAAGTAGCTTTGTAATTCGTTTACGTTTTTCAAATGTTCATCCTTGATTCTTTTTTGGCAGTGCGGACATTTTGCCCAATTGGTTTTAGTCGCTTCGTCTCCACCAATGTGAATGTATTTTGAAGGAAAAATGGCAATTACTTCATCAATTACATTTTGCAAAAATTCGAACGTAGTTTCTTTTCCAGCACAATAAATATCCGTTAAAGGCCAAACTCCACCTGACGGAACACCAATTCTCTGGTTAAAACAAGCCAATTCTGGATAAGCCGCAATTGCACTGCTTACGTGTGCCGGCATTTCGATTTCTGGAATTACTTCAACTCCTTTTGTAGCTGCATATTTTACAATTTCTTTTAATTCATCTTGCGTGAAGAATCCGCCGTAAGTTCCTTTTTCGTCAGGATTTGTAGTTAATCTGGCATTCCAAGAAACATTTTCCTGATCTACTCTCCAAGCACCAACTTCGGTCAGTTTTGGATATTTTTTGATTTCGATTCTCCAGCCTTGATCATCTACTAAATGCATATGCAGAACATTCATTTTATGTGCAGCCAAACGATCGATTGTGGCTAAAACATAATTTTTATCAAAAAAATGACGTGAAAAATCCAGCATTAAACCTCTCCATTTAAAACGAGGTTCATCATTAATCGTTAAACTTGGAATCTGCCATTTTGCAGAAGTAATCGCAAATTGACTTTCAATCGCCTCAGGAAGTAATTGTCTGATGCTTTCTAAGGCGTATAAAAAACCGTTATTCCCTTTTGCAGAAATAACAATATTAGTTGGATTTACATCTAAAACGTAAGCTTCATTCTTTAAGTTCGGATCTGTTTTTAATAAAACATAATTACTCGCAGGAGCTTTTGTAGTCACTTCTGGTTTCCATCCTGCGGCAGTACCAAATTTAGAAGCCAAAGCATTTGCAGCATCTTTCTGGAAATCACCGTTTACGACAAACTTCGTGTCTTTTGTAAATTCAAAAACACCTGTTTTAATCAGAGTCTGAGTCGGTTTCGGAATGATACGAATATCACTTTCCGTGTAAACTTTCTGCGCGTTAGCCGAGAAAATTGAAATAATTACGGTTAATAAGAATAGTACTTTTTTCATCTTTATTTTTTGGTTTCTCTTTGCGGTTATTTTTTTAAACACATTGAGACATAGTTTTTTTTAAGCTTAAAAAAGGCGTTTCACTTTGCATGAATACACATAGAAACTGGTTTCATTTTTATGTTTTGAAGTTTTTGACTTCAGTTTGTCATTTCGACGTAAGGAGAAATCTTCGTTAGTAGCTCCTCAAAATAACTCGCCAATCTTTGTAGAGTTTCTTGCGGAGATTTCTCCTTCGTCGAAATGACAAATATTGCGTATATTCTTTGTCGAATCCCGAGTGTGATCCTTCGTTCCTCAGGATGACAAAACTGTGTCGTTAAACTTTGTCAAAGTTTGAAACTTTGACAAAGTTCTAAACTCGCCATGTTATTTATTCTAAGTGAAACGTCTTTAACCACAACAAATTCTATGTTTCTATGTGTTTAAAAATATTTACGCCTAGTTTTATTTATCCCAAGACATTTTAAATTTCGCGTCTTCCATTCTGTGGCCTTTTACGTCATCAGAAACGGCGTAATTAAATCCAGATCTTAGACTATAACCTGCATATTCACCGCTTTTATTCAAGGCAATAAAACCAACTTGGAGATATTCCATGTCTTTGTGGTTTTTATGTTTGTTATAAATACGCTCTGTGATTTCTTTACAAGCATCATAAGGAGATTTTCCTTGACGCATTAATTCTACCACCATAGCACTTCCGGCAGTTCTAATTACTGCTTCGCCCAAACCTGTTGCAGCTGCTGCGCCTACTTCGTTGTCCAAAAAAAGACCCGCGCCGATTATTGGGGAGTCACCGACGCGTCCGTGCATTTTCCAAGCTGCACCGCTCGTGGTACATCCGCCAGAAAGGTTGCCATCTTGGTCTAACATTAACATGCTTATGGTATCGTGATTTTCTATATTAATGACCGGTTTGTATTTGGAATCTTCCAGCCATTTTTTCCAGTCTTTTTCAGATTCTGGTGTCAATAAATTTTCTTCTTTAAAACCTTCAGACAAAGCAAACTGCAATGCACCTTGCCCAGCTAACATGACGTGAGGCGTATTTTGCAATACTCTTTTTGCAACAGAAATTGGATGCATTATTCCTTGTAAAAAACAAACAGAACCGCAATTACTGTTGTGATCCATGATACAGGCATCAAGGGTAACTTTTCCTTCGCGATCTGGATATCCTCCATAACCAACACTACGAACAGTTGGATCGGCTTCAGGTATTTTCATTCCAGCTTCGATAGCATCCAAAGCCGATTTTCCTTCTTTTAAATTCTTCCAAGATTCTTTATTAGCAGGCAAACCATGATTCCATGTCGAGATGATGATTGGTTTGGTCTGTTTTTTTTCTTTTGATTCAGCTTCTGGTTCATTTTCATGATTGGCAGCAAATCCGCTTACGCCCAAAACAGAACTTATGGCTAAAGTGCCTAGAGTGGTTTTCTTAATAAAATCTCTTCTATTTGACATGTCTTTTGGTTTAAATTCAACTTTCAGAAACAAAATGTTCTTAACGTTGCTAAATTAATCAGTAATCTTTTTTAATCCCAGTAAAATCTACTACATGACCGATTTTACGGCTGCAATCGTCCTTAAATTACTTTCTGATAAAGCATTTCCGTCAAAAAATGAAACTCCCGTTGCACCATTTTTCTTAGCCAGCAAAATTGCTTCTTTCAATTCTGCATCCGATTTTAATCCAGGAATATAAATTCCTGTATTTATTTTCGTCTGTTTTCCTTCTAAATCGGCTACACCTTGTTTAGTTGCATAACCTACCCAGTCAATTTCTTCATCATAAAAACTATGATAAATCATTGGATATACTTCGTCAATATTCCATTTGTCCCAACGCTGACGCACCATGTGATCTGCCATTTCTGGATAAGGAAATACTGCTGCTGTCAATTTTTTATTGTGTTTATGAGCGATTTTATACGCATCGTCAACCACCGCTTTTACTGCATTTAATCTAAAATTTTTCCACTCCATATCAATTGAAGTGTTGTGGCTATTTTTTGGATTTTTGTGATGTTCTTTTTCGAATTTGCTTACGCAAGCATCACAATAACAGAAATCGAATTGTGGTAATTCTACGTCTTGAACTAAGTTGTATTTAGGTAACAAACTAATTGGCAAGAAAATATCTGGGAAACGAATATAATCTAAATGTACACTTTCAATTCCTTCTACTTTTGCTAAACCTTCAACCAAACCTAAAACGTGATTTCTAGATGCTTCTTTAGTTGGGCAAAGCCATTGGTAATAATCTACATACGGACGGTTATCAAAACAAGATTTTCCTTCTTTGCTTACTTGATACCAATCTGGATGTTGTAGAGAAACTGAATCATTTGGACGATTCATTGCCATAATCCAAGCATGCACTTTTAGTCCTTCTTTTTTTGCAAGCGGAACTAATCTTGCTAATAGTTTCGGATCGGTTTGCGTGTTAATTAAAACTTCATCAATTCCACCGTCTTTGTATTTTTTGAATTCTTTCGAATAATCGGCATCCGATTTTTTAGCGTCAGCAGTGGTCCAAACACCAAAAGTGAATTTTCCGTTTTCCTGTTCTTTATTTTCTTTTTGTCCGCAAGAGAATAAACTCAGCGAAAGCGCTAATACTAAAACTTTTGATAGTTTTTGCAGCTTATTCGTTCGTAATAATTTTTCCATCTTCTTTAATTATTAAGGTTTTGTTTGAAAAAGGACTCTTTACCAAGATATTAAATCCTGACGAATGATTTTCTAAAACTGGTTTTAAAACTTTTCCATCAACAATTATATTTTTTGAGCTGATACTTTGCAGTGATTTTGCCCAAGATTTATTTTTATCGAAATATCTCTTTTGAGCACGGTACAAGGTATATAGTTCCCATTTTACTTTTTCTTCCTGTGGAATTGTAAATTTATCGTCGCTTTCTTTTGAAGAAAAGTATACATAAGCCCATTTTTCGGGCTCATGCATATTGATGACTCCCATAGGCGACCAAACCCAATTGTATTCTGGGAGAAACTTTCCTTCTGAATCTTTTTTTCGTTCATATTTTCCATCAATAACCGAATGCTGCCAATTTACCCGAGAAAAATTGACTCTCCAAAACTTATCTTTTGGAACAATATCATCAAAATAAGATGTTTTATAAACCGACCACGGAATGGCAATTTCTAATGTCCAGCCTTTATCTGTATCTGAAGCATTATTTAAAGTTCCGTCTACCTTTACAGCCGATTTTAATCCGTCGATATTCCAGTCATTTAAAACCGTATTTTTTTCGCGGTAGGGTTTATTGATGAATAAATCCCAAGCGGTATTCAGTGCATTAATTTCCAATTCATAATAATTGTGCGTATCATTATCGGGATCAATAAAAACCTCAAAATCATTATTGTAAAAAATAATAGTATCGCGCTGTCTTAGATTTGCCCAAACGTGAGGTTCTTCTATTTTAGCGAGAATATAGTAGTAATTATCGTCCCACAGCATTTTGACCTGAGTATTGTATTTTGGTTTTTCAACGCCTTCTATGTCGACAAAAGGAGTTGTCCAAGACGCTTTTTCCCAAGCTTTGTCTGCTCCGTCTCCGTCAATAACAATTTCATTTGAAGTTTTATACGCAATATAACTTTTCGGCGTAACCGGTTTTTCAGATTGCGCGTAACTCATCAATCCAACAAAAAAAACGGCTAGGGACAATAATTTACCTCTACTATGCATCTTTATATTATAAACTATTATCTTTTGTAAACTGAATTACTTCACTTAATTTTCCGAAAGCAATTGCTACATGAGTATCTGCTGCACCATAATAAACTGCCAATTTATCTTCTTCAATATCGTGTAAAGCAGCACAAGGGAAAACTACGTTTGGAACATCTCCAACCATTTCATAAGTCTCTGCTGGTCCTAATAAATAAGGTTGCGTTCTGTATTTTACTTGATCTGGCGAATCAACATCTAAAAGTGCTGACCCCATTGCATAACGAAAACCGTTGCAAGTATTGATCACTCCGTGGTAAATCATTAACCATCCTTCGACAGTTAAAATCGGAATTGGTCCTGCACCTACTTTTGTACATTGCCAAGCGCTTTGCTCAAACGGACTTGGTTTCATCACCAATCTGTGTTCTCCCCAATATTTCATATCTGGGCTATAGCTAATCCAGATATCACCAAATGGCGTGTGTCCGTTATCACTTGGACGGCTTAACATCGCATATTTTCCATTAATTTTTTGTGGAAATAAAACTCCGTTTCTGTTGAATGGTAAAAAGGCGTTTTCACATTGGAAAAATTCTTTAAAATCGAAAGTGTAACCAATACCAATTGTTGGTCCGTTGTAACCGTTACACCACGTAATCCAGTAACGGTCTTCGATCCAAACCACACGAGGATCATATTTATAAGCAGATTCGATCATTTCTGTATTTCCAGATTTCATCTCAATTGGTTCATGGTTAATGTCCCAATTGATACCATCTTTACTAAAACCAGCAAAAATATTCATCTGAACCGCTTTATTATCACATCTGAAAACCCCAGCATATCCGTCTCCAAAAGGTACAACTGCACTATTGAATATACTGTTTGATGAAGGAATCGAATATCTATCGATAATTGGATTCTCAGAATATCTCCACATTACATCTTTACTGTTTTCGGGTCTGTCTTGCCAAGGAATAGTACTCATTTTTTGTTTTTTTTATTTATTAGTTTTTTATTCTTTTATTCTTTTGTTTGTGACTGTTGTTTTGAACTGTCACGCACTGTTTTGTCATTTCTGTAAAAGTCACTTATTTCGGTAACGGATTTATCATTTCAATTGGCTTTTTTCCATCAATTCCCTGATGTGGTCTTTCGTGATTATAGTAATATAAATATTGTAATAATTC
>NZ_JCAMPD010000016.1:0-61469 GCF_059511845.1 Flavobacterium sp. PLA-DH12
TAGACTCGATAATGATCTGAGAAAATATTACATTAGAAAAGTTGATCAAGGGAAAAACAAAATGAGTGTTTTAAATGCTGTTAGAAACAAAATAATACATAGAGTTTTTGCAGTAATAAAAAACCAAACCTTTTATGAAAAAGATTTGGTTTTATCATAGAAATCGGAATGACAAAAAACGAAATAAATAAAAAAATATGAAATACATTCTAACCTTATTTTTAATTACAACACTTTCTTTATCAGCTCAAGCGGTCGATAACAAATTAGCATTAACCGTTGCTCAAGATGGTTCTGGTGATTTTAAAACCATTCAGGAAGCGGTAAATAATGTCAAAGACAATTCAGAAATACGAGTTGTAATAACAATAAAGCCAGGAAAGTATGTTGAGAAATTAGAAATTCCTGCTTCAAAACCATTTATCACTTTAAAAGGAATTGATAGAAACAAAACCATAATTTCATTTGATGATTATTCTGGGAAACCGCTTCGCGAACCAGATCCATCGGGTAAAAAAGAATTCGGAACTTCAACTTCTTATTCTTTTTTAATTAAAGGAAATGATTGCAGACTAGAAGACCTTACTGTCGAAAACACAGCTGGAAGAGTAGGGCAGGCAGTGGCGCTTCACATAAAGAGTGATAGAGTTGTTGTGAAAAACTGTAATCTTTTAGGAAATCAGGATACGCTTTATCTATCTGAAGGAAATACGCGAACCTACTTTGAAAACTGTTTCATCAACGGTACAACCGATTTTATATTCGGAGCTGCAACGGCTTATTTTTTTAAATGTACAATTGAAAGTTTAATCAATTCATATATCACAGCAGCTTCAACTCCGCAAGGGCAAGCTTACGGTTTTGTTTTTGCTGATTGTAAGCTTATTGCAAATGACAAATCAGTAGACAAAGTATTTTTAGGAAGACCTTGGAGACCTTACGCACAGACAGTTTTTATCAATACAGATCTTGGTTCGCACATTATTCCAGAAGGGTGGAATGCTTGGATTGATACTCGTTTTCCTGACAAAGATAAAACTGCTTATTATGCAGAATTTGGAAGTAAAGGTTCGAGTGCAAAAAATATTTCTCAGCGAGTATCATGGTCACATCAATTGAAAAAAGAAGATCTTAAAAAATACAATCGAGATTTAGTTTTAAACGGATGGGATCCGAAAAAATAACGTTTTAATTTTACCCAAAATAAATAACCTTAAACAGAACAAAATTTTAATTTAACAAAAACCCGCTGACATCAATGTTTAGTGGGTTTTTTGCTTTTTTGAGGTCAGCAAAAAATGGATAAATTATCCTTTAAGTTTCGTTGGTCAGAATTTACTTTTAAAAAATATTTTTTTTAGTAAAAATTATTCAAACTTTTTTTATGCTATCCTGTAACTATCCTGCTTATTTTTTTGTAGGTTTTTTATCGTAAAATAAATATGCTTTTAGTATTTATCTCTATCGATTTCGTTGAAAAAGCGTTTTTTATAAGCTCTTATTTATCAGGTATCAATGTAATAATTTTGAAGAATAAATACTATATGTCTATTTTTGATATAAATCTTATTGGTTTTTAATTAAAATGAGTTTGTAAATTTTCTTTTAAGCAAACATTTGTCTTAAATATTTAGGTTCGTTTATTTTTTCCGTTCGTTTTTTATTAATATTGTTTTTTTAGTCATATTTTTTTTGACATTCTGCCATTAAAACAGGATAGAGCAGGACGGTTGTAATCTATCATCGTCATATTTTTGGAATATTAAAATAAATGTGTTTTTAACATTTAATAATCTTTATTAAGATTTCTTTAAATAAAGTTTTATTATAATTAAGACATGTTTAAAACATGACTAACTAACATTAATAACCTAACCAAAAAAACATTTATGAAACAAGCACTTATAAAAAGATGTAGTTTTCTTTTGTTTACACTGATGAGTGTATTGAGTTATGCTCAAAGTAATCAAGTTACAGTAACAGGAGCTGTTACCGATAATTTATCTGGTCTTCTTCCTGGAGTAAACGTAACTGAGAAATCTACAAAGAATACAGTTACAACAGATTTTAATGGTAAGTATCAAATTAAAGTAAAACCAGGCGCTACTTTGGTGTTTTCATTTATAGGAATGAAAAAATTAGAAATTGCGATTAATGGGCGTACTGTAGTAGATGCTAAATTAGCTGAAGATTCAAACGAACTTCAAAATATAGTTGTTGTAGGTTACGGTACTCAGAAAAAAGAAAAACTTACTGGGGCAATTGCAACGATTAATGCTGCAGATGTTCAAGATTTACCAGTTTCTAACTTATCTGATGCTTTGAAAGGATTAGTTCCTGGATTAGCTGTTATAGATGGAGGAGGACGTCCAGGTGATGCTGCTTCTTTACAGATTCGTCAAACTTTCAGCTTTTCTAAAGATGGAGGATTCAATACACCATTGATTGTTATTGATGATATGGTGCAGGTAGATCCTGTATCGGGTTTCCCTACGTTAGATGCTTTTAACCGTTTAGATCCTTCTGAGATAGAAAGTATTACCGTATTAAAAGATGCTTCAGCAGCTATTTATGGTTCTCGTGCTTCTCAAGGTGCAATCGTTGTAAAAACTAAAAGAGGTAAAGCTGGTGTTACTAAGTTTTCATACTATAGCCAGTTTGCAGTGAATGATGCTGTGAGCCATAGTAAAACTATGAGCGCTTATGAGTACGGACTTTGGTCAAATAGATTTCTATCAGTTAAAAATTTAAGCAACAATGGAGTAGGTTATTTTTCTGATGCTGAATTGGAGCAAATGAAAGGCTTAAATTATGATTGGTTAAAAGAGGCTTGGAAACCTGCAACTCAAGATAAACATACTTTGACTGTTACTGGAGGTAATGAAAAAATGACCTATTTTGCTGGTCTTAACTATTTTACTCAAGGAGCAAACTTAGGTAAGCAGGATTATCAAAAATGGAATTTCAGAACTGGTATTAATGCGAAAATTTCTAATTCATTAGATTTTTCTGCAGCAATTGCTACCAATTCTGGAGATATAGAAAGATCATTTACAAAAGCTTCGGCTAATATTAATGATAGCAGTTACGGAAGTATTGCTGGTGGAGGAGAGCAAGCAGATTACGGTTATTTGCTACATATGCCAAAATATATTCCTTGGGAAACTGTAGTGGACGGAAAAGATTACTATATGTCTCCTTTTCCTAAAACTACTAGAAACTTAGGAAGTGCAAATGCAAATACAACAATTGCAGGATGGAACTATTTTGCAACTTTAAACAATGGTTCTAAACAAGTTTCGGATGATTTCTCATACAACGTGAACATGTCTTTGAACTATAAAGTTCCTTTTGTAAAAGGACTATCTCTTAAAGGTACTTTTGCAAGAACAGAAAGCACTGGATATACAGAACAAGTTCAGTTGCCATTTGATTTAGCTAGAATTAAAAATTACGAACTTCAAGATCGTCACTTAGCTAGTGCAGCTGTTCCAACAACTGCTTCTACAGGAAATTATCAAATTGATACTAACGTTCGTAACTCTCGTGTGTACTATAATACTTCTCTTAGCAGAAATAATCAGAGTAACTTTTTTGCAAATTATGCTAGAGTATTTGGAAATCATGATGTTAGCGGTATGGTTGGTATGGAGCGTACAGAGGCTGAATACAGAACAACACGTTTAGCATATGAAGGTACAGGAAAAGATTATGCTGGAACTTATCAGACAGCTGGAACAATTTCTCCAAACTCAATTAATACAAAAGGAGAATCAGGAACACTTTCTTATTTAGGTAGATTCAATTATAGCTATAAGTCTAGATATTTGTTAGAATTTCTTTTCCGTAGTGATGCTTCAACAAAATTTGCTCCTGAAAACTACTGGGGATTCTTTCCATCAGTTCAGGCAGGATGGATTGTGTCTAAAGAAGATTGGTTTACTAAAGCATTACCAGGCATAGATTTTCTTAAACTTCGTTATTCTATTGGTAAAACTGGTAAAGATAACGTACAGGCTTGGAGATGGATGCAGTACTATGATGTTATAGTTGATAAAGGTTCTGTGTTTGGAACTGGTGCTACTGGTGGATCTTTAGGTGGTGGTGTTACTCCAAAAGTTAATCCAAACAGAAATGTAGGTTGGGATACAACAATCAAAAATAACATTGGACTTGATGTTAATGTATTGAAAAATAGATTACAAATTAATACTGACTTTTATTATGACAGAACAACAGATATGTTAACTAACATGGCAGGTGCTGTTGGTGTGCCAATTTCAGTTGGTGGTGGTTTTGCTGAACAAAATTATGCAGCTGTTGATGCTTGGGGACTTGAGGTAAGTTTGAACTGGAGTGATAAAATCAAAGATGATTTTAGTTATAATGTTGGAGTAAACTTTGGATACTCAGATAATAAAGTAAAAAAATATCCAGACCAAGCTTTACAACATCCATCATTTAATGTAACGCAAACAGGATCTTCTACTTTCTTCCCATATTGGGGATTCAAAACTTGGGGCGGAACATCTACAGGAGACGGAATTTTACGTACAGATGAAGATATTGCAAACTACTGGGCTTATTTATCAGAAAGAGCGGCTGCGGCTGGAACAACACCAAGCTTCAATAAAATTACAACTATGGCTGGAATGGTTAAAGGTATGCTAGCTTACGAAGATGTTGGTGGAGCATTTGATCCTGCAACTGGTAAACAAGCAGGACCTGATGGAAGAATCGATAAAAATTTAGATTATCAGAAATTAGTAAATGCAAATAGAACTTATGGTTTTACTACTAATTTAGGTATGAAATATAAAGGGTTTTATGCTAGAACTCAAATTTCTACATCTTGGGGCGGATTCCGTGAACTTGATGTAGTAAAACAAGGAACTGCAACAGCACACAACATGTGGGCTCACGAAAGCTACTGGACAGATATGTACGGTCCTGATAATGTAAATGGTAAATATCCTAACTTGGCCTTATATGATGATGAGTTGGTTGGTGCTCCTTCAAACTTCTGGCAATTAAATAATTTCCGTTGTTTTGTTCGTAACTTAACTGTAGGTTATGGTTTACCAAAAGACGTTTTAAATAAATTAAATATCAGCAGTTTAGCAATTGGTGTAACTGGAAATAATCTTTGGGATTTCTATAATCCATATCCTAATCATTATCGCAATATGTATGATTCATCGTATGATACTTATCCAACTTTGAGAACTTGGTCTGTTAACTTAAGTGTATCATTCTAATAAAAAATAAGTAATTATGAAACTAAGAATAAACTCAATATTAACTCTTGTAGTATTACTTATAGTTAGTGCTTCATGTAGTGACAATTTTCTTGAGGACAAGAAAAATTTTGGACAAATTGATGATTCATTTTATCAAAGTCAAGATCGTACAAATTGGTATATAAACAATTTATATTACGACTTTTTCTATGCGTATAAATCTCCACAGGCAACTTTTGTCGGTCAATACACAGATGCATACTCTAGATTAACGGAAGAAATAGGAGGGATTACAGACCTTGTAAATCCAACAAAGACTTTAATAAATTCTGATGATGCTACAAATTATTTTGGAACCAAATTAGAAGATAAAATTAAAAATGAGCCTTACAACCGTATTAGAGACTGTAATAGTTTCTTAGAAGATGTTGATGTAAAAGGATCTACTTTAGATAAAACATTCCGTGATCGTGCAAAAGGTCAGGTATATTATTTAAGAGCAATTCAGTATTTTGATTTAATGCGTATGTACGGTGGTGTGCCTCTTGTTACTTCAACACAAGGAGCATCTTCTACAGATGAAGCAATAAAATTACCAAGAGCTTCTGTTACTGAAGTAGTAAAACAAATTGTAGCAGACTTAGATATGGCAGCTTCATTATTGCCTGGTAACTGGCCAGACGCAGGTGCAGATTATGGACGTTTTACAAAAGGAGCAGCTTTAGCACAAAAAGCAAGAGTATTGTTAACATATGCTAGCCCATTGTTTAATAAAAACTGGGATGGTTCTACAGAAAGATGGGAGGCTGCATTGCAAGCTGGTTTAGCTGCAGAAGCTCAATTGACTGCGGATGGTTATGGTTTATATGGAACCAATGCTAAACAATGGAATGATATGTTTACATTGGAAGGATTTAATAAAGAAGCAATTGTAGTTCAATTATTAGGAAACGGAGCAACACTTTCTGTTAGTAATAACAATTCATGGGAAAAAGCGATGCGTTTAGTTAGCCAAGGTGGTACTGGAGCATTTGAAGCACCAAAAGAAATGATTGACTTGTTTCCAATGTCTGATGGAAAAAGACCAACAGCTGCAAATGGGTACGATCCGTTCTTATTCTTTAAAAAACGTGATCCTAGATTTTACAGAACATTTGCTTTCTCTGGAATGAAATGGGGATATGCAGAAAATGCAAATAGTGTAGCTTGGTCTTATCGTTGGTTAGACTCTGCAGATAAAGATAAACCATATTTTAGTGATAACAATCAAGAAAATAGCCCTGCTTACGTAAGAAAAATGTCGAATGTTACGGCATCAAATGCGACTAATTTCCAATATTCTGTAACGAATATTATCGAGTATCGTTATGCGGAGTTATTATTGAATATTGCTGAATGTTATGCTGCAAAAGGCGATATTGGTAATGCAGTGAATTACATTGGAAAAGTTAGAGCTCGTGTAGGAATTCCAGCTGCTGATAACTACGGAATTGGTATTTTAGCTGATAAATATGCTGCGATTGCGGCTTGTTTATATGAGCGTAGAGTAGAATTAGCTTACGAAGGAAAACGTTTCTGGGATGTACAGCGTTGGATGCTTTATAGCGACGAAGCTCTTCCAGGAATTAACGGAGGTACAGTTTCTAAATTAGGTTTGACGCCAATTAATGGTACGCAACGTACAGGTTATTATTTACAGTATAATAAAACAGCTACTAAAACAGATCCGTTGACTAGTGCACGTGCATCAATTAGTGTAGATCCAGATGCTGCGAATTTTAATGCTCAAATAGATGCTTTAGCAACTTTTTATACTACTAATTTCACATTTACAAATTTATTGACTCCTTTGGATAACGTAAATAACGCTGCTGCTCAAATTAAGTTTAATCCAAATTATTACATAATGGGATTACAAACTAGTATTCTAACTCAGAATACTTGGTTACAGCAAACTGTTGGATGGAACGGTGGAACTGCAGGAACATTCAACTACCAAGAATAAATTTTATTATAAGAAACAGAATATTATATAAAGCTTTTCACCTGTATTCGTCAAAAGATACAGGTGATTTGTTTAAAAAGAATTACCACAACTAGAAATTAACATGAAAAATTCCGCATTATTTATCGCATCATCTCTGCTTTTTTTAGGAAGTGCAAAATGTTTTGCTCAATATCCGAAGATTAGTCCAGAAGTTCAGGCTCAGGAAAAAGCTATCAAAGAAGAAGCTCAAAGGCTTTCTGATGAAGCATGGACAAAAGCTTTAGTAGTTATTGAAGAAGAAGCAAAACATGGAAAACCTTATATTCCGTGGGCTGCAAGACCTACTGATTTACCTCAGGCAGAAATTCCTGCTTTTCCAGGTGCTGAAGGTGGTGGAATGTACACTTTTGGAGGTCGTGGCGGAAAAGTTTACACGGTAACAAGTCTAGAAGACCGCGGACCTGGAACTTTACGTGAAGCCTGTGAACAAGGAGGAGCGAGAATAATAGTGTTTAATGTTGCTGGAATTATCAGATTAAAAAGTCCGTTGATTATTCGTGCGCCTTACATTACAATTGCAGGTCAGACTGCTCCTGGTGATGGTGTTTGTATCGCTGGAGAATCAACTTGGATTGATACGCATGACGTAATTATCAGACACGTGCGTTTCCGTCGTGGAGAAACTTTCGTAGGACGTCGTGACGATGCTATTGGAGGAAATCCAGTTGGAAATATTATGATCGATCACGTTTCTGCAACTTGGGGATTAGACGAAAATATGTCAATTTACAGACACATGTACAATCCAGGGCCAGGTTACCCAGATATCAAAGTTGGAACTGTAAATATTACAATCCAAAACAGTTTATTCGGAGAAGCTCTTGATACTTACAATCACGCTTTCGGAAGTACTTTAGGAGGAGAAAACTGTTCTTTCATGAGAAATATGTGGGCAAACAATGCAGGAAGAAACCCTTCTATTGGTTGGAACGGAATTTTCAACTTCGTTAATAACGTAGTTTTCAACTGGTACAACAGATCTACAGATGGTGGAGATTATACTGCTAATTACAATATCATCAACAACTTCTATAAACCAGGACCGGTAACCGATTTAACACAGCCAATCAGCTACAGAATTTTAAAGCCAGAATCAGGAAGAAGCAAATTGCCTTACATGGTTTTTGGTAGAGCTTATGTAAACGGAAACGTTGTTAATGGAAACGAAAAAGTGACTAAAGACAACTGGGATGGCGGAATTCAGTTAGAGAATAAAAAAGGGGAATTAATGACGTATGATGAAGCAAAAGAATACTTCTCTAAAATGAAAGTAGATAAAGCTTTCCCGATGCCTTGGTTCAACAAATTCATGACTGCTGAAGAGTCTTATGAATTCGTTCTTAAAAATGTTGGAGCTACTTTGCCAATTAGAGATAAAGTGGATGAAAGAATCGTAAGAACAGTAAAAACAGGAGTTCCTGAGTATGCTAAAGGACTAGAGAAAAAGACTTTCTACCAATTCGAACACAGACGTTTACCTATGGATTCTTATAAAAAAGGAATCATTACGGATGTTTCTCAAGTTGGAGGATATCCGGAATACAAAGGAAAACCTTATGTAGATACAGACAAAGACGGAATGCCAGATGCATGGGAGAAAAAATACGGTTTAAATCCGAATGATCCATCTGATGCGCAAGGAGATTTAAATGGAGATGGATATACAAATATTGAGGATTACATCAATGGTGTAAACCCTGCAATAAAAGTAGACTGGAAAGATTTAGCTAATAACAAAGAAACATTAGTTAGACCTTTATTAGATTTAAAATAAGGAACAATTTTTGAAAACATAAAATTGCTCGCAAAGTCGCTAAGGCGCAAAGATTATAAAAGTGAAGCATAAAAAACTTTGCGCCTTAGCGACTTTGCGAGATTAAAAAGTTAAGCAGATAAAAAAATATTTAACTTTTTTAACCAAGGCAAACTATGTTTTAAATCAGATAAAAAAAGAAAACTTATGGCACTAAATAAAATAAATGCTGGTTTATTATCGCTGGTTTTTGCATTTTCAACTTTAAATGCACAACAGCATTTAGATCCTGAATATGTAAAAGTTACCAACGAAAGAGCTGCAAAAATCGTTACCAAATTAGATTTGAAAAACGAAGCAAAAGAAAAAGCAGTTTCAAATATTATCGCGCAGCAATTCAGAGATTTAACTGAAATTCAAGATGGAAGAGATGCTGAAATCAAAAAAGTAAAAGAAGATACTTCTTTGGCTAAAGAAAAGCAAAACGAGAAAATTGATAAATTGAAAGCAAAGGCAGACGAATCAATTGCAAAACTGCATAAATCTTATATCAAAAAATTAGGCAAAGAATTGTCTGAAGATAAAATCACTGAAGTTAAAGACGGAATGACTTATGGTGTGCTTCCAATTACGGTTGCAGGTTACAACGATATGCTTCCGAATTTGACAGCAGAACAAAAAGACTATATCTACAAAGCTTTAGTTGAAGCTAGAGAACATGCAATGGACGCAGGTTCTTCTAAAGAAAAACATGGCTGGTTTGGTAAATACAAAGGAAGAATCAACAATTATTTATCAAAACAAGGTTACGATTTAAACAAAGAAAGTGCCGACTGGCATAAACGTATCGAAGAAAGAGAGAAGAGTAAAACAAAAGATTCTACTGCAAAAGAATAATCTCTTAAAAACTAACTACTATTAACTAGACCACACAATTCAATGCAAAATATTTTTCCCAACCGTACTTTAAAAAGAGCATTTATGGCGTTGTCATTTTGTTCACTTGTGTCATCGGCTTATGCCCAATATCCTGTAATTCCAAAAGACGTTCAAGCTAAGGCAGATGCCCTTTTAGAAGCTGACGAAAAGAGATTAAGCGAAATCTGGAATGCCAACTTGCATATCATAAAAGAAGAAGCAAAACAAGGAAAACCATATTTGCCTTGGGCTTCTTATCCAAAAGATTTTGTTCAAGCAGATATTCCTGCTTTTCCAGGTGCTGAAGGAGGCGGAGCCTATACGCAAGGTGGACGTGGAGGAAAAATATTCGTAGTGACGAGTTTAGAAGATAGTGGAAAAGGAACTTTTCGCGAAGCTTGTGAAGCTGTTGGAGCAAGAACAATTGTTTTTAATGTTTCGGGAATTATCCATTTAAAAAGCAGAATCAGCATGCGTGCACCTTACGTGACAATTGCTGGACAAACTGCTCCTGGCGACGGAATTTGTATTGCAGGAGAAACTTTAGAAATTGACACACACGATGTTATAATTAGACATATGCGTTTTAGACGTGGTGCAACAGAAGTTACAAGAAGAGATGATGCGCTGGGAGGAAATGTAATCGGAAATACTATAATTGACCACTGTTCTGTAAGCTGGGGATTAGATGAAAACATTTCTTTATACAGACATCAATTTGCACCTAACGCAAAGTCGAAATTGGAGAAATTGCCTGCTTGTAATATCACGATTCAGAACACTATTTCAGCAGAAGGTTTAGATACTTATAATCATGCTTTTGGAAGTACAATTGGCGGATTAAATAGTACTTTTATGCGCAACTTATGGGCCGACAACATTTCAAGAAATGCTTCTATCGGAATGTATGGAGACTTTAATTTTGTGAATAACGTAGTATTTAATTGGTGGAATCGTACTCTGGACGGAGGTGATTATCGTTCGATGTTAAATATCATCAATAACTATTTCAAACCAGGTCCAATAACACCTGCAAACGAACCTATTGCACATAGAATTGTAAAACCAGAATCTGGATATATTGAACCTAAACAATACGGAAGAGCTTATGTTTCAGGAAACTTTATTGTTGGATCTCCTGAAGTTACGGCAGACAACTGGAATGGAGGAGTACAATTGGAAAATCTTCCAGAAGCGGAAACGGCAGCATTTTTAGCAGCAATAAAACAGCCAAAACCTTTTTCTATGCCAAAATTCAATATCATGTCGGCAGAAGAAGCTTATGATTTTGTTTTGACGAATGTTGGAGCAACAATTCCGAAAAGAGATGCAGTTGATGAAAGAGTGATCAAGCAAGTTCGTACAGGAAAAATTGAAGTAAAAGACGGTTTAGAAAATTCAATTGGAAAAGAATATATCAAAAGAAGATTGCCGGCTGACTCTTATAAAAAAGGAATTATAACGCATCCTGATCAAGTTGGCGGATATCCAACTTACAAAGGGAAAGCCTATAAAGATTCAGATAATGACGGAATTCCAGATGCTTGGGAAAAGAAATATGGTTTAAATCCAAATGATGCTTCAGACGCTAATAAAGATGCAAATGGAGACGGTTATACCAACATCGAGAAATATTTTAACGGAATCGATCCAAACACTAAAATTGATTGGACGAAAACGGAAAATAATACGGATACTTTAGCGAAATTAAAGTCTTTATTACAATAATGATTTTAATCAGTTAAATATTCTAAACAACAACCTGACAGGTTTTCAAAACTTGTCAGGTTTAATTACACAAAGAATATCCATCTAGTTTGTCATTTCGACGAAGGAGGCTCGAGCGATAGCGAACAGGCGAAGCAAATCTTCGCAAGAAACTCCAAAAAGTATATCAATCTTTGTCGATTTAGCAACGAAGATTTATTTCATCCGTTTGCTATCGCTCGGGTCTCCTTCGTCGAGATGACAAGATTGGAGAAAATAGGATTTTATAAATTTATTGTTCCTTAAAAGGTTAATTTTAAGAATCTAAACTCTGAAATTTAAATTAAGAAAAAAGTGAATTTCCATCAATCAAAAAATATAGTTTCTTCTTTTAAAAACACATTTTCTTTAATGTGTATTACTCTGTTTATTAGCGGAAACATCACAGCCCAAAACAATTTCCCAGACATTGTAAAAACCAAAGAAGGAAAACTTTCTTTTACAACAGATAATCAAGGAAATCAAATCCCAGATTTTTCTTTTGCAGGATATAAAAACTCTGAAGTTGCCATTCCGAATTTGGAAAACAAGATTTTTGTTTCTCAACAAGAAGAAGATGCAACACAGAAAATCCAAAATGCAATTGATTATGTAAGCGCATTAAAACCTGATAAATCAGGATTTCGTGGAGCCGTTTTGTTAGACAAAGGAACTTTCAAAATTAGTGGAACATTATACATTAGAAAATCGGGAGTTGTTTTAAGAGGAAGTGGCAATACCGAAAACGGAACCGTACTTTTAGGAACTGGTTTAGAAAGAGAAGCTTTAATTAGAATTTTAGGTGTAAACGATAAAGTGTATAAAGATTCATTTGAATTTGCAAACGCTTACACGCCACTTGGAACGCAAAAAATTCAATTAAAAAATACATCAAAATTAAAAGTTGGAGACGAAATCGAAATCAGTAAACCTTTAACGGATAACTTCATTAAAGAAGTAAACATGCAAGATTTCGGTGGAGAAACTTCTTGGATTGGATGGAAAAAAGGGGATTGGGCGACAACTTGGAATCGTGTCGTAACCAAAATCAACGGAAACGAAGTGACTGTAAATGCTCCAATCACAATGTCTTTAGATGATGTTTTCGGAACTTCAAAAGTAACTGTTTATTCATGGCAAGGAAGAACTGAAAATAACGGAATTGAAAATATCTTAATAAAATCAACCTACAATCCTTCAAATTTAAAAGACGAAGAACACCGTTGGCAGGCTATTAGCATTGAAAGCGCTAGAAATGCTTGGGTAAAACAAGTTAATTTTAAGCACTTTGCAGGTGGAGTCGTTACGGTTTTAAAAACAAGTCAGCAAATTACAGTTGAAGATTGTATTGCAACAGAACCAATTTCAGAAATTGCTTCATTCAGAAGGCATACTTTTTATACCGAAGGTCAGCAAACTTTATTCCAACGTTGTTACTCCGAATTTGGATATCATGATTTCGCTGTGGGTGGCTTTGGAACAACTGGACCAAACGCTTTCGTACAATGCGAATCACATTTGCCATTCGAAAACAGTGGCGCAATCGGAAGCTGGGCCACAGGAGTTTTATTTGACATAGCGAATATCGACGGAAAAGCATTAAGCTACAACAACAGAGCACAAGGTGGAAGAGGTGCTGGATGGACAGCGGCCAATTCTGTAATCTGGGAGTCATCGGCATCAAAAGTAGAATGTTATAGCCCGCCAACAGCACAAAACTGGGCTTTTGGAGTTTGGGGACAATTTGGAGGAAACGGACATTGGAAAAACGTAAACGAACATATCAGTCCAAGAAGTTTATTCTACACACAACTAGAAGCTAGATTAGGAAAACTTCCAGTTCAGCCTTTTATCTACGATTTAGGCTCAGAAGCTTCTTCAAGTCCGAGTATAGAAGTTGCTGCAGAATTGACTAAAAACTCTGCTACAACGGCAAAAAGTTTACAAGAATTGATTGCAGAAGCTTCAAAAGAAAATCCGATTAATATTGATAGTAAAGGTTTAAAAAATGCAAACGATTTAAAAGTTGCATTAAATAAAACTGAAAAATCGACTTCAAAAGTAACAGCAGAAAACGGCTGGCTAACTTTTGAAGGAAAAGTAATTGCAGGAAAACAGACTAACGTTGCATGGTGGAGAGGCGATCTAACCGATGATTTTGTAAACAAATCAACACCGCATATTACTCGTTTTGTACCTGGGAGAACAGGAAACGGATTGACTGATAAAGTACAGGAAACCGTAGATTATTTGACTAAAAATAATATCGTTGCCTTAGAGCATAATTATGGTTTATGGTACGACAGAAGAATGGACGATCACGAACGTGTTCGCCGAATTGATGACGATGTTTGGCCTCCGTTTTACGAACAGCCTTTCGCAAGAAGCGGACAAGATTTTGCTTGGGATCATCTGAGTAAATACGATTTAACAAAATTTAATGATTGGTATTGGAGCCGTTTAGCGCAGTTTGCAACGCTTGCAGAACCAAATGGACAAATATTAATCAATCAGCAATATTTTCAGCACAATATTTTAGAAGCCGGAGCGCATTGGGCAAGTTCACCTTGGCGTTCTGCTAACAATATCAACAGCACAGGATTTCCTGAGCCACCGCCTTACGCAGGAGACAAACGTATATTTATGGCGGAGCAGTTTTATGACATTACAAATGCTCAAAGAAGAAAATTACACGAAGGTTTCATTAGAAAATCATTCGAAAACTTTCAGGAAAATAGTAACGTAATTCAGTTAACAAGTGCTGAATATACAGGTCCGTTACATTTTATGGAATTCTGGTTAGACCAAGCCCAAAAGTGGAAAGACGAAACGGGCAAAAAAGGTTTAATTGGTTTAAGTGCTACAAAAGATGTTCAAGATGCTATTTTAAATGATGCTAAAAGAAATAAAATTGTAGATGTAATTGATATTCGCTATTGGTATTATAAAGAAGACGGCTCGGCTTATGCACCGCAAGGAGGTGTAAACTTAGCACCAAGACAGCATGCGAGAAAACTAAAAACTGGAAAAGAAACGGATAATCAGGTATATCGCGCTGTTCGTGAATATCGAGAAAAATATCCTGAAAAAGTCATTTTATATTCAACAGACGGTTCTTCAAGATTTGGATGGCCAGCTTTAATGGCGGGAGCCTCATTGCCAAATATTCCGAAAATCGAATTGCCTCAGTTTTATGCCGCTTTAAGCGAAATGAAATTAGTTGAAGGAAATACTTTTTCAGACAATCTCTGGAAGTTGGAAAACAAAGGAAAAAGCTATCTTTTCTATTTGAAAAACGACCAAGATATCACAATTGATTTATCAAATGAAAAAGGAACATTTGAAGTATTTGCAATAAATGCTACAACAGGAAATACAACAAAAAAAGCTAACATTAGCGGAGGAAAACAAGTCATAATTCCACAAGCTGAAATAAAAGAAAAAGTGCTTTTTGTAGTGAAAAAATAGTTAGCCACAGATTTCACAGATTAAAAGGATTAAAATAAAATCTGCCTAATCTGTGAAATCTGTGAGAAAAAATATAAAGACAAAGCTTGGAAAATCCATTAAATCAGTGAAATCTGTGGCAAAAAAATAAAACACAATTCAAAAACAAACCAAAATGAATCTGAAAATTAAATCTTTATACGCTCTTTGTATAAGCTTTATGTTGACAGCGCAAAGCGGATTTTCGCAATCAGCCAAAACAAAAGCATCTCTGCCTCAAATCAAAGTATCTAAAAATCAGCATTATTTTGTTACTGAAAACGAAAAACCATTTTTCTGGCTTGGCGACACAGGGTGGCTAGCATTCGGAAAACTGGACAGAGCAGGAATTGAGAAATATTTTAAAGACAGAAAAGACAAAGGATTCAATGTTGTTCAGGTAATGGTTTTGCACAACATAAATGCAGTTAACGTGTATGGCGATGCAGCTTTGATAAACGAAGACGTTTCCAAGCCCTTGATTACAGCAGGAAATGATTTCAAAGATGCAAAGCAATACGATTATTGGGATCATGTAGATTACACCTTAGACGTGGCTCAGAAAAACGGAATTTATGTAGCGATGGTTCCAGTTTGGGGAACAAACGTTTCAAAAGGAAATAAAGTAAGCAAAGAACAGGCTACTGAATATGCTAAGTTCTTAGCTAATAGATATAAAAACAGAACCAACGTAATTTGGTTAAACGGTGGAGATACTCACGGAAATGAATTCCAAGATATCTGGAACGCCATTGGAAACACTTTAAAAACTAACAATCCAAATCAGTTAGTTACTTTCCACCCATTTGGAAGAACTGATTCTTCAGAGAATTTCCACAATGAAAAATGGTTAGATTTCAATATGTTCCAATCAGGACACAGAAGATACGATCAGGATTCTATAAAAACGAATTTCAAAGAAGACAATTACAAATTTGTGCTAAGAGATTTTCAATTAAAACCAACAAAACCAACACTTGACGGAGAACCATCTTACGAAGGAATTCCACACGGTTTGCACGATACATTACAGCCAAAATGGACCGCAAGCGACGTTCGTCGTTATGGATATTGGTCAGTACTTTCAGGTGGTGCAGGTTATACGTACGGACATAACGCTGTAATGCAAATGTTCAGAAAAGGCGATAAACCAGCTTACGGAAACAAAGAATTATGGACATCAGCCATTAATGCGCCTGGAGCAAAGCAAATGGTTTATATTAAGAAATTAATGGAAGAAGTGCCATTTTTAGAAGGAGTTCCAGATGTTTCTTTAGTTGTAAATCAAGGAGAAAAATACGATTATATTCCAGCGATAAGAGGCGAAAAATATGCTTTACTGTACACTTACAATGGAAGAATAATAGAAGTAAAACTAGGAAAAATTTCAGGTGATAAATTCGAAGCGACTTGGTACAATCCGAGAAATGGCAAGAAAACGAAAATCGGAACATTTGATAATAAAGGAACTCAAAATTTTCAGCCAGAAGGTAAAAAAGAAGATGGTAATGACTGGGTTTTGATTTTGAAATCTACTAAGTGATTAGTGAAAAGTAAAAAGTAATTAGTGAAATGCAATTCGTGAATATGGAATCACGAATTACCCACAATCTTGTCATTTCGACGAAGGAGAAATCTCCGTTAGTAGCTCAGCATAGTTGAGCAACTTTGAAGAGTTTCTTGTGAAGATTTATTTCATCCGTTCGCTATCGCTCGGGTCTCCTTCGTGGAAATGACAAAAAATGAGAGTAAAAATCTGTACTAATCATTTTATCACGATAGCTATTGGGAGTGGCAAAAGAAAAAAACACAACTATGAAAAAAATACTTATAGTACTCTGCTTCATAACTGGATTGAACACCGTTTTCGCTAACGACGGCTGGTTAAACATCCTAAACGAAGGCGGAAACAACAAAGGAATAAAATGTACTCAAGCCATTCAGAATGCCATTGAAAAAGCATCTAAAAACGGTGGAGGAACTATCTTTTTCCCTGCTGGAGAATACTTAACTGGAGCACTAACATTAAGAAGCAACATCACGATTCATTTAGATTCTGGAGCGCTTTTAAAGTTCTCAGAGAACTTCGATGATTTTCTTCCGTATGTAGAAATGCGTTACGAAGGAATTGTTATGAAAAGTTTCCAACCCTTATTTTATGCAAAAGATGTAGAAAATATCACCATCACAGGAAGAGGAGTAATCGACGGACAAGGAAAAGCATGGTGGAATGAAGTGTATAGAATTGAAACGGCAAAAGAACCATTGCCTCCAACCAAATACCAAACCATGTGGGAAGAGCAAAATAAAGGCCTTTACACAGAACCGTATTATAAGAGAACAGTTGATAAAAAGTTTTTCAGACCATCTTTTTTCCAAGCTTACAACTGCAAAAATATTTTAATCGAAGGCGTAACCTTTAAAAATTCACCATTTTGGACAATTAATCCAGAATTCTGTGATAATGTAACCGTTACCGGAATTTCGATTTTTAATCCGCATTCGCCAAATACGGACGGAATCAATCCTTCTTCGTGTACGAATGTTCATATTTCAAACTGTCATATCAGCGTTGGTGATGATTGTATCACGATTAAATCAGGAAGAGATGGCGACGGACGTAAATATGGAAAAGCAACAGAAAATGTAACCATCACAAACTGCACGATGTTAAGCGGTCACGGTGGAGTGGTTATTGGAAGTGAAATGTCGGGTGGAATCAAAAAAATCACAATATCAAACTGTGTTTTTGATGGGACAGATCGCGGAATCCGTATCAAATCAGCACGTGGAAGAGGTGGTGTTGTAGAAGATATTCGCGTCGATAATATCGTAATGAAAAACATCAAAGAAGAAGCAATTGTATTAAGCCTTTTCTACGACAAAGGAACGCAAGTTGAACCTGTAACCGAGAAAACGCCGATTTTCAGAAACATTCACATGAGCAATATTACGGCTTCAAACGTAAACAAAGCCGGACAGATTCTGGGAATTACAGAAATGCCAATTCAAAACATCACTTTCTCTAACATCAATATGGACGGAAAAGAAGGTTTTACCGTAAGTACAGCAACAGATGTTGAATTTCATGATGTGAAAGTAAACGCCACAATTGGTTCTTCTTTCAAAATATCAGATTCAAAAAATATTATTTTAGACAATGTTGGATCTTCAACACCAATAAAAGGAGTTCCGGTTATCAAATTAGATAATGTTTCAAATGCGTTGATCAACAATAATTTTCCATTCAATCCAACCGATATTTTTATCGAAGCCGATGGAAAAGACTCTAAAAATATTTTCTTGAAAAACAATGTTTTAAACAACGTTACAACGAAAATCAAAAAAGGAGCTTCTTTAGATAAAAAAGCAATTACAGAATAAAAACTGGTGAGCCAACTTTGTCAAAGTTTGAAACTTTGACAAAGTTTAAAGACAACGCAACATGAAAAAAATATTCATCATACTAACCCTTTCGCTTTTTGCGATTAGTTATTCGCAGAAAAAGAAAGATTTATATCTTTTTACATCGTTTAGAGAACCCGCAACAGAAGGTTTATATTTGGCATACAGCGAAGACGGTTACAACTGGAAAGGATTAGAAGGATCGTTTTTAAAACCCGAAATTGGAGCCAGTAAAATCATGCGTGACCCCTCAATCACAAAAGGAGCAGACGGAACGTATCACATGGTTTGGACAACCGACTGGAAAGGCGGAAATGGTTTTGGTTATGCAAGTTCAAAAGATTTGATTCATTGGTCAGAACAGCAATACATTCCCGTAATGAAAAATGAGCCAGAAGTCGTAAATGTTTGGGCTCCAGAAATTTTTTATGATGATGTAAAAAGAGAATACATCATTATTTGGGCATCGACAATTCCGTTTAGATATCCAAAAGGAGTGGAAGAAGAGAAAAACAACCACAGAATGTATTATGTAACGACAAAAAATTTCAAAACGTTTTCGGATACAAAACTATATTACGATCCAGGTTTTAGCGTAATAGACTGTGTGATTGTCAAAAAAAGCAAAAAAGATTATGTTTTGGTTTTGAAAGACAATACAAGACCGATGCGAAATATAAAAGTAGCTTTTGGGAAATCGCCTTTAGGGCCGTTTGAAAAACCTTCAAAACCTTTAACCGAATATTTATCTGAAGGTCCGACAGTAGTGAAGGTGGATAAAAACTGGTTGTTGTATTATGACAATTACGGTTCGAAAAATTATAAAGCGTTAAGCACAACAGATTTTGTTCATTTTGAAGATGTATCCTCCAAAATAAGCCTTCCCGAAGGTCATAAACACGGAACGATTACAACAATCTCTGAAGACGTTTTAAAAGGATTAATTGATAGAAAATAAAAGATAATGCCACAGATTTCAAAGATCAAGCATATAAAAAATAATCTTTTTTAATCCGTGTAATCTGTGACAAAAAAATAAATAAAATGATTACTTTCCAAAACATAAAAACCAACATCATTACAGCCACAATCCTTTTGGCATGTACCGCTGTAAATGCGCAGAACGATACTGTACGTTATGTTGGCAAAACACTTTCAAATATCGATTACCATCACGGACAGTTAAGTCCAGCGGTTGGAGTTCACGCTACGCAAATTATGCGTGCAAGCCGTGAACATCCTGAAAAAGCAGATGGTTTTGGATGGACATACAACCACCAGCCCATGATGGCGTATTGGAATAATACATTTTATTTGCATTATTTAAGCGATCCATCGGGAGAACATATTCCACCAAGCCAGACTTTATTAATGACTTCTAAAAATGGTGTAACGTGGACAAAACCAGAAGTTATTTTTCCAATTTACCGAATTCCTAACGGATGGAAAAAAGAAGGCGTTGAAGGCGTTGCCAAAAATTTGGATGCAATTATGCACCAAAGAATGGGCTTTTATACATCAAAAGACAACCGACTTTTTGCTTTAGCGTATTATGGAATCGCAATGGATGAAAAAGATGATCCAAACGACGGAAAAGGAATTGGACGTGTGATTCGTGAAATCAAGAAAGACGGAAGTTTTGGCGAAATTTATTTCATCAGATATAATAAAACTTGGGACAAATCGAAATCGAAATTCCCATTTTATACCGCATCAAAAGATAAAGGTTTGAAAAAGGCTTGCGAAGAAATCTTATCAGAACCATTGGTTTTACAGCAATGGGTGGAAGAAGCCGATTGTGATGATGAGTTGATTCCGTTACAGAAACCTTATAAAGCTTTTAGTTATTATCATTTGCCAAACGGAAACGTAGTGGGGTTATGGAAACACGCTTTAACTTCCATCAGCAGAAATGGCGGAAAATCTTGGGATTATATGCCATTGCGTGCTCCGGGATTTGTAAATAGCAATGCTAAAATCTGGGGACAAAAAACGTCAGACAATCGTTATGCGACGCTTTATAACCCGTCAGAATATCGTTGGCCATTGGCAATTTCTACAAGTGACGATGGATTGAATTACAAAGATTTATTATTGGTTCACGGAGAAGTAAGTCCGATGCGTTACGGCGGAAACTACAAATCAGCAGGTCCTCAATATGTTCGCGGAATTACAGAGAAAAATGGAACTCCGGCAGACGGAAAAATCTGGGTGGGTTATAGCATGAACAAAGAAGATATTTGGGTGGCATCGATTCCAGTTCCGGTTACTTCGGTGGTTACTGAAAATGTAAATGATGTTTTTAATAATCTTCCTGACGGACAAGAACTAAAACTATGGAATACATATGATCTTTCATGGGCATCAACAAAAATCGAAAAGAAAGCTGATGGCAAAAAATGGCTGACTTTAAGAGATCAGGATTATTTTGACTATTCACGTGCTGAAAGAGTTATTCCTTTTGCTTCAAAAATGGAAGCTGTTTTCACAGTAAAACCAGAGCAAAATAATCACGGATTATTGCAGATTGAATTTCAAAATAAACAAGGTTTACCATCGGTAAGATTGATTTTTGATTCGGATGGAGAATTAAAGGTAAAAAATGGTGCGCGTTTGAGTTCGGTTACAAAATACGAAGCAAACAAAGCATATACAATAACAGTTAAATTAGATGCTAAAAACCGTCAATACACTATAAAAGTAAACGATGGAAAAGAATCAACAAAGATATTTTATGCGCCAACAGACGGTTTCGAGCGAATTATGTTCCGCACAGGAGAGCAAAGACATTCGCCAGATCCAGATACAGCGCCAGACACAGATGATTACGATGATCTGCCTCAAACGGGAAAATTAATCCCAGAAGCAGTATTTAATGTCGAATCGTTGATTACTAGAAAGTTGTAAAGAAAAAATAGCCGCAAGCCGAGTGATAGCATAAGGGCGAAGCAATTCACAAATTATTTTTATAATCAATACGTCGTTTTTGTGATTAATTAATCGAATTAAACTTTCGGAAAAAATTAGAGAAATAAAACGCAAAGAATAATTAGAGAAAATTCGTGAATTCGTGGCGAAAAAAATACCATATAAAGTGAAGTTTTTTAAAGACATATTATTAGTTGTTACTTTTTTAATCACGTTCATTTCAAATGGACAAATTCTACCTGTACGTTTAACAACGGAAATGGCCGAAAATCCATTAGCAGTAGTTCAGAATCAGCCGAAATTGAGCTGGCAATTGGTTTCAAAAGAATCCGATGCCTCACAAGTTGCTTATTTGATTTTAGTAGCTTCTTCGGAAGAAAAACTAAAAATGGATGATGGGGATGTTTGGAACAGTGGAAGAGTTAATACCGATAAAAACCTGCATATCGTTTATAATGGAAAACCATTAAAAAGCGAAACCAAATATTTCTGGAAAGTTAAAGTTTGGAATCAGGCTGGAAAAGTTTCAAAATGGAGCAAAACAACTACTTTTAGAACAGCTTCATTAGAATCAGATTTAAATCCAATTTGGATTGGAGCCATTACCAAAGCCGATAGCCATTTACCAGAAGGAAGAAACTACCACACAGCCACTTTCAATAGAGAAAAAAAGAACTCGTTTATCAATGCATCCGATTCGCTGGCACGCAGAAGTATCATGCTTCGCAAACCTTTCGAAATAGAAAAAGCAGTCAAAGAAGCAGTTGTTTACATTTCAGGTTTAGGACATTACGAATTGACTATCAATGGGAAAAAAGTAGGAAACAGCCAGTTTGCACCTCTGTGGACAGATTATGATAAAACGGTTAACTACAATGTTTATGAATTAAGTGCAAAAGAATTTCAAAAAGGCGATAACGTAATTGGTGTTTTGTTAGGAAACGGAATGTACAATACGCTTGCTGAAAGATATACCAAATTCTTCGTAAGTTTTGGTCCACCGACTTTATTCTTTAAAATGAAAATCAAGTATAGTGACGGTTCAGAAGAAATCATAAAATCAGATAGATCTTGGAAATACAGCAAAAGTCCGATTACCTATAACAGTATTTTTGGAGGAGAAGACTACAATGCCAATTTAGAACAAAAAGGTTGGGACCGTAAAGGTTTCAAAGATAGAGATTGGAAAAAAGTTGTCATTCAGGAAGCACCAAAAGGAGTTCTTAGACCACAGACTGCTCCGCCGGTTACCATTCAGAAACAATACGAAATTAAGACTGTAAAAGAGCTGAAACCTAATTTCTATGTTTTTGATATGGGGCAAAATCTTTCGGGATTTCCAACCATCAAAGTAAAAGGAAAAAGAGGGCAATCGATTCGTGTTTGGGTCGCTGAAGGTTTAAATGAAGAAGGCATGATAGCGCAGGGAAGATCTGGAAAGCCATATTATTACGATTACACTTTAAAAGGAGACGGAATAGAAGAATGGACGCCAAAATTCAGTTTCTACGGTTATCAATATGTTCAAATTGAAAATATTAATTATAAAGAAGATAAAAATGCAGCGTTTCCAACTTTGGTTGATTTAAAATCGAATTTCATTTACAATTCGGCAGGAGAAGCAGGAAGTTTCGTTTGTTCAAATGAGATTTTCAACAAAACACACGAACTGATAAATAACTCGATAAAAAGTAATTTCCAAAGTGTTTTTACCGATTGTCCGCAACGCGAAAAATTAGGTTGGTTAGAAGAAATTCAGCTGAATGGTCCAGGTTTAATGTTCAATTATAATCTTCAGACTTTTCTTCCTGCAACGATGCAGAATATTTCTGATTCACAAAGAGAAAACGGTTTAATTCCGACAATCGTTCCTGAATATGTAATTTTTGGAGGTGATTTTACCGATTCTCCAGAATGGGGCGTTACAGGCGTAATTTTACCTTGGATGTATTATGAATATTATGGTGATGCTTCATTATTAGAAAAATATTTTCCTGTAATGAAAAACTATGTGGATTATCTGGGAACAAAAGCAACAAACCATATCGTTTCACACGGATTAGGTGATTGGTACGATTACGGAACACACCCAGCTGGATATTCTAAAAATAGTCCAATTGCGCTTTCGGCGACTTCTCATTATTATTACGGAGCTTATTTAGTAGCCAAAGCATCAAAATTATTAGGAAAAACGGAAGATTTTGAGAAATACAATGCATTAGCTTCAGAGATTAAAACAGCTTTCAACAAAGAGTTTTTCAACGAAGAAACTAAACAATACGGAACCAATAGTCAGTTTAGTAATGCCGTTCCGGTTTTTATGGATATTGTGGAGCCGCAGTATAAAGAAGCTGTAATGCAGAATTTGCTAGCAGATATCAAAGAAAAAGGCGATCGTTTGACAACGGGAGATGTTGGAAATCGTTATTTATTCCAGACTTTGGCGAGAAACGGAGAAAACGAAACCATGTACAGAATGCACAATCATTATGACGCGCCGGGTTATGGTTTTCAGATTAAATTTGGCTTGACCACTTTAACGGAGCAATGGGATCCTAGAAAAGGAAATTCTTGGAATCATTTTATGTTAGGACAAATTGAAGAGTGGTTTTACCAAAGTTTAGCCGGAATTATGTCCGATCCTGAAAAACCAGGATTCAAACATTTCTTTATTCAGCCGGAAGTGGTTGGTGATATGACTTTCGCGAAAGCGGACTATCAATCGGTTTATGGAAAAATTGCTTCTTCATGGGAAAAGAAAGATGGCAAATTTATTCTGACAGTTCAGATTCCAGTGAATACAACAGCGACAGTAAAATTACCAGTTGCTAAAAATTCAGAAATAAAAATGGATGGTAAAAGGGTTAGAGCAGGTTTTGATGAAAAAGCTCAGAAGCCAGTTTTGGAATTAGGATCTGGAATTTATACAATAGAATGTCAATTGTAATTATGAGTTATGAGTTATGAGTTATGAGTTATGAATTGTAACTAAACTCGAAAAAGTAGAAAAAATCAATTGCCTCCAGCTTTAGCTGGAGGTTTAAAATAAAGCAACTCACAAGGCTTTAGCCAAATAATTAAGTTCGGCTAAAGCCAATTAAAAAAATCAATTTGTTTTCCTCCAGCTGAAGCAGGAGGCAAATCAAAAAAATGTAATAATGAAAAAAATAAAATACATCTTCTTACTTTCCATTTTTGCTTTGACATTTGCCAATGCGCAAAGCACTTCTGATACCAATTTTAGAAAACCTGTATCCGAAACACTTAAAAAGATCGAAACTCTTTTTAATGTCACGATCAACGACGACAGAGGTTTATTAAAAGGAAAAGAATTGGATTATGCCGATTGGAGAATTGAACCTGGAAATTTGCCACTTTCGCTAACGAACATTTTAGCGCCGTTTGAATTGATGTATTTTAAACAACCTGATGGAACCTACATTATACGCAAGTATGAAAACCATAAAGTTTCGGTAGATAAAGGAAAAGAACGTTTGTTTTACTTAGAAAGCCTTTACTCGACCAAAGAAGAATGGGAGAAACGCAAAACGGAGTTAAAAGCTTGTATGATTGAATCATTTGGTTTGGATAAGGCGCCCCCTACACCGAAGTCTAAACCACTTTTAACTCCAAAAAGAATTTACAAAGATTACAGTGTCGAGAATATTGCATTAGAAATTTTGCCTGGTGTTTATGCGACAGGATCAATTTACAAACCGTATCCGTTAAATAAAAAAGCAGCTGTTATTTTAACTCCTGACGGGCATTTTGGCGACGGAAGATATAGAAAAGACGAGCAATATCGTTGCGCTATGATGGCAAAAATGGGAGCAATAGTGGTTGGTTACGATTTGTTTGCTTGGGGAGAATCGTTACTACAATTTCCAGAAGAAACGCATAGAAATAGCATTGCATCTACAGTTCAGGTTTTAACTGGAATTCGTTTCTTGGATTACTTAGCAACGGTTAAGAATGCTGATATGACAAGAGTTGGTGTTACAGGTGGTTCCGGCGGAGGATCTCACACGATGTTTTTAGCAGCAATTGATGATAGAGTTAAAGTTTCAGCTCCAGTTGTAATGGTTTCGTCTCACTTCTCAGGCGGTTGTCCTTGTGAAAGCGGACGAGGAATTCACTTGTGTGGAAACGGAACTAATAACGCTGAGATTTCTGCAATGATGGCTCCAAAACCGCAATTGATTGTTTCTGACGGAAAAGACTGGACATTGGCAGTTCCAGAATTAGAGTTTCCTTTTATCCAAAGAACTTATGAATTGTATGGAAAGAAAGATTTAGTAGAAAACGCTCATTTTGCAAAAGAAGGTCACGATTTCGGAATCTCGAAACGTATGGCTTTGTATCCGTTTATGGCAAAATATTTAAACTTAGATTTGAATAAAGTAAAGAACGACAAAGGTGAAATCGATGAATCTACTTGTGTAATTGAACCAAAAGAGAAGTTGTTGGTTTTTGGAGATAAAGGAGAAAAGCTGCCGAAAAATGCTTTAAAAGACATCAACAAATTATATGAAATGTTCGGAGAAAAAAATCTGAAAGTTTACGAGGTTAAAAAGTGATAGCCACGAATTTCACGAATTTACACGAATTATTTTTTTGCCACAGATTAAAGGATTTCCACTGATTAAAAATCTGCTAAATCTGCGGAAAAAATTACTCTCGCAGATTTAGCAGATTATGGAGATAAAAAAATCCAAATAATCCATTTAATCTGTGGCAAAATAAATTAGAGAAATTGAAATAAAAATTAAAAAGTAATTAGTGCGATTTGTGTAATTCGTGGCGAAAAAAAATTATACTATGGAGTTAAAAATTAAAATAACAGCAATCTTTATCGGAATTTTTTCCTTGACTGCAAAAGCACAAAGTGACTTAAAACTTTGGTACGATAAACCCGCATCCATCTGGAACGAAGCTCTGCCTTTAGGCAACGGACGTTTGGGGGCAATGGTTTTTGGAGATCCAGCAGTGGAACGTTTGCAGTTGAACGAAGAAACCATTTGGGCAGGTTCTCCAAATAGCAATGCTCATAATAAATCGATAAAAGCACTTCCAATTGTTCGTCAGTTAATTTTTGACGGAAAATTTGATGAAGCGCAGGATTTGGCAACGCAGGAAATTATGTCGCAAACGAATGACGGAATGCCATATCAAACTTTTGGGAGCGTTTATATTTCATTTGCTGGACATCAAAAATATACTGATTATTATCGTGATTTAGACATTAGCAATGCTACAGCAAAAGTAAAATACAAAGTAAATGGTGTTGAATTTACAAGAGAAATTCTAACCGCATTTTCAGATCAGGTTATTGTAGTAAAACTTACTGCGAGTCAGCCGGGACAGATTACTTGTAATGTTTTCATGAACAGTCCGATTGATAAAACGGTTGCTTCGACAGAAGAAAACCAGATTATACTTTCGGGAGTTGGAACTAACTTTGAAGGTGTAAAAGGAAAAGTTAAGTTTCAAGGCCGATTAACGGCTAAAAACAAAGGCGGTGAAATCGATGCCAGCAACGGCGTTTTAAGCATCAACAAAGCCGATGAAGTAACTTTATACATATCGATTGCTACGAACTTTAAAAACTATCAGGATATTTCGGGCGATGAAATTGCGAAAAGTAAAGACTATTTAGCGAAAGCGGAAACAAAAGATTTTGAAACTATAAAGAAAGCGCACGTTGATTATTACCAAAAATTCTTCAACAGAGTTGCTTTAAATTTAGGTTCAAATGATTTGATTAAGAAACCAACAAACGAAAGAATCAGGGATTTTTCGAAACAGTTCGATCCCCAATTAGCTAGTTTGTATTTCCAATTCGGACGTTATCTTTTAATTTCAAGTTCACAGCCAGGCGGACAGCCAGCTAATCTACAAGGAATTTGGAATGATATGGTCACTCCGCCTTGGGATAGTAAATACACGACAAACATCAATGCCGAAATGAATTACTGGCCTGCACAAGTAACTAATTTGCAAGAAATGCACGAACCATTTGTACAAATGGCAAAAGAGTTAAGCGTTACAGGTGCAGAGACAGCCAAAATGATGTATAATGCAAATGGTTGGGTTTTACACCATAATACTGATATTTGGCGTGTAACTGCTCCGGTAGATTCAGCTGCTTCGGGAATGTGGCCGACTGGCGGTGCTTGGGTTTGTCAGGATTTATGGGAAAGATATTTATATACTGGTGATAAAAAGTATTTAGCAGAAATTTATCCAATTATGAAAGGTGCTGCGGATTTCTTTTTAGATTTTATGGTTATAGATCCAAACACAAAATATTTAGTAGTTGTCCCATCAAGTTCGCCTGAAAACACACACGCAGGCGGAACAGGAAAAGCAACAATTGCGTCAGGAACTACAATGGATAATCAGTTGGTTTTTGATTTGTTTACGCACGTTATCGAAGCTTCGGCTTTGGTTTCTCCAGATGCTGCTTATGTAAAAAAAGTAAGTGATGCTTTGGCAAAAATGCCACCAATGAAAGTCGGAAAACATAATCAATTGCAAGAATGGCAGGACGATTGGGATAATCCGAAAGACAATCACAGACACGTTTCCCATTTGTATGGATTGTATCCAAGTAATCAGATTTCACCAATTAAAACACCGGAATTGTTTGAAGCCGCAAAACAATCTTTGATTTATAGAACAGATGAATCTACGGGCTGGTCAATGGGTTGGAAAGTGAATTTATGGGCGAGATTATTAGACGGAAATCATGCTTATAAATTGATTCAAGATCAATTGCATTTGGTAACAGCAGATCAAAGAAAAGGCGGAGGAACTTATCCGAATATGTTAGATGCACATCAGCCTTTTCAAATTGACGGAAATTTTGGATGTACAGCCGGTTTCGCCGAAATGTTAATGCAGAGTCAGGAAGATGTGATTCATTTACTGCCTGCTTTACCAACTGTATGGAAAGATGGAAGTATAAAAGGGTTAGTGGCAAGAGGTGGATTTGTAATTGATATGACTTGGAAAAACAATAAAGTTTCGGAGTTGAAAATCTATTCGAAAATTGGAGGAAACTGCCGATTAAAAGTTGAGAATACGTTGAAAGGTTCTTCGCTAAAAAAAGCAAAAGGAAAAAATCCTAATCCGTTGTTTTATGATGTAGAAGTGAAGAAACCGATTATTTCTAATGAAGCAAAATTGCCTAAAGTACAATTGCCAACCTACAATATTTACGATGTGAATATGAAAGCAGGACAGACGTATACTTTTTCGGGGAATTAAAAAATATTTTAAAACCATATAAGTACTATAAGAAAATATAAAGTAAAACTTAATTGAACTTATATTACTTATATGGTTTAACTTTAAAAAGATAGAATTTTAAATGTTGACAAATTTCAAACATAAAATAATAACACTTTCAATAGTAATTGCTTGTATAAACAGCAGTTGCAAATCGACTGTGGATCATTCACAAAAAGGAAAATCGGTTATTTTAAAAGAAAAAAACTTTAAGCATTATGTTGATTATTTCAACACGATGGAAGATGAGAATTTAAAATTCGCAATTCCGAATGACAGTGCGTGGGCGTGGATGGAAAAGAATATTCCGTTGTTTGAATGTCCGCAGCAGAATTTTGAGGAAATCTATTATTTCAGATGGTGGAGCGTTCGTAAGCATATCAAAAATACTCCGCAAGGATTTGCAATTACAGAGTTTTTAGTTGATCGTTCGTATGCCGATAAATACAATATGATCAGTTGTGCTTTGGGACACCATATCAACGAATTTAGATGGGTTCATGATCCGAAATATATTGAGCAGGATGTGAAAATTTGGTACCGAGGAAATGATGGAAAACCAATGAACAAATTGTATAAATTTAGCAGTTGGACAGCCGATGCTTTGTACAATCGTTATTTGGTAAATAAGGATGAAAAATTCTTATTTGATTTGTACCCAGACATGGTTACAGATTATGCAGTTTGGGAAAAAGACCGCCAGCGCAAAGATGGATTATTTTGGCAGCATGATGTGAAAGATGGAATGGAAGAATCTTTAAGTGGAGGACGAAAAGTGCAAAATGCAAGACCAACAATTAATAGTTATATGTACGGGAACGCTGTAGCGATTTCTAAAATGGCTGAATTGAAAGGAGATAAGGAAACAGAAAACAAATTCAAAGCGAAAGCTGACGTTTTGCAGCAATTAGTAGAAACGAAATTGTGGAACAAGAAAAGTGAGTTTTTTGAAACCTTAACAGAAAAAGATACTTTGGCACAAGTTCGAGAAGCCATCGGGTTTATTCCGTGGTATTTTAATCTTCCGGAGCAAAACAAAGGTTTTGAAAAAGCTTGGGAACAGATTAAGGATGAAAAAGGATTTTCGGCTCCATTCGGTTTAACAACAGCAGAAAGAAGAAGTCCGCGTTTTAGAACACACGGAACAGGAACCTGCGAATGGGATGGGGCAATTTGGCCTTTTGCAAGTTCACAGACTTTAACGGCTTTAGCGAATGTATTGAATAATTACAATCAGAATTTTGTAGCCAAACCTGATTATTTCAAACAGATGGAATTGTATGTTCAGTCGCAATATTACAGAGGGAAGCCTTATCTTGGCGAGTATTTGGATGAAACAACGGGTTATTGGTTAATGGGCGACAGAGAAAGAAGTCGTTACTACAATCACTCCACTTTCAATGATTTGGTGATTACAGGATTGGTTGGTTTACGCCCGAGAGCAGATGAAAAGATTGAAGTAAATCCGTTGATTCCACAGGAAAAATGGGATTGGTTTTGTTTGGATAATGTTTTGTATCACGGCAATATTATTACCATTCTTTGGGATAAAACAGGAGAAAAATATAAAAAAGGAAAAGGTTTTAGAATCTTTAAAAACGGAAAAGAAATTGCGGTTTCTGAGAAATTGGAGCGTGTGATTTCAAATTAGTTATAAACCCGACAGGTTTTAAAACCTTTCGGGTTTGATACGCTGATAAGTTGATTTAGTTAACAATAAAATTTGAAGAAAACAGTATTAAACTATTCAATCAAAGGTGGTGTATTTCATATTATATGGAATATGGTATTTGTGGTTTTAGGTATTTACTTTTTATCACTTATAAATGTTGAAAAGATTACACTTAAATTTAGCAATTTAGTATTGCCAATTGTAGCTGTTTTGTTTATCATCGTTTATGGGAAAAAAGCGGTAATGACGCTCTTTAATTTTCATAAAAAAATAATATTCTCACAAGAAGGATTAGAACTTGATGAGATTTTTTATGAATGGAAAGATATTGTATTTCCAAGAGTTATTGCCAGAACAGAACACACAGCAAAGTACAATTTGTCATATAAGGAACTCTACCTTACATTTGTTTATAAGCAGAAAACGATCGAAATAAAAATAGATGATTACGATGTATCTGAGAATGAAATTAAGGAACTTCTGAAAAAATATACTCCAAAGTTTACACCAAGCACTATGAGCGAAAATAAAATAGTTTACCAACCCATACATGATTTTGACCAGATCATCACTTTAGAGCAATATTACGATCTTGAACATGAGGATTCAGAAGAAGCGATTAAAGACATTCAAAAATTGGCGGTAAAAGATCTAGAGCCAGTAAAGCGTTTTTGTGAAAACAATCTTTATACACAGCCCGATAAAGTTAGATTTGTCTACTATGCATTGAGTGAGGATGAAGATCTTGATAAATGGGCAGATTTTCTTTCAGATGAATTCAGAAGGGTTTACCAAATAGGATTAGAGCAAAATAATGTTAAGGAACTTTCTTCTGTTATTAATGAGATTATAGTCGAAACAATAGATTCTTATGGTGCGGAAAGAGTGAGAGAAATATTACTTAAAGGTTTAGATCATAAGAATTTTGAAACTCGTTTAAGCGCTTTGGAATTTCTTCCTGATTGGATTGATGAACAGGTTTTAAAGAGTAATCCAACCATTGTATCGAAGCTGAGACAAAAGCTGAAAGACCCAGAGTGGAAAATACGCTGGGAAACAAGTAAGTTGTTAGAACGGAATAAAATAGTTTTTGAGAGTTTAAGCGCATTGGATAAATTAAGACGATTTATAAATCCTTAACAATCTAGTTGTGAGCTTCGGAGAAGCTAAATATTTATAGCGAAATAAAGATCCAAATGATAAAAAGCTCCAGCGGAGCGATATCTATAGAAAATTATGTCACCCCACTGGGGCTTATCGAACTAACTATTATAAAATCTATAAATATATTGTCCCTCAGGGACTTGACTTTATTTAAACAATACCATGAAAAAGTTTTTTTTACATCTTACCTTAATCATTTCACTTTTCACGATTTCGGCGAAAGCCCAAAATAAAATCATTGTGAGTGATTTAAAATGCGAAATGCTGACCAATCCTGAAGGAATTGACGTTTTACAGCCAAGATTGAGCTGGAAAATAAAAGCAGGCATAAATGATGTAAAACAAACTCATTATCAAATTTTGGCGTCTTCGTCTTTAGAAAAATTAAATGCCGGAAATGCAGATTTATGGGACAGCGGAAAGGTACAAAGCGACGAATCTGTAAATGTAATTTATAACGGAAAAAAGCTAAAAGACAGACAAGATGTTTATTGGAAAGTACTTGTTTTTACCAACAAAGGCGAAGTTCAATCAAAAGAAACAGCACATTTCAGCATCGGAATTTTAACTTATGCTGACTGGAAATCAACACGATGGATTGGGTATGAGAAAACTTCTTCAGGAGATAGTATTTCGCAGTATTCGAGATTATCAGCGAGATATTTAAGAAAGGAAATTGATCTGAAAAAGAAAGTCAAAAGTGCCAAAGTTTATATCATGGGAATGGGCTTGTACGAGCTATACATTAACGGAAATAAAATTGGAGATCAGGTTTTAGCGCCCGTTCCTACGGATTATACGAAGAACGTGAAATACAATGTTTTTGATGTGACTTCGCAATTGCAGGAAGGAAAAAATGCATTAGGAACCATTTTAGGAAACGGACGTTTTTTTACGATGCGTCAAGATTATAAACCTTATAAAATCAAAACTTTTGGTTATCCGAAAATGGCTTTGCAGTTGTTTGTAGAATATGCAGATGGAAGTAAAGATGTGATTAGAACCGATGATACTTGGAAAATTACAACCGATGGACCAATCTTATCTAACAACGAATACGACGGAGAAGAATATGATGCCCGCAAAGAAATGAAAGGCTGGAATACCATTAATTTCAATGATAAAAAATGGCTTTCGGCAGAATATGTTCAAGAACCAGGCGGATTCTACGAGGGACAGATGTCGGCGAATATGAAGGTGAAACGTGAAGTAAAACCGATTTCGATCAAACAGACATCAAAAGGAACTTATATCTTAGATATGGGGCAAAATATGGTGGGCTGGTTGCAATTGAAAGTAAAAGGAAACGCTGGCGACAAAATCACCATGAAATTTGCTGAATCGTTACAGTCAGATGGTTCGTTATATATTGCGAATTTGCGTGATGCCAAAACAACTGATATTTATACTTTAAAAGGTGAAGGAGAAGAAGTTTGGGAACCTCGTTTTATTTTTCACGGATTTCGATTTGTGGAGATTTCAGGTTTCAAAACAAAACCTACTTTAGAAAATTTCGTTGGAAAAGTCGTTTACGATGACATTGCCACAACAGGAACTTTTGATTCTTCAAACCCAATTATGAATCAGATTTTTAAGAATGCTTGGTGGGGAATTAGTGGGAATTATAAAGGAATGCCAATCGATTGTCCGCAGAGAAATGAGCGTCAGCCTTGGCTGGGAGACAGAACAACGGGAGCTTACGGAGAAAGTTTCTTATTTGATAATCAGACTTTATATGCAAAATGGTTAGATGATATTAAAAATTCTCAAACTATTGATGGCGGACTTCCTGATGTTGCACCTGCTTTCTGGCGTTATTATGGCGATAATGTAACTTGGCCAGGAACGTATATTACAGTTGCCGATATGCTATATCAGCAGTTTGGCGATAAGAAAGTTGTTGAAAAACAATATCCGTCTATGAAAAAATGGATGGATTACATGGAAGAAAATTATTTGGTTGATGATATCATGACCAAAGACAAATACGGCGACTGGTGCGTTCCACCAGAATCTTTGGAATTAATTCGTTCCAAAGATCCTTCTCGTTTAACGGATGGCGAATTGATTTCGAGTGCTTTTTATTATCAGCTTTTAAACATCATGAAGAAATTTGCGGTAATCGCAAATGCTGAAAATGATATTAAACATTATGATGAATTAGCTTCAAGAATTAAAAAAGCATTCAACGCTAAATATTTTAATGTAGCCAAAAATAATTATGCCAATAATACCGTAACAGCCAATTTACTGCCTTTGACTTTCGGAATGGTTCCAGAAGAATTGCAGCAAAAAGTTTTCGAAAATCTTGTACACGAAGTGGAAGTGACTAAAAACGGTCATGTAAGCACGGGAGTTATCGGAACACAGTTTTTGATGCGAACATTAACCAATTTTGGTCGTGGCGATTTGGCTTTCAAATTGGCTTCAAACAAAACCTATCCAAGCTGGGGTTATATGGTCGAAAATGGCGCAACAACCATTTGGGAGCTTTGGAACGGAAATACTGCCGATCCAGCAATGAATTCGCAAAATCATGTTATGCTTTTAGGTGACTTGCTGATTTGGTATTACGAAAATATGGCGGGAATCAAAAGCAATCCTGAAACTCCAGGTTTCAAACAAATTATTATGAAACCAGATTTTAATGCTGGATTGAATTATGTAGATGCATCATATGAATCGATTTACGGAACAATTAAAAGCGATTGGAAAAAAGATAAAAAAGCTTTGGTTTGGAATATTACGATTCCTGCAAATGCAACGGCTTTAGTATATCTTCCTGCTATTGATATTTCTGCAATCTCGATTAATAAACAAAAGCTGGATAAGACTTCTTATACTTATTCTGTAGAAAAAAATCAAATAATTGTCACTCTTTCGTCAGGAAATTTCGCTATTAACGTTAAATAATTTACATTTTTAATAATTCGGGACAGTACAGGATACATTGTTAATTTTTTAGTGTTATTTTTACACTTAATAAATATTTTTACCTAAAAAAATGTTAGGTATGTATTTATAGTCAGAAAAAATAATTCATAATTTAATTAAGAATGAAGTTAGCAAAATTAGCATTTGTCTTGTTTGGACTTTTCCTTTTAGGAAGTTGTAAATCTGCTTTAGAGAAAAAGACTTGGAAAGAAGGTATTTTAGTAGATGAATTTATTTATGATAAAGCACCTTATCCGTCTTGCCACGCTGTTACAATTGTTGAAACTACAAATGGTGATTTAGTTGCCTCATGGTTTGGTGGAACTCACGAAAGACACCCAGATGTTTGCATTTATGTGGCCATTAAACCAAAAGGAAGTGATAAATGGGGAGAAGGTGTAAAAGTTGCCGATGGTGTGATGAAAGAAGGGCCGAGATTACCAACTTGGAACCCAGTTTTATATCAAATTCCGGGAGGCGATTTAATGTTATTCTACAAAATAGGACCAAAACCATCTGAATGGTGGGGCGTAATCAGAACTTCATCTGATGGTGGAAAAACGTGGTCTGAAGCTCAAAAAATGCCAGACGGTTTCTTAGGGCCAATCAAAAACAAACCAGTTTTATTAAGCAACGGAACATTATTATGTCCGTCAAGCATTGAAGGCGACGGCTGGAGACTTCGTATGGAATCTACTCCAGATTTCGGAAAAACTTGGGTAATGGGAGATACGCTTCCAAGAGGAAAACAAAAAATAAATGCAATTCAGCCAAGTATTTTGTTTCATAAAGACGGAAGTATTCAGGCTATTGGAAGAACTAGAAACAGAGCGATTTTCAGTACATTCTCAAAAGACAACGGAAAAACTTGGTCAGATGTTGAGCTAATCGGACTTCCAAATAACAACTCAGGAACTGATGCTGTAACTTTAAAAGACGGCAGACATTTGTTAGTTTACAATCACGTTCTTCCTCCAGGAAAAGAAGCAAAAGGACCAAGAACACCTTTGAATGTTTCGGTTTCTAAAGACGGAATTAATTGGAATGCTGCTTTAGTTTTAGAAGATTCAAAAATCAGTCAATATTCTTATCCTTCGATTATTCAAAGTTCAGACGGAATGGTGCATATCGTGTACACTTGGAGAAGAGAAAAACTGAAATATGTAAAAGTTGATCCAAGTAAATTAGTGGCGCTTCCAATTAAAAACGGAATCTGGCCAGGCGACGAAGGAAAAGTAGTTACAGCAGTAAAAGCGGAAGAAGAATAAAGAAAAAGTTCGCCACTAATTCCACGAATTTTCACGAATTTTTTTAATACTAATTCGTGAAAATTCGTGCAATTCGTGGCAAAAAAAAATATAACCATGAAATCTAAAAGAAATTTATTTATTGCAATGCTAGTTGTTATGTCAACGACATTCAACAGCTGCGCAACGGCTCAGTCTTCCAAAAAACAAAAATATAAAGTGGCGGTTTGTGACTGGATGATTCTGAAAAGACAAAAACTAGGTGCTTTTGGTTTAGCAGCTGAAATAAAAGCTGACGGAATCGAACTCGATATGGGAGGTTTAGGAAATAGACCAACTTTCGACAGTAAATTAGGAGATCCACTAGAAAGACAAAAATTCTTAGATAAATCGAAAGAAACTGGAGTTGGAATAAGCTCAATTGCAATGTCGGGATTTTATGCACAGTCTTTTGCGACAAGAGAAATAACGCCAATGATTACGGATTGCATTGAGGCTATGAAGAATATGAAGGTAAAAGTGGCTTATCTCCCGTTAGGAACTCAAACTGACTTGGTTAAAAATCCAGAATTACGTCCTGAAGTGATCAAAAGACTGCAATGGGCAGGAAAAGAGGTAGGGAAAATAGGCGGTGTAATTGCGATTGAAACCTCTTTAGGCGCGACAGAGGAGAAGAAACTTTTAGACGAAGTCGGTTCAAAATACATTAAAAGTTCTTTCAATTTTGCAAATGCTCTAGATAATAAAAGAGATATTTCTTCAGAATTAAAGATTTTAGGAAAGAAATATGTAGCACAAATTCACGCTTCCAACACCGATCAGTTTTGGTTAGAAAATGATAAAGCGATTGACATGCCAAAAATCAAACAAACTTTGGACGAAATGAAATGGAGCGGATGGCTAATTGTAGAGCGTTCTCGCGACGTCACACAAGTGCATAATGTAAAAGCCAATTACGGAGCAAATGTGGCTTATTTGAAGAAGATTTTCCAGAATTAAACAATAAACAGTGATCAATATGTAATCGTTAAACAACACAATTTTTCACTATAAATCTGCCGAATTTGCTAAATCTGCTAGAGATATTTTTCACTCAGATCGGGCAGATTTAGCAGATTATTTTTAGAATGAATACCCAAAAACAGCATACTATGAAATATTTACAATTACTTTTTTTATGTCTTTACGTCTCTTTCGCGACAGCGCAGAATATCACAGTAGTTAGTGATCCGAGTTCGCCAAGAGCAAAATTTGGAGCAGAGAAATTATCAGAAACACTTTCAGCAAAAGGATTCAGTGTAACTTCTTCTGATAAATTCAAAAAATCAAAAGATAAAGTAATTGTAGTTGGAGAAAAAGGAACCGATTTCTGGAAGAAAAACGCTAAAAGCGCTAAAATCGACGATAGCAAATTAACTAAGAAAGAAGGTTTCCAGATTCGTACTCAAAATAATGTAATTTATATTGAAGGAACAGATGCAAGCGGAGCTTTGTATGGTGCTTTAGAATTAACAGATAAAATTAAAGCTTCAGGAAAACTTCCTTCAGAAATCAATATTGACGACAGTCCAGAAATGGTTTTGAGAGGCGCTTGCATCGGAATGCAGAAGCCTGTTTATCTTCCAGGGCGTGATGTTTACGAATATCCATATACACCAGAAACTTTTCCTTGGTTTTATGATAAAGCTTTATGGGTGAAATACTTAGATATGCTGGTAGAAAACCGCATGAACTCTTTGTATTTATGGAACGGTCACCCTTTTGCATCTTTAGTAAAATTAAAAGATTATCCGTTTGCAGTTGAAGTCAGCGATGAAGATTTCAAAAAGAATGAGGAAATCTATAAATTCTTAACGGTTGAAGCCAATAAACGTGGAATCTGGGTAATTCAGATGTTTTATAATATTATTGTTTCTAAGCCTTTTGCAGAGCATTACAACATTAAAACTCAAGATCGTTCAAGACCTATTACGCCTTTATTGTCTGATTATACTAGAAAATCTATCGCAGCATTCATTGAAAAATATCCAAATGTTGGATTAATGGTTTGTTTGGGAGAAGCAATCAATACAGTTGATGATGATGTAGAATGGTTTACCAAAACTATTATTCCAGGTGTTCGTGATGGTTTACAGGCATTAGGAAAAACAGAAGAACCGCCAATTATCCTTCGTTCTCATGATACAGACGGGCCTTTGGTAATGGAAAAATCGCTTCCGCTATACAAAAACTTTTATACAGAAAGTAAATACACAGGAGAATCTTTAACGACTTACACGCCGGGCGGACCATGGGGAGAAACGCACAAACAGTTGAGTGCTTTGAAATCAATTCATATCGAAAATGTTCATATATTGGCTAATTTAGAACCTTTTAGATATGGTTCGCCAGATTTTATTCAGAAAACTGTAAAAGCGATGCATAGTGTTCATGGCGCAAATGCACTGCATTTATATCCGCAGGCATCTTATTGGGATTGGCCTTACTCGGCAGATAAAACAAAATCAGGAGAACGTTTATTAGAAATGGATCGTGACTGGATTTGGTACAAAGCTTGGGCAAGATATGCTTGGGACAGCAAAAGGGATCGAAACGAAGAAGTTAAATTTTGGGATAATGATTTAGCTGCGAAATACGGAACTAGTCAGGAAGCAGCAAATAACATTTTAAAAGCTTACGAAGAAACAGGAGAAATTGCCCCAAAAACATTAAGACGTTTCGGAATTACAGAAGGAAACCGTCAGACTTTATTATTGGGAATGTTCGAAAGTCAGTTGGTGAATCCGTCCAAATGGAGAGTATATCCGGGATTCCATGAGTCATGCGGACCAGCGGGCGAATTGCTTTTAGAATATGCTAAAAAAGAATGGAACAAAGAACCACATTCTGGTGAACTTCCAACACAGATTATTGCTGAAATTACAGAACACGGAAGATTGGCTGTTGAAGCAATAGATAAAGCAGAAGCAAGTGTAACCAAAGATAAAGAAGAATTTGAACGTCTTAAAAATGATATTCATGCTTATAAGGCTTTCGCCGATTTCTTTTCAGAAAAAGTAAAAGCAGCTTTATTGGTTTTAAGATATAGTTATTCGAATGATATTACCGATTTAGATAAAGCTTTGCCTCATTTAGAAAAGAGCATTGAGTATTATGAGTTATTGGTAAAACTGACAAAAGATACGTATTACTATGCCAACAGTATGCAGACTGCTCAACGCCGAATCCCGATTGGAGGAGACGACGGAAACAACAAAACTTGGGCAGAATTGTTACCGCATTATGAGCGTGAATTGGCTAATTTTAAAAGAAACCTAGAGAAGTTAAAATCTTCAAAAGATGGTAAAATAGAAACAAAAGAAGGTAAACCATGGAAAACCGCTGATGTAACTTTTATAGATGAAAAACCAGGAACTTATCTAGTTAAAGTAGGCACAAAAGTGTACGGAACAGATATTTCTGAATTGACTAAAATTGCTCCAGAACTTCAAAACCTAAGAGGATTCTCATTTGTAGAAAACGATCAAAACGAAAAAGGAACACATTTGAAGTTTAGAAATACAAAAGCGGTTAAATTAGTGGTGGGTTATTTCAATTCAGATCAGAAGAGATTTTTATTGCCGCCAAGTTTAGAGACAGATGCAGCAGGAAATGCGCACGGTCAAGCCGAAGTGATTTTGGCAAGTGCAATGAATTTAAAAGATTTACCTCGTGTAAATATTCATACGTATAGTTTCCAGCCGGGCGAGAATAAATTAGATTTAGGTAAAGGAAAAGTATTGATTTTAGGTTTCATCGATGCAGATCAAACCATAACGCCACGTGATGTTGGATATATTGATGCAGGAGAAAAAGCAGCTATTGACTGGTTGTTTTATTAAGAATAATTTGGGCGTGTCCCTTCGGGTCGGGCTTTCGGCTATATCTTTTATTCCGCTCCGCTTCATAAAAGGATACCGCCTCAATCCCTCACGCGAATAAACGTAAAGTTAAACCTGACGAGTTTTTAAAACCCGTCAGGTTTGCTCGAAGTAAACGTGATTAGACCTAACAGGTTTTTAAAACCTGTTAGGTCTGTTATCAAGATAACTTAAAACAACCTTATAATCACTTATATGGTTTTGAAAATATGAATAGAATAGTTTTTTTTATTTTTTGTTTTTTTTCAAGTCTTTGCTTTGTTTGGAGTCAGAGCAAAGATTCGGGGAAGTTTCGTAAAGAAATTTCGCTGAATTCGTCTTGGGAAACCATAATATTGGATAATCTTCCGCTGAAAGAAGAAGATTTTGTAGAAAATCCAAAAACTGATTCCAATTGGCAGCAGGTTAGTGTGCCTCACAATTGGGATCAGTATTATGGTTTCAGAAGAACAAAACATGGAAATTTACATGGTACCGCTTGGTACAAAAAAACGCTAAAACTCGATAAGAAAGACAGTTCAAAACAGCATTTTCTTTATTTTGAAGGTGTAAGTTCTTATGCAACGGTTTGGATAAATGGTAAAAAAGTAGGCGAACACAAAGGCGGAAGAACTACTTTCACCTTGGACATTTCCAAAGCGGTTTCTTTCGACAAAGAAAATATCATTTTAGTAAAAGCTTCACATCCCTCTTTTATAGCAGATCTTCCTTGGGTTTGCGGAGGCTGTTCGGGTGAATGGGGATTTTCTGAAGGTTCTCAGCCAATGGGAATTTTTAGGCCAGTTTCTTTGGTAATTACAAACAATGTTAGAATTCAGCCGTTTGGTGTTCATATCTGGAACGATAAATCGGTTTCTAAACAAAAAGCGATTCTTCATACGATTACAGAAATTAAGAATTACAGCACTTCACAACGAAACTTAACTATCGAAAATATCCTTCTGGATGCGTCAGGAAAGAAAGTTGTTGTCAATAAAAGCGATAGCAAAATCAATTCGGGAGAAACAAAGGAAATAGCACTGACACTTCCTGAGATTCAGAATCCGAAATTATGGTCGCCATCCAATCCGTATTTGTATAAATTGGTTACTTCAGTTTACGAAAACGGAAAAATAATCGATCAGTTAACAACGCCTTACGGAATTCGCTGGGTAAGTTGGCCGGTTAGTCGTGACGGAAAAGACAATCGTTTTTTTATTAATGATGAACCAGTCTTTATAAACGGCGTTTGCGAATACGAACATTTGATTGGAAAAAGTCATTCGTTTTCAGACGAAATGATTCATTCCAGAATCGAACAGATAAAAGCAGGCGGATTTAACGCTTTTAGAGAAGCGCATCAGCCTCATAATTTATTATATCAAAAAGAATTAGACGAAAACGGAATCCTGTTTTGGAGCCAGTTTTCGGCACATATTTGGTATGATACTCCAGAATTTAAAGAAAACTTCAAAACTCTTTTACGAGAATGGATTAAGGAACGCAGAAACAGTCCGTCGGTTGTTATGTGGGGATTGCAGAACGAAAGCACTATTCCGAAAGAATTTGCGGAAGAATGCACACAGATTATCCGCGAAATGGATCCGTTATCAGCATCGCAAAGAATCGTAACAACTTGTAACGGTGGAGAAGGAACCGATTGGAATGTCGTTCAAAACTGGTCGGGTACTTATGGCGGAGATCCGTTAAAGTATCATTTAGAAATGACGACTCAATTATTAAACGGAGAATACGGCGCGTGGCGTTCTGCCGATTTGCATACCGAAGGCGAGTTTGATCAAAAAGGAACTTTAAGCGAAAACCGTTTTTCTCAGTTAATGGAAATTAAAGTTAGAGAAGCCGAATCTGTAAAAGATAAAATTGCAGGACAGTTTAATTGGCTTTTTGCTTCTCACGAAAATCCGGGACGAGTGCAAAACGGAGAAGGTTTTAGAGACATTGACAAAGTTGGCCCAGTAAATTACAAAGGACTTTTTACCATTTGGGGTGAGCCTTTGGATGCATTTTACATGTACCGCGCCAATTATGTTTCAAACAAAACCAATCCGATGGTGTATATCGTTTCGCATACTTGGCCAAGTCGTTGGGAAAAACCGGGAATCAAAAACGGAATCGATATTTATTCGAATTGTGATGAAGTAGAATTGTTTAACGATGTGAATAAATCTTCTTTAGGAAAACTAAAAAATCCAGGAATCGGTCAGCATTTTCAGTTTAATAATGTCAATATTCAATACAATGTTTTATATGCTGTTGGTTATGTAAATGGAAAAGCGGTTGCTAAAGATTATATCGTTTTAAATAATTTTCCAAAAGCACCAAGTTTTGATGCTTTAACGTCTGAGAAAACGGATATAACAAAAGCCCAAAAAGGGTATAATTATATTTACAGAGTAAATTGCGGAGGTTCTGAATTGACAGATTCTGCGGGAAATACTTGGTTTACAGATACACATAAAAACGGTCAAAACAGTTGGGGTTCGTTATCGTGGACAGATAATTTTGAAAAATTGCCAGATTTTTTTGCCAGTCAAAGAAAAACTTTTGACCCAATAAACGGAACAAAAGATCCTGAATTATTTCAAAGTTTTAGATACGGAGTTGATAAATTGCGTTACGAATTTCCAGTTCCAGATGGCGAATATTTAATAGAATTATATTTTACAGAACCTTGGTACGGAACTGGTGGCGGAATGGATTGCAAAGGCTGGCGTTTGTTTGACGTAGCAATTAATGATAATGTTGTTTTAAAAGATTTCGATATTTGGGCAGAAGCTGGACATGATAACGCTTTGAAGAAAACATTCAAAGTAAAAAGTACAAACGGAAAAATTGTGATTTCGTTCCCAAATGTAAAAGCTTCACAGGCAATTATTTCTGCCATTGCGATTGCAACAAAAGACATTCATGTAAGACCTGCGGAGGAATCTTCAAAAAACATTCAGAATCTAGTTTTAGATTCTTATGATAAAACTAACAGAGTAACTTCATGGCTAGATATTAATTCAAAACAATATTCAGATTCTGATGTTGTTTTTACCGAATTGCCTTCTGAGGTTTTTGGAGCAGATTATTTACAGTTTTCAGCTAATTCTAAAAATAAAGGTTCATTTACTGCTAAAGAAGATTCAGAATTATATCTTTTTATAGATAAGAAAAATTTGAATTTAGAGCAATTTTCGAAATATAAAAAAATAGAAGAAAAAGCTAAAAATAGCAGTCAAACGGAGTTTGAAGTTTTCACTAAAAAAATAAAGAAAGACGAGAAAGTTATTTTTGATAATTCTGAAACCATTTCGACAATTGCCGTCGTTCCAACTTATGATATGGGCGAAAAAGACGATTCGAGACCTGTTGTGATTATAGAAGCCGAAAAGACAAAAATAACGGGAGCTGGAATAGAAAAAGGAAATTTCAAAAAAGCGGATTATATTGAGTTCACAAAAAAGACAAACAATAGCATTGAGTTTGAAGTAAAACCAGGAGTTGCTGGAATTTACTTAATGCGTTTTCGTTTTATGAATAGAAATGAAACGCCATTAAAAGTGAAATTCAAAATGGAAGATGCCTACGGAATTTTAATGCGAAATGATACGATTGAGTTTTTCCCTTCACCAGAAAAATGGAAGATTTTAAATACGACTTCTGGGGGGTATATTAATGCAGGAACGTATAAAATTACGTTGGAAGGTGATGATTTGAAGGGATTAATGTTGGATAATTTCGAATTTCAGTAAATGGTAGTTTGCCACGAAGGCACAAAGACGCCAAGGTTTTATTGTAGAGATGCACAGCAGTGCGTCTAACACATAGTATGGACAATTGGAGCGTAGACGCACTGCAGTGCGTCTTTACAGAAAAATACGATTAGAATAAAAAACATATTTATGATTAAACATAAAAACACATTTCAAAAAATTACAATTGCATTATTGTTTTCAATATCAGTTTTTGCACAAAAACAAGCCAGAATTGTTGAAGATTTCAACAAAAATTGGAACTTCAAATTAGGAGATTATCCAGAAGCAGTTAATGCCAATTATAATGCATCAGATTGGAGAGCACTTCAATTGCCACATGATTGGAGTATTGAAGGAGCTTTTGATAAAGATGCTAAAACCAAGCAAGCACAAGGATTTTTGCCCGCTGGAAAAGGGTGGTATCGTAAAGTCTTTACTATTCCGGCAAGCTGGAAAAGTAAAACCATTTCAATTGAGTTTGATGGTGTTTTTAAGAATAGCGAAGTTTTTATAAATGGGAAATCATTAGGAATTCGTCCAAATGGTTATATCTCTTTTGGTTATGATTTGTCTCCCTATTTAAATTATGGACAGGCCAATACTATAGCCGTTAAAGTTGATAACGATGCTCAGCCAAACTCAAGATGGTATACAGGTTCTGGAATTTACAGAAATGTGAGATTGGTGACAACTGAAAAATTACACGTTGGAAAGTGGGGAACTTTTGTGACTACGCCCGAAGTTTCAACAGCGAAATCAAAAGTGCATTTAGAAGTTACAATTGATAATGATTATGATACTGCCAGAGAATTTACATTGGTTACTTCTATTTTAGATGGCAATAATAAAGAAGTGGCAAATAAGATTTCTGTAGAGAAAATTGAGGCTAAAGCATTTGAAACGAAGGTGCATAATCTTGAAGTTCTAAAGCCACAATTATGGAATATTGAAAACCCGTATTTGTATAAAGTAATCACAAAAATTTACGAGAAATCTGTACTAGTAGATAATTATGAAACGCCACTTGGATTTAGATTTTTCAATTTCGATTCAGAGAAAGGATTTTCATTAAATGGAGTTCCAACCAAAATATATGGAGTTTGTCTGCATCACGATAATGGTGCTTTGGGGGCAGTTGAAAATATTCACGCGGTTAGAAGAAAACTGACTTTGATGAAAGAAATGGGAGCCAACGCTATCAGAATGTCTCATAATCCACATTCTTTGGAAATGATGCAATTGTGCGACGAAATGGGATTTATCGTTCAGGATGAAGCTTTTGACGTTTGGAAAAAGAAAAAAGTAACCAACGATTACCACAAAGATTGGGATGCTTGGCACAAACAAGATTTAGAAGATTTTATTAAAAGAGACCGTAACCATCCATCAGTAATGATGTGGAGTATTGGTAACGAAATTAGAGAGCAGTTTGATTCGACAGGAATTGCGATTACAAGAGAATTGGCTAAGATTGTTAAATCTTTAGATGTCACTCGCCCTGTGACTTCGGCTTTGACAGAAAATGTAATTGAGAAAAACTTTATTTATCAGTCAGGAGCTTTAGATCTTTTGGGTTTCAACTATAAACACGAAGATTATAAAGATTTTCCAACGAAATTTAAAGGGCAGAAAATATTAGCCTCTGAAAGTGTTTCGGCTTTAGAAACGCGTGGACATTATGATTTTCCAGACGGAATTAAAGCATGGCCAACAAAATACGGCGCTGCGTTTGACGGAAATGCAGATTGGACGGTTTCGGCTTACGATCAGGTGAAATCGTATTGGGGAGCGACGCACGAAGAAAACTGGAAAACGATTAAAAGTCAGGATTTCATGGCAGGAACTTTTATCTGGACAGGTTTTGATTATATCGGAGAACCAGACCCGTATCCATTTCCTGCAAGAAGTTCATATTTCGGAATTGTAGATTTAGCTGGACTGCCAAAAGATGTGTATTATATGTATCAAAGTGAATGGTCGAATAAAACGGTTCTGCATATTTTACCGCATTGGAACTGGAAAAAAGACCAAGAAGTCGAAGTTTGGGCCTATTATAATAATGCTGATGAAGTAGAATTATTTTTAAATGGAAAGTCGTTAGGAAAAAAATCAAAACAAAATGATGATTTGCATATTTCATGGAGAGTGAAATTTGAACCTGGAACATTAAAAGCTGTTTCTAGAAAGAACGGAAAAGTAGTTTTAGAGAAAGAAATCCGTACAGCAGGAGAAGCTTCAAAATTAGACTTGCAAGCTGATAAAACTGCAATTAAAAACGATACTTACGATTTGGTTTACGTGACAGTTTCTATGACGGATAAAGATGGGAATTTAGTGCCAAACGCAATGGATTTAGTCAATTTTGAAGTAACTGGCGGAGGAAAATTAGTTGGAGTCGATAATGGTTATCAGGCTAATTTAGATTCTTTTAAAGCCAATTCTTGTAAGTTGTTTAATGGAAAATGCGTTGTAATTATTCAGTCGAATGGAAAGAAAGAGAATATTAAGTTGAAGGCGACAGCAGGAAATGGAATTTCGGTTGCATCGATTAAGATAAGCGTTAACTAATTTTATATGTCGCTCCCGTTGGAGCTTTGATTCTCTAATCGTTGATTATTTCTATAAATATTAAGCTTCTCCGAAGCTTTATTTTAGATAATTATTCGATTTCAATATTAGCTCTGGAAGAGCGAAATATTTATAGAAAAATGATTCTCTCATAAGAGAAAGCTCCAGAGGAGCGAAATAATATAAACAATCAGAATCCGCTTCAAACTAGAAGCGGATTTTTTCTTTTAAGCATTTAAAATATTGATATATTTATAAAATAATTTAAAAGAAATGACACCAATCTTCTTCCCAAATCAATTAGACTTTAGAAAATGGCTTGAGAAAAACCATCTAAAAGAAAAAGAACTTTTGGTCGGTTTTTATAAAGTTATGAGTAAAAAGCCTTCTATGAGCTGGTCAGAATCTGTAGATCAAGCGCTTTGTTTTGGCTGGATTGATGGCGTTAGAAAATCTATTGACTCGGAAAGCTATACAATTCGTTTTACTCCAAGAAAGCCTTCTAGCATTTGGAGTGCGATTAATATTCAGAAGATAGAAGATTTGACAAAAGCGGGATTAATGACCGATGCTGGTTTGAAAGCGTTTGGTTTTAGAACCGAAAATAAGTCTAAGATTTATTCGCACGAAAAAGAACCAGTTCCGTTGTTAGATGTTTACGAGAAACAGTTTAAAAACAATGAAACTGCTTGGGAATTTTTTGAGAAGCAAGCTCCTTCTTATAAAAAAGTGATGATTCATTGGATTATGAGCGCCAAGCAAGAAAAAACACAGCTTTCAAGACTAGAAAAAACGATTACAGAAAGTGAAAAACAGAAAAGAGTCTTGTAGCTATTTTGAATAAAATGTTTTACTTTAGTAATCTGACTTTTAGTGAAATATGGAGAAAGAAAATACCACAAAAATAAAAGGGGAGATTTTGCTAGGTATTATTTTTGCCCTAGAATTATACGCCTTGCCTGTACAGTTTTATTTGCTATTAAAAAATCCTGAATTCACTTTTTTTAGTGCAGCAGTTCGTTTTTTTAGTTTTTTTACCATTACAACAAATACGATCGTTTTTCTTTGCACTGCTTTGTTGCTATTTGGTGGTAAAAGTAAGTCAAATGCTTTTTTCAGAAAGTGTACTACTATTACGGCCATTACAGTTTATATATTGATTGTCGGAATTGTTTTTAACTTACTTCTTCGTCCAACTCTCCATTTAGAAGGACATCATCTTATTGTAAGCGAAATTTTTCATACGGTCGTTCCCATTTTATTTTTGGTTTTCTTGTTGTTTTTTGTAAGTCCAGAAAAGATCTCTTTTAAAGTTATTTCGTCTTGGCTGATTTATCCAATTATCTACATCATTTATACTTTATTTCACGGAATTGCAACCGAATTTTATCCGTATCCTTTTATAGACGCAACTAAATTAGGTTTTCAAACGGCAATTATAAACGGATTTTTCGTTTTAATCTCTTTTGTGGTTTTGTCTGTGATTTTGATTTTAATTTCAAAAATTAGAACTAAGAAGATTAGCTTGGAAGACTAAAATAAAATATTCAATCTTCTCGTCAGGAATTAACAAAAAAGGGACTTTCTTCTTTCCTTCTTTCTCCTGAAATTTTTCTATAAACTTCACTTTTAGGTTATAATTAATTGTTTCTTAAGTTGTTAAGTATAAAAATTCATTGCCTGAATATTCCGTAATTACTGGCCTGACTAATTAATTAGTATAAATATTAATCAATTAGTTTTGCTACTAATTAATTAGTAGTTATATTTGTCAAAAGAATTTCTACTATGATAAAATTAGCCAAACGAGAAGAACAGATTATGCAGGTTTTTTGGGATTTAAACAAAGCCTTCATCAGAGACATTATTCCATTGTTGCCAGATCCGAAACCACATTATAATAGTGTTGCAACGATTGTCAAAATATTAGAAGAAAAAGGGTTTCTAAATCGGGAAACAATAGGGAATATGCATTGCTTTTTTCCGGTAATTCAAAGAGAAGAATATCAGCAATTTGCATTGAAAGATGTTGTAAGCCACTATTTTGATAATTCGTATCCACGAATGCTTGCCTTTTTTGCTAAAGAGCAAAAATTAACCGAAAAAGAATTGGACGAAATCGTAAACATGATAAAAAAAGATTCTAAATGATACCTTATATTCTATACACAGCGCTTATTCTTTTTGCTTGTCTTATGTTTTATAAGCTGCTTTTGCAGAAAGAGACTTTTTATAACTTGAATAGATTTGTTTTGCTTGCGTGCATGCTAGTAGCTTTTACTTTGCCGTTGCTCCCGATTCCGCAACAATTCTCTCTTCAAAAACAGAAAGCAACTGCAGCTATTCCTTCCATAAAAAAAACAGTTGCAAAAGAATCAACTGCTGAGCTAAAACCACTTCCTGTAAATGAAGTTTTAGTAAATGAAACAAAGCAACAGTTTAATATGGCTTTGGTCCTGCAGTGGATAGTGTATTTGTATTGGTTTGGTGTCATTGTTTTTGCGCTTAATTTTTTGATGCAAGCTGTTATATTATTTTACAGAGCGTACACATCAGAGATTATTAGGGATGGAAAATTTAGGATTGTCGAAATAACAGGCGATAAAGCACCTTGTTCTTTTGCTAATAATATTTTTATAAATCCTGAAAAATACGAATGGGAAACGTACAATCAGATTTTGCTGCATGAAAAAATTCACATTGAGCAAAAACATACTATTGATCTTTTGCTTGCAGAAATCGTACTTGTTTTTCAGTGGTTTAATCCTTTTGCTTGGCAATGGCGAAAAGCATTAGAAAGTAATCTTGAATTTTTGACAGATAACGAAATGCTACAACAAGGTAGCGTAGAAAAAGAAAGTTATCAATTTAGCCTGCTTAAAGTAGCGGCGCCACAATTTCCTTTGAGTCTTACAACTAACTATAATCAATCATTACTCAAAAAACGAATCATTATGATGAATTCAAAAAAATCAAACGTAAACACAACATGGAAATATTTTTTCCTGTTACCATTATTGGTATTGTTTGCCTGCCTTTTTAATCAACCGGCAGCGCAAAGTCAGACGCTAACTTCGAATATTAAAAACGAAGGAACTAAAGCGAGTCCAAACACTCAAAAGGGTGATCAAACGGAAGGAAACTGGTTTGCCACAATCAAAGGCAATAAAGTAGAAATGGAGTTTAAAAACGACGAGAATAGCCATTCTACTCATACTTATGATATTAGCGAGTTTACCGGATTGTCAAAAGATAAACAAGGAACATTTTCTCTAACACGTGAAGCAGGAACAATGAACTTTACTGGAAAATTTGAAGGAAATAGCGGAATGGGAACGTATAAGTTTGTTGGCAATAAAAATTTCGCCAAAGAAATGGCTGCACAAGGAATTACATTGGCAGATGATACAGATCTTATGGTTTTCTTTGCTGTTAATATAAAAACGTCGTATGTAAAAATGCTGCATAAAAAAGGATATAAAAATGTAGACAAAGAACAAGTAATTCCGTTGGCGGCTTTAAACGTAAGTGAAGATTACATTGATTCTATTAAAGATGCCGGAATTGGAAATATAGATATTGAAACGCTGATTCCTTTTAAATCCTTAAACATTGATAAAGCTTTTATTGAAGATATTATTAAATCGGGTTATAAAAATGTTTCACCAGAAAATCTGATCACTTTAAAATCTCAAAATATTGACGGAAAGTATATTAATGATTACCGTTCTTCGGCAAAAACAAAAAAGAATGAAAATGGAGAAGAGGATGAGGACAATATTGTTGCTTTCAAAACTTTAAACATAGATAAAGCTTATATTGATTCTTTTAAGAAAATAGGTTATAATGATCTTTCAAACGACGACTTAATTGCTTTAAAAGCTTTAAATGTAACTCCAGAATATGTTGGTCAATTTGAAAAAGTAGGTTATAAAAACATTTCGTCTGAAAATCTTGCGGCTTTAAAATCACAAAATATCACAGCAGATTTAGTTAAGGAATATAAGGATCTGGGCTTTTCAGATCTAGATTTAAATGATATTGTGGGTGCAAAAGCGGTTGGTGCAACGCCAACTTTCATTAAAGCTATGAGAGAAAAAGGACATAACTTTAAAGGTATTGAAAAGTATATAGCTTTAAAAGCAGTTGTTGGCAACTAAGCTGATATTGCTTTTGATAGTTAAAGCAATACATTTTCTCTGTAAATAAAATATTCAAGTTGTAAGACTACAATCAAAATATAGTAATAAAGCCCAAATCTACAGATTTGGGCTTTATTTTTTAGCAACTTCAAAAAACAGTTATTTTAAAAATAGTATACTCAAACGAATTATTTAAATAAAATCATTTTATACCAAAATGCTGTAAAAAATGTTGTTGGTCGAAATTCTATTCGAAAGATTTCAATTTATACTACATTTATGTTTTATAGATTATTTTAAAGCAAAGCAGCAATGAAAAAAATATTTCTTTCCTTATGTCTTTTGGGTATAATTTCTAGTGCTTCAAGTCAGGAATTGATGAATGCTCCAAAGCCTTTTGGACCACTTCCGACACAGAAACAAATCGATTGGCAGGAAATGGAATTTTATGCTTTTGTGCACTTTTCATTAAATACTTTTACGAATAAAGAATGGGGTTATGGAGACGAATCTCCGGAACTTTTTAATCCGTCGCAGTTAGACGTTCGCCAATGGGCGCGCGTGGTAAAAGAGGCAGGAATGAAAGGCATTATTCTCGTTGCTAAACATCATGACGGATTCTGTTTATGGCCATCGGCTTATACAGAACGTTCAGTTAAGAATTCGCCTTGGGAAAACGGAAAGGGAGATTTGGTAAAAGAATTGGCTGCTGCCTGTAAAGAATACGATTTAAAATTAGGATTATATCTTTCGCCTTGGGACAGAAACCATCCGCAATACGGCAAACCAGAATATATCACGTATTTCAGAAATCAGTTAAAAGAATTATTGACCAATTATGGAGACGTATTCGAAATGTGGTTTGACGGAGCAAATGGCGGAGACGGTTATTATGGTGGTGCAAACGAAACTAGAAAAATCAATTCTTTGACTTATTATAATTGGGATGAAACTTATAAGTTAATCTACGATATCGCGCCAAAAACGCTAGTTTGGGGAGTTGGACCATCTGAAGCAAGATGGATTGGAAATGAAGAAGGACGTGCAGGAAAAACCAATTGGTCGTTACTACGCCAGAAAGATGAATTGGCTGGGAAAGTACATTACTCTGAGTTTATGTCTGGACATGAAGACGGAGAAAAATGGGTTCCTGGCGAAGCTGATGTTTCCATAAGACCAGGATGGTTTTATCATTCTGTTGAAGACGATAAAGTGCGTTCGCTTGACGAAATGGTCGATATTTATTATGAATCGATTGGACGAAATGCTACTTTATTATTAAATCTTCCTGTTGATACGCGAGGTTTGGTTCATGAAAATGACGAAGCAAGATTGAAAGAATTGGTTGCCACTATTAAAGCCGATTTCAAAAAAGAACTATTAGCAGAAACTCAGGTTCAGGCTTCAAACATTCGTGCAAACGATTTTAATTTTGGTCCGCAGAATGTAATCGACGGAAATAAAAATACGTATTGGGCAACTGACGATAAAGTAAAACAAGCTACAGTGGAATTTACGTTTAAAAAGCCAACAGCAATCAATAGAATTTTACTTCAAGAATATATTAAACTGGGACAGCGCATAAAAGTATTTTCTATTGAAGTAAAAGTTGATGGACAATGGAAAACAATCGCCAATGAAACTACTATTGGCTACAAAAGAATCTTACGTTTAGACCGTGTTGCGGCTTCTGCACTTAGAGTGAATATTCTGGATGCAAAAGCTGGATTTGTAATTAGTGCAATTGAGGCTTACAATGCGCCAACTTTTGTAAAAGAACCTCAAATTCTTCGCGATAAAAATGGTTTGGTTACGATTAAATCAGAAGAAGGAAATGCTGTTTATTACACTTTAGATGGAAAGACACCTACTGAAAAAAGCACTTTATACAAAGCACCATTTGTATATAATAATGAAGTAGAAATTAAAGCTATTTCAAGAAACGCTAAAGAGAAAATCAATAGTGCTGTAAAGAGCGCAAAATATGGTGTTTCTAAAGAGAAATGGAAAGTAATTTCGGCTTCGAGCGGTGATAGCAAATCGGTTGAAAGAATTATTGACGGCAATGCTAATACAGAATGGAGTTTTGGAAATGATGAAAACAAATTGCCACAAAGTGTTGTTATTGATATGGGAGAATTGATCAGTATTAAAGGTTTTACTTATACGCCACAGCAGGTTGGCAACAATTTAAATTTGATATCAAATTATGAATTGTATACAAGTGTAGATAGTTTTTATTGGGACAAACAATCAGAAGGAGAATTTTCGAATGTTAAACACAATCCGATCGAGCAGGTTAAAAATTTTGCTGCAGTAAAAGCAAGATTTTTGAAATTTGTCGCCACAGCTGCTGTCGGGAAAACGCAAACAGTTTCGATAGCTGAAATTGGAGTTGTGGAATAAAAGTCCTTTTTTGGGAAAACAAAGTTGTTTTAAAAAGAGTTGATATTGGAATATTTATAAGATTATATTCTACATTAAAACCCCGGAGGGGTGAAATATTTATAGATTACCATAAAGGAAATGAAGAAAGCTCCAGCGGAGCGACATATAATACGATTGTAGAAAAATATGTCGCTCCGCTGGAGCTTTGATTTTGTAATCGTAGATTATTTCTATAAATATTAAGCTTCTCCGAAGCATATAAAAAAGGAGTTGCTTTTTTGAAACTGTCCTATTTTGTCTTTTGCCGAAGCGCAGTCGTTATTAGTCGAATTTTTGTTAGCAACGGATTATATAATTCTACTTTTATCTTAGTAATTAAATGGCAAGGCAAATGATTAAAGAAGATATAGGTTTTAGAGAAGCAGGAAAATTTGAAGAAACACGTTTTGAGAAAACTCATAATGTTATTTTCGAGTCCTCGCAAGAAGCTTCTATATTGGTCGCTCGTGAAATTGCTAATTTAATTCAGAGAAAAAGCGAGTTAAACGAACCTTGTGTTTTAGGTTTGGCTACAGGTTCTTCGCCAATTAAGGTTTACGAAGAATTGGTGAGAATGCATAGAGAAGAAGGTCTGAGTTTTGAGAACGTTGTGACTTTCAATTTAGATGAATATTATCCGATGGATAAAAATGATATTCAGAGTTATTATCATTTTATGCACGAACATTTATTCAATCATGTCAATATTCATCCAGAAAACATTAATATTCCAGACGGGCAGGTAAGCGCAGAAGAATTACAGCAATACTGTATTGATTACGAGATGAAAATTATCTCTTACGGAGGATTAGATTTTCAGCTTTTAGGAATTGGAAGGACGGGACATATTGGGTTTAATGAACCTGGTTCGCATGTAAATTCGGGAACAAGAAGCATTACACTTGATCATATTACGAGAGTCGATGCGGCTTCCTCTTTTTTAGGAATAGATAATGTTCCTAGAAAAGCGATTACAATGGGAATTGGAACCGTTAGAAATGCAAAAAGAATTGTTTTGCTTGGTTGGGGAATCAGTAAAGCAGGAATTATAAAAAAGACTATCGAAGGAGAAGTTTCTTCGCAAGTGCCAGCTACGTATTTACAAGAGCATAACAACACAACATTTGTTCTAGATACAGAAGCTTCATCTGAATTAACAAGGGTTAAAACGCCTTGGCTGGTTAAATCTTGTATTTGGACAGATGAATTAAAATTAAAAGCAGTGGCTTGGTTGAGTGAATTAACCAAGAAACCTTTCCTTAAACTGACTGATAAAGATTATAACGACAATGGAATGTCGAGTCTTTTGACGGAGGAAGGAACTGCATACGATTTGAACATTAAAATGTTTAATAAAATGCAGCAAACCATCACGGGATGGCCGGGCGGAAAACCCAACGCTGATGATACGTACAGACCGGAGCGTTCCACGCCGGAAAAGAAAAGAATTATCATTTTCAGCCCGCATCCAGATGATGATGTGATTTCGATGGGAGGAACTTTTGACCGTTTGATAGAGCAGGGACATGAAGTTCATGTGGCGTACCAAACATCAGGAAATATTGCGGTTTCTAATGAAGAAGCACTGAAGTTTGCTGAGATTTCGAAAGCATTGCACCCAGATTCTAGAATGTCTGATAAAATAATTGACTTTCTTCAGAATAGATCAGGAAATGAGATTGATGCGCCTGAAGTTAGAAAATTAAAAGGATTAATTAGAAGAAGTGAATCTTTTGGTGCCACGCGTTATTTAGGTTTGTCAGATACTAATGTGCATTTTTTAGATCTTCCGTTTTATGAAACTGGAACAGTAAAAAAGAATAATCTTTCGGATGCAGATATCGACATTATGTGTGATATTATTGAAAGAATAAAACCGCATCAAATTTATGCCGCAGGAGATTTGGCAGATCCGCACGGAACTCATAAAGTGTGTTTAGATAGTTTGTTTGAAGCTTTAAAAATTCTAAAACACAATAGTTTTATGAACGATTGCTGGGTTTGGCTTTACAGAGGCGCTTGGCATGAATGGGAATCGTACCAAATTGACATGGCAGTACCAATGAGTCCCGATCAGGTTTTAAAGAAACGACATGCTATTTTTTATCACCAGTCTCAAAAAGACGGCGTAATGTTTCAAGGTGATGACAGCAGGGAGTTTTGGGTGCGAGTTGAAGACAGAAACAGATTGACTGCAGAAAAATACCACAGCTTAGGATTAGCAGATTATTCGGCTATTGAGGCGTTTAAACGTTATCATTTCTAAGTGCTTTTGCAGCAATAAAGATAATAGACTATTTCATGGTTTATTTTGGTTAGTTACCTATAATTGAGAGAAAATGCGGTCGTGGTTGGCCGCATTTTCATTTTTTATATGGTCTGGTGAAATGTGATCTGTAAAATGTGAAATGTGAGTTGACAAATGAGCATAAAAAAAGTTAGATATTTTACATCTAACTTATTACATATAACTTTTTACTAAATAGAAGAGCTCAAAATTTTCTGTTTTACTTCATCAATATAAGATCTTCCAATCACATATCGAAGTCCTTCAATTTCAATACTGTTTCCTTCTACGGCGTCAATTTTATCAATTGCAATGGTGTATGATCTGTGGATTCTGATGAAATCTCTTTCTGGCAATAATCCTGTAAAATCTGATAAAGTGCTGTGAATAATGAATTTTCCTGAAGTGGTGCTTATTTTTAAATAATCTTTTAAACTTTCGATAACCAAAATCTCATTCAGGAAAATCTTTTTCATTTTTTTCTTGTCGATTTTAACGAAAATAAAAGGGTTTTCTTTATTGTTTTCCTGCGGAACTTTGCTGGTATTGTTAAGCCTTTTGTTAATCTTGTTGACTGCTTTCATTAATCTTGGAAACTCAATTGGTTTTACCAGATAATCCAAAACATCAAGTTCGTAGGTTTCGATTGCAAATTGGTCGTAAGCACTCGTAATAATCAATAAAGGCGGGTTTTCTAAACTTTTAATAAAATTAATACCGTCTAAAACAGGCATGTTTATATCTAGAAAAATTACATCAATGGTATTGTTCTTTAAGAAATTTAATCCTTCAATAGAATTACTAAAAGTGTTTACTAATTCTAAATCCTCAATCTGTTCAATATAATTTTTAATAACGTTTATTGCCAATGGCTCATCATCGATAATTAAACACTTTATTTTCATTTGTAAATATTATTTAGGCCGATATTTGGTTTTTTGTAGGTATAGTTTTCTAAACCGATAAAAGCTAGGGCTTAAGTGACTTTTATAACTAGTTTAACGACAAAAATATTCTTTTTATTTTTAAATGAAAGCTTATAGTCATTTTTATTATATCCCAGTTCAAGTCTTTTTTTGACATTTTCTATACCTATACCACTTGCCTTGTTAAAATTATCTTTATGTACGGTAATTTCGGGCATAGGGTTTGAAATTGTGAAATATAAATAATCACCTTTTACTTTAAATCTGATATCAATGAGAACATTTCCAGTATTTTTGTTAACGCCATGCTTGAATGCATTTTCGACGAAAGTCAAAAGTAAGACGGGAGAAATTTCTTTATCATGTATATCTCCCGAAATAGACATATCGACTTCCAAACGTTCTCCGTTTCTAATTCTTTCCAAATCCAAATAATTCTGAATGCAAAGAATTTCATTCTCTAAAGACTGTTTCTTTTCTTTTGTTTCATAAAGCATATAACGCATTAATTCTGAAAGTTTTAAAACGATTTTCGGAGTCTTGTTGGACTTTTCTACAGAAAGCGAATAAATGTTATTTAAAGTATTAAAGAAAAAGTGCGGTGAAATCTGAGATTTTAAAAACAGAAGTTCTGTTTCCAATTGCGATTTTTCTAGATCGGTTACACGTCTTTGTTCCTGTAATAAATCGAGCGTGATTTTAATTGCTGTAACAAACGTCATTACATACAATTCGCCCATCATCATATCAATCGTATAGTTTAATGTAAGGGTATTAATGGTCTGCGGACCTTCTGGCCAAACGTTATGAGTGATTAATAAATAAGTTAAGTTGAATTTTAAAACCACCATGATAAAAATCGCCGACAATACAGTTACTATATATAGGAAGTATTTTTTTTTATAAACGAAATGTGGCATTAAAACCAAAATATTCAGATAACATAATGCCATGTGAATTGGAAATCCAAGTAAAGTGGTTTTTAGAGAGTAGAGGTAATCGTTAAAATAACTTCCCCATCGGAATGTATTGAACACAAAATAGGTCAGCCAGAAGTAAACATGGTAGCGCACAGGTAAGCTGTAAGATTTGCTTGAGTTGAAAATCATATCGAGAGTATAAAATGTCGTTTGTTACTATTTTTTGATGTTTAGAGCTGTTTAAATGTCGTCCGTCTAAAAATATTTTGGTAAAAGTTGAATTTATCTAAATTTAAAGTTAAATTAATATTGTTTTGATATGAGGAAAATTACTCTGCTCTCTTTAACGGTAATTTTTATTGCAAGTTGCAAAATAAAAGTAGATAAAAACAAAGATCCAAAAAGTTTTGCAACAAATTATGTAGATCCTTTTATTGGTACTGGCGGTCACGGGCATACGTATCCTGGCGCGACAGTTCCGTTTGGGATGCTGCAAGTGAGTCCAGATAATGGAATTTCAAGCTGGGATTGGTGTTCTGGTTACCATTATTCTGACTCAATAGTTTCGGGTTTTAGTCACTTACACTTAAGCGGAACAGGAATCGGTGATTTGGCAGATATTTTATTTATGCCGACAAACAAAAAATTAGACTTAACCGCCAAAGCCGCTTCACGCGATTTCCTTCCGTATAAATCAAAATACAATCATGTTAACGAAAAAGCAACACCGGGTTCTTACCAAGTTTTTCTTGAAGATCCTAAAATCAATGTAGAATTAACGTCTACGCAAAGAACCGCATACCATAAGTATACCTATAATAATAACGATACACAATCTGTTGTTGTTGATTTAGGTTTCGCTATTAACTGGGACAAAGCGGTAAAAACGTCTATCAAAATTGAAGATGCCAACACTATTAGCGGATACCGTTACAGTACAGGCTGGGCAAAAAATCAGAAAGTGTTTTTTGTAGCGAAGTTTTCTAAACCCATTACAGAATCTATTATTACTGCTGATAAAAAAGTAGTTTCAGGTTCAAATGCTGAAGGCGAAAATACGGCTTTACAATTGTTCTTTGATTCTAAAAACTCTAAAGAATTGGGTGTAAAAGTGGCGCTATCTTCTGTTAGTGTTGAAAACGCAAAAGACAATTTAGATAAAGATCAGGAATTTGAAAAAGTAAAAGCTTCAGCATCTTCAGATTGGAACAAAGCTTTAAGCAAAATTACGGTAGAAACTCCAGTTGATTCTCTTAAAACTATTTTCTATACGGCTTTATATCATGCTCAAGTTGCGCCAGTGACTTACAGCGATAAAAACGGTCAGTTTAGAAGAGAAGACGATAAAATTATTACTGCTAAAGATTATACGGCATATTCTACTTTATCACTTTGGGATACTTTTAGAGCAGAGAATCCATTGCTGACAATATTAGAACCAACAAAAGTTTCCGATTTAGTTAATTCAATGTTAGCGTATTACGAAACTAAAAAGATTCTTCCGGTTTGGACTTTATATGCAAATGAAACCAATACCATGACAGGATATCATTCGATTCCAGTTATTGTTGATGCTTATCTAAAAGGTATTAAAGGTTTTGATGCCGAAAAAGCTTTTGAAGCAATGAAAGCGACAATGATGCAAGACGAACGCGGATTGAATTTCTACAAAAAATACGGTTACATTCCGTACAATTTATTAGATGAATCAGTTACGATTACTTTAGAATATGCTTACGACGACTGGTGTGTAGCGCAAATGGCAAAAGCATTAGGAAAAACAGCTGATTATGAGTTTTTCTCTAAACGTTCAAAAGCTTACGAATATTTATTTGATTCGAAATCTGGTTTCATGAGAGGAAAATCGGAAGATGGAAAATCTTGGAACGAGCCTTTCGACCCAAAACACTCCAACCACAGAGAACATACAGATTATACTGAAGGAAATGCTTGGCAGCACAGCTGGTTTGTGCCTCATAATGTAGATGAATTCATTAAGCTTCACGGCGGAAATGCCACTTTCACAAAACGTTTAGAACAACTATTTACAGAGAGTTCTGAGATTACAGGAAACAATGTTTCAGCAGATATTTCTGGTTTGATCGGACAATATGCACATGGAAACGAACCTAGCCATCATATTGCTTATATGTTTAATCATGCCAAACAGCCTTGGAGAACACAATATTGGGTGCGTCATATTTTGGATACGCAATACAATACCACAGCAAATGGTTTGAGCGGAAACGAAGACTGCGGTCAAATGTCGGCTTGGTATGTATTTAGTTCAATGGGATTATATCCAATGAATCCAGCTTCGGGAGAATACGAAATTGGAAGTCCGATTTTTGAGAAATCAACTTTAAATCTTCCAAACGGAAAAACTTTTGTAATTGAAGCAGAAAATGTTTCAGACAAAAATTTCTATATCCAATCGGCTACTTTAAACGGAAAAACATTTAATAAAACAGCCATTTCTCACCAAGAAATGCAAAAAGGCGGTGTACTTCATTTTGTAATGGGAGCACAGCCAAACCAAAACTGGGGTCTAAACTAACTAATTCAAAATAAATAACTTAATGAACATTATAGACGTATCAATCATTTTAATCTATATCGTACTTTCGGTCGGTATCGGAATCTGGATTTCAAGAAAAGCATCAAAAGGACTTGATGATTATTTCCTTGGAGGGAAATCAATCAAATGGTATTTCTTAGGATTGAGCAATGGCTCAGGAATGTTTGATGTTTCAGGAACTTCCTGGATGATTGGAGTTTTATTTTTATATGGCGTAAAAAGTTTCATGTTTATGTGGCTTTGGCCAATCTGGAATCAGATTTTTGTCATGATGTTCCTCGCAGTCTGGATTAGAAGATCAAAAGTAATGACGGGATCTGAATGGATTTTAACTCGTTTTGGAAGCGACAAAGCTGGAAAAGCATCGCATATTATTGTAGCTATTTTTGCTATTATTTCTACAATTGGTTTCATTGCTTATTTCTTTGTTGGAATCGGAAAATTTGTAACCATCATTCTTCCTTGGGATTTAACAGTTCACATGAATGGTTCTGTTTTCTTGACTTCAGAACAAGCTTATGCATTGTTAATCATTTTTTTAACTACAATTTATACGGTTAAAGGCGGAATGTTTTCTGTAGTTGCGACAGAAGTAGTGCAATATATTATTATGATTGTTGCCGGAGTTTTAATCGCGGGTTATGCATTCATCAATTATACAGATATTCAAATCAATTCGGTTATTACGCCAGAATGGAAAAATGTTTTCTTCGGATGGGAATTTGAAACGCAATGGAGCGATAAATTCGAAACTTTCAACAGATTAATTGATACTGAAGGTTACAAAATGTTCGGCGCTTTCATTGGAATGACTTTATTCAAAGGATTTTTCGCGAGTGTTGCAGGACCAACTCCAAGTTATGATTTACAACGTGTTCTTTCTACAAAATCGGTAAAAGAAGCAGCTTACATGAGTGGTTTCACGAACTTGATTTTATTTATTCCGAGATATTTATTAATCACAGGAATTGTGGTTATTGCATTAGTAAACCTTGCACCAGAATTAAATGCAAATGTTAATCTTACAGGAGCAGATTTAGAATTGTTGATGCCAAAAGTGGTGAATCTTTATATTCCAGTTGGTATTAAAGGAATTCTTCTAGCAGGTTTATTAGCAGCTTTCATGTCTGGATTCTCAGCTTTCGTAAATGCAGGACCAGCTTATATTGTAAATGATATTTATAAAAAATATTTCAAACCAGTTGCTTCAAACAAACACTATATTAAAGTAAGTCAGATTTCTTCTTTCTTGGTTGTTGGTCTTGGAGTTTTCATGGGATTCTTTGCAGATTCAATCAACTCATTAACACTTTGGATAACAAGTGCTTTATACGGAGGATACGTTGCAGCCAACTTCTTAAAATGGATTTGGTGGCGTTTTAACGGATGGGGTTATTTCTGGGGAATGGTCGGTGGATTAATTGCAGCTTCTCTTCAATTCATTTTAGATCAAAACAAAGGAAATTTAGCAGCGGGAACATTCTTGCATGACCTTTCGCAAGTACCATCAATCTACTTATTCCCATTAATTTTTGGAATGTCAATTTTGGGTTGCCTTTTAGGAACTTACTTAAGCAAACCAACAGATATGGAAGTTCTAAAATCGTTCTACAGCAACGTTAGACCTTGGGGATTCTGGACTCCAGTTTACAAACAATTAAAAGCGGAAGATCAGTCTTTCCAAAAAAATAATGATTTCTATTTAGATATGATGAATTGTGTAATTGGTATTATTTGGCAGTCAAGTATGATTCTGCTTCCAATTTATTTCATTATCAGAGATTATCCGAAAGCTGGAGTTGCTTTGGTAGTTTTCTTAGTGACAACTACGGTATTGAAGTTTACTTGGTTAGACCGAGTTCGTAAGATAGAAGAATAATACGTGTAGCAACTTTGTCAAAGTTTCAAACTTTGACAAAGTTTTACCATACAGTTTGTCATTTCGACGAAGGAGAAATCTTCGTAAGAAGCTCCATCTCGTAAGTTGCCAATCTTTGTAGAGTTACTCGTGGAGATTTCTCCTTCGTCGAAATTGTAAAGGTTAGATATTTCGGTAACAAAATTTAAATTTAATAAATTTTGTTACGATGAGAAATAATAGTCAAGATTGTACATTAGAGAGGAACTATTT